>NC_019703.1:2855992-3464365 GCF_000317045.1 Geitlerinema sp. PCC 7407
CCTTCGAGCGGCTACACCACTTCCAGCGCAAAGACCTGATTCAGACGCTGCTGGACCACGTCATCGAGCACTACTACCCCCATCTCCAGGGCGACGCCGACGGGGGAGCGCGCTTTTATGGCGAACTGGTGGAGCGGGTGGCAGAATTGGCGGCTCAGTGGATGGCGGCGGGCTTTTGTCACGCGGTCCTCAACACCGACAACATGACCATCACCGGGGAGAGCTTCGACTACGGCCCCTACGCCTTTATTCCCAGCTACAATCTGCGATTCACGGCCGCCTACTTCGACTACTTTGGGCGCTACTGCTACGGCCAGCAGCCCTTGGCCTGCCGCTGGAATCTGGAAATGCTGCAAGCGCCCCTGGGCTTGGTCTTGCCCACGGCTGATCTGGAGGCAGGCCTCGCGCAATATTTCGACCATTTCCAGAGAACCTACGAGCGCCTGATGCTGCGAAAGCTGGGCTTTGAGAAACCGGCGGCGCTGGGAGCGATCGCCCCCCAACTGGTTGAGGCAACGCTCCAGCTTTTGCAGGAGACCCAGGCCAGCTATCACGGATTTTTTGGCGGGCTAGCGGCTTCCTTTACTCCGGCCTGGCGAGCAGGCGATCGCCCCTGGCCCCGCTTCCAGGACCCGCTCAACGACGCCCAGCAGCACTGCCTCGAGCAATGGCAGGAGCTTTACCAGCAAGCACTAGAAACGCTGCCCCTCGAAGCGATGGACAGCGTAAAGGACCAGCTTCAGCAGGCCAATCCGGCAACAGTGCCTGTGCGGCCTGCAATTGAAGCGGTGTGGGAGCCCATTGCCACTGAGGACAACTGGCTCCCGTTTTATGAGCTCCTTGAGCGAATCCGGACCTAGACGCCCAGATCAGCCAAGATGTCGCTGGCGTGGGTGTCGGTCTTGACGGAGTCGTAGACGTGGCTGATGGTGCCGTTGCCGTCGATGACGTAGGTTACGCGCTTGGAGTAGCTGCCGCCATCCACGTCGTAGGCCTTGGTCAGTTCGCCCTTGACGTCCGCCAGCAGCGGGAAGGGCAGGCTGAATTTCTCGGTAAAGCGCTGGTGGGACGCCTCATCATCCATGCTGACGCCTAGGACCACGATGTCCTTGCCTTGATAAGCCGTGTAGGAGTCGCGGAAGCTGCAAGCTTCTTTGGTGCAGCCAGGGGTATCGTCTTTGGGATAGAAGTACAGCACCACGGTTTTGCCTTGGAAGTCAGAGAGCGAAACGGTGTTGCCGTTGGTGTCTTTGACAGTGAAGCTCGGCGCGGGGGTTCCAGTGGTCAATGCCATGACAATGGCCTCCGTAAGATGTTGCGATACGTCGATATTCGCAATCAATCTTAACACTGACCCCGAATATCCTCCTCAAGGACGCGATCGCCGGTTTTTGACCCCTCAGGCTTCCCTACCTTCAGAGGGAAATTTGGGATCTATCAAGTTTTGAGACAACTGCTTGTTTAGAATAAAGAAAAACTGTATTTCTTGATACAGAAATTTTTTGCACCTTTAAAAAGAGCTGTCCCCTCTTCATTCAGATGTCAGCTCAGGTGCCAGGTCAGCAGCGCTATCGCTGACTGGGCTGGGGTTCCGAATCTCGTCCACGCTCATTTCCCTGAGCGATCGCTCACGTTAGAACTGTTCAGAGGCAAAGTCATCCATGGCACTCACGACGCTTGAAACTGCAACCACAACGGTCGGTCCCTTCTGCTGGCTCAACAAGCCCCTAGGCCGCACCGCTCAGCTGCCGCAACCGTCTACCTGGGTGAAGCTGTACCAACGGCCCAATCCCTACAGCTTCGACGAGGCGCTGCTGCTGTGCCAGCAAAACGACGAGCACTGGCTGGCCTGGGTCCCCGATCATGGGGAAGTCGTGCTGCACGAGCGGGATTTTGCGATCGCCTAAGAGGCCCGGTTTCACGCTGGTTCTGGGCGATCGAGTCTCCTACAGGGGCGATCGCCTCTCTCCATCCCGTCGCTATCGCGCTCCGCTCCAGTCGCTAAAATGATCGGGATGAAATTGTGTCCATCCCTTGCGAGGGAAACAGATCCTGGGAGAGCAGAAGCGTGAATAACTGTGCTGAAACCTGCGTGAATGGCTGCATTTTGGGGGACAAGTGCCCCCACCTTGAATACGCCCAAGCCGCGCGAAAGTTTCTCGAAGAAACGTCCGTCGATCGTATGATTGAGATTTCTGAGGCCCGATTCTTGCCGAAGCAGCCCGAAGATCAGGGCTCCCAGTTCGAAGGCTAGAGGATTTCTGCTCAGCCATTGCTTGACCAAACCCAAAAGCCTCGGGGTAGCCCGAGGCTTTTGGGTTTTTGGTTTTTCCGATTTGCTGCGCAGCTTAGCGAGCACCCAAACCCGCAGGCGCCTCAGCCGCCGCTTTGGGACGAGCCACCTCAGCACGCACCCACTCCAGCCAAGCTTCTAGGCCTTCCCCCGTCTTCGCCGACACCGGCACGATGGTCACGTGGGGATTCATCTGGCGCACGTTGCCGATGAGTAAATCCAGGTCAACCTCCAGGTGGGGCGCCAGGTCCATCTTGGTGATCAGCAGGCAGTCCGCCTCCTGGAACATCACCGGGTACTTCAGGGGCTTGTCTTCCCCCTCCGTGACGCTCAGCAGCGCCACCTTGGCGTGCTCTCCCACCTCGAATTCCGCCGGACACACGAGGTTGCCGACATTTTCCACCAGCACGAGGTCAAACTGGCGCGGATCGTGGGCGTGCTCGAGCTGATGCAGACCGCCCGCGACCATTTTGGCGTCCAGGTGGCAGGAGCGGCCGGTGTTGATGGCGATCACCGGTACGCCGTAGCGGCGCAGTCGCTCGGCGTCTAGCTCGGTGGTCATGTCTCCCTCGATGACGGCGATCGCCATCTCCCCCTGGAGCGCCGCCAGCGTCCGCTCCAGCAGAGCCGTTTTGCCCGCGCCGGGACTGCTCATTAGGTTCAAGCAGGTGATGCCCCAGCCATCGAAATGAGCGCGATTGTGATCGGCCCCCGCCTGGTTGGCGTGGAGCAAATTCATCTCAAGAGCAGCGTCAAAGGTTTGATGCATGACTAGCGGCCTCCTCCGGTTCAAGCTGGTACTCAATGCGATCGATCTTGAGCTCGCGCCCAGAGCGAATGTCATCCATCGGGCTTTGGCAGGTGGGGCAAGCATACTGCAAGCCAATTTGGGGCGCGTATTCGCTCTGACAGGTGTGGCAGAAGGCGATGAGGGGCGTTTCGCGAATCACCAGTTCAGACCCGGCCAAAAACGTTCCCCGCGTCTGCACCTCGAAGGCGAACTGGAGACTCGCAGGCTCCACGCAGGTAAACTGGCCCACCACCAAATGCACCTTGTCAATCTTGGGGCGATCGGGCTGGGACTCCCACCAGTCGTGGAGGGTCATCAGCAGCGCCTTGGTCATGTCGGTTTCGTGCACAGTCTAGGTCCACTCCTCAGTCAACAGTTCCGGCTGCGCCTCGGGGTGAATGTAGGCGGGCTTTTCCTTGCGAGGGAGCTGCCCCGACACCACCAAGTTGGCGAGGGTGTCGCAGATGACGCGGGTCGCCATGAGCGAGGTAATGTCGCTCACGTCGTAGGGCGGCGACACCTCGACCACCTCCAGGCCGCACACGGGCGCTTTGCGGACAATGCGGCTGAGCAGATAGAGAGCCTCGCGAGGGAGCAGGCCGCCGGGCTCGGGCCAGCCCGTCCCCGGCACAAAGCCCGCATCGATGCAGTCAATGTCGAAGCTGATGTAAACGCAGTCGGTGCCGTCCAGAGCCCGCTCAAGGGCAAAGTCCACCGCCGCATCCAGACCGATGTCCATAATGTCGGTGACCGTCAGGATATTGGTCGCCCGCTCTCGGCAGACCTTGACCCCCTGCCGGGGCACCTGCCAGCCCCCGATTCCCAGCTGCACCAGGTTGTGGGGCGGCGCGTTTTTGATGTTGGTGGCGTGAAACCACGGACAGGTGTGCATCCGCTCGTCGAGGTCGGTTTCTTGGGTGTCGACGTGGCGATCGAAGTGAATGATGCCCACTTTCTTGTCGCCGAGGTGCCGACACACGCCCCGCACTGTGGGATAGCCGATGGAGTGGTCGCCGCCGAGAATAATTGGGAAGGCGCCGGAGTGGAAAATATGGGCAATCCCTTTAGAAATCTGGTCAAAAGACTTTTCGTTGTTGGCGGGAATGGTGAAGATGTCCCCCACGTCGCACAGAGTTATCTGCTCGCGCAGGTCCACCCCCAGCTCGAAGTTGTAGGGCGTGTAGAGGGCGGAGATGCGGCGAATGCCCTGGGGACCAAAGCGGGTGCCGGGCCGGTAGGTGGTCCCGGAGTCGTGGGGCACGCCCACGATGGCCACGTCATACTCGCCGACCTTGCGCACGTCCTCCAGGTAGGGCGCTTTTAGGAAGGTGTTGATGCCGGCGTAGTGGGGCAGCTCGCCCCGAGAAAATGTCGGGATGCTGCGATCGCGAATGGAGTCGGCCGCTTCTAGGCCAAATTCGAGGCCGCGAGACACTTCTTGCTGCCAGCCGGTGAAGGGAAGCGCGTTTTCTCGCTGGAGGGCTTGCTGGGCTTCGGTGGCTGCGGGGTCAACGCCAGCCGAGGAGGAGCGATTATCTTCTGTCATGGTTTCCAGACATACGGTGAATGGGACAAGGCGCAGAAAAAAGGCGATCGCAAATACCAAAGCCCGGGCAAGCTGCAACCATTCCTGGGTCACAACTCCTCCCGGGCTTTTTTCCCGCCGTGTAGTCGGCCTCTAGATTCGCGAAGACGAAGCCAAAACCGACCTGCTTCTCTCGGACCAGCCACAGAGCGCGCTGACGCCCTGTCGGAACCCTAGAAGCGTTTAGTTTTTCGATTCCTGAGGCACTGTTTCGAGAAAAAGATTGGCTTTTCCAAAAATGTTCTCGGAAAGGGCAATCTGTTGGTCAACAGCTCCAAACTTTGGTCGGACCGGCGCTTGCTCGTGTGCGCTTGTATCAGTAGTAGCAAGATAGCCGAAAAATGAACTGTATTGGGCAATACCAAAACCTGGGGGGCGATCGCCCCTGACCCGGCCCGCAGGCCCCAGGCGCTAGCTGCCCGGAATGGCCCTCTGAGCCTTGAGGTGGTCAAACACCGACTTGTCGCCAATGTCGGCGGGAATCTCCTGCACCGTCTTGCGCAGGGCAAACACCAGAAACAGCAGCGCCCAAACCGCCAGCAGGCCCTGCTCCAGGGCCACCGGCAAAATGCCCACCAGATGGCCCAAGAGCAGCAGCGGCACCAGGGGCGTGAGTAGCTTGGTTTCTAGGCGATCGAAGCAAAAGGCTTCTTTGAAGAAAATGCCGGTCAGAGCAACGAAAACAAAACCCACCCCCAGCAGCGTCAAGGGCTGCTCGTAGAGGTAGAGCAGCAGCGGCTCGGAGGTGCGCAGGGCGATCGCCCCGGAGACCAAACAGCCCACCAGCCAGGCCCCCTGCAAGGCCCGGTGAAGAACCACCATATAGATATGAATGGTGAACAGACTCACGCCGAGCGCCCCACAAAACACCCCATACAAAATCGTCAGGCTCTGGAGCACCCAGGGCTCAGGCCCTCGGGCCAAGATCAGGCCGCTGCCCACGGCAAAACAGAGAGCCGCCACCAGCAGCGCCCCTCGGTAAATCTGCACGCCCCGGCGATCGCCCTTGGTAATCGTAAAATCGCCAAACTGGCCCTGGTAGACCTTCAGCGGGGGTTGTGACGCCATTGTTGGGTCCATGATTCGTCTCCCATCATTGCAAAACAATTTGGATGCGATCGCCCCAGTTGAGGCGCAGCTGAAAGTGGGCGTCGCCGCCATTGACGGCAACTTCGACCCAGCCGTGGCTCCCCGGCAGCGCCAGAGGCTGCTGGAGCTCGATATCGCTGTAGGTCGTGCACCCCGGAATTCGCAGCCGCCCTAGAGCGATCGCCCACGTGCGATCTTTGACCTGGTCATTGGGGATGTTGGTTATCAGGTTGCCGAAGCGATCGATGTGCTGGATGCAGCCCTCGAGGCCAGTGTCGGTGACGTGATAGGGGGCCAGAGCCAGCGCGCTCAGAGTCGCCGGGTCAACGGGGCAGCCCAGGGCGCTCAGGGGCACCCCGGAGGCCAAATGCGCGCCCACCGGCGCAAAAATGTCTCGCCCGTGAAAGGTGGCGCTGGCCACGGGCGATCGCCAGTAGTCTGGGTTGGTCAGCGCCACCGCCGCGATCGCCGGTCGCTGGCTCAGCACCCCGCTCAGCAGGCCGTTGTCCGGCCCCACGAGCCATCCCCCGTCGAAGGCAACCGCCACGCCGCGCCGCTGGCTGCCGACGCCTGGGTCGACCACTGCGACGTGCACCGTCCCCGCCGGGAAGTAGCTGTAGGCGTTCATTAGATTGAAGCGAGCGGCCGCGACGTCCTGGGGCGCGATGTCGTGGGTCAGGTCGATCACCTGAATGTCGCGGTTGATGGCGGCGATCGCCCCCTTCATCACCCCCACATAGACATCCGTCAGGCCAAAATCCGTTAGCAGCGTCAGAATGCGGTTCGCAGTCATAGCCATTGCCGCAGCGAGTTCTCTCTTCCCCTTATTTCTATCGTGATTTCTGGCGCGCCCGATGCCCTCTGAAGGCAGACAGAGGTTTTTGCCAGTCTGGTTTAAGGCATCTCTAGGGGGTGCTGCTGGGTGTAGGCATAGGCCGCGATCGCCGCCGCCACGCTCACATTCAGCGACTCCACCATCCCCCACTGGGGAATCACCAGCGCGCGATCGCAGGCCGCCGCCACCGACTCCGGCACACCCGTGAGCTCCTGGCCCAGCACCAGCAGCGATCGCCGCGGAAAGGCAAACTGCGGCAGCGGCACCGCCTCAGGGCACAGATGCAGGGCGATCGCGCAGTAGCCCCGCCGCTGCTGCTCGGCCAGCCAGGGCACCAGGCGATCGCGGGGACAGGTCGCCAAGGGCTGCCACCGATGGGTCGACACCGCCAAATGGCGAAACGCCCAGTCCTCCGCCACCGCCAAATCCGGGAGCACCAACGACTCCAGGCGAAACGCCTCTGCCATCCGGCACAGGCTGCCCAGATTCGCCGGATTGTGGACCAGCGACCCGCACACCACCAGAGAATGGCGGGGCAAATCGCGATAATTTTGTCGACTCGGCGATTCCATTCCGGCCCCTTTCGCTCCCATTTTCGTTCCCTTCAGCTGCTGCAAGCGCAGGTCTCTGGGCGCGCCACCGATCGCGCGGGCGATCGCCCCGCGTCTTTCCGCGAGGCCTTTGCTTCACCCCCAAAGCCACCCAGCCCCCAGGTAAATTTTTACCCCAGAGGTCCCTCAATCTTTTCAAGCAAAATGCTACTTTTTAGGTAGTGAGTCCTTTACTACAAATAGGTCGAATAGAATGTTCAAGATGAACAAAAATCGTCATGCTGCTGTGATGCAAGCTGCCGAAGCTCACCGCGCCGCCATCCAAAAACGCCTAGAGCACCGCCTCGAAGTTGCTCGGGCCCGGGGCGATGAGTCTCTGATTCGCCAATTAGAAGCAGAAGCAAGCTATCTTCATTAGTCCTTTCGGACATTGAGCCTTGATCGCTTCTACTACCGAGTCAAGCGCTCTGTTCCAGATCTCCTAGCTCCCTGCCTGCAAGCTGAGCCTCTCAGCGCCTTGCAGGCTTATTTCATTTTTGGCAGTTTTGCGGGGCCAAGATAGCGCTCCAAATAGGGAGAGAAAACCTCGTAAATCAGCGTTAGGGGCTGGCCATGGTGCCAAAACAGGTAGTGGCGGCCCCAAAATGGCCCTGATTGTCCAAAAGCTTGCTCTAGGGCGGGCGAGTGGCCGTAGTGAATACCCTGGACGTCGCGATACAGCTCGGTCCGCAGCCGCGCCAGACTGGCCCAGATCGGTAGCGATCGGTTTTGCAAGTACTCGTCTACGTGACTGGCTTCCCACCAGGAGGCAGCATAGGCCAAGCGCTGGCCGGAGGCCGTCCGCAGCCAGACCTGTCGCCGCAGGCGAGGCCCTGGCACCATCTTGATCAGTTCGGGCGCATGGTCTGTGTCGATGCCCACTGGGGACATGTCGATCACGTCTACTTCCGTCGGTTCTCCGGTGAGGAGCTGGAGGTGCCGGGTCGGTGAGCCATCCCCCAAGAGCAGCAGCTGCCAAGTAGGGGCGAGTTGCTCATGGGGCAATCCCTGTCGCACTACGTCTTCGTCACCGGACCACACTGGCGTGAGGGCATGCCAGACGGCTGGGATCGTCGCACTTTGCTTTGAGGGGAAAGCGGCAGCCAAGATATGTTACACAACTTAACTTCTCTACTCACATCATAGCGTTCTCGGGAGTGAGTGCTTCGGGAAAGCCGCTGACCCAAGCTTTAGGTGGGCGATCGCAGGGGATGGCCGCAGGCCCCGCAAAAGCGATCGCCCTTCTCGGCGGGCTCGCCACACTGGGTACAAAAGCGCTGCGCCACAGGCGATCGCTCCGGGTTCGGCTGATTGACGGCGGGCCGATCGGGTTCTGGCGGCGGGGGGCTGAGGTGCATTTCCAGGTTGCCCATGGACATCGACATCGGCGCGAAAGGCTGCATGGGCTGCATGGGCTGCATGGGCTGCATTCCCAAGGCATTAGGTCCTGAAATCACCTGTAGAGGCAGCTCTTTGGCATCGGCGATCGGAGAGGGGGCGATCGCCGCCATAGCCGACCCGACGATCTGCACCTGGAAGATGCCCTGGGCCGTCTCGAAGCGGGCGATCGCCCCGTGAACCGTCTGAAAAACCTGGGGCAGCCCGGTCCACGCCCCGGTCATGAAGCTACTGCGCTGGCTCTGCTGCTGCCCCGTCTGCTGCTGAGAGAGGGTCAAGAGGGTTTGGTAGCCGTGATTTTCTAGCGTCAGTTGCTGACCCGACGGCAACCCAACAATATACACCATCTCGCACCCTCCTCAAGTCAGGCGATTTTCTTCACCTTAGCGCGATCGCCCTTTCGGCCTCTAGCTGCTGCCTCCCTGGGGCGGCAGGTGCTGGGCGATCTTCGCTGCCAAGTTGGTCAGCGGCAAGCTTTGCAGCCAAATCTTGCCCGGTCCGGTCATCTTGGCCAAAAACAGCCCTTCGCCGCTCAAGAAGATATTTCGCAGGCCTTTGACCATCGTGATGTCGTAGCTCACCGTCGGCTCGAAAACCGCCAAGTGTCCCGGATCGACCTGCATCGACTCCCCGGGCCGCAGGTCATATTCGCGCACCTCGCCCGGAATCTCCAAAAAGACAGTCCCCGGCCCGGTCACCTTTTGCAGGATGAAGCCCTCACCGCCAAAGAAACCCGCCCCCAGCTTGCGCCGGAAGTGCATCTCTAGCTTGACGCTGGACTCTGCGCACATAAAGGCATCTTTTTGGCAAATCAGGCTCTGTCCCGCTGCCAAGTCGATCGCCATAATCTTGCCCGGGGCCTCCGGCGCAAACACCACCATCCCAGCGCTGCTGCGGCAGACATAGGTGGTCATAAACAGCGACTCACCGGCCAAGGCGCGCCCCAAACCGGCCATCAGGCCGCCTTTGGTGTTGGTTTTCATTTCTAGGTCACCGCGCATCCACGCCATCCCACCGGACTCGGTGTAGACGGATTCTCCCGCCTGTAGATAGATGTCCACGGTTTGCATGACGGTGCCGTGAATTTCGTAGCGCATAGTTCTCAAATTTTCTGAACTAACTACTGTTCTAGATCCACGTTTGAGAGCGCGAGTTCCACAAACAGCTTTATTTAAGCTTCAAGCGTAAATTTCAAAAAGGTATCTCATGAGCTTATATTTTTATTTTTAGGTATTTAGAAAATTATTGAGATCAGCTTTTAGATTTTGCATTTGAACTACTGTTTTAATCAGAAAATTCAATTTCAATTGCAAGATTGTCCTTAAAAAATCAAGTTTAATTTTTCCTTCAAAACACTTCAATCTTCAAAATAGTAAAAATGCAGGAATTTTAGCCTGTTTCTCAAAATCAATTTGCTGATTTTATTTTGAGATGAACTTAATCATCAGATTCAGCTCAAGCATCTCTAAAATTGGCTTTATTTAAATTCTTGAGTTGTTTTTGCCAGCAGAAATCAATGAGGATCCCGAAAAGGATCGTCAATGCAATTTTTTAGGTTTTTGATCCAAAAAGTTTTGAGATTGAAGACAGCTAACACTTCGTTGATGGGGCTCTAGAAGAATCGTGTTCTCGGCGAGAAGCCTGGACGCAAGGGAGCGGTGAGGATTGCTGAAGAGAAAATGACTAAAGGCGATCGCGCGCTTTTGGAGTATTAAGCTGGCAGAGATATAGGCCTTGATGCAGGGTTAGAGCCGGGAACATGGTGCTGAATCTTGGGACTGGATGGGCGCTGGTAGTGATGAGCGCGATCGCCTTTTGTTTGGGAGCTTTGCCCCTGACCGGATGGTGGGTGCAGCTAGCCACAGGACGGCGGCTGCGCGCCGCTGGCACCGGCAACCTCAGCGTGTCTGCGGCTTTTTATCACGGGGGGCGCTGGGTTGGCATTGGGGCGGTGGTGCTGGAGGCAGCCAAAGGCATTGGGGCCGTGCTGGTGGCGCGATCGCTTCTGCCGGGGGCCCCGGCCTGGGAGCTGGTGGCGTTGCTGGCCCTGGTGGCCGGACGCTACAGCCTCGGGCGCGGCGCAGGCACGACCAACGTGGTTTGGGGATACATCGTCCACGACTGGCGGGTCGCGGCCCTGGTTTTCTTGATTTCTGGGGTGAGCTTTACGCTGATGCGCCAGCGGGAGCAGGGGCGCTTGGTGGTGCTGCTGCTGGTGCCGGTGATTTTGGCGCTGCTCCATCCCGGTCAGTCTGGTCGCGTCGTGGCGGCGATCGCCCTGAGCGGCCTGATTGCCCTGATTTACCAAGCCATTCCTGACGATCTGGACCTGTCTACCTCTGCTGCCACACCGGAGTCTCGCCGTATGTTTCGATTTTTCCGGGGCGATCGCGGCCTCAAAACCCTTGATGATTCTCTCAAAACCGAGGTTGCTGGCGCCAAGGCCGCAACCCTGGCCCAGCTGCGGCGCTGGGGCTACCCCGTGCCCTTTGGCTGGGTGATCTTGCCGGGGGACGACGTAGAAACCCTGGTGAGCGGCTTTCAGCCCAGCGCCGCCACGCCCCTGGCGGTGCGGTCCTCCGCCGTGGGCGAGGACTCCGAAACGGCCTCGGCGGCGGGTCAGTATCTGACGCTGCTCAACGTCACCAGTCACGAGGAGCTGGCGATCGCCATCGATCGGTGCTTTGCCTCCTACGACCAGCCCAGCGCCAGCCGCTACCGCAGCGATCGCGGCTTGGCCGACAGCGCCATGGCCGTGCTGGTCCAGCAGCAGGTTTCTGGGGCGTTTTCGGGGGTGGCCTTTAGCCGCGACCCGATCAGCCAGCAGGGATCTGCCGTCGTGATCGAAGCGCTGCCCGGACCGGCCACGCGGGTGGTTTCTGGCCAGGTGACCCCCGAGTCCTACCGGGTGAGCGTCCTCGACAGCGACCTCGATCAGGCCACCGAGAGCTGGCGACTGCCCGAAAAGCTGGATCTGCCCGTGGAAGGCAGCGGCGACGTGCCGATGTTTCTGATTCAGCAGGTGGCATTTTTGGCGCGGCACCTCGAAAAGCGCTACCACGGCGTTCCCCAGGACATCGAGTGGACCTACGACGGCCAGCAGCTCTGGCTGCTCCAGAGCCGCCCCATCACGACGCTGATTCCCATCTGGACCCGCAAGATCGCGGCGGAGGTGATCCCGGGGGCGATTCGCCCGCTCACCTGGTCGATCAACCGGCCCCTGACCTGCGGAGTTTGGGGCGAGCTCTTCACGCTGGTGCTGGGCGATCGCGCGCGCGGGCTCGACTTCACCGAAACCGCCACGCTGCATTTTTCCCACGCCTACTTCAATGCGTCCCTGCTGGGGGATTTGTTTCTGCGCATGGGGCTGCCGCCAGAGAGCCTGGAGTTTTTGACCCGAGGCGCAAAATTTTCGAAGCCGCCCCTGAGCGCCACGGTGCGCAATGTTCCCGGCCTGGGCCGCCTGGTGGGCCGAGAGCTGCGGCTTCACAAGGATTTTCGGCGGGAGATGCAGCAGCACTTTGGGCCGGCGATCGCCGCCTTTGAGCAGCAGCCCGCCGAGACCCTGGAGACCTCGGCCCTCCTAGAGCGCATCGATCGGGTGCTGCTGTTGCTGCGGCGGGCAACCTACTACAGCATTCTGGGTCCCCTGAGCGCTGCCCTGCGCCAGGCCCTCTTCAAGGTGCCGGATCAGGCGCTGGACAATCGCCGCACGCCAGAGGTCGCGTCGCTCCAGGCCCTGGGTGCCTTGGCAGATCGGGTGCGCGATCGCCTGGATCCAGGGGCCTTGCCCCCAGAGCAGTCAGAGGCGATCGCGGCTCTGCGCAGACATCCCGAAACAGCAGACCTCATGAGCCAGTTTGACGCCTTGGTGGCGGAGTACGGCTACCTAAGCGAGGTGGGCACGGACATCGCCGTTCCCACCTGGCGCGAACATCCCCAAACGGTGGAGGAAATTTTCTGGCAGTTTGTCCGCCAGGGAGCGCCTCCCGCCGCTGAGTCCAGTCAGTCTGCCCCCCAAGCCGTGCAGCAGCGCGTGGATCTCAAGGGGGAGGTGACCCGGGTGTACAGTCGGCTGCTGGCGGAGCTGCGCTGGAGCTTGATGGCGCTAGGGAAACGCCTGCATCAGCAGGAGCTACTGCCCAGCGTGGACACCCTGTTTGATCTGACGTGGGATGAGGTGCAGCGGCTAGCCAAAACGGGCTCCCCCGAGCTGGCCGCTCACTGGCAAAGCAAGGCCCAGCGGCGGCGATCGCAATTTGAGCGCGATCGCCAGCTTCCCTCAGTTCCCCAGGTCGTCTACGGCAAAACCCCGCCGCCCCCAGAGCTGAGCAGCGCCGCCCCGGCCCGCCAGCAGTTTCGGGGCATTGGCGCCAGTCCTGGCGAGGTGGAGGGGCGCGTCGTTGTCCTGCGAACCCTGCGCAGCAGCGCCACCCTGCCCGAAGACGCCATTTTGGTGGTCCCCTACACGGACTCCGGCTGGGCCCCGCTGCTGGCCCAGGCCAAGGGCCTGATCGCGGAGGTGGGGGGCCGCCTGTCCCACGGGGCGATCGTGGCTCGGGAGTACGGCATTCCGGCGGTGATGGATATTCACGAGGCCACACGGCTGCTGCGAGACGGCCAGCGGGTCCGCCTCAACGGCCAGAGCGGCCTGGTAGAGCTGCTCTAGGCAGGATCCTCCAGGCGGCGGCCCAGGATGACCAAGTCTCGCTCGACGCCATCGAGCACCGCCACTCGGGGCAGGTGTCCCCAGGTCTCGAAGCCCATTTGGCGAAAGAGGCTCAGGCTCGGCTCGTTGTGGGCAAAGATGAAGCCCAGCAGGGTCGTCAGGCCCAGGTCCGGCCCGCGCTGGCAGGCCTGCTGAAGCAGCGATCGCCCCAGACCCCGGCGTCGATGGGCCGCCGCAACGTAGAGGCTAATTTCGGCGGTGCCGCCGTAGGCCGGACGCCCATAAAAGGACTGGAAGCTGCACCAGGCCAGGATTTCGCCGCTGTCCTCCAGGACCCAGACCGGGCGATGGGGCGGGCGATCGCCCAGCCAAGCCAGTCGGCTCTCGACGGTGACTGGCTCGGTATCTGCGGTAACCTGGCGGCTGGGAATCGTCTGGTTGTAGATGGCGACAATCTGGGGCAAATCGGCGATCGCGGCGTCTCGAAGCTGCATGTTTCTCTCAAGTTTTCGAAAACCAAGCCTGCCAGGCAGGCCACTGATTGACTAGCTGGGCCAGCGTGCTGTAGCCCGCTTCCCGGGGGTGGGCCCCGTCGTAGGTCGCCACCTCCTGCATCCAGGCGGTCGACTGCTGGAGGGGCGTCACCACGCCCAGAAACGGAACCTGTAGCTGGGCGCAGAGGGCGGCCAAGCGCTCGGACAGGTGGACAATCCGATGATTGTGGCTCAGATCAGCGACGGGCGGCGGTCCCACCATCAGCACCGGATACTGCTTTTGGGCCTGGGTCAAGATGGCGGCAGCGTTGTCCAGGGACGCCTCCGGCTCAACCCGAAACGTTTGATTTTCAAAGGTCGTATCGTTGACGCCAAAGGAAAACACCAGGCGCCCGTCCACGGTCTCCGGCAGACGCACCGCGACCTCAGCGTACCAGCGCTGGCGAATGTCTGCGCTGGTCTCTCGGCGGACGCCGAGGTTGTAGTGGGTCAGGTCGTAGCCTCGATGCTGGGCGATCGCGCACAGGCGACCTGTCCAGCCCAAACTCGAGCGATCGCCTGTCCCGTTAACAAAAGAGTCTCCTACGAAGCAAATTCGCATATCTTGCGCCTTTAGACCCCTGGGTGAGTGCGATCGCCCTAACACGCGATCGCTGATACTTTTTGTAGGGGAAGGGACGGCTCAGCACAACGGGGGTCTGAGCTTTCTGGGGCGATCGCTACGGCCCCGCCACGGCCTGATTACGGCCAACACCAGATTTTCCAGCCGCTTTTGACCCGATTTGGCTATTCGTTTGGATCTTGTTCTATGCCCCGCGTTCGTGCGCCCGAGCTGCCCGCTGACTTTCCCTGGCTAAATTTTCCAGGCCCTTTATCCCTGCGATCGCTGCGCGGTCGGGTCGTCCTGCTGGATTTTTGGACCTATGGCTGCATCAACTGTCTGCACGTTTTGCCAGACCTGCACGCCCTAGAGCAGCGCTACGGCGATCGCCTCCAGGTGATCGGCATCCACACCGGCAAGTTTTCCCAGGAGCAGCACCCCGCCAGCGTCGAGCAGGCAATCGCCCGCTACGGCATCCGCCACCCAGTGGTCGTCGATCAAAATCAATATCTGTGGGACCAGTACGCCATCAAGGCCTGGCCCACCTTGGTGCTCATCGACCCCGCAGGCTACGTCGTGACCCAGCGGGCCGGTGAAGGCCACTCCGACACCTTCGATCGCCAGATTGGCGAACTTCTGGCCGGGCGATCGCCCGATTCCGGCGCTCCCGCCCCAGAACAGCCGATCGCCAGCCCCCTGGCCTTTCCGGGAAAGGTGGCGATCGGGGCGATCGCCCAGGAAAATCACCTATTTGTCGCAGACACCGGCCACCACCGCCTGGTCATCGCCACCCTTGAGGGAAAGGTGCGGGCCACCGTCGGCTCAGGCACTCCCGGCTACCAAGACGGCCCCTGGGAAACCGCCCAGTTTCGCGCGCCCCAGGGCCTGACCTACGATCCGGCGGGCGATCGCCTCTACGTCGCCGACACCGGCAATCACTTGATTCGCTGCGTCCATGGGCGATCGCGCACCGTCACCACCCTCGCCGGCACGGGCCAGCAAAACCGATCTCTGCGCCCCCAGCAGGGCCGCCGCCTGGAAACCCCGCTCAACTCCCCCTGGGATGTCGCCCTCAAAGGCGATCGCCTCTTCATCGCCATGGCCGGGTCCCACCAGATCTGGGTGCTCTCCCTCACCGAAGACGCCGTCGGCACCCTGCTCGGAACCGGCGCCGAAGCCTGCATCGACGGCACCGCCAGCGAGGCCACCTTTGCCCAGCCCAGCGGCCTGGCCATCGACGGCGACACCCTCTACGTTGCCGACAGCGAAAGCAGCTCGGTTCGGGCCATTTCCCTCGCCGATCCTCCCAGCGTCCAAACCCTGTGTGGCAGCGGCGGCCTCTTCGACTTTGGCGATCGCGAGGGCCGGGGCGATCGCGCGCGATTGCAGCACTGCCTCGGCCTCGCCCACGGCCCTGGCAACCTCTGGATCGCCGACACCTACAACCACAAAATCAAGCGGTTGAACCTCGCCGAAGGCCACTGCGTCAATATAGTCGGGAGCGGCCTCCCAGGCCACCAGGACGGCTGGGGCCCAGAAGCCTCTTTCTCGGAACCTTCCGGCCTCGCCAGCGAGGGTCAAACGCTGTACATCGCAGACACCAACAACCACGCTATCCGGCGCTGGGACTGGGCCACCCAACAGGTCACGACCTTCTGCTTCGAAGGACTTTGTGCTCCCCATCTTTGCGTTCCGCCTAGGTAACAAAATCCATCCCCTTTCTGAGGACTCCTGCACCGCGCCAAAACCGCTATTGCCCCTCTCAAAGCTCTGCCTAGGTGCTTTTTGCATCAGCTCTAGGTGGACAGTTTCTGGTGGCACAAAGGCGCTCAAAAGCCTTGATAGCGCTGGGTTTGGAGCATCAGGATATGTCTCAGGAGTGACCGCATTTGCTTTACAAAGCGTAATAATTAGAACGCTCACAGAAACGCCCACAGTACAGGTGAAAACATGTCGCAGGTTGCCCTATTGACTGAGCATTTTCGTTCTCTCACACCGGCGACCCTCTCTCGGATGCTGTTGATCGGGTTGCTGATCATCCCAACGGCCGGCTGCGGCTTTTTGCCCAAAGAGGAGGCCAACGCCCAGCCCGCTCAGCGGGGCCAAGCCGAAGATGGTCCCGCAGCCGTGGATGTGGCGATCGCCCGTACTGCCCCCCTCGGTGAGGAACTGGAATACACCGGCACCACCCAGCCCTTTCGGGAAATTTCCCTGCGCGCCCAGGTCGAAGGGCAGCTGGTGAGCCTCAGCGCCGATGTGGGAGACCCCGTGGCCCGAGGCCAAGTGGTTGCTCGTCTCGATGACCAGGTCTTGACCGCAGCGGTCGTCGGGGCCCAGGCCGAGGTCGCCGCCCAGGAAGCCGAGGTCGCCCAGGCCCGCACAGAGGTCAGCGATGCCGAAACCCTGGTCGAACAAGCTCGCCTAGAGCTGCAGCAAGCCCAGTCCGATCTCGCTCGCTTCCAGGGTCTGTACGAGGAGGGCGTTATTCCAGAGCAGCAGGTCGAGCAGGCTCGCACCGCTGTCGGCACGGCAGAGCAGGCTTTTCGGTCGGCCCAAGAGCAGGTGCGCACGCGCCAGCAGGCGGTGACCGCCTCGGAGCGGCGGGTGATCGCCCAGCAGGCCGCCGTCGCCCAAGAGCAGGAGCGGCGGGCCTATTCAGTGCTGACATCTCCCATCGATGGCTATGTCCTTGAGCGGGTGACTGAGCCAGGAAACTTGGTCCAGCCCGGAGGGGAACTGCTCCGATTGGGAGACTTTAGTCAGGTCAAGATTTCGGTCCAAGTGTCTGAGCTGGAGCTGGCCGACATTCAGACAGGACAGGTAGTCCAAGTCCGGCTTGATGCTTTTCCGGGCCAGGCACTGGTCGGTCGGGTGGCGCGAATCTCTCCCGCGGCGGACCCGACGGCTCGCTTGGTGCCGGTGGAGGTGACCATTCCCAATGAGGGTGGACGCATCGGCAGCGGTCTCCTGGCGCGGGTGAATTTCACGCAGCAGGCGGCGGCCCGCGTGGTGGTGCCTGAAACGGCTCTCCGGGCCAACCAGGAGCGGGGGCCTCGCGGCGGCGCTCGCGGCGGGGGCAGACCCGCTGGAGGGCCGCCCGGGGGAGCCAGTCAGCGCCCCAGCGAATCCCCCCAGCCGCTGCAGGCGGGCGATCGCGGCACGATTTTTGTGGTGGCGGGCTCGGGAGATGCGGCCACGGTGGAGGAGCGGACCGTCACGGTGGGCGATCGCCGGGATGGCCGCGTGGAGATCATTGCGGGCCTCGAGCCCGGAGAAGCTTTTGTGGCCCGCAGTAGCCAGGGCCTCAAGGATGGCGAGACGGTCCGGACCAGTGTCCTGTCAGAGGAGGCACCTGCGCAGGGCTCGGGAGCATCCCGCTCCCAGGACCCATGATGATGTCTCAAGCACGTTCCAACGGGTGTGACCCCCATGGGGCGGGCGATCGCGTTTTGTCCTCCGATGTTCTTCCTTCCCAAATTGGCCCATGACGCAGGATTCTCCTACAACCGGCTTTAGTATCAGCGGCGTTGCGATTCGGCGACACATCGGCACGCTCATGCTCACCCTGGCCGTGGTGGTGGTGGGCATTTTCTTCATCTCGACGCTCCAGGTGGATCTGCTCCCGTCCATCACCTATCCCCGCATCGGGGTCCGGGTCGGCGCGCCGGGGGTTTCGCCCGAAGTCGCCATTGATGAGGTGACCCGCCCCCTCGAAGAAGCCCTGTCGGCCACCGAAGGGGTTATCCAGGTTTACTCCCAAACCCGGGAAGGCCAGGTCAGCGTTGACCTCTACTTTGAGCCGGGAGGCGACATCGACCAAGCACTCAATGACGCCACGGCGGCCTTCAACCGGGCGCGGGGTCGGCTACCAGACACCATCGAGGACCCGCGCCTGTTCAAGGTGGACCCTTCGCAGCTGCCGGTGTATGAATTTGCGCTGTCTTCTGATGAGCTGGAGCCCGTTGATCTGCGGGTCTTTGCAGACGAAGACCTAGCGCGCGAGCTGACGGTGGTGGCAGGGGTAGCCTCGGTGGACGTGGCGGGGGGCGTTGCAGAGGAGGTCCGCGTCCTGATCGACCTCGATCGCCTCCAGGCTCTGGGAATTGGGCTCGATGACGTGCTCACGGAGGTGCGCGATCGCAACCAGGACATCTCAGGCGGCCGGATCTTTAGCGATACGGCGGAGTCGCTGACGCGGGCAGTGGGCCGGTTCCGCAGCGCTGACGAGATCCGAAACCTTTCTTTTGAGGTGACGCCGCGCGCCAGTGTCTCCGAGGGACAGGCATCCGGGGCGATCGCCCCGGCCCAGCGGGTCTATCTGCGGGACTTCGCGGAAGTTATCGACGGCACCCAAGAGCAGCGGATTTTTGTAACGCTCAACGGTCGCCAAGCCGTCAAAGTCAGCATCCAGAAACAGCCCGACGCCAACACCATCGAGGTGGTGCAGGGGGTGAAAAAACGCCTCGAAGAGCTGCGGCAGGGGGGCGTCATTCGCGACGAGATGGAAATCGTCACCACCCTGGATGAGTCGGTTTTCATTCAAAACGCCATTTCTAATGTCACCAGCTCCGGCCTCACGGGAGCCGGGCTGGCTGCGATCGCCGTTTTGCTGTTTTTGGGCTCCATCCGCCAAACCCTAATTATTTTGCTGGCCATTCCCCTGGCCATTCTGACGGCCATCATCTTGATGGGCATGTTTGACCTATCCATCAACGTCTTCAGCTTGGGCGGCTTGGCCCTGGGCGTCGGCATCGTTGTGGACAACTCCATCGTGATGCTAGAGACGATCGCTGAAGGGGCAGGCATGACCCCCGGCCAAGACACGCGATCGCGCCTGAGCCCCGGTCAAATGATCCGCCAGTCCATCAAGAGCAGCCAAGAAGTCGAGTCAGCCCTCATCGCCTCCACCAGCACCAACCTGGTCGCTGTTTTGCCGTTCCTCTTGATTGGCGGCTTCATTGCCCTCCTGTTTAATGAGCTGATCTTGACCATCAGCTTCGCCGTCGCTGCCTCCATCGTGGTGGCCGTCACCCTGGTCCCCATGCTGGCTTCCCGGCTCCTAGCGGTGAAGTGGTCCTCCGGCATATCCCGCACCTGGTTTCTGCGGACCTTCAACGATCGCTTCGACGCTTCGACCCGAGGCTACGCCGCGCTGCTAGCCTGGATTCTCTCCAAGCGAATTCTGATTATTGCCCTAACGCTCCTCACCTTTGGTGGGGGCAGTATGTGGATGTTGGGCAACATTCCTCAAGAAATCCTGCCTCAGATCAGCACGGGTCAAGCCAACCTGATCGCCCAATTTCCGCCCGGCACGCCCCTAGAGAGCAACCTGCAAGTCATGGCAGCCGTGGACGAAATTATCCAGGCTCAACCCGAAACCGAGTATGTCTTCACCACCGCCGGGGGCTTTCTCTTTGGCAGCAACACCAATGAAAACCCTCTGCGCAGCAGCAGCAACATCACCCTCGAGCCCGGAACCGATGTCAATGCTTTCATCACACGAGTCACTAAAGAATTTGAGCAGCTCAATCTTGTGGATGTGACCCTGCGCATGCGCCCAGGGCAGGTGCGAGGCCTGATTTTGTCCAACTCGCCCGTGCGGGGAGCCGATGTGGACGTGATTCTCCAGGGAGAAGATACCGAAGCTCTGAATGCTGCTGGCCAGCAGGTTCTCGCGGCCCTCAATCGCCAGGCCACCCTGGCAAGGTTCCGGGCCGATGCCGACGAACCGCAGCCCGAGGTGCAGATTGTGCCCGATGAGGAGCGCTTGGCAGCCCTGAATCTGACGATCCAGGATGTGGGCGACACGCTCCAGACCGCCATTCAAGGCTCGGTGCCGACCCAGATCCAGCGGGGTACTCGCTTGGTGGATGTGCGCGTGCAGCTCGATCGCGCCGCGGTGCAGCGGCCGTCCCAGATTGAGCGCATCCCCCTGTTTGTCGAAGGGGGACGGCAGGTGCGCATCGGAGATGTAGCAACGGTCACCGATGGTCAGGCGCCGTCGGAGATTCAGCGCATCAACCAGCGCCAGGTGTTTTTGCTGGCGGGCAACCTGGCCGAAGGGGCGAGCCTCGGGGCAGCGATCGAGCAGGTGCAGCAGATCGTCCAAACGGTTGACCTGCCCGAGGGGGTGAGTGTTTTGCCCAGTGCGGCCGCCGAGAGCAATGCGCAGCTCCAGGGCACACTGCCGGTTTTGGGGGGCTTGGCGGCGTTCTTGGTGTTCGTGGTGATGGCGGTCCAGTACAACTCGCTGGTGGATCCGCTGGTCATTATGTTTACGCTGCCTCTGGCGCTGGCTGGCGGTATTTTGGGGCTGTTTGTGACCCAGACGGCGATCGGCGCGACGGTGATCGTCGGGGCGGTGCTGCTGGTGGGTATCGTGGTGAACAACGCCATCATCATGGTGGAGCTGGCTAACCAGATCCAGGCGGAGGAAGGCTGCGATCGCTACACGGCGATTTTGCGAGCGGCGCCCCGACGACTGCGCCCGGTGCTGATGACCACCATCACGACGGTACTGGGCATGTTCCCCTTGGCCCTGGGGGTTGGCGAGGGCAGCGAATTCTTGCAGCCGCTGGGAGTTGTGGTCTTTTCGGGTCTCGCCCTGGCGACGCTGCTGACGCTGTTTATCATTCCTTGCTTCTACGTGCTGCTCCACGACCTGTTTGGGGGCGGTGGCTGGGGCAGGCGGCGACGAACCTCGCCCCCTGTGGCAGAAAAAGAGGCGGTCCGAGAAACCGTCGATATCTTCCCCCAAAGCCAAGAACTCTAGGCGATCGCCTTCGTAGAGAGTTCTCTCGCCAAGGCCCAAAATTCGGCACACTGGAGGGAAAGGGGCGATCGCCCCTTTCCCTTCCTCTAGCGGCTAGCGGCCTGTGGACACACGCGGTTTTCATCACGTCGCCATTATTTGCTCGGACTACGACGTTTCCAAGCATTTCTATACCCAGATTTTGGGCTTCCCCATTCTCCAAGAGACCTTTCGGGCAGCCCGCAACTCCTACAAGCTCGATCTGAAGGTGGGTGACCACGGCCAGATCGAGCTTTTTTCCTTCCCCAATCCGCCAGAGCGGCCCGGACGCCCGGAGGCGTGCGGCCTGCGCCACCTAGCCTTCACTGTGGCCGACGTCGCCCAAACCGCCCAAAGCCTCGAAGCCCAGGGCGTCTCGGTAGAGCCCATTCGGGTTGATGAGCTGACGGGCCGGCGCTTTACGTTTTTTAAGGATCCGGACGGCCTGCCCCTAGAGATCTACGAAAGCTAGGGACGCTAGGCCAGGGTTTCAGAGAGAGATTGGGGGGCGATCGCCCCCTAATTTCACCAATCTTCCCCCTTGACTCTCAAGCCAGCTAGAGACTCTACCCTGGAGGAGACCTTCAGCGAGAGAGTCCCCATGAAAACCGAGCAGCTGCGCCTCAGCGGCATGAGCTGTGCCGCTTGCGCCAGTGCCATCGAGCAAGCCATCCAAGCCGTCCCTGGCGTCGAGTCTTGCAGCGTGAACTTTGGCGTCGAGCAGGCCACCATCTCCTACCACGAGCGCACCACCGACCTACAGGCCATCCAGCAAGCCGTGGCCGACGCTGGATACCGCGCCTCCCCCCTAGCAGACCCCACCGAAGAAGACGACGCGGAGAAAGCCAGTCGTCTGGCCGAAGCCCGCGACCTGCGCAACAAAGTGTGGGTCGGCGGCGTGATCAGCAGCGTGATCGTCCTTGGGTCTTTGCCGATGATGCTCGGCTTACCCATCCCCTTCATTCCGACCTGGCTGCACAATCCGTGGTTTCAGCTCGTTCTGTCTACGCCTGTGCTGGTTTGGTGTGGCCGCAGCTTTTTTGTAGGCGCCTGGAAATCCCTCAAGCGCCATGCAGCAGACATGAATACCCTGGTTGCCCTGGGGACAGGCACCGCTTATCTCTATTCCCTAGCGATCACCCTGTTCCCTAATTTGCTGCTCGATCAGGGCTTACCCGTGGAGGTCTACTACGAAGCCGCCGTGGTGATCATCACGCTGATTTTGCTGGGGCGGCTGCTCGAAAACCGGGCTCGGGGCCAGACCTCGGAGGCGATTCGCAAACTGATGGGCCTCCAGGCCAAGACAGCGCGGGTCATCCGCCATGGCCAAGAAGTGGACCTGCCCCTGGGTGAGGTGGTGGTGGGCGATCGCATTTTGGTGCGCCCCGGCGAAAAAATCCCCGTTGACGGCGAAGTGGTCGAGGGCAACTCGAGCATCGATGAATCCATGGTGACGGGGGAGAGCATCCCCGTGGACAAGCGGGTGGGCGACGAAGTGATCGGCGCAACCATCAACCGGACGGGCCGCTTTATTTTCCGGGCGACGCGGGTCGGCAAGGACACGGTCTTGGCCCAGATCGTCAAGCTGGTGCAGCAGGCCCAGGGCTCCAAAGCGCCCATCCAAAAGCTCGCAGACCAAGTGACGGGCTGGTTTGTGCCGGTGGTGATTGCCATTGCCCTGGTGACCTTCGTGCTGTGGTTCAACTTCATGGGCAATGTGACCCTGGCCCTGATTACGACGGTCGGCGTGCTGATTATTGCCTGTCCCTGTGCTCTGGGCTTGGCGACGCCCACTTCTGTCATGGTGGGCACGGGCAAGGGCGCCGAGAATGGCATTTTGATCCAGGGGGCCGAAAGCCTAGAGCTCGCCCACAAACTCAATACAATCGTGTTAGACAAGACCGGAACCTTGACCCTGGGCAAGCCGACGGTGACGGACTACCAAACCGTGGGCGGCACCAGCAACGGCAATGAGCTGCGCCTGCTGCGGCTGGCGGCCACCGTGGAGCGTTACTCCGAGCATCCTTTGGCTGAGGCGCTGGTGCGCTATGCCCAAGAGCAGGAGGTGACGCTGGGCGATGTGGAGGAATTTGAGGCGATCGCGGGCAGCGGCGTCCAGGGCCAGGTCAGCGGCCAGCAGGTCCAGATCGGCACCCGGCGCTGGCTAGAAGAGCAGGGCATCTCGACCGCTCGGGTCACGTCCACCCAGCGATCGCTGATCGAGCAGCAGCATGCCTGGGAAAGCCAGGGCAAAACCGTCATCTGGGTGGCGGCGGACGGCCGGGCCGAGGGAATCTTTGGCATCGCGGACAAGCTCAAGGCCTCCTCACCAGCAGCAGTACGGGCTTTGCGCAATCTGGACCTCGAGGTGGTTATGCTCACCGGGGACAATCAGCAAACAGCCAACGCGATCGCCCGCGAAGTGGGGATTCAGCGGGTGTTTGCAGAGGTGCGCCCGGACCAAAAAGCCAGCACGATCCAGCGGCTCCAGGCCGAAGGAAAAATCGTGGCCATGGTGGGCGATGGCATCAATGACGCTCCTGCCCTCGCCCAGGCCGATGTGGGCATCGCCATCGGCACGGGCACCGATGTGGCGATCGCCGCGAGCGACATCACCCTCGTCTCGGGAGATCTGCACGGCATCGTCACCGCGATTCAGCTCAGCCGCGCCACCATCCGCAACATCCGCCAAAATCTCTTCTTCGCCTTCATCTACAACACCGCCGGTATTCCCATCGCCGCTGGCATCCTCTATCCCTTCTTTGGTCTCTTGCTCAATCCCATTGTGGCCGGTGCGGCCATGGCCTTTAGCTCGGTCTCAGTGGTGACCAACGCGCTGCGGCTGCGCAACTTCCAGCCCCAAGAGACGCGCTAGTTTCGCTTTTTTAGCCATTTATTCCCAGTTTTGGAGGTTTTTTGATGAAATTTCGCTCTTTTCTCTGGCGTACGGCTCTGGGTACTGGCTTAGCGCTGGGCCTCGGGGCCGGGGCGATCGCCGCTCCCCACGACTCCATGGACTCGATGTCCCACGGCGGCAGCAGCGCTGGCTTTCAGCGCCTGGAGCAGCCCCTCCCCCTGAAAATCGGCGTCACGCTGGCAGGGCTGGGGCTGGTGGGCCTAGAGCTCTGGTGGTTCCTCCTGAGCAAGCCCCAAGCTCGCCGCGCCGCCGCCACCCCTGGCGTCCAGGAGATGACCATCGAGGTCGACGGCGGCTACAGCCCCAGCCGCATCGTGGTCACCGCCGGTCAGCCAGTCCGCCTCAACTTCTTTCGCAAGGACCCCAGCAGCTGCCTAGACAGCGTGCGCTTCCCAGATTTTCATGTCGCCGCCGATCTCCCCCTGAACAAAACTACGCCGGTGGAGTTTACGCCGGACAAGCCAGGGCAGTACCAATTTTCCTGCGGCATGAACATGGTGCGCGGCACCATCGAAGTGCAGGCTGCTGAGTCCTAGCCCAGTTCATGAAATTCACGAGATTTGGACCTCCGTCAGTCCCGGCTCCCCATTGCAGGAGCGGGACTTTGGCGTTTCCGGGCTTGGGCAGCTGTTGCATTTCGTTGCTTTTCCTTGACTCTCTTCCAGCCCCAATTTCCTATCCTAGAAATTAGCAGGTCTTCGATCGGCGCATCGCTTCACCCTTGCCGGTCGAGGTCAGGAGGCTTTATGCATTACAAGTACGCGATCGCCGCTGGAACGTTGGCTCTGGTTGTGGGGAGCGCCTTTGCGGCTGGCTGGCTGCTGCCCGACCCAGTATCTCCGGCAGATGCAAGCATTTCGAACGCCCCCACGACTTCTCCGACGGTGACCTTGGTACAAGCCACGACGCCTCCGAGTGGGGGGGCGACTCTGCCGCGCCGAGGCCCCTCTGAGCAGCATTTCATTATCCGGATGATTCCCCATCACGAGAGCGCGATCGCCATGGCAGATCTGGCTTTGGCGCGATCGCAGCGCCCCGAAATCAAGCAGCTCGCCCAGGCCATCAAGACCAGCCAAAGCCAGGAAATCAGCAAAATGCGGGACTGGTACCAGCAGTGGTACGGCAGCTCCGTCCCTGAATGGCAGCCCGGCCAGGGAATGGGCATGGGCCGCGGAATGGGCATGGGTCCCGGGCGAGGACAAGGCCGGGGCTGGCGTGGAGGTGCAGGCCCTCAGGCGGGTATGGGGCGCTGTGCTATGGCGCCCGATCTGGCCGCCCTAGAAGCAGCAACGGACTTCGATCGGGCGTTCTTGGAGGAGATGATTCCCCATCACCAGATGGCGGTCCGGATGGCCAATCATGTGCTGCTGAATGTCGAGCATTCCGAAATGCGCGATCTGGCCCAGTCCATCATTCGAGAGCAGCAGCGTGAAATCGACCAGATGATGCAGTGGTATCAGCAGTGGTATCCCCAAGCCTAGGCTTCGTCTCCCCACACTCGTAGCTGGAGGTACACCAGTAGGCCGGCGATCGCCAACAGGACCGTCGCTGCCGCCGCCGCATAGCCAAAGTCAAATTGGCCAAAGGCCTGCTCATAAACGTAGTACACCAGCAGGTTGGTGGTGTTTAGGGGGCCGCCGCCCGTGACGACATAGACCTGCTCAAAGCTGCGCAGGGTAAAGATGGCGGTGGTGACCGTGGCAAAAACCAGCGTCGGTCGCAGACCGGGCAGCGTAATGTGCCAAAACTGCTGCCAGGGACCGGCGCCATCGAGCTCGGCGGCTTCGTAGCGGTTTTGGGGAATGGTTTGTAGCCCTGCCAAAAACACCACCATGTTGAAGCCGATTTGCTTCCAGGTGCTGAGCAAAATCAGCACGGGCATGGCCCAGGTGGTGCTGGCCAACCAGGGAATCGGCTCCAGGCCCAGAGGGCTGAGCCAGGCATTTACCGGGCCGTCGGTTTGAAACAGCCAGCGGAAGCCCAGGCCCACCGCCACCAGGGAGGTGACCGACGGAATGAAGTAGGCGGTGCGCAGCAGGCCTCGTAGGGCGATCGCCCGATTGAGCAGGACCGCCAGCCCCAAGGGAATCACCAGGGTCGGAATCACGGTCCCCACGGTGAAGTAGACCGTGTTCCACAGCACCTGCCAAAAGTCAGGGCTCAGGAGCAGTCGCCAATAGTTGCGGCCACCCACCCAGCTCAAGCCCGCCTGGGTAAAGCTGCCGGTGGTGAAGCTGAGATACAGCAGATAGGCGATGGGCCAAAACACGAACACGCTCAGCAACAGCAGCGCGGGGGCCAAAAAAACCCAGGCCGCGATCGCATCTTGATCGAGCCAGGTCTTTGGCTGTCCTTTTGTGTGGTGCATAGACTCCCTCCGTCGGAACAGGTCAAGGCGGGGCTCTCCAAGGCGCGATCGCCCCCAAACACCCCTGCTTCTTCCATTGTGCTGGCTACACCAAGGTGCTAGTCTACTGCACGCACCGTCGATGTCCAACGTTCCATGTCTGACTTGTCATCTCCTTCGCCTGCGTCCGACGCGACCCCCAGTTTCATTTCGCCGGTCCTGATGGCGACTGAGCGGCCCACCACGCCGCCGGTTCGCCTGGGAGTGCTGGCCTCGGGCAGCGGCAGCAACTTCGAAGCGATCGCTCAGGCGATCGCCGACGGCAAGCTCCACGCCCGCATCGAGGTGATGGTTTACAACAATCCTGGGGTCAAGGCCGTCGCGCGGGCCGAGCGCTGGGGGATTCCGGCGGTGCTGGTCAACCATCGCGAGTTTTCCCAACGGGAAACCTGCGATCGCAAGATCGTGGAGACCTTGCGGGAGTACGGGGTCGAATGGGTGATCATGGCGGGCTGGATGCGGGTTGTGACTCCGACGCTGCTGGATGCTTTTTCCGATCGCATGATCAATATTCACCCGAGTTTGCTGCCCAGCTTTCCGGGGCTGCGGGCCGTCGAGCAGGCGATCGCCGCAGGAGTGCGCGTGTCGGGCTGCACAGTCCACCTCGTGCGCCTCGAAGTCGACAGCGGCCCGATTCTGATGCAGGCTGCGGTTCCGGTCCTGCCCAGCGACACAGCCGAATCTTTGCACGCTCGCATTCAGGTACAAGAGCACCGAATCTTTCCCCAGGCGATCGCCCTCGCCACGCAGCAGGCGATCGCCGGTGGCTGGGACGCCTAGGCCACGAGCAGGGGCTAGGACGACGTCGAGGGCTGTTGCTGCTTCCAAATAAAGCTCGAAAGCAGGTTGGTCACAATGTGGGCCACCACCGGCACCAGCAGGTTGTCCGTGACCAGCGCGCTCAGGCCCAGCACGCCCCCAATCACCGTAGCCCAAATCACGTAGGGCCACTGATTGCGGCCGCTCAGGTGCAGCACCCCAAAGCACGCGCTAGACACCAGCAGCGCAAAGGCATCTAGGCCCAGAGCTGGCAGCATCACGCCGCGAAACAGCAGCTCCTCGCTCAGGCCTGGCAGCAGGCCCAGCCAGATCAAATCCGGCAGCAGCAGCGGCTGCAGCACCATTTGTAAGTAAAAGTCAGTGCTCTGGCGATAGGCGGGCCAGAGCCGGTAAACCCCAGAGCTAGCCACCGTGATCGCTAGGCCCAGGCTCAGGCCCCAGGCCAGAGCCTCGGGAGACCACGTCGTCTGCAAAATCTTGACGGACCCGAGCCACAGCCAGAGACGGGCCACCAGCAACAGCAAAATAGCGGTCACTCCCATGGCAATCAGAACCTGGGTCCGACTCAGGGGCAGCATCTCTGGATCCTCAGGGAACTGCTTATTCACGCGCGTTTTATCTCTTTTCCAGGACAGATACGGGCTGAGAGAAAAGGGAGCCCAAGGGGCGATCGCCGCTTTTCTCTCAGCTCGGTCTTCTCTAGCCTAGCCTTCGAGAGGCTGTAAACGCTGAAGGGTTGGCCCGAGCGCCTGGGGAGAAACGCCCGCGCGATGGGCGGCCAGCACGCCAATGGCCTCTAGGTAGGAATCCACCGCAATCGCCCGGATGCCCAGCTGCTCCGGCGATACAGCCATGCGCGTGGCATTTTCTCGCACCGCAATGATTTGGGTTTGGGTCTGGGCCAAGCTCAGGACCGCGCTGCCCCCAAAGGCCGTGGCAGGCACGATCAGCGCATCAACCTGATCCGCCGTCAAGTCCGTCGGACGGCGATCACCCATCCCGCGCCCAAACTGCGGCGCCCGGCTCAGCCCCACCAGCACGCAGGGCAAAAACGTGTAGCCCACTTCTTCTGCCGCCGATCGCGGTGACAGCTCTGGATCCAGGGGCAGCGGCAGCAGGGCCGGCGCGTGGGCGCAGGGAATCCCGAAGCGCCGCACCACCAAGTGGCTAATGACTGCCTCAGCTCCGGCCAGGGGATCGACTCCCTGACCGTGGCGATAGGCCTGGAGGGCTTCACTACCCGTATCATCCGGGAAGCGCGCCACCACGGCGATCGCCTCTGCTCCTGCTTTCTGGATCAGCGTCTCCGCCGCCCGCAGCAGGCTCCCGGGATTCTCAATCGTGCCCCAGGTTGCTCCCGACTCCGCTGTCCGCAGCATCACCCCCAGGGGCGCGTCGGTGACGACATAGTCCGTCAGCGTCAGGCCCAGAGTGGCCCGCGCCGCATCCGCCGCCTGCAAGTGTCTGAGCCTCAGCTCAGGCTCAATGGCCTGATCGAGCAGCAAGCCCACCCGATTTTGGTGGGTGGGCCGCAGCGACCAGTGGCCTTGGGCAAACTGGTCTAGCCCATACCCTTCGACATAGAGCGCGTTGGGGATGGGCCAATAGAGCTGTGCCCCATTGAGCACATTGGGATGGGTGATCAGGCAATCAACCACTTGGGCGATCGCCCGCGCTGTCGGCAGCGCATCTCCTGCATAGCCTCCGATCGCTGCTCCGATGCCCGTCGGCACCAGCAGCACTGCTGTATAGGGGCGAGAACCCGGCTTAGGCGTCAGCAACGGCTTCCAATCGGTCAGCTTCGTCCACCACAATGGCCTCTACCTGAGCCACCTGGGTCTCCTCATCCACCGCAGTGACCGCCCAGCGCAGCGGCTCTCCGCGCTCCTGCAGGGCCTGCTCGATGGCCGCATGGGTGGCGGTCGGCGATTCTTGGAGGTTGATTTCTGCCGTGATGAAATGAGTTGTCATTGTTATTTTCTATCCCACACTGACTGTTGATTGGGCCTTTGGGGCGTTAGCCGTTCTGGCCAAACTGGCGCTGGTACACGACTTCCTCTTTTTCCGTCTCGATCTTGAGATCCGAGCGCGGATAGGCCACGCACAGCAGCGCATACCCTTGAGCCATCAGGTCAGGGCTGATGCCCATACCATCGGCCTGATCAACGGTTCCTTCGGTGACCAGCGCTGCACAGCTGGTGCAAACTCCCGCATGGCAAGAGCTAGGAATCTTAATTCCATTCGCTTCTGCCACTTGCAAAACCGTTTGATCTTCGGGCACATTCAGGGTGTAGGAGTTTCCTTGGTGCTGAATTTCGACCGTATACGACTTAGCCATAGAACACGCTCAGTCCAAATTTGTCTCTTAGATAAAACTTGAAAGGCGATCGCAAACTCTGTCCCTTTTCCTGAAGGGAAAAGATTTTTGTCACCCCAGGCTGACTGCTGGGGTTTCGCTTTCCCAAACCCTCGACAATTTGCGATCCAAAAGCTTTGCGAACGCAGGGAAAGCCTTAGCTTTCAGCTTTCTCCAGGGATCTTACCGCGTTTATCCCGCGTTTCACGGCTCCCTGATTCAAGGGACAAAAAATGCGCCTGAAGAAACTCCAGGCGCAGATTCATTTTCCACTGAAGAGGGCTACTTAGCCAGAGCCTCAGCACCGCCCACAACCTCAAGAATTTCTTGGGTAATGGCGGCTTGACGGGCTTTGTTGTAGGACAGCGACAGGGACTTGATCAGGTCCGAGGCGTTGTCGCTAGCATTGTTCATTGCCGTCATCCGGGCTGCAAGCTCGCTCGCAGCAGATTCTTGCAGGGCGCGCAGCAGCTGGTTGTTGAGGTACAGCGGCAGCAGCGCATTGAGGATTTGGACCGGGTCTTGCTCGAAGATCATGTCCTGAGGCAAAGACTGGGTCGGCGTCGTGACTTTTTCGCGCTCCACCTGGAAGGCACCACCGCGGGTGGTCAGGCGGAAGATCTCGTCGTCAGAAGCCTCTAGACCCTGAGGATCAAGGGGCAGGAGGGTTTGTACAACCGGACGAGAGCTAATCAGAGACACAAACTTGGTATAGACCAGCTCAATTCGATCCACCGTTTCCGAAAGAAATAGGGAGAGCAGATGATCGGCGATCGTCGATGCTTCTCCGGCGGTGGGGATTTGCTCCAGGTTGATGTAGGTTTTATCGATGGGCTGCTCGCGACGCTGGAAGTACTGCACAGCTTTGCGACCAACCAGGATAAAACGGTAGTCAATGCCTTCGGCCTTGAGCTCTTGAGCTCGCATTTCGGCGCGCCGGATCACGTTGGTGTTGTACGCACCACAGAGACCGCGATCGCCCGAAATCACCAGAATTCCAACAGTCTTGACCTCACGCTTTTTCAGCAGCGGCAGGTCTGCATCTTCAAACCGCAGTCGGGTCTGCAAACCGTGCAGCACCTGGGCTAGACGGTCGGCAAAAGGCCGGGTGGCGATGACTTGTTCCTGGGCGCGACGAACCTTTGCCGCAGCCACTAGGCGCATCGCTTCAGTAATCTTTTTCGTATTCTTGACCGATTGAATGCGGTCCCGAATGAATTTTAGATTTGGCATGATAGCTTACCTGTGATGAGCGAGCAGCCACTGATTTTTGAGACATGCCGCAGCAGCCTCAAAAATCAGTGGCTCACTGCCTAGCTCCTACGCGGCGGTAGCGAGGAAGGTCTTCTTGCACTCAGCGATCGCATCCTTGAGGAGGCTTTCTGCTTCGTCCGTCAGCTTCTTCTCGTTGCTGACGGTCTCAACAAACTTGGGCACGCTGTTGCGCAGGTAGTCCCGCAGCGTCTTGATGTAGCCCGTGACTTTGTCGAGGGGCACATCGTCCAGGTAGCCATTGATGCCGGTGTAGATGACAGCGACCTGATCGGCCAAGGGCAGCGGAGAGTACTGGGGCTGCTTGAGGATCTCCCGCAGACGCTGACCCCGAGCCAGCTGGTTCTGGGTTGCCTTATCGAGGTCCGATGCAAACTGAGCAAATGCTTCCAGCTCAGCGAACTGGGCCAGCTCGAGCTTGATCTTACCAGCGACCTGCTTCATGGCCTTGGTCTGAGCGGCCGAACCCACGCGGGACACAGAGATACCCGCGTTCACTGCCGGACGCAGACCCGAGTTGAAGAGGTCAGAAGACAGGAAGATCTGACCGTCCGTAATCGAAATTACGTTGGTCGGAATGTAAGCAGAAACGTCGCCTGCTTGGGTCTCGACGATAGGCAGAGCCGTCATGCTGCCGCTGCCGAGCTCATCGCTGAGCTTAGCTGCCCGCTCCAGAAGGCGAGAGTGTAGGTAGAACACGTCGCCGGGATAGGCTTCACGTCCGGGCGGACGACGAAGCAGCAGGGACATCTGGCGATAGGCTTGAGCCTGCTTGGTCAAGTCATCATAAACAACCAGGGTTGCCTTGCCCTTGTACATAAAGTACTCAGCCAAGGTTGCGCCGGTGTAAGGTGCCAGGTACTGCAGGGTAGCGGGATCGTTCGCGTTTGCTGCAACTACGATGGTGTAGTCGAGTGCGCCCTTCTCAGCCAAGACGCCCACAACCTGAGCAACCGTGGAAGCTTTCTGGCCGATCGCGACGTAAACGCAAATAACGTCGCCGCCCTTCTGGTTCAAGATGGTGTCAACGGCAATGGAGGTTTTGCCGGTCTGACGGTCACCAATGATCAGCTCCCGCTGGCCGCGGCCGATGGGAATCAAGGCGTCAATGGCGGTGATGCCGGTCTGCATCGGCTCATGCACGGAGCGACGCTCGATGATGCCAGGAGCAGGAGACTCGATCAGGCGGGTTTCAGAGGTGTGAATGTCGCCTTTGCCGTCGATCGGACGGGCCAGAGCGTCTACTACCCGGCCAACCATCGCTTCGCCCACGGGGATCTGAGCGATCTTGCCAGTGGCGGTGACGGAGCTGCCTTCTTGGATGGTGCGGCCATTACCCATCAACACCACACCGACGTTGTCGGCTTCCAGGTTGAGGGCGATACCGACGGTGCCATCTTCGAACTCAACTAGTTCACCGGCCATGACCTTGTCCAGGCCGTAGACGCGGGCGATACCGTCACCCACTTGCAGAACAGTACCAACGTTGGAAACTTTGACTTCCTGTTCGTACTGCTCGATCTGCTGTCGAATAATGCTGCTAATTTCGTCAGGTCTGATGCTTACCATGGGAGTTGCTCAATCAACAGTATGGTTTTGATATCGTCTGTGTCCGGGTCGGACTAAAGTTGCCTAAAGAAGCGAAGACATGGCGATCGCGGCCATCAGGCATTCATGCCAGACAGTCGCAGAGAGAGACGACGCAGCTGGCCTCGCAGACTAGCATCGACAACTTGCGAGCCAACCTTGATCACAACACCACCAATCAGTTCTGGATCCAAGTTGACCTTCAGCTCTACCTGCTGAGCTCCCGTCATCGCCTTCACGCGATCTTCAATCGTGCGACGCTGCTCTTCAGACACCTCAACCACGCTCGTCACTTCAGCGAGAACTGTTCCGCTAAGCTTGCGAAGCAGCTCCAGAAACTTCTGGCAAATGCCCTGAAGAAACAGAATGCGTCGACGCTCAGCCAGCAGCAGCAGGAAGTTCAGAACGTAAGGATGTACTGTTTCCCCTGCTAGCTGACGCAGGACCGCCTTCTTGGCATCTGCATTGATCAAGGGACTCTCCAGGAACTGCTGCAGATCTTCTGAGCTTGCCAGCAGCTCTTGCAAAAAGCAGATGTCCTCGCCAAAACGCTGGACTTGATCGTTAGACTGTCCCAGCGACATCAAAGCCTCTGCATAAGGCTCTACGATTGCTGCACTATAGCCCTGCATCACCGACCTCCGAGTAGCGCAATGCTGCGATCAACCAGCTGATGCTGGGTCGAATCGCTGAGATTGGTCTTGAGGTGAGCTTCAACTTGCTCAACCGCAAGGGCAGCAGCCCGTTGACGCAACTCCGCCAAGACCTTTTCTTGATTCGAACTTTGTTCTTGAGCAGCCGACTGACGCATGCGCTCCACGTCTTGAGCAGCCTGAGCCAGGATTTCCTCTCTGACCTTCTTGGCACTCTCTTGAGCCTGTTGCTTGATGCGCTCAGCCTCAGCTTGAGCTTGGGCCAGCTTTTGGTTTTGCTCCTCAAGGGCAGCAGCAGCTTTACGCTGACGCTCCTCTGCGGAACGAATCGCTTCTTCAATGCGCGATCGCCGCTCAGTCAAAATTCCACCGAGAAAATTTCGACCAAAATAAACCAGGACGAAAATGATAATCGCCAGGTTGATTAAATTGGTCTCTAAAATATCGAAATTTAGGCCGAAGCCATGCTCTTCAGCAACCTCTGCCAGCTCGGCACCAGCCTGCGTTGCCAGCCATAAAAAAGTCCCCATGATACTCAACCCATAACTGCGCTGCCGACTTACACACTCTCAGGCTGACTTTCCTGAGATCAAGTTTTTGGGGCAATTCAAGGTCAGACTTGGGTCTTGAATGCCCACTCGCTGAACAACCCTTGTCAGAGAAGAAATAACCCTAAGCAGCCAAGTTACCGAGCAGCTTTTGAAGAATTTCACGGCTCAGACTATCCACTTGTTGCTCAAGGGAACTCATCGCTGCTTGTTTCTGCTGCTCCAATTCCTTCTGGGCTTGCTCGCGCTGGGCTTGGGCTTCGCGCTGGGCTTCCGCTAGTTGGCCTGCCGCCAGCTTGTCCGCTTCAGACTGAGCCGCTGCGATCGTGGCTTGAGCCTGCTTACGAGCAGACGCTAGCTCCTGTTCGTACTGCGCCGCCAAGCGCTCGGCTTTTGCCAAACGCTCACGGGCTTCGGCTTGCGTCGTGCGGACATAGCTGTCACGCTGATCGATTGCGTTACCAATGGGTTTATAAAAAACCGCGTTTAGAACTGCTGCCAGCAGCAAAAACTGCACCGCCATCAAAGGGAGCGTGGCGTCGAAATCGAACAACCCCCCCTCAGTAGCGGTTTCGGCAGCCAGAAAAATCCATTGCGTCATCATTTGGTCACCCGTTTTCCCTGGAGGGGACAAAACTCCTCAATGCGCTGCGCTCGAAACTCAACAGGAGGCGTGGAAGACTCCGAAAGAATCTTCCACGCCTTTTGCTAAAGCTTAGGCAAAGGGGTTAGCAAACAGCAGAACCAGGGCAACGACCAGACCATAGATCGTCAGCGCTTCCATGAAGGCCAAGCTGAGCAGCAGCGTGCCGCGGATCTTACCTTCTGCTTCAGGCTGACGAGCGATACCTTCTACAGCTTGACCAGCAGCATTACCTTGACCGATACCAGGGCCGATAGCAGCCAGACCGATAGCAAGAGCAGCGGCCAGAACAGAAGCAGCAGCAACCGTTGGATTCATGATTTTCCCTACCTTAAGAAGATGGAACTAACAGATTGGATGTCTACAGCTAGACACACGTTTGCAATGCCGCACGAAATCAGCGATCGCAGCAATCCACGCACCCGGAATTACCGCTGGCTCGCAGAGCTGTGCAAGCTAACTCAACTGAGGACGCTTACGAATGCTCCTCATGCCCTTCATGACCATGCCCCTCCATGGCTTCCCCAATGTAGGCCGCAGCAAGGGTTGCAAAGATCAGCGCCTGAATTGCGCTGGTAAACAGACCCAAGGCCATTACCGGCAGCGGAACAAACAGGGGAACCAGAAGCACCAACACCGCCACAACCAGTTCATCGGCAAGGATGTTACCAAACAAACGGAAGCTTAGGGAGAGAGGCTTGGTGAAATCTTCTAGGACATTAATCGGCAGCAGAATCGGCGTGGGCTGGACGTACTTGGCGAAGTATCCAATGCCGCGCTTACTGATGCCAGCATAGAAGTATGCCAGAGAAGTCAGTAGCGCCAATGCAACTGTCGTATTAATGTCGTTCGTGGGTGCGGCCAGCTCGCTCGCCGGAAGTTCAACGAGCTTCCAAGGAATCAAAGCGCCGGACCAGTTAGCCACGAAGATAAACAAAAACAGCGTACCGACAAAAGGCACCCAAGGACGATATTCTTTCTCGCCAATCTGGTTTTTGGCAAGGTCCCGGATGAATTCCAAGGCATATTCCATAAAGTTCTGGAAACCGCTTGGAATTCTCTGGAGATTGCGGCTCGCCGCAAGCGAGGCAATTACGAGCACTGCAATCACAAACCAGGAGGTCATGATGACCTGACCATGGACCTTGAGACTGCCAATGTGCCAGTAAAAATGCTGACCGACTTCTAGCTCGGCCAGTGGCAACTGTTGTAAAGTGTCCAGAAAACTCAGCATTTGCATGGAAGAGGGTTCCCCAGAAATCTAGCGCGGAGAATTCTCAGGCATATCTCTCCCAATTCATCGAGAATCGGGCAGAAACGTAATTCTGAGCGTGTAAATGATGAGGGCGGCTTTGTAGGTGAGGAAACCCAGAAAAATGGGTATTATCTCTAGTTGATCTAGACGAGTTGCTAATATAAACAGCCCGATAAATAGCGCAAATCGAGTTTTCCCGATTTTGCTATTTTCCTTCCCTAACCGCTCAACATCCTTTGCCAACATTCTCAAGTAAACCACACCTGTGCACGCGCCCAACAAATAATTGAGTGCGGTATTCAGGGAGTAGGCAAACCACGCGGAAATAAAAATGATCCCGGTCAATACAGCGGTAGCAATATAGAGCTCCTGCTGAAGCCGATAGTACTCTTGCATTGACGATGCTGAGTTTTGCGCAGGGTCGTTTGTCTCTGCGCTGTCCTCGGGCATAGCGGTGGTTTCGGGAGATGAGTCAGGCACGCTCAGATTTGAAGCCGATTGAGGTCAATCGCCTGATGGTTGCAGGCCACGAGACATCATACCACGGGGCGGTAACAATACTTAATAGCCTGGTTTAGGGCGGATAAATTTTGCAGGAAGGCCTAGTTTTTTGGGGTGAGTAAGATGAGCTGCTTGTCAAGTAGCGATCGCGCTTCTTGAGGCGTTGTTTCAGTGGCTTGGCAAATTTCTGCGAGCGATCGCCCGTGGACGCGATTAGCGTCGCAAGCTTCGAGAAGGCGAAACTCCTCAGCTGAAAGATTAATAATTTGGTAGTCGCAATTGAACAGGCACTGGCTAGGCCAGCCGTCCATACAAGGATGACGCTCCGGAATTGCCGCCATGAGAGCATCTTCCTGAGACCAGTCTGAGCGAGTAAACGGCGGCTTGGCCAAGAAAAATTCGTAGTGAGTGACGGCTTCGGGGTTGAGCAACTCTATCAGACGATAGCGCTGGCGATCGGGCAGGTGAGCGGCTCGCGCCAAAATGTCTGGATTGGCTCCCACAAGAGTGGACAAGTCCCACTGGCGAGGGTTGGAAAAACCCAGAAATTCCAGGCCAGAGGCATCAATCAGCTCGAACAGCGTTTCGATGTTGTAGTCAATCTCTTGGGGATGAACGTACATATCGGCAAAGCATTCATCCCGCTGGTTTTCCATGGCCCAGCGCTCATTTTCCCGCCGCACCAGGCGATTGTTTTCGGGCAAAGCCGCAAACAGAGCGCGGCCCAATTGCACACCGTCGCGATAGTCGCCCCGGCGATCGCCCTGGAGTAGGGCGATCGCTCGCTGCATGAGCTGAATTTCCCAGCGGCCCAGCTCAGCATAGACAAAAATATGCATGATGCCGCCCGGCGCCAGCTTCGCGGCCAGGGCCTGAATGCCCCGAATCGGATCTGGTGTATGGTGCAGCACCCCCACACAATTAATGAGATCAAACTGCCCCGGCAGCTGCTCAGCATCAAACAAGCTGAGGTGGTGAAACTCGACCCGATCGGCTCCCGACCGGCGGCAGCGCTCCTGGGCAACGGCCAGCGCCCCAGCACTCAGGTCAATCCCGGTCACCGACACCTCTGGATTGAGGTGCACCAGGTACTCTGTTCCCACCCCTGTGCCACATCCCGCATCCAAAATGCGGACCTGCTGGGTTTCAGGCTTGCGTCCCATACAAAACGCGTAAGCCGCCGACCAATTCCAGCGCCAGTTGTAGCCTGGCGGGGGTTCGTCAAGCAGCGGCTCAGGCGGAAACGGGTAGGTATCGTACAGCTTGGCCACCGAGGCACTAATGGATTGAGAGTCTGACATCGGACCTTGAAACGCGGCAACTTCTGAGTGTACCGAAGAGACCTAGCTCAACGCGATCGCCCTCAAGCGTCTCCCTCAAAAGGCGATCGCCCTCGAATCGCTCCTATCCAGCCCGAAACGCTTCCTGTGTTAAAACACATCACAAATTCTTGCGAAACGTCCTGCTCTCATCTTCCTAAAGGCAGAGCCCCAAACAGTTCGCCCATCTGGAATTGCCAGAAAAGTAACAAAACTTATACCGCCTCTCAGGTAACCTGGCGTAGTCAACTACAATCGCACTGTAAATCAAGGCCAGCACTTCGACACACTTTGTAATAAACAACTGTGGGGCGTCCGAAACGTTCTAATCTAAAAGCTGGGCTGGCTAACCACAGGCAGCAGTGTGTGCGAACTTCATTGCCTAGAGCCCACTTTATAACAGCAGAAAAAATTACTGCTGAAAGGCTGCCAGGTGGCACTCTGGTCAGGTTTAACGCAGTTAATGATCTGAAGGGAGCTTTTGAGATCTAATGAGTGTTAAGGCAAGTGGTGGAAGCTCAGTTGCACGTCCGCAACTTTATCAAACCGTTCCTGTTGCGACCATTTCCCAAGCTGAACAGCAAGACCGCTTCCTAGAGCGCGGCGAGCTAGGCGAGTTAGCCAGCTTCTTCAGCTCTGGCACCAAGCGTCTAGAAATCGCAGAAACGATTACTCGCAATTCCGAACTCATCGTTTCCCGCGCCGCCAACCGGATTTTTGTCGGTGGCTCTCCCATGTCTTTCTTGGAGAAGCCCAAGCAAGAACCCGTCATGAGCATGGCCGGGACCGTCGTGGACACCCGCGAAGCCATGAAACTCGGAACCGCCACCTACGTCGAGAGCGGCGGCGGCTTCCTTGAAGGACTGCGATCGCTCTTTAGCGCTTCAGGGAGCGGTCCCACCCCCAGCGGCTTCCGTCCAATCAACGTCGCTCGCTATGGTCCCAGCAACATGCAGAAGTCTCTGCGAGACCTGAGCTGGTTCCTGCGCTACATCACCTACGCCATCGTTGCTGGCGACCCCAACATCATTTCCGTCAACGTCCGGGGCCTGCGCGAAATCATCGAGAACGCCTGCTCCGGCGAAGCAACCCTCGTTGCGCTCCAGGAAATGCGCCAAGCTTCCCTCGGCTACTTCCGCAACGACAGCGACGCATCCACCATCGTGGGTCAGTACTTCGAAGTACTCATCAACGAATTTAGCGCCCCCAGCCCCTCCAACAAGCTGCGGCAGCGTCCCTCTGGAGACCTTCAGGGCCTTCAGCTACCCCAAATTTACTTCAACTCCTCCGAGCGCCGGCCCAAATTTGTCATGAAGCCCGGCCTCTCCTCCAGCGAGAAACAGGCCGTAGTCCGGGCCGCTTATCGACAAATCTTTGAGCGAGACATTACCCGCGCCTACAGCCTTGGCATCTCCGATCTCGAGTCCAAAGTCAGAAACGGCGAAATCTCCATGAAGGAGTTTGTCCGCCGTCTAACCAAGTCACCTCTATATCGGAAGCAATTCTACGAGCCCTTCATCAACAGCCGGGTGATTGAGCTCGCCTTCCGTCACATCCTGGGCCGCGGTCCTAGCTCTCGCGAAGAAGTCCGCAAGTACTTTGCCATCATCTCCAACGGTGGTCTACCGGCCCTCGTAGATGCTCTGGTTGACTCCTCCGAGTACTCCGACTACTTCGGCGAAGAAACCGTCCCCTACCTGCGTGGCCTGGGTCAAGAAGCCCAAGAGTGCCGTAACTGGGGTCCCCAACAAGATCTCTTCAAGTACAGCGCACCCTTCCGCAAAGTTCCTCAGTTCGTTACGACCTTTGCCGACTACGACCAGCCGCTGCCGGATCAGCATCCCTACGGCTCTGGTAATGACCCGCTGGAAATCCAGTTCGGAGCCATCTTCCCGAAAGAAACCCGCAATCCCAGCACGCGGCCTGCTCCCTTCGGCAAAGACACTCGCCGAATCCTCATCAACCGGGGCGCTGGCATCAACAACCAGCTCAGCAACCCCGCAGCCCGTGGCGTCGCCCCAGGTTCCCTGGGTCCCAAAGTCTTCAAGCTCGACCAGCTTCCCAGCTTCGGCGGCAAGAAGTACGACAAAAACGCCAGCGTCAAATTTTCTGAGAGCTCGACTCAGGCCGTCATCCGCGCAGCTTACCTGCAAGTCTTCGGCCGCGACGTCTACGAAGGCCAGCGTCTAAAGGTTGCAGAAATCAAGCTGGAAAACGGCGAAATCACCGTTCGTGAATTTGTCCGCCAGATTGCCAAGTCGGACCTGTTCCGCAAGATGTACTGGTCCTCGCTGTACGTCACCAAGGCAGTCGAGTACATCCACCGCCGCATCCTTGGCCGTCCTACCTATGGTCGCCAAGAAGTCAACAGCTACTTCGATCTATGCGCCAAGAAAGGCTTCTATGCCCTGATTGACGCCATCCTCGACAGCAAAGAGTACAGCGAAGCCTTTGGAGAAGATACCGTTCCTTACGAGCGCTATCTGACGCCCGGCGGCTACTCAATGCGCTCTCTGCGCGTCGGCAGCATTGCTGACCGGGGTGCTCGAGCTGAGGAAGAGACCACGCCGCGCTTCGTTGAGCTGGGCGCTGTCACCAGCATGCGGACCCAGCCCGACATCGACTTCCGGATCAACCAGGGGGTCACGAAACAGCGGGAGCAAACCAAGGTCTTCAAGCTGACCAGCACCGAAGACAAGCAGCAGCTCGGCGCCGTGATTAGCGCAGCCTACCGGCAAATCTTCGAGCGCGATGTTGCTCCTTACATTGTCAACAATGAGTTCAGCGGCCTCGAGAGCAAGCTGGGCAACGGCGAAATCAACCTGAAGGAATTCATTGAAGCCTTGGGTGGCTCCAGCCTGTACATCAAGGAGTTCTATACGCCCTACCCGAACACGAAGGTGATCGAGCTGGGTACGAAGCACTTCTTGGGTCGCGCTCCCGAAGACCAGAAGGAGATTCGCAAGTACAACCAGATTCTGGCTAGCGAAGGGATTCGCGGCTTCATTGGCGCTATGGTCAACAGCGCTGAGTACGCCCAAGCCTTCGGAGAGGATACGGTGCCTTACCGTCGCTTCCCGACGCTGCCGGCAGCGAACTTCCCCAACACCCAGAAGCTCTACAACCAGCTCACCAAGCAAAACAAGGACTTGGTTGTGCCTAGCTTCGACACGGTGAAGCCTCGCATGGATGCCACCAAGATGCCGATTATGGCGAAGACGATGGCGGACATGGCGGCTCAAGCGCGCAAGCGGGACATGAGCAAGCCGCTGTTTGTGGAACTCGGCCGCTCTCTCAACACGGATGGCTCTGGTCAGTCGGTTGAGGTAGGGGTTGGCACGACCCGTCGTAAGCCTGCTCGGATTCACCGGATGAATCCGGGAATGACCCAGGCTGAGAACGAGCTGGTGATCAATGCCATCTACTGCCAAGTGATGGACGTCTTCAGTGGTCAGGTTCCGGCAGAGTACCGCCGTTCGGATCTCGATAGCCGTCTGCGCAATGGCGAAATCTCTGTGCGGGAGTTTGTCCGGGAGCTAGCTAGCTCGGATATCTACCGTCGCCGGTTCTACACGCCTTATCCGAACACGAAGGTGATTGAGTTCTTGTTCCGTCACCTGCTCGGCCGCGCCCCTGCAACCCAGGGTGAGATTCAGCAGTACAACAAGCTGCTGGCTGACAATGGTCTGCGGGCCGCTGTGGAGGCGCTGACCGAGGGCGCTGAGTATGCACGGTACTTTGGCGAGGATGTGGTGCCTTACAAGCGCTTCCCGGCGCTGCCTGCGGGTAACTACCTGGGCAGTGTGAAGGCGGATACGGACCTGGTGAAACAGTCTTGGTCTGATCTGTCTCCGTCTTACCTGGGTGGCCGAGTGGGCGATCGCTAGCGCCGCTAGTTACCGAAGTTGATGTCCTTGGAAATTTTTGTTGCAAATCCCAACAATTTTTCCAGGGGCACTCAGACTGACACATTCGCCATCGAATCTCTTCGCTTGACTTGTTAGAGCAAGGCAGCGCTGGCCTTCTGGCTACAGCGCTGTCGCGAAACCAGTCAGTACTAGCTCTCTAAAGTACTGACACAATTGGAGTTGTCCTGAATCAGCGGCGGCTCCAATTGTTTTGTTTTGCGCCACAAGCTGAGGAAAAACATTACAAACTGTTGCGTTGCGCTCCGTAATGTGAACGCCATGCCGCAAAATAATTCCGGAAGGTAGCTGAATTAGTAACCTGCCTTACTCGGTTACTTCTGGCGACGAAGCACGAGCAGTTAGCGTCAGGCTAGCGAACTCCTCCCGACTTTTGTCTGAGATGGATTGCAGAGGCTAGCGTCGGTTCGGCTACTGCGCTGATTGCGAATACCAGTTTAGACAGCCCTGGTTACATCTTTTATTTTTGGAGGAATCCACTGATGAGTATTGTCACGAAGTCAATCGTGAACGCAGACGCCGAGGCACGTTACCTGAGCCCCGGTGAGTTGGATCGCATCAAGAGCTTTGTGACCGGTGGCGAGCGCCGTCTCCGGATTGCTCAAACTCTGACCGAGTCCCGCGAGCGCATCGTCAAGCAAGCTGGCGACCAACTGTTCCAAAAGCGTCCCGATGTTGTCTCTCCCGGCGGCAACGCTTATGGCGAAGAGATGACCGCAACCTGCCTGCGTGACCTCGACTACTATCTGCGCCTCGTCACCTACGGCATCGTCTCTGGTGATGTGACCCCCATCGAAGAAATCGGTCTGGTGGGCGTTCGCGAGATGTACAAGTCTCTGGGCACCCCCATCGATGCAGTTGCTGAAGGCGTTCGGGCAATGAAGAACGTTGCTTCTTCTCTGCTGTCTGGCGAAGACGCTGCTGAAGCAGGTTCCTACTTCGACTACGTCATCGGCTCTATGCAGTAGAGCGTTGGCTCTTACTCTAGTACCCCGTACTGCAACGATTACGAGACTTAAGGAAGCAAAATCATGCAAGACGCAATCACCGCTGTTATCAACTCTTCTGACGTTCAGGGTAAGTACCTGGACAACGCTTCTCTCGAGAAGCTGAAGGCTTATTTCCAAACCGGCGAACTGCGCGTTCGTGCGGCTACCGCGATCAGCGCTAACGCTGCTCAGATCGTCAAGGAAGCTGTGGCTAAGTCCCTGCTGTACTCTGACATCACCCGTCCCGGCGGCAACATGTACACCACCCGTCGCTATGCAGCTTGCATCCGCGACTTGGACTACTACCTCCGCTACTCCACCTACGCAATGCTGGCTGGCGATCCTTCTATCCTCGATGAGCGCGTGCTCAACGGTCTGAAGGAGACCTACAACTCCCTGGGCGTTCCCGTGGCTGCTACCGTTCAAGCTATCCAAGCTATGAAGGAAGTGACCGCTAGCCTGGTGGGTGCTGACGCTGGTAAGGAAATGGGCGTCTACTTCGACTACATCTGCTCTGGCTTGAGCTAATTCCCTCCCAGGAATGTCGGATTGGGCTAACGCTCGTTACCGATAGTTAGAGGCTGGGCAGTTTGGAGTGAGTGCTAGCCCGCACAGGCTCCTCTCCAACAAGAGGTTAGTTTTCGCGGTCTAACATTGACTTTGAACGCCCAGCCTTTGTGCTACGCAGCTGACAGGCTTTCGTTCAACGATTGTCCCAGTTTGACAGGGATTGGTTTTATCCAATCTGGTCTGGGTAGATTGATTCTCAGAAATATTTGCTTGATCGCCTGAGCATACTGGGCTTTTGAGCTGCGTGCGATCGCCCTTTGTCGGTTAGGCTTGCCCCTCATCAAAGCACCGATACAAGCGATAGTTTCTTCACATTCAAAGTTTCTCTGTACCCTTTAGTTGGAGCAGACCACCTATGCGGATGTTCAAGATTACGGCTTGTGTTCCCAGCCAAACCCGGATTCGGACCCAGCGGGAACTGCAAAACACCTACTTCACCAAGCTGGTGCCTTACGACAACTGGTTCCGTGAGCAGCAGCGCATCATGAAGATGGGTGGCAAAATCATCAAGGTTGAGCTGGCCACTGGTAAGCCTGGTATGAACACGGGTCTTATCTAGAGATTTGGCGATCGCAAGCTGTTTTGACTGACCTTCTAGATGAAGGTGCAACAGCCCGCTGCGGTCATCCCAGCCTAGCCCATCCCTTCGTCGCAGGTTTTTTGCTTTGTGGAGAATTTCGGCAACTTCGCAGCCCACCAATTCTCCTTGATCTGCACTCCCCATGCTTCTGGCATCGCTGCGCAGCAAAGCACCGCTGGAACTCTTGAAAAAAAGCGCTCCAGCACACCCTAAAAACTGAAGTTCGGGAGTTCCAGAGAGATGCTTCTCTGGGTAAAAACTTCAGGCAGTAAGGGCAATCTTTTTGGGATACAGTACCGTTGGACATGCGGAATCTGGGCTCTGAAATGGGTCCGAACGTCTGTAGACTCTGTAGAAGGCGGTGACATGGCTTTGGTTGTGTTCGCAACAGAGTAATGAAACAGAAACCTAGATCGTGAGGTCTAGGGCTCGTCGTGGCTTCAGCCCGGTGGGAATGTCAAAAGCTCGTCTCTCAGATCAAATGCTGAGTCCAGGAAGAGGTCGCTTTGGCCTCTTTTTTGCTTTTTGGACATAGTAATTTCCCCGCAATGAGTTTTTTGGCTTTCTAGATTCTGCGTTTGCATTGCGCTAGGGCGAGAGATCCTCTACGATCGCCCCACGATCGCTCACCTCCAGGGCCGCCGTGAATATTCGTCGCTTTATCCCCTTCTTCGATCCCTCGGTGCAAACGTGGGCCATCGAAGCCCGTCTTCTCAGATGGCTCACCTTCCTGTGGTTGGCGATCGGCTTAGTTGCTCTTTTTTCGGCGTCCTATCCCATCGCCGATGCCGAGATGGGCGACGGCCTCTACTATTTCAAGCGTCAACTCATTTGGGTTGGCGTTGGCATGGTGGGCTTTAACTGCATTGTTCATGCTCCCCTTCGCTACATTTTGGGAGTGTCTCACTGGTTTTTGCTCTTCTTTTTGGGGCTGATCATCACGACGCTCCTGCCGGGAGTCGGCACGACGGTGAACGGGGCGACGCGCTGGCTGGAAATCGGGCCGTTTCCGATCCAGCCTTCAGAGTTTGTAAAGCCTTTTTTGATCTTGCAGGGAGCAAGGCTGTTTGGGCAGTGGGACCGGCTGACCTGGAGCACGCGCATCGGCTGGCTGCTGGTCTTTTGTATGGTGATGGGCAGCATTTTGATGCAGCCCAACCTGAGTACTGCTGCTCTGTGCGGTATTGTGCTGTGGCTGTTGGCGATGGCGGCGGGGATTCCGCTGCGGGCGCTGGGGGCTACGGCCTTTGCGGGGCTGATGCTGGGGACGCTCAGCATTAGCCTGCGGGAGTATCAGCAGCGGCGGGTGATGTCGTTTCTCAATCCCTGGGCCGACCCGATGCAAGATGGCTACCAGCTGATTCAGAGCTTGCTGGCGGTGGGCTCTGGGGGAACGTGGGGCACCGGGTTTGGGCTCTCGCAGCAGAAGCTGTTTTATTTGCCGATTCAGTACACAGATTTTATTTTCTCGGTGTTCGCAGAGGAGTTTGGGTTTGTTGGCAGCGTGCTGCTGATGCTGATGCTGGTGGCTTACGGGGCGGTCTCGCTCTGGGTAGCGCTGAAAAGCAAGCGAGTGGTTCATCAGCTGGTGGCCATGGGCGTCATGATCTTGCTGATTGGTCAGTCGCTGCTCAATATTGGCGTGGCAACGGGGGCTTTGCCGACAACGGGTTTGCCGCTCCCGCTGTTTAGCTACGGGGGCAGCTCGATGATTTCGAGTTTGATCACGGCGGCGCTGCTGATCCGAGTCGCGCGGGAGAGCCATGAGGCGGAGGTGGTGACGCTGCGGCGATCGCCCCCTGCCCCGCCTGCCAAACCGGAACCGCGATCGCCCCGCCCCTCAGAATCTCTCAAGGAGCGATCGCGCCCTTCCCCCAACCCCAATCGCTTATAAGATGAAGAATGGAGTGATACACCGCTCCATTCTTGCTTTGAGAGTTGGCTAGTGCGATCGCCCCATGGAAACTTTACAGACGCAGCTTTACCACCTGGAGCGCTTTGCCAATGGTTTGGTATCTGAGCAGCTGCTGCATCTCACGCCGTTGAGCATCGGTATCATTTTTGCTGCGGGTCTGCTCACGAGTCTGACGCCCTGCATGCTCTCGATGCTGCCGATCACCATTGGCTACATCGGCGGCTACGAGGCCCAGACACGCTGGCAGGCTGCCGCTCAGTCTCTATGGTTTTCCCTAGGGCTGGCCACGACCCTGGCGGGCCTGGGCATTTTGGCGGCGGTGCTAGGGCGGGTCTATGGTCAAGTGGGACTGGGTCTGCCGATCGTGGTCAGCGTGCTGGCCATCCTGATGGGCCTCAATCTCCTGGAAGCCCTGCCGCTGCCGTTGCCGAGCTTTACGGGGGAGGGCCTGATTTCCAAGGAATGGCCTCGCAGCGTGCAGTCGTATCTGGTGGGTCTCACCTTTGGGTTGGTGGCGTCGCCGTGCAGTACGCCGGTGCTGGCGACGCTGCTCGGCTGGATTTCGACGACTCAGGACCCGGTTTTGGGCGGGACGCTGCTGATCAGCTACACGGCGGGGTATGTTTCGCCGCTGATCTTGGCGGGGACGTTTACGGCGGCGATCAAGAAGCTGCTGGAGCTGCGCCAGTGGTCCGCCTGGGTGACGCCGACCAGTGGGGCGCTGCTGGTGGGGTTTGGCGTTTTTTCGCTGCTGTCTCGGCTGCTGCCAGGCGCCAGGCTCTAGACGGGCGATCGCAGCAAGCCGTTTGAAACTATTTCTGGACAGATTTTTGGGCCGACGATGGCAAATACTTCACTTTGGTCTGGGCCAAGCCGCTTTTTCAAAAAAGAGATGCTGCCGCTGCTGGCGGACTTGCGACTGGCGATCGCCCTTTTGCTGGCGATCGCCGTTTTCAGCATTCTCGGCACCGTCATTGAGCAAGGGCAGTCCCTCGCCTTTTACCAAGAAAACTATCCGGAGTCACCGGCCCTCTTCGGTTTTCTGACCTGGAAAATCGTCCTCGCGCTTGGTCTCGACCATGTGTACCGGACCTGGTGGTTCTTGGCGCTGCTGATTTTGTTTGGCGGGAGCCTGACCGCCTGCACCTTCACGCGCCAATTTCCGGCCCTGAGCGCTGCTCGCGGCTGGAAGTTCTACGACAAGCCGCGGCAGTTTGAGAAGCTGGCCCTCAGCACCGACATTGCTCAGGGAGCCCCCGATCGCCTGGTGGACCTGCTTCAGGGGCGGCGCTATCGCGTCTTCCAGGAAGGCAACCAGATCTATGCTCGCAAAGGGCTTGTGGGGCGCATCGGGCCGATCGTGGTCCACGCCAGCATGCTGCTGATCCTGGCGGGGGCGATCTGGGGCAGCATGACGGGCTTTTTCGCCCAGGAGATGGTGCCCAGCGGCCAGACTTTCCAGATTCGCAATATTTTTGATGCCGGTCCCTGGGCGGAGGCCCAAATTCCCAAGGATTGGTCCGTGCGCGTCAACCGGTTCTGGATCGACTACACGCCCGAGGGCACGATTGATCAGTTTTATTCTGATTTGTCGGTCCTGGACAATGACGGGCAGGAGCTCCAGCGCAAAACGATTCACGTTAATGAGCCTCTGCGCCATCGCGGCGTGACGCTCTACCAGGCTGATTGGTCGATCGCGGCGGTGCAGGTGCGGCTCAACAACAGCCCGACCTTCGAACTGCCCATGGCCCCGCTGGACCTGGGGGGCGGTCGGATTTGGGGGACCTGGCTGCCCACCAAGCCGGACCTGAGTGAAGGGGTTTCGCTGGTCACCAAGGACTTGCAGGGGATGCTGCTGGTCTATGACATGGGAGGCAAGCTGATCGGCACGGTGCGGGTCGGGATGGCCCTGGATCTGCCAGGGGTGACGCTGTCTGTGGTCGATCTGATCGGCAGCACGGGTCTCCAGATCAAGGCCGACCCTGGGATCCCGCTGGTCTACGCAGGCTTTGGCTTGCTGATGGTGGGCGTGGTCATGAGCTACGTGTCGCACTCCCAGGTGTGGGCGCTGAAAGTGGGCGATCGCCTCTATGTGGGAGGACGGACCAATCGCGCTCAGGTGACCTTTGAGCGGGAGCTGCTGGGGATTCTCGATCGCCTCAGTAGCCCGAGCGAGAACTCGGATGCGATCGCCCCTAGCGGAGACCTGGCACCGCTGGCCTAGACCCGCTGTATCCCTCACTTCCAGAGCTCTGAGCTAGAAACTCCTATAAGTGCTCAAAAACCCCTGCCAATCCAGCAGGGGTTTAATTTTGGAATTATCCAGAGCTAGGCAGAGTCAAGCTCTACTTTTTATGCGTGACCTCAATCACGGTATGGACGTTGCCCCGGGGCGAGAAATCTCCCTTGATGTGGACCTCTAGCGGGTCGCAGGCCGCCACAAAGTCATCTAAAATCTGGTTGACCGATTCTTCGTGGGAGATATAGCGATCGCGATAGCTGTTGATGTACAGCTTGAGAGCCTTGAGCTCTACCACCCGCTCATCGGGGACATAGGTGATGTGGATGGTGGCAAAGTCAGGGTAGCCGGAGAAGGGGCATTTGCAGGTAAACTCCGGCAAGGTCACATTCACGTTGTAGCGGCGGCCGACCCGCGGGTTGGGGAAGGTGATCAGCTCTCCCTCTGCGATCGCCCGCTCACCGTACTTCACCCCAGAAGTTTCCGAAGTTGCGGTAGAATTCTCTGCCAATTGCTCTGACTGCATGAACCGAATCTTTGCTGAAACGACTGACCCAGGGGCTAGCACTTTGAATCGCTAGATAGCTGGGTTTCTTTCTCAGTATAGAGTCAGGGTCTGGGCAAAGTTCACAGGCCACGCTCCGAGTCCTATTCCCCAGGTAGACGAGTCCTGGAGTCTAGCGATCGCGGTTGTCCTTCTCCGTACGATCGCGATGTCAGACGTATCGCAAATTTACAAAGCGTCTACTGTCAGACTGATTGATTTCGACTATTCTGGGGCATATCTATTTGAACGCTTTTTCGGCTATAAATACGGCTAAACCGATGACACCTCTCAATAGCAAGCCACCTATGCGAAACCATACCGTTCCTGGACCTCACCACCAGGCGGGCAGCAGCAACTACGCACCCTCAGTGCCGATTTCGGTTTACCGAGAGCTAGCCGCCGAGCTTCAGACCGCTCAGGTGATGATGAACTCCCTCAAGGCGCAAAATCAGCAGCTCCAAAACCACAACCAGCAGCTTCGTCTCGAAATCGAGCGCGTGGTGCAGACGTCCCTTCACTTGCGTCAGGTTGCCGATGCCTTCCAGCCTGTCGCTCTCCAAGAGCTGGAGATTCCTCGCGCTGAGCCAGAGGTCTGGTTTGAGCCCAGCGTGCCCCAGGCCCAGCCGCCTCGGCCCGCGCCGGCCCCCAGACCCGCCGCCCCGGCTGCCAAGCATGCACCGGTGGCTCCTCCCACGATTGCTGAGCCGCCTCGCCAACCCAAGCTGGTCACCGAGCAAGAGGAACCGCGCAACCGTCGCCCCGCTCCCCCAGAGCACTCCAGAGACCTGGGCGGCATTGGTCTGACCATCGCGATCTTGCTGATTATCGTCACGGCCTTTGGCGCAGGCTTTGCTATTGTTCGCCCCTTCCTCCCCAGCAAGTAACCTGGCGACGAAATCAGGCGATCGCGGCTGATTTTGTATCCTAGGCGGCGTCTGAGCAAGCGCGATCGCCTAAAAGCTGGTCATCCCCGGCAATTCGTATCCTGTGTTACAAAAGGATGCTGTGAGGCGGTGATAGAAGAAGGTGTCATCGTGGTTGATGGACTGTTGATAACGGTTTGAGGAGCAAAACATTGAAAAAGATTGAAGCGATTATTCGGCCTTTTAAGCTTGACGAAGTGAAAATTGCTCTCGTCAATGCGGGTATTGTCGGGATGACCGTTTCGGAGGTCCGGGGTTTCGGACGCCAAAAGGGTCAAACCGAGCGCTACCGGGGCTCTGAATACACCGTTGAGTTCCTTCAAAAGCTGAAGGTTGAAATCGTCGTCGAGGATGATCAAGTTGACATGGTGGTCGACAAGATTATTGCCGCTGCTCGGACTGGCGAGATTGGCGACGGCAAGATCTTCATCTCTCCTGTGGAGAAGATCGTGCGGATCCGGACTGGCGAGAAGGACCTCGAAGCCATCTAGCCTGAAGGACCGATCTCCTAAGATTGGTCCAAGATTTCTGATTCTTTTCTTGACTTGCTTAGGTCCCCTGGCGGGGACCTATTTTTTTGGCGCAGAGTCTAGCCCTCTAGGCTTGGCTTGCCATGAGCGATCGCAGCTTTGGCAGGAGCTGGTCAAAGGCGCGGCCTCGATGGCTCACTGAGCGCTTGAGATCGGGGGACATCTCGGCGAAGGAGAGGCGATGCTCGGGCACATAGAAGACGGGGTCGTAGCCAAAGCCTGCTTCGCCGCGCGGCGCATGGAGAATTTCGCCGGGGCAAATGCCCTCAGCCTGGAGGGCGATCGCGCCATCAGGACGGGCGATCGCCACCACGCACACAAACTGAGCCGCGCGATCGAGCTCGTTGCCCAGCTCTCCTAGCAGCCGCTCAATGCGCTCCGCATCGGTTTTGCCGTAGCGCGCCGAAAAGACGCCCGGAGCGCCCTCTAGGGCATCGACCGCCAGCCCCGAGTCGTCGGCGATCGCCCACTCGCCAGTCGCCCGAGCAATTTCAGAGGCTTTGAGGCAGGCGTTTTCTGCGAAGGTCAAGCCTGTCTCATCTACATCTAGCTCTGCTGGTTTTAGCTCCAGCGTCACCGGCACATCCGCCAGGTAAGACTGCATTTCCTTGAGCTTGCCGGGATTTCCCGTCGCCACAATCAGCCGTTTCATCATGCTTTGAAGTAGTTGTAAGTTGGGGTTCACAGCAAACGTCCTCACGGTCTTTAGCAGGATTCGTGAGAACGCTTGACGCTATTTCAATCAAATTTGGGCTAGAAAGAATCGGCCCAGTCCTTGGCCCAGCGGAGGGTTTGGCTGACGGCCTGGGGCGTCGCCGCTTCGCAGTAAAGCCGCAGCACAGGCTCGGTGCCGCTAAAGCGAATCAGCAGCCAGCGATCGTCCGCCAAGCGGAACTTGTAGCCGTCGATCGCCAAGCAGTCGACCACTTTTTGGCCAGCGATTTCCTGGGGCGGGTTTTCTTGGAGCTGGCTGAGCAGGCGCGATCGCACGTCCATGCTGGCCAGGGGCAGATCAATGCGATCGTAGGCCGAGAAAAAGCCCGTTTTCTCTTGCAGCTGGCGATACAGAGCGCTCAGATCTTGGCCGGTTTGGACCATCGTTTCTAGAACGAACAGCGCCGAGAGCAGGGCGTCTCGCTCCGGGATGTGGTGCCCATAGCCAATGCCGCCGGATTCTTCGCCGCCCAGCAGCACCGACGCCTCCAGCATCCGATCGGCAATGTACTTGTAGCCGATCGCCGTTTCGGTCACCGGCAGATCGTAGAGAGCCGCCACCTTGGGGAACAGATCCGAGCCGCTGATGGTTTTCACCAGTTCGCCCCGGTAGCCGCGCCGCAGGGTCAGGTGCTCCATCAAGATCGGAATCAAGATTTGGGAGCTGAGGAAGTTGCCATCGCCATCGACTGCGGCGATGCGATCGCTGTCTCCATCGAAGACTAAGCCAGCAATCAGGCGATCGGGGTCCTGGCGGCGCTGGGTCCGAATCCGGCGGAAAAGCTGAGAAAGGTAGCGGGGCAGGGGCTCGGGCGCACCGCCTTCAAACAGCGGGTCTCGGTTGCTGTTGAGCTCCTGGATCGGCACGCCGAGCAGCCGCTCTAGGCCGCTAGCGGCGGCCCCGTGCATCACGTCTGCAAAAACCGTCAGCTTGCCAGCGGCGATCGCCTCCTGAATCGCGGCGATGTCAACCTGCGATCGCAGCCCTTCGCAGTAGCCCGGCCACGGATCAAAGGTCTGCCACTGCCCCGGCGCAGCCGCCGGTGAGGTGCCCGCCGCCAGCTTCTGCTCGATCTGTTGGGTTACCTGGGGCGAAATTGAACCACCAAAAGATCCCTTCACCTTCAGGCCGGAGTACAGCCCCGGGTTGTGGCTGGCCGTGATCACGATCGCGCCCAACGCGTTGAGGTGATGGGCCGCCCAGCTAAAGGCGGGCGTCGGCGCGTAGGTCTCCGCCAGCAAAACATCGAATCCCTGGGCCTGAACTGCCTCTGCGGCAGTCTTCGCGAAGGACTCGGACAAAAAACGGCGATCGAAGCCGACCACAATTTTGCGATCGCGCCCCTCTGTGTCCACCTCGGCCAGCACCTCCGCCACCGCCGCCGCTACCCGAGCAACCCGCTCAAAGGTAAAGTCCGCTGCAATGATCCCTCGCCAACCATCCGTGCCAAACTGAATGGGTTTAACTGTGATGGGAACGGAGGACGCATGAACCGCCATGAGATCTGCCTCGTTTGAGAATCATGAACAACACTCCTCCGAGTGTATCCGCACTGGGAGCCAGAAGCAGACACTTTTTCGGATCGCGGAAGCGATCGCCCCTGGCAGATTACGGGCCTTTCACTGCACTTTCAAGCAGCGAGAAATTGACCCCTCAGGCTTTTGATCTCAAGCAGGAATAAGGCTTCGGGGTTTTTTGTGATTGAAATCCGCTTTTTTGCGGATATATACGGGGATAGCGCGATCGTTACAATACAAGAATCACCCCATCTACCGAAAACCCTTGGGAGGACCGCAGGCGATCGCCCTTCCCTTTCAGCCCTAAATCATTTATTTTTTGTTTTTTTTGATTAGAAACTGTCTATTTTCAAAAACTCTAGCCCTATTTTTGAGCCTCAAAGTATCAAGGAAAGCTTTAAGTCTAGATTTTTCAAAAAGGTACTTTTACTCATTGCCTTTTTCAAGAAAATTTCTTTATTAAAACTGTTTACCCAAAACAGAAAATATTTGAAATCTTCGAAAGTCTCTAGTTCAAAGCTTTCCATTGTAGTAGAAACCCCTTAGAGATCTCAAAATCAGTCTTTTCTGAAAGCACAATTTTCTGATTCTTTCGTGCAGAGCACTATTAGTTAAAAGTCAATTTCTTTGCCAAATTGGCAGTATTCATCCCCAGATAGATAGCTCTTATCGAAGATAGGCAATATAATCTTTAAGATTTATTTCCGAACCTCAGGGTGTGCTCATTCCGACCTCAGCGTTTGACCGGTTTCCCTTCACTCCTGTGTCCTCCACGGCAAAGCCGCCTGTCTCCGTATGGTTCTTGATTTCCCTTCCTTCCAAAGCAAGTCACGCCCCGGTAATGATTCATTCCTCGCGCCCCTAGGGACTGTGCCCATGGATAGTGATCCTCTGGATTTGCAACTTCAGCAGCAGGTCCAGTTTTCACAGCTGCTCAATCAGATCAGCACAGAGATCTGCAAGACACTGGATCTCGATGAGGTGCTGGAAGTCGCCTGCCATCTGCTGGGACAGGCCCTGGGCTGTAGCCGAGTTTCTATGCTGATTCGGAAAACGGACGAGGATGACTTTTTGATCACGCGGGGGGAGTATCGCCAGGGCGAGATTGCGTCTCAGATCGGGCTGCAGCTGCCCATCGCCAACGATCCGCATTTGCAGGCGCTGATGGAGCGGCCCGGGGTGTTGGCGATCGCTCGACTCGAGGAGGCGGCAGAGCTGGGGGACCAAGGACAAGCCATGGCCGCTGAGCTGGGGATTCGGTCGATGCTGGCGGTGGCCACGCGCTACCAGGGGCAGGTCAACGGGATTTTGGGGCTGCACCAGTGCGATCGCCAGCGGGAGTGGCTGCCCTGGGAAGAAGCGCTCGTAGAAGGGGTCGCAGGGCAGTTAGCGATCGCGATCAATCAGGCGCGCCTCTACGACGAAATGCGCCATCGGGCCGAGCGGGAGTCTCTGCTGCGCTTGGTGACCAACCAAATTCGCCAGACCCTCAATCTGTCAGTCATCCAGCAAACCGTCGTCCAGGAAGTCCGCAAGCTGCTCAACACCGACCGGGTGGTGATTTACAAGTTTGATCAAGACTGGAACGGCACGGTGGTGGTCGAGGACGTCATCGCGCCCTGGTGCTCGGTCCTAGGCGTGATCGGTCAAGATGACTGCTTCTCAGGCAACTATGCGCACCTCTACCTCGGCGGGCGAGTGCGGGCCATCAACGATGTCGAGAAGGCGGGCCTCAACACCTGTCACGTAGAGTTTCTCAAGCGGCTCCAGGTCAAGGCCAACTTGATTGTGCCCATTGTGATCGGCGCTCAGCTGTGGGGGCTGCTGATCGCCCACGAGTGCCGCAGCACCCGCCGGTGGCAGCGCTGGGAAACCGATCTCCTCGAGCAGCTGGCCAATCAGGTGGCGATCGCCATTCAGCAGGCCGAGCTGTACGCCCGCTCCCAGGCCCAAACCCAGCAAATTCGCACCACCCTAGAGCAGCTCCAAACCGCTCAAATGCAGCTTATCCAGAGCGAAAAGCTGTCTCTCTTGGGCCAAGTCACCGCGGGCGTTGCCCACGAGGTCAACAACGCCATGAACTTTGTGCACGCCAATCTTCCCCATGCCCAAGGCTACGCGCTCTCGCTGTTTGAGGCCCTCGATCGCTACCGCCAAGCGGTGCCAGAAGCTCAAGATCGCCTAGACGCCATCGACGAAGATCTCGACCTAGACTATCTGCGTCGAGACTTCCCGCTGATGCTCCAGTCGATGCGGGACGGAGCCAGCCGGGTGCGGGAGGTGGTCTTGGCGCTGCGGCGCTTCGCTCACTTAGACGAAGCGAAGCACAAGGCCATCGACCTCCACGAAAGCATCGATAGCTGCTTGGTCATTTTGCGCCACCGCCTAGATATGGGGGTCAAAGTGACCAAAGAGTACGGCGCGCTGCCGCCCATTCACTGCCGCGCCGGACAGCTCAATCAAGTCTTTCTGAATTTGATCAACAATGCCATTGATGCGGGGGGCGATGCGACTCAGTTGACGATCCGCAGCTGGCAGGCCGATCCTCAGACCGTCTGCATTTCCTTCAAGGACAATGGTCCCGGCGTTCCCCAGGAGCTGCTAGAGCGAATCTTTGAGCCGCTCTTTACCACCAAGGACAAGAAAGAAGCCCGCGGCCTGGGACTGTCGATTTGTCGGGAAATCGTCGTGAACGGACACCAGGGGCGGTTGGAGTGCATCAGCTCGCCGGGAGAAGGGGCAGAATTTCTCATTGAGCTGCCGATCAAGCTGGCCTAGGCGGCTTGGGGGGTCTCGCTGGGCGATCGCCCAAAAGCCACGCGATCGACGATGAAGGTGGTGTTGGCGGTCAGGACAGCCCGGGCGATCGCCTCTCCTTCGAGGGTCAGCTCGTGGTGGGGTAGCGGCACCTCCAGATCGGTGCTAGGGCCCAGGTGGTAGCGCTGGCCCCCTCTAATGTGGCTCATGCAGCGGCCCTGACCATCGAAGACGGCTAGCTGAACTGGACTGGCACTACAGACTTGGACTTTGACGGTTCGCACGGACTGGCGAAACTGCACCGTGATGCCGCGATCGCTGGTTTTCGGCGCAATCACCCGCTGCCCAGAGCATCCCTGAAGAAATAGGGGATTAGAGGGCTGGAGGGCGATCGCTCCTTGGAAGGCGACGCCCAAGTCGGTGTACTGATGCTGAATTTCTTCGTACAAAGCTCGCTCATCGAAATTGATTTCGGCCCAGGCCGGCATGGGGGTCGCCGCAGCCCGTTGCAGGTGCCCAGGGGGGGTTGTGTCGATCCTGAGAACAGGAGCAGTCTTGGTGGTGGGGGGCAACATAGTGATTTCCAGGATGAGATGCACTGAACGTAGCGGGAGACCGTCCCCAGGAGGTCTACAAACATCCTCCGTAATATTTCGGGGAGCTGGCCCCTGGGTATGACAGTTTGCTAAGTGATTTTTCCTGATTGGGCGGGCGATCGCGGGTAGGGAAGACCAAAAGTGCTGTCAAGGGCAGGCGATCGCGACTAAGCAGCCCTCATATCAGGACACTTGGCAAAGTGCCACACTGCCTCTAGGCCCAGAAGCACAATTTCTGCGGCGGTCCTTAAATGATTTCGATACAATGGCTTGTCAGTGCGAACCAAGCCTCTCTTGCCGTCCACTACGATCTTCATGAACCAGCTACACAGTGCGTTCACACTCTTTTTGAGCCTTCTAGTGGAAGCAATTCCCTTTTTGCTCTTGGGCGTTCTTTTCTCCAGCTTTTTGCTGATATTTGTGGACGAGCGCAAGCTCGTGGCGTCCCTCCCCAAACATCCGCTGTTTGGGGCCTTGTCGGGCGGCATGGTCGGTTTTTTGTTTCCGGTGTGCGAGTGCGGCAACGTACCGGTGGCGCGGCGACTGCTGATCCAGGGTGCTCCTGCCCCGGTTGCCATCGGATTTTTGCTGGCGGCCCCCACGATTAACCCGATTGTGATTTGGTCGACCTGGATTGCTTTTCGCGACCAGCCCGAGATTGTGTTTTGGCGCGTGGGGCTAACGCTGGCCATTGCGACGTTGATTGGCTGGCTCTTTAGCACCCAAAAAGATATTCGCCCACTGCTGCAGCCCAATGTTGCCAATTTGGTGCGATCGCCCGAACCTGAAAAATCTTCGGGGGGCAGCGTTTCGCCTCTGCTCCAGTCGGGCACGTTTTTGATCGGTCAGGGAGAGTCGATGCGCTTTGAGACGGCGACGGCCACTGCGGCGGCCGCTCCGGCGATCGCCGCGCCCAACAGCCGATTCTGGCTCTTCCTAGAAAACGCGGTGCAGGAGCTGCGGGAGCTGGGGGGCGTTTTGATTCTCGGCAGCGCGATCGCCGCTTCGATCCAGATTTTTGTGCCGCGGGAAGTTATCCTGGGGCTGGGCCAGGGACCGATTACTTCGATCGTGGCCATGATGCTGCTGGCCGCCATCGTGTCGATTTGCTCCACGGTGGATTCCTTTTTTGCCCTGTCCTTTGCGTCGGCCTTCACCGGCGGGTCTCTGCTGGCGTTTCTGATTTTCGGACCGATGATCGACCTCAAGGCGATTGGCCTGATGATGTCGCTGTTTCGCGGGCGGGCGATCGCCTACATCTTCGTCATTGCGGCCCAGTTGACCTTCCTTGCGACTTTGTTCTTGAACCTGCATGTCAGCTAACTCTTCCCCCCGCACCGTTCGCTCTCCTCAAGCGCGGATCTGGCCAGCCCTGACAAATTTGCTGGATATTCTGGCGATCGCCGCTTGGGGAGCCCTCCTGATGCACTACTGGCGCGATGGCAAGCTGGGGCTCTTGATCCACCCCAACTACCACTGGCTGACGATCGCCACCGGCCTGCTGCTGCTGATCATCGGCGTTGCCAAGCTGCTGCTGCTGATCAGCCGTATCGTGCGCCGTCGCGCCATTGTCAGTCAGCGGTCTCACATGACGCTGCTGCCTTCGGGCTGGAGCAGCGCCCTGCTGTTGGCCGCTGCGATCGCAGGCTTTTTGATCACGCCCCGCGCCTTCGCCAGCGACATCGCCCTCAACCGAGGCATCGCCGACTTTGTCACCCTCACCCGCAGCCAGCCTCAGTCCTTTCAGGTGGTGGCTCGCCCCGAGGATCGCTCGATTGTAGAGTGGGTGCGGACCCTCAATGTGTACCCAGAGCCAGACGCCTACACAGGCCAAGCGGCCAAGGTTCAGGGCTTCGTGGTGTACCCGCCCAACTACCCAGCGGGGTACCTGGTGATTTCGCGGTTTGTGATCACCTGCTGCGCGGCTGACGTGTATCCGGTCGGCCTGCCGGTGAAGCTGCCCGAGGGCAGCGCTGCCCAGCCCTATCCCGCCGACCAGTGGCTCGAAATCGAGGGCACCATGGCCACTGAGGAACTCGACCAGCGGCGTCAGCTGGTGATTGTGGCCAAGTCCTTCAAAACCATTCCTGAACCCAAAAATCCCTACGATTACTAGGCCATTTCGAGCTCCCCGAGGAATCGCGGCTTTTGCCGGACCTGTGGCCCCGTCGTTTTGAGCAGCATCCGCTATGGCTTCGTCATTTCCCAAGGAAAAAATTTCTCTGTCTACCCTCGATCGCGTTGCGCTGGGGGCGATGGTGGCTTTGTCAATTGTGATCGGCTTGCTGATCTGGAGCGGTGATCACACCGAGCCCAAGGTCCGGGACTTTAGCTGGGCCAGTCAGCGCATCGGCTCCGAGGACCGGGCCTTTATCGTCACCTTCAATCGCCCCATGAACACCGAAAGCGTGGAGCGCAACCTGCGCATCAGTCCAGCACTCCCAGGGAAAATCAGCTGGGCGGGGCGGCGCATGGCCTACACGCTGACCCTGCCAGCCCCCTACAGCACGCAATTTAGCATTGCCCTTGAGGGGGCTAGGGACCGCTTTAGCAATACTGCTGAGCAAGCTGCTTCCATTGAACCTTTCTTGAGCCAGTTTCAGACGCGCGATCGCGCCTTTGCCTACATCGGCACCAACGGTGACGAAGAGGGACGCTTGGTTCTCTACAACTTCACCCAGGAAAAAAAGCAGATTCTCTCGCCAGCGGGCTTGGTGGTGCGGGAGTTCGAGAGCTATCCCAAGGGCGATCGCATTCTTTTTGCGGCTACGGACCGGACCAGCTACAACCAGGGCAAATTTGACCAAAAGCTGTACGTCGTGGGCACCGGCGCCAATGGGTCGCCGCGTGAGGAAAATCCAGCCCCTGAGCTCGTCCTAGACAGTGGTCCCTATCAAAATCTCAAGTTTGACCTCTCACCCGATGGAGAATTTATCATCGTGCAGCGGGTCAAGCGGGACGACCCCAGTGACTTTGGCTTTTGGAAAATCCTGGGCAACAAGGAACCGGTCCCCTTTGAGACCCAGCCCGGGGGCGAGTTTTTGATCACGCCAGACAGCAAAGCCGTGGCCATGGCCCAGGGGCAAGGGGTTGCCATTGTGCCGCTAGACGAAAGCAAGGCCCAAACAGCCGATACCCTGGACTTTTTGCCGAAGTACGGCACGGTGCTGAGTTTTGCCCCGGACGGCACCCAGGCCGCCATGGTGAAATTCAACACAGACCGGACGCGATCGCTCTTTTTGGTGACCAACCAGGGCAGCGAGGTGGAGCTGATGCGCACGACCGGATCGATTCGCTCCGTTACCTTTGACCCGCTACAGCAGCAGCTCTACTGCCTGCTGACGGAGCTGATCGAGGACCCGAACGCCTATCGAGAGCAGCCCTACATCGCCACGCTCAACCTCAAGACCAAAGAAAAAACCACGCTGGTTCAGCTACCTGCGCAGCCGGATGTGCGCATGAGCCTAGCGCCGGACGGGCTGGCGCTGCTGTTTGACCGCTCGATCCGCGCAGACGCAGCTCAGCAGAGCGAGCCCAGCGCCCTGCGCAACGATGCGGGGGAGGCGATCGCCACCAGTCAGCTTTGGCTGCTGCCCCTGACGCCGCCTGACGCCGAAACCGGCAAAACTCTGGCTCTCCAGCAGCCGGAGCTACTGCCCTTTGAAGGATTCCGGCCAGTCTGGCTGCCCTAGGTCGGCGAGGCCACCAGCACCGTTACTGGTGTCGATAGTTAGCACAAAGTCGTAGAGCTGGTGGGCCATGGACAGTTTGGAGCAGGGGGCGATCGCCTGCTGGCGGCCGTGGCGATCGAGGAAAATCGCCTGATTGGTCGAAGTGCCAAAGCCGCTATCGGCTTGGTCAACGGGATTGGCGGCGATCGCGTCGAGCTTCTTGCGCTGGAGCTTGTCCCGCGCGGGCGGCAAAATATCGCCGGTCTGGGCCGCGAACCCTACGAGGGTCTGGCGCGGCAGGCGGCGATCGCCCAGGGTCATCAGGATATCCGGCACCGGCGCTAGTTCCAGCTGATCCGGGAGCGATCGCTTGGGCAGTTTCTCCGCCACGTAGCGGGCCGGTTTCACATCGGCCACCGCCGCCGACATCACAATCCAGTCTGCCTCTGGCTGGTGGGCGAGCATGGCCGCATACATTTCTTCTCCGGTGGTCACCGGCACTGTCTGGACCGGCGGCAGCAGCGATCGCAGGGACGCCTCCATCGGGCCATGGACCAGCGTCACCGCTGCGCCGCGATAGTAGGCCGCCTGGGCCAGCGCCACCCCCATCTTGCCGGTGGACGGATTGCCCAAAAAGCGCACTGGGTCTAGGTACTCGCGGGTCGAGGCGCCGCTGATGAGGACGCGCTGTCCTGCCAAGTCCCGCCGACCGCCGGTTTGCAGCAGCGACTCAATGGCCACCAAAATTTCTGGCGGCTCGGCCATGCGGCCCATCCCAACGCGATCGCACGCCAGAATTCCCGCCCCTGGCCCCACGCCATGGCAGCGCGGATTGCCCAAAACCTGCTGCCAGTTCGCCTGGACCGTCCGCTGCTCCCACATATCCGTATTCATGGCCGGGGCCAGCAGGATCGGGCAGGTCGAGGCCAGGACTGTATTGGTCAGGAGATTGTCCGCTAGGCCGTGGGCCAGCTTACCGAGGGTGTTTGCGGTCAGGGGAGCCAACACCAGCAGCTCCGCCCACTCCCCCAGCTCGATGTGCAGCGGGCGAGCATGGGTCGGCTGCCAAAAGTCTTGGTCCGTGTAGGCCGGATGGCGACAGAGCGTCGCCACCGACAGCGGCGTAATGAATTCTTGGGCAGCATCAGTCAGGATGGCCCGAACTTCAGCCCCGGACTTCGCCAGGGAAGAAATCACTTCGCATACTTTATAGGCCGCGATGCCACCACCGAGGCCTAGGAGAATTCGCCGACCTTTCACGCTTCGTCGTAGGCTTCTAGGTCGAGTAGGTGAATGTAGGGTTCAACCAGTTCTGGACGCTGGAAGGCGATCGCTCGCAGCAGGTGCCAGTCTTCTAGCCCCTCGAATACGCTGCTGTAATCATCATCTTCCAAGCGATTGGCTAGGGCAGCCACCTCTGCTTCGGTAATTTCAGCAACGTCCTTATGGGAAAAATTGGCAGTTGTCATGGCTCCGCACCTCCTATCCTCCGCGCTTTCAGTTCACTTGCTTTGCTGAGCAGCGGGCAGGAAACTCGCCTCAGGCTTTAATTTTATCTGAAATCCCTACCCCTTCCCGGAAAAGGTCATCAAGTGTTTCAATTGGTCGGCGCTAAGTCCCCGGGTCAATTTGCCCAGGCGGCGCTCTGGGCCTCGATAAATGCCTTGATTCGCTCTAGCACCACCATCTGGATTTCGTGACCCATGTCATATTCTTCGTACTGCACGCTCACCCCCCGCTGGGTGAGGTCCTCCCGGGCGTGGTGGGCAGCTCGCAAGGGAACGACGGCATCCTGGCGGCCGTGGACGACGAGCACGGGCGGCACCGGATCGGCCAGAGGCTGGGTCACCGGGTGGAGGTAGCCGCTGAGGGAAAGGAGCCCCGCTAGCGGCAGCTGCAGCCCCACATCGAGGGTCATCGCGCCGCCCTGGGAGAAGCCGCTGAGAAAGGTCCGATCGAGGGGCACGCCGGTCTCGCCTTCGAGCGATCGCAGCCAGTCATGGAGCAGCTGGCGACTCTCAGTAATGCCGGTGTACTGGTCGCTTTCCAGGTCATACCACATTTTGCCGTCAGCGGCGTAGGGGTGGGGAAAGGGGGCATCCGGCAGCAGGAACTGATAATCGCCCAAGCCCAAGAAAGGCACCAGTCCGGCCAAATCCGCAGCGTTCGCGCCCCAGCCGTGGAGGGCGACAATCACACCTTTGGGGGGCTGATTCGAGGTGGGCAGGATCGATTTGACCGACAGCATAGGCGTTCTCAATCTGGTTTGCTGCTTCTACTGTGCCGCGTCGAGCGCCTTTGAGGCCAGCCTTGGGCACCAGATCCAGAAAAGGGGCGATCGCCTGCTGAGATCACTGCGCTCACCGGCCCTTGGGGCACTGCTCTAGATAGGCGACAAGCTGCTGGCCCGCTTCGGTGATGTGAGCCTCTAGCAGGGCGATCGCGCCAGGGGTGTCTTGCTGGCGACAGGCGGCCAAGAGCTGGTAGTGCTCTCTCTGCGATCGCTCCAGGTAGTGCATTTTGCTCATTTGCAGGCGGACATAGCGATCCATGTTCACGTGGATGGCCTTCAGCATGGTCATCAGGCGGGGCCGATGGGCCGGGGCATAGAGCGTGGCGTGAAATTCCCAGTTCAGCTCTGACCAGCGGCCCACATCCGTCGCCTGGTCCGTGGCGGCCAGCAGCGTCTCGGCCTTTTGCAAATCTTCGGCCTGGAGCTGGGGCAGCGCCACCCGCAGGGCCGTAGTTTCCAGGGCAGCGCGAATTTCGCACAGCTCCTGGGCCTCTGCGGGCGAGAGGACCGAAACCGTGGCGCCTCGGTTGGTGTAGAAGGTGACCAGTCCCTCGACTTCGAGCTGGCGCAGGGCCTCTCGAACCGGAATGCGGCTCACCCCAAACTTGGTCGCGATTTGGTCTTGGCGCAGGGATTCCCCTTCCTGAAAGATGCCGTGCAGGATGGCCTGACGCAGGGCATCGGCGATTAGATCGGGCGTGCTGCGCTGCTGCTGAAGCACAGTGGCGGCAAGGTCGTTGAGATTCATGTGGATATTGTATACGATTTTTGTATACAATATCCAAAGCGAGTAGCTGAGACTGGTGAGCAAACGCCTAGCCATGGGCGATCGCCCACCGAGCGACTCCAAGTCCTCAGCCGCCCTTCCATCACTCCCCTCAATTAAAAGGAGTCAGTATGAGCCATCAACCTCAGTCCGATCGAGTGATCATCTTTGACACCACCCTGCGCGACGGCGAGCAGTCTCCCGGCGCCACCCTAAACGTGGGCGAAAAACTGGCGATCGCTCATCAACTGGCTCTACTGGGCGTTGATGTGATCGAGGCTGGCTTTGCGGTGTCGAGTCCCGGCGACTTTGAGGCCGTCCAGGCGATCGCGCGGGAGGTGGGCGGCCGCCCCGACAGCCCGATCATTTGCAGCCTGGCCCGAGCCGTACCCAAGGACATCGAAGCAGCAGCCGAGGCCCTCAAACCCGCCGCCCATCCGCGCATTCACGTGTTTCTCTCCACCTCGGATATTCATCTGGAGCACCAGCTGCGCAAGTCCCGGGCCGAAGTGCTGGCCCTGACCGGCGAAATGGTGGCCTACGCCAAGGGCTTCGTGGCAGATGTTGAGTTTTCACCCATGGACGCCACGCGATCAGAGCCCGCCTTTTTGTATCAGGTGCTGGAGCGGGCGATCGCCGCTGGGGCCACCACGATCAACATTCCGGACACCGTGGGCTACCGCACCCCCAAGGAAATCGAAGCCCTGATCCAAGGCGTCCGCCAAAACGTCGCGGGCATCGATCAGGTGATCCTGTCCATCCACACCCAAAATGATCTCGGCCTCGCCACCGCCAACGCCCTGGCCGCCATCGAGAGCGGCGTGCGCCAGGTCGAGTGCACCATCAACGGCATTGGCGAGCGGGCCGGTAATGCTGCCCTCGAGGAAGTCGTCATGGCGCTGCACGTGCGGCAGGCCTACTTCAACCCGATTTTGGGCCGGCCCGCCGACCACACCGAGCCCCTGACCCGGATCAATCCGCAGGAGCTCTACCGCTCGTCGCGGATGGTGTCCCAGGCCACAGGGATGAGCGTCCAGCCCAACAAGGCGATCGTCGGCGCCAATGCCTTTGCCCACGAGTCCGGCATTCACCAAGACGGCGTCCTCAAGCACCGCGAAACCTACGAAATCATGGACGCGGCCACCATTGGCCTGATGGAAAACCAGATCGTTCTGGGCAAGCACTCCGGCCGCAACGCCTTCCGAACGCGCTTGCAGACGCTGGGCTTTCAGCTGGCAGAAGAGGAGCTCAATCGGGCTTTCCACCGTTTCAAGGAGCTGGCCGACAAGAAAAAAGACATTACCGACTGGGATTTGGAGGCGATCGCCCGGGACGAAGTCCAGGCCGACGCAGAGCCTAGCTTCCGCCTCGAGCACGTCCAGGTGACCTGCGGCGACTGCACCTGTCCCACGGCTACGGTCACCATCGTCACTCCCACCGGCGAAATTTTGACCGAGGCAGCGGTGGGCACCGGCCCCGTGGATGCGGTGTACCAAGTGATCAATCGCCTGGTGAAAATCCCCAACCATCTGGTGGAGTTTGCGGTCCAGTCTGTGACGGAGGGAATTGACGCCCTAGGGACAGTGACGGTGCGCCTGCGCCACGAGGACCGGCTGTTTATCGGGCAGGCCTCGGATACGGACATCGTGGTCGCAGCGGCGTTCGCCTACATGAACGCTCTCAATCGCCTGGCGCGATCGCTCCCGGCAGCGGCACCGGCGGCCCTGAGCGCCTAGGAAAAGCGCGGGCTAATCCAGACTGAGAGTAGTCTCAAGCCAGTTCCAGCGGCCCGCAGGCTTCTCTGATCCTGGGATTTTTCCGGGAACCAGAGGTTCTCTTTGAAGGTCTTATTGAGCGAGTTCTCCCAGAATTTGCGGACGACGGGATACTGACCGAGCCGCAGACGCCCGTCAGATCGCCCAAGTGGATGAGTCTGTTGCACGAAGTCCATTTGGAGCCGAGCCGCTAAGCTCAAGGTCAGCTCTCATCCCGAGTTTGAGTCTCTCCGCCCTCAGACCTTCGGTATCAAATGTCAGAGCACGTGTGCGCCACTGTTGGGATCGCTATGCACTTGTTAATTAGGAGCCAATCATGGTGAGACTGCCCCATTTGCGATCGCCCGGTCTGTCGGCCCAGAAGTCTTTGGGCATTGCGCTGCTGACCACAGTGGCCCTGCTCGGGAGCGCGATCGCCCCGGCCTCCGCCGAGGTCAAAATCATCATCGGTGATGACTACGATTCCTACGATCGCTATGGCCGCTACGAAAACTATCGGCCCTATCCAGCGACGATCCGCCCGAGCAGCCGCAGCACGTCTGTAGACCTGTCCATCGACCCCAATCGCCCCACCGGCACGCGATCGCGCGGTGGCGTCGTCTGCTGCGTCAGCAACAGCTCTAGCTCCCGCTACGACTACAACCCCTACGGCCGCGGCACCCTGGTCAACCCGACCATCATCAACTCCGAGATCAACGACTCCACGCTGATCAACCCCACCATTATCAATTCCGAAATCAACGGCTCTCGGCGCGGGCGGGTCATTTATCGGCGAGTCGAGTATCCCTCGGGCTACTACTACACCTACTAGGGACTGGATTCACCCAGCCAAATTTTGCGGGCGATCGCTTTCTGCAAGGGAGCGATCGCTTTTGATTGCTTTGGCGTATGCTCAGGATTGGCCAATTTCTAGAGAAGGCTGGGGTCCGCGCAAGACCGAGGTGCTAGGCCACAGCCGCTAACCGCCTGTTCTGTTGTGGGTGAGCGATCGCAAATAACCTATGAAACGTCTATTACTAGCCAGTTTAGTCAGTCTCCTGCTGCCTCTCGCAGCCTGCTCGTCCTCACCGGAGGGAGGTTCCGCCAGCAGTCCCTTACCCAATGCCCAGGGAGAAGCAGTCCGCACCTTCACTACCGGGGCAATTCCTGATCAAGACCCCGAGAAGCTCCAGCGGCTCTACGGCAAGCTAGCCACCTACCTAGAAGCCAAGCTGGGAGTGCCGGTGGAGTACAAGCCCGTCACCGACTACGCCGCCGCCGTGACGGCCTTCAAAGTCGGAGACCTAGACATGGTCTGGTTTGGGGGGCTCACAGGGGTGCAGGCTCGTTTGCAGGTTCCCGGAGCCGAAGCCCTAGCGCAGCGAGACATCGACGCCGAATTTCGCAGCGTTTTTATTGCCAACAAAAACTCAGATCTTCAGCCTTTTGAGGATTTGCAAGGACTCTATGCCCTGAGGGGGCGCTCCTTCACTTTTGGTAGCGAGTCCTCGACCTCAGGCCGTTTGATGCCCCAGTACTTCTTGCAGCAGGCCGGGGTCAAACTTGAAGACTTCAAGGGAGAGCCGGGCTTTTCGGATTCTCACGACGCGACGATCAAGCTGGTGACCGCAGGCTCCTACGAGGTCGGAGCGCTCAATGAGCAGGTGTGGGAAAGCCGTCTGAAAGAGGGCGCGATCGACACGAGCAAGGTCCAGGTCATTTGGCGGACGCCCACCTACTACGACTACCACTGGGTAATCAATCCGGCGGTGAAAGAGCGCTACGGCGCGGATTTCGTGGACAAGGTCCAGGCCGCGCTGCTGAGCCTCGACCCGGCCGACCCAGACCAAAAGGAAATTTTGGAGCTGTTTGGGGCTCAGAAGTTTATCCCAACGGAGAATAAGAACTACGCCCAAATCGAGGCGGTCGGTCGCCAAATCGGCAAGATCAAGTAGTTCACGGATCAACTTCCTAGGTCATGAATCCAGAGAGAGCGGTGCAGGAACCCCACAGTCAGGCGGCGGCGCCAGCAGCCGATCGCAGCGTCATTTTCGAGCTGCGGCAGGTGGGCGTGCGCTTTGGAGGGTTCGAGGCGCTGCGGGAGGTCAGCCTGACGGTGCGGGCCGGGGAGCGGCTGGCGCTGGTAGGCCCCAGCGGCGCTGGCAAGTCCACGCTGCTGGGCCTCCTAAATGGATCCCAGGCACCGACGACCGGGGAGGTGTGGGCCTTGGGCCGAAACCTGGCCCACCTCAAGGCGCGATCGCGCCGTCAGGTCCAGCGCCGCATCGGCACGATCTACCAGCAGTTTCACCTGGTGGACAATCTGCGGGTGATCCACAACGTGAACGCAGGCAACCTGGGGCGCTGGTCCCTGCTGAAGTCGGCTCTGTCCCTGGTGTTTCCCCAGGAGGTGGAGCGGGCGGCCCAAGTGCTGGGCCAGGTGGGCATCCCCGAGAAGCTCTACGAACGCACAGATCGGCTGTCGGGCGGCCAGCAGCAGCGGGTGGCGATCGCCCGCGTTTTGGTTCAAAATCCCGAAGCCATCCTGGCCGATGAGCCCATTTCTAGCCTAGACCCGGAGCGATCGCGGGAGGTCATGGACTTGCTGGGCCGCCTGAGCGCTGACCTGGGAACTACGCTAGTGACGACGCTGCACTCCGTGGCCTTTGCCCGCAGCCACTGCGATCGCATTGTGGGTCTGCGCCAGGGTCAGGTGATGTTTGACGCTCCAGCGCCAGCGGTCACAGAGGAGATGGTGACCGAGCTGTACCGCTTATGAGCGCTGAATTCGATCTCTCTGCTTTGCCGCGCCCCCAGCGCTGGACCCTGCGGAACCTATGGGGGGCGATCGCCCTGGTTGCCATCGGCGCGGCGATCGCCCAAACCGGGATCTTCAGCCGCGACGTGGTCAACGAGGGGGGCTGGTCTCTGGTGCAGGAATTTTGGGCAGCGGCTCTGCGCCCGGACCTGTCGCCGGAGTTTGTGGCGATCGCCCTAGACGCCTCCCTAAAAACCCTGGGCTACGCCGTCTGCGGCACGGTGTTCAGCGCCGCTATTGGCCTGGTGGGCGGCGTACTCTGCTCAGAGGTCTGGTGGCAGTCGGTCTGGCCCACCCATCCCCGCCGCGCCCAGATGATCTGGGTGGCGCTGCGCGGGGCTTTGGCCGTGCCTCGCGCCATCCACGAGCTGATCTGGGGCCTGTTTTTCGTCAATATTTTTGGCCTCGATCCGCTGGTGGCCATTTTGGCGATCGCCCTTCCCTTCGGCGCGATCACCGCCAAAGTTTTTTCTGAGCTGCTCGACGAGACCCCCCGAGCTCCCCTGGGAACGCTCCTCAGCAGCGGCGCCTCCCCCATCAGCGCCTTTCTCTACAGCATCTTGCCCCAGGCTTTCCCGAGCTTGCTGTCCTACGGCTTTTATCGCTTTGAGTGCTCGGTGCGATCGGCCGCAGTTCTCGGCGTGATCGGGGCCGGGGGCCTGGGCTACCAGCTCCTCTTGAGCCTAAAGTCCCTGCGCTACAGCCAGCTCTGGACCCTCTTTATCGCCTTGATTTTGCTGAGCGGCGCCATCGACGCCTGGAGCGCAATTCTGCGCCGTCGCATCGGGGCGCCCAGCCGCCTGGATCTGAATGTCGGCAAGCTCCAGCGCCGCCAGCCGCGCCGGGAGGCAGACTGGATCTTGCGCGCTTCCTGGATAGGGACCGTTGGGCTGGTTATTTTCTCGTTTTTCTATGTAGGGGCCGACTTTAGCAAGCTATGGTCGCCGCGCACCCAGGCCCTGCTGGCAGATATCGCGGCCACCGCCTTTCCGCCGGACTTTTCCCAAGCCGGGGACCTGTTGGAGCTGTCGCTTCAGACCTTGGCGATGTCCATTGTCGCCATGAGCTGGGCGGGGGCCGTGGCGATTTTTCTGTCCTTCTGGGCCGCCCAAAATCTCCTGCTCCCCGGCGGCCTCTTCCGGCCGGAGGCGGGCGATCGCGCGGCTTGGCTGCGAGGAATGGCCGTGCTGGTGACCACCCGGCTGGTGCTGCTGGTCAGTCGAGCGATTCCGCCGCCGATCTGGGCGCTGGTGCTGCTGTTTGTGCTGTTTCCCGGCATCTTGCCGGGGGCGATCGCCCTCGGTCTCTACAACCTGGGGGTGCTCGGTCGCCTGATGGCCGAAGTGATCGAAAATCTCGATGAGCGTCCCGCCCGCGCCCTGCACAGCCTGGGCGCCTCCCGGGGGCAAATCATTTTCTACAGCCTGCTGCCCAATACCCTGCCGCGCTTTTTGGCCTACATTCTCTACCGCTGGGAAGTGTGCATCCGGGCCACCGTGATCGTGGGGCTAGTGGGGGCCGGGGGTCTGGGCCGCCGCCTCACCGAGCAGCTCAGCAACTTCGACTATCCTGGCCTGCTGTCAACGCTGCTGTGCTTCATGGCATTGACTTTCATGGTCGACCTGATCAGCGCTTCGGTGCGGCGATCGCTGCGCTAGCGACTCTGTCCCCACGCAAAAGCCCCTTGCCTCCCGAGCCTTTGACGGGAAGCAAGGGGCGATCGCGCACTTGCAAAATTTCAGCCGTCGCAGCCTCTAGTTCGCCACCACCTGACTGCCGTGGCTGCGCGGATCGCTTTGGCCACCCGCTGCGGTCACCGGCGCCTCAAAGGCAGAGGTTTGGCCGCTGGCTTGGCCATAGGGCAGCGCCTCTCCAGAAAGCAGCGCCTCTAGGTTGGCCGCCATGATGGCCTTGGGCTGCTCGCCCAGGGTGCTGCCCAGGGTTTCGCTCTGGGCATCGAGGAACACAAACTGGGGAATGCCATCGACACGGTAGTGCAGCATCTCAGGCAGCCACTTGCTGTTATCGACATTCAGCATCACAAAATTGATGCGATCGCCGTAGGTTTGCTTCAGCTCGCCCATATCCTCGGCCATGGCCTGACAGCTCGTGCACCAGTTGGCGTAGAACTCAATCAGGGTAGGCTTATTGCTGGTGAGGGCAGCCTCTAGAGGAATCGCCGACTCTGCCAGGGCCGTCAGCGAAGAGGACGGGTTGGCGGTCTGGAGCCCCAGGAAGACACTCACGCTCAGGAAAACAGCCACCAGCACCGTGGCAAAGTTGCGAATGCGCTTGGCAAAGTTGACCGGAGTTGCTTCGGGGGTTGCTGTGGGAGAGTGCTCAGCCATGATTTCTGTATGTGCCGTGTTGTGCCGAAAATCGTTGAAGTACTGGATCGAAGCCCAATGCTCTTGATCCTAGAGCAGACCACCGCTCTTCGCAGGGCGATCGCCCCTTTTCCCGCCAAATTCGCCAATCCAGCCAAAAGCCAGCAGCCCAAGGGCTGGGCGCTTCTTGGTATGCTGGAGTACTGGAACTCCGTCAACGAAAAGGATGTCTGTGCTCAGTCGCTCTGCACCCCTAACCTTTCCCCTCGCAGCCGTCGTCGGCCAGGAAGCGATCAAGGTCGCCCTGCTGCTGTCGGCGGTGGATCCAGGCCTTGGCGGCATCATCATTTCGGGTCGACGCGGCACGGCCAAATCCGTGATGGCGCGCGCAATTCACGCCCTGCTGCCCCCCATCGAAATCGTCCAAGGCTCCCTCAACTGCGATCCCAACCTGCCCTCGGAATGGGACGACCAAACCGCCGCTGAGTATGGCGATCGCCCCACCGAAGCGCCGACCCAAGTCGTTCCGGCTCCCTTTGTTCAGGTGCCGCTGGGCGTCACCGAGGACCGCTTGCTGGGCTCTGTGGACGTCGCCCAGTCCATCAAGCGCGGCGAAACCGTCTTTCAGCCAGGACTGCTGGCCGAAGGCCACCGAGGCGTCCTCTACGTTGACGAAATCAACCTCCTCGACGACCAAATCGCCAACCTGCTGCTGGGCGCCCTCAGCGACGGCCGCAACCAGATCGAGCGAGAAGGCATCAGCGTCCAGCACCCCTGCAAGCCGATCCTGATTGCCACCTACAACCCCGAGGAAGGGGCGCTGCGGGAGCACGTCCTCGACCGATTTGCGATCGCCCTCTCCGCCGACATGGTGCTGGGCCTCGATGATCGGGTGGCCGCCGTCGAGCAGGCCACCAGCTACGCCAACTCCCCCACCGCCTTCCTCGAGCAGTACGAAGAAGACACCGAAAGTCTCAAAACCCAAATCATCCTGGCCCGCGAGTGGCTCAAGGATGTCCAGATTTCCCAAGACCAAATCACCTACCTGGTGAACGAGGCCGTGCGCGGTCGCGTCCAGGGACACCGGGCCGAGCTCTTCGCCGTGCGGGTGGCCAAGGCCAGCGCCGCCCTCGATGGCCGCACCCAGGTCAGCGCCGACGACCTGCGACGGGCCGTCGAGCTGGTGATTATTCCCCGGGCAACAGTCATCGAGACGCCGCCCGAGGAGCAGCCACCGCCACCGCCGCCGCCACCCCCTGCCAACCAGGACAACCCGGACGAGCCCACCGACCAAGATCAGGACGAGGACGATCAAACCGAGGACGAGAGCGAAAACGAGGACACCGAGGAGCCCGAAGACCCCCCCAGCGTTCCAGAAGAATTTGTTTTTGACCCGGAGGGCGTGATTCTCGATCCGACGGTCCTGTACTTCGCCCAGATGGCCCAGCGGCGCGGCAAGTCGGGGGCTCGCAGCCTCATGTTTACCGAGGACCGGGGCCGCTACGTGAAGCCTATGCTGCCCAAGGGGCCTGTGCGGCGCATCGCAGTGGACGCCACCCTGCGCGCCGCCGCCCCCTACCAAAAGGCGCGGCGCCTGCGCAACCCGGAGCGCCGGGTGATCGTGGAGCAGCCCGACATTCGCTCGAAGCGGCTGGCGCGGCGATCGGGCGCGCTGGTGGTCTTTGTGGTGGATGCATCGGGATCCATGGCCCTGAACCGGATGCAGTCGGCTAAGGGCGCAGTGATGCAGCTGCTCACCGAGGCCTACCAGAGCCGCGACCAGGTGGCCCTGATTCCCTTCCGGGGCGAGCAGGCCGAAGTGCTGCTGCCCCCCACGCGATCGATCGCGTCGGCGCGGCGACGTCTGGACCGGCTGCCCTGCGGCGGCGGTTCGCCCCTGGCCCACGGCCTGACCCAGGCCGTGCGGGTCGGCATGAATGCTCAGCAAACCGGGGACGTAGGCCAGGTGGTGATCGTGGCCATTACCGACGGGCGGGGGAATATCCCGCTGGCGCGCTCCCTGGGCGAGGTGATGATGGAGGGCGAAAAGCCAGACATCAAGGGCGAGCTGCTGGAGATCGCGGGACGCATTCGCGGCCTGGGTATCCAGCTGCTGGTCATCGACACCGAGAATAAGTTCATCTCCACGGGATTTGCCAAAGAGCTGGCCAAAACCGCCGGCGGCAAGTACTATCACCTGCCGAAGGCAACGGATCAGGCGATCGCCTCTATGACTCGCAGCGCGATCGCCGACATGAAAGCGCGCTAGTCACCCACCCCTGCATCAACAGAAAAGCCTTGGAAGCGAACTGCTCCCAAGGTTTTTCTAGCAATCTAGAATCTAATGTCTGCGTAATTCTACGGGGCGATCGCCTGCCAGCCAGCGCTTCAGCGTTTTCAGAGGGATGGGTTTTGCTCCATCGTCTCCCCAAAGCGGGAAAAATGCACCCTGACACACCCTTGTCACACCAGTGTCAAACCATTGACAAGCGGGTTGTCTATCTTGTTTGTAGGAACCTCATTCATCCAAGGCAACCGCTTCTCTATTCTCTGGGGAGAAGCGGTTTTTTATTAGAAGTTTTCGTGAAAGTTTGCCGCTTCTTCGCCCTCTCTCCAAGATTCCCCGGAGAAGCCGCGTATCCCAAGTTTCTCTAACCTCAGGGAGTCAACCCCGCAGCGGCACGCTCTGCGGCGCTGAGATTGGCTTCTTCGACGTCTCGGCGCAGGATCCAGCCATTGGGGCCGACGACCAGCCGGGGCAGAGTCTGCTGATCGACCACTTGCCAAGTTCTCAGATCGTAGGTGGTGTACACCGTGTCGGCTTCGGCGAGGCGAACATCTACGACGGTCAGCGTCTTGAACGGGGCAAGGTTGCTGTTGAGGAGCGGGCGCGGTCCGCCGCCCATGGCCCCCGCGTGGAGCATTTGTAGGCTGCCCCGATGGCCGGGGAAGTAGGCGTGGTGGTGGCCGCTGATGTAGGTGTGCACCCGGTGGCGCTCGAGGAGCGATCGCAGTCTGTCCGCATCATCCAGGATTTCCCCTGGCCTGTCCCGGCCCACCGCCACCGCGTACAGCGGCAGGTGACCAATGGCGATGCGCAGGGTGGCTGACTGGGCCGCTTCGCTGGCGAGGCTGCGCTCCACCCAGGCAAGCTGCTCCGCCGACAGGCGGCTGGCCGACGCATCCCAGACGAGATAAAAAATATTCTTTTGGGCAAAGGTGTAATAGAAGGGAAACTGGGCGCGATCGACAAAGGTCAGGCCAGGATTGTGCTGGGACGCATTCCAGTAGGCGGCGGCTAGGTCGCGCTCTTGCTGAAAACTGTACTGGCCACCAGACTGGGCAGCGGAGGCGTCGTGGTTGCCCACCGTGAAGCCAAAGGGAATCTGGGCGCGGCGCAGCGGCGCCGCCACGTGCTGATCAAAGGCGGCCCACATCGCTTCGATCTGGGCGCGGCTGAGGGAAGCGGACTGTCCTGCCACCATGTCGCCCCCGCAGAGCACCAGATCGGGCTGCCAGTCCGGGGTAAAGGCGATCGCCTGGTCGACTTCGGGGTCATAGTCAGTGGAGCCGTACTGGCTGTTGAGATCGCTGATCACCACGATGCGCACATCTCCCCGAGCCGGCGCAAACAGGCCCGCAGGGGCTGGCGAGGCCACAGGGCTCGGCACCGGTTCAGGCAGGGGCGAAGGGGCTGGCCCCCTTGTCGGGACTGGGGCTGAATCAGCCAGCAGTCGGTGGCCTATCATCGAGAGGCCCACGCCCCCCAAAATGCCACCACCGAGGCCTAGAAAACGACGGCGCTTGAGTCCCATGATGTGTTGGTAGTCCCAGACGAGTTGACCAATGCTGTGATGGTGGAGAATCCCCTGGAGTGCCCCAGGATTCAAAATTGGCAGGGCGGCGCGATCGGCGATCGCCGTTTACCCCCAGCCCCAAAAAGCCAGAAACATCATAGCAAGGGGGCTCCCGGCAGTTTCCGGTTCCTCGTATGCTGGTATATAGCTGTGCAAAGGCGAATGGTGAGCGGCAGACATGACTGAAGAACCCAAAGAGCCCGGATTTTCGCAACCTGAACCCCCCAAGTCTTCACCCCAGCGTCAGGGGGAGAATCCTGCAGCGCAGCTCCTGACCCAGGCCCAAGCCACTTGGCAGAAAGCGCAGCCGGTGCTGCGGACCCAGGCCCTGAATGTGCTGCGGCTGACGGTGCAGGCCTTGCAGGGGGCGATCGCCAAGCTGGAAGCCAGCGGCCCTCCCCAGTCAGGCAGCCCGAGCGGCACCTCCATTGACTGGGAGCAGCAGATTGGCCGATGGCGATCGCAGCTGCGGCCCTGGCTCGAGCGCTTTCAGGCCTGGTGGCAAAAGCTGCTGACTCAGGTGCGATCGCGTCTGCCCCAGTCTGCCACCGAAAATCTATCCGACCGGACGTTATCAGCGATCGTGGCGGGCGCGATCTTCCTGGCGCTGTGGATCTTGTCGTCGCTCTTTTCGGGCAGTCCAGGGCGATCGCCTGACGTGGTCCGAGTTCCCCCGGTCCAGCGCCCCGCCCCCATAAGCCAACCAGCTCCGCCGACCTTGACCGCGCCGCCGACGCTGACGGCTCCCGAGACGCCGGCTCCCGTCGCTGTCCTGCCGGAGGAACCTACCGAGCCTGCGGCCGAGGACGTCCCGGCCCTACCTGAGTTAGTGCCCGAGCCGATGCTGTCCCCTGAGGAGCAGTTTCTTGCTAGCGTGCGATCGCCCTTGGTGGCCATCAGCGATCGCTACGTCCCCGACCTGATCGAGTCGCTGCAAATCAACGAAGCTACCCATCGGCTGGTGGTCTCCCTCAGCGATCGCTGGTACAGCCTCTCCGTCACGGAGCAAGACCGCCTGGCCAGCGCCCTCCAGCGCCAGGCCCAGGACCTCCGCTTTGACTATCTGCGGCTGGTGAATCGGCAGGGGGATTTGGTGGCGCGCAGCCCCATCGTGGGCAGCGACATGATCATTCTCAAGCGCCAGGCCTAGAGCCGGTGATCCTCCGCCGGGGCGATCGCCCGGCAGTAGGCCTGCACCTGCAAGTCAATTCCCGTGATCGCCGTCCCCACCACCACCGCGTGGGCCCCTAGGTCCAGGGCCTTGCGGGTCATCTCCGGAGAAGCCACGCCGCCCTCGCAGATCGCCGGTTTCCCCAGGAGCGTCATCTGGCTCAGCAATTCCCAGCCCGGCGGCGTCTGGCCAGCCGTCGCTGGCGTGTAGCCGTAGAGGGTCGTTCCCACGAGGTCAGCGCCCGCTTCGACCGCCGCGATCGCCGCCTCCAGCGTGTCCACATCGGCCATCACCAGCTTGCCCAGAGAGTCGTGAATTTGGCCGATCAGCTCCACCACCGTTTCCCCGGCGGGCCGGGGCCGCAGCGTCGCGTCGATGGCGATAATGTCTGCCCCCGCCTCGGCCACAGCCCGAGCATGCTCAAACTGGGGCGTGATATAGACCTCGCAGCCCGGAATTTGCCGCTTCCACAGCCCAATGATCGGAGCCTGGACCCGCTGGCGCACCGCCGCGATGTGGGCTGGGGTGTCGATGCGCACGCCCACCGCGCCCCGCAGCACCGCCGCCTGGGCGATCGCCGCGATCACTGACGGTTCATAGAGCGGCGAATCGGCGGGCGCCTGACAGGACACCACCAAGCCACCACGGAGCGTTTCTAGCAGCGCCAAAGACCCCTCGGGCAACACCATAAATCAGACCCTTCCACACAGTGCTTTGCCACTCTAGCAAGAATCTCGGTCCTGCCGCGATCGCCGGTTTCAGGGCGTCGAGGTCCGGCCCAGGGTCATCACCGGCGGCACCGTCAGGCTCATCAGCGCATTCACCTTGATCAGCAGCTGCTCGGGGTGAATGGGCTTGGTGAGATAGTCGTCCGCTCCCATTTCCAGGTAGGCCACGTAGTCAGCAGGGGTCGCCTTGGACACCAGGGCCAAAATTCGCAGATCCCGCAGAAGGGTGACGCTGCGCAAATACCGAATCACCTCATCGCCGTCGATGCTGGGCAGCTGCGTGTCGGTAATCACGGCCGCTGGCTGCAAAATCTCAATTTGCTTGAGAGCCGTGATGCCCTCCACCATCCACACCACCTGATAACCGGCGGCGGTCAAGATATCGCAGATGAGCATCGCGCTCTCTTCGTGCTCTTGGATCAGCACGATGTTGCCCTGGAGCGGCTCCGAGGGCTGCTCCCGAAAGGACGACGGAGGCGCGATCGCCGAGCTTGAGGCGCGCGTTTGGGCCGGCAGGTGCACCGTAAAGGTCGAGCCCACCCCCACCGACGACTCCACGTTGATCCAGCCCCGGTGCAGCTCCACCAGCTGCTTTGTGAGGGCCAGACCCAGGCCCGTTCCCCCGTACTTTCGCCGGTAGGACGTGTCGAGCTGCTGAAATTTTTGGAACAGCAGGGGCCGCTGATGCTCCGGAATGCCGATTCCCGTATCTTCGACCTGGAGCACCGCCGTCTCGCCCTCACGCCACACCCGCAAAATCACCTGGCCCCCGTCCGGCGTGAACTTGATTGCGTTGCTCAGCAGGTTCAGCAGGATCTGACGGACGCGCCGCTGATCCGCCACAAAGCGGCTACGGGATGCCTCCAGGCGCAAGTCCAGAATGAGCTGCACTTGGTGGCTTTGGGCTCTTTCCTCGATGGCGCGCATCACCTGCTGGGCCAAGCGGCTGAGGGAAAATTCGCTGATGGTCAAGAAAGCCTTGCCCGACTCCACCTGGGACAGGTCCAGGATGTCGTTAATGAGGCTGAGCAGGTGCTCGCCGCTGCTGTGAATGGTTTTGAGGTAGTCGCGCTGCTTGGGGGTCAGTTCCCCCAGGGTCGATCGCAGCAGGGTCGCCGACATACCTATCACGCAGGTGAGGGGCGTGCGCAGCTCGTGGCTCATCGTCGCCAGAAACTCGCTTTTGGCCTGGTTGGCGGACTGAGCCAGCTGGAGGGTGTCGTAGAGCTCCTGGGTCCGCTCGATGACCCGCTGCTTGAGGGTTTGCTGCTGCTGCTGGAGCTGAGCGTAGAGAGACGCCTGCTGAATGGCGATGGCGAGATGCTCAGCCGTGTGCTTGAGAAAGGCTTGCTCGGTCTCGGTCCAGACCCGGGGCTGGCACTGATGGGCAATCAGCAGGCCCCACAGCTCGTCTTGGAGCACGATCGGGACGACGAGCTTGGCGCGAATTTGATGCCGCCGCACCAGTTCCAGGAGACAAGGCAGGTCGGCGTAGGAGACCTCGGTGTCGGCGATCGCCACAGCCGTTCCCTGGCGATATTTTTCGTGGCACTCCGTGGACGGTTTGAGGCAGGTGTTGGACTCGACCACATGCAAAATCGAGCCGACGCTGGCCGAGACCCGAGCTTCGTAGACGATGCCTGCCTCCGGCACACCGGTCTGGCGCTGGCACTGGTAGATCACCAGGCGATCGGCCACCAAAAAGTGCCGCACCTGCTGGACTGCCGTCTCCAAAATCACCGGCAGCTCGAGGCTTTGGCGAATTTGGGTGATGACTTGGTTGAGGAGGCGCTCCTGCTCCACTTGCGGTTGGAGAGCGGCTTCAATGGTTTTGAAGCTGCTTTGGTCGGAGCTGCACTGGGCCATCGGCGTCTGGGGCGGCTGCATCAGGAGGCCGAGGAGCTCCTGGGTGAATTCACTCTGATGCAGGGGATTGTTGGTTCCGAGGACGGCCAGGGCCTGCTTGAGCTGCTTGGCCAGGGTCGATGTGCGGCTCAGGTGGGCGGCCAGCTGATGGCCGAAGCTCGCGATCGCCTCGGGCTCAAAGGTAATCTGCGCTTTGCAGAGATCGGCTGGGTTTTCGGGGAGGCGATCGCCCAGCAGCAGCGCACTGAAGTCAGCAGAGATCACCAGCGTAAATAAAGCTGGCAAAGGCGCGCAGTCCTGGCGACCCTTTGCCAGCTTGGCAGTGGCGAGGGTAAGCTCACTCACGGCGATCGTCGGCGTGCCCGCGTTGCGAACCATTTGCTGCAGGAGGCTGCGTAAGCGATTACAAAGCTCAAGGGACAGCGGTTGATGCAGCGTTTGATGCTGGTGAAGACTCATTCGTTCAACGACAGAGCAACGAGGGCCGGTCTGATAAAGATGAAGGGCTGAAATGAAACAATGGGGGCTCCCGCAGCCAGCCGTCCAGCATCAGGACCGAGCTCGCGATCGCCTTCAGAATTTCTGGCTGAAATAATTTGAAGCGTTTAATCCCCTAATCTATTACTGTGCCATAGTGCGCTGGACATCTTAACAGGAGTTTATGGGCGCGCTGGCTGAAAGTCAGCTCAAGTCCTATCCCTGGCATATTCTCCTGCTTCCTGGCTAGCAGCGCACACCTTGCCGAGCTCGAAGCGCGATCGCTGGGCCGTCGATTCACGCATTGTGCCTCTTGCGAAGCCCTAGGCTTTTTTATCCAAGAATCCTGGGAAAATCGCCCAGGCGTCTGCAAAAGTCCTGACTATTTCTGACAAACACCGCCAACACTCCCGACACTAACGAGGTTACGATGCATCGCCTTGCAGCCACTCCCGGCGGCTGGACCCCGGATACAGAGGGCGTCATTTTTGTGGAGCAAACTCCCGCTCCGCTGGTGATCCTGACAGCAGCAGACACAGATATTCAGGCGATCGCCCAGGCCCTGCCCCATTTACCGTCGGATTTTCCGGCGCTGCGGGTGGCAAACTTGCTCCAGCTCCAGCAGGCCCTGACCATCGACACCTACGCCGAGGACGTCCTAGAGCAGGCCCAAGGCATCGTGCTGCGTCTGCTGGGGGGACGAGCCTACTGGTCCTACGGCCTAGAGGTGGTGCAGGAGCTGGCCGAGCACCGCGGCATTGCCCTGATCGTGCTGCCAGGGGACGATCGCCCCGATCCAGACTTGATGAGTCTCTCGACGGTCCCCCTGCGGGCGGTTCACGAGCTGTGGCAGTACTTCACCGAAGGGGGCGTCGAAAACCTGGCCCAGGGACTCCAGCACCTGGCCCAGGTAGTGCTGGGACTGTCCTATAGGCCGCTGGCGCCCCAGCCGGTGCCTCGAGTGGGCCGCTATCCGTTCCAGACTCCCCAGGCGCGTGATTCTTCGACCCGGTTTCGGGTGGGGGTGCTGTTTTACCGGGCGCACTATCTGGCGGGCAACACGGCACCCATCGATGCGCTCTGTGAGGCGATCGCCGCCCAAAATCTCGAGCCGGTGCCTGTCTTTGTCGCCTCCATGCAAGATCCCGATCTGCCAGAAGAGCTAGAGGCCCATTTCCGGCCATCGGACGCGCCGAGGATTGATTTGCTGCTCAACTGCACGAGCTTTTCCCTAGCGAAGCTCTCGACGGAGCAGCCCAAGCTGGATCTGTGGCGGGCCCTCGACGTTCCGATCTTGCAGGTGATCTTGAGCGGGGGGACTGCGGAGCAGTGGCGATCGCAGGTGCGGGGACTGTCGCCTCGGGACACGGCCATGAATGTGGCGCTGCCCGAAGTCGATGGCCGCATCATTAGCCGCGCCGTCTCCTTCAAGACCGTGCAGGCCCATCACCCCCGCCTCGAAACGGACGTCGTCATCTACGAGCCTGCGCGCGATCGCGTGGAGTTTGTGGCGGCGCTGGCCGCAGCCTGGGTGCATCTGCGCCACACCCCACCGCCGGATCGCCGAGTCGCCTTGGTCCTGGCCAATTACCCGACCCGCAACGGTCGCCTAGCCAACGGCGTTGGGCTGGATACCCCGGCTAGCTGCGTGGCCGTTTTGGCGGCAATGCAGGCCGCAGGGTACCGCGTTGATAGTCCGCCGCAATCGAGCGAGGAGCTGATCGCCCAGCTAACGGCGGGCCGAACCAACGACCCTGAAAATCAGGCGATGTGGGACGCGCGGCAACAGTTTTCGCTGCCGGAGGGCTGCCGGCCATCGGTGATCGACACTCTGCCGCTGGCGGAATATCGGCGCTTTTTTGCTGGACTGCCCGAGGCGGTGCAGCAGGCCATTTGCGATCGCTGGGGAGCGCCGGATCGCTACGCACCCCAGGGAGAATTTGCGATCGCTGGCATTCGGCTAGGAAACGTGTTTGTCGGCATTCAGCCGGCCCGGGGCTATGACCTCGACCCGGCGCTGAACTACCACGCGCCGGACTTGGAGCCGCCCCACACCTATTTGGCGTTCTATTACTGGCTGCGATCGCGCTTTGGGGCCCAGGCGATCGCCCACCTCGGCAAACACGGCAACCTCGAATGGCTGCCGGGCAAGAGCGTTGCCCTGGCCGAAAGCTGTTTCCCCGAGGCGGTTTTTGGCCCCATGCCCCACCTGTACCCATTCATCGTGAATGACCCAGGGGAAGGCTCCCAGGCCAAGCGGCGCGCTCAGGCAGTGATTTTGGATCACCTGACTCCGCCTTTGACCCGAGCGGAGCTCTACGGCCCGCTCCAGCAGGTCGAGCACCTCGTGGACGAGTATTACGAAGCCCAGACCCTCGACCCCACGCGCCTGCCGCTGATTCGCGATCGCCTCTTGCAGGTGATTGACGAGGCGCAGCTCCACCGCGATCTGGGACTGGAGGAATTCGCCGAGGCCCTGACCGAGGGCGATCGCCCCATCAGCCAGCCTTCCACCGTTGATGCGGCAGCCTTTGAGACGGCGATCTTGAACTCCCTCGATGGCTATCTCTGCGAGCTCAAGGAAGCCCAAATCCGCGACGGGCTGCACATTTTTGGCCAGTGTCCTCAGGGCCGTCAGCTGCGCGACTTGGCAGTGGCGATCGCCCGCTCTCCGGCCCGCCAGCGCCAGGGCCTCACCCGCGCGATCGCCCAAGACCTAGGGTTAGAGGCCGATCCCCTGGGGCCTGATTTGGGAGAACGCCTTGCGGAGGGCGATCGCCAGATTTTGGCCAGCGGGTCGCGATCGCCCGAAGCCTTGCGCACGGTGGGGGATGCCGTGGAAATCTTGGAGGCGATCGCCGCTCGTCTCTTGGAAGCTCTGGTCGACTCTCCCATCGACGATTCGAGCAATTTACCCACCCTCGCGGAGGCTTGGCGGGCGATCGCGCCTGACGCCCCAGGGGCACCCAGCAGCACCGCCACGGCCACCGAACTGGCCTGGATCAGCCGCCATCTCTTGCCCAATCTCCGCCAGACCTCCCAAGAAATCACCCAGTTTTTGCGGGCTCTCGATGGACGCTACGTGCCCAGCGGCCCCTCCGGCGCACCAACCCGCGGCCGCCCAGAGGTTCTGCCCACCGGGCGCAACTTTTACTCCGTGGACATTCGCGCTCTGCCCACCGAAACCGCCTGGGACGTAGGTCGCAAGGCTGCTGAGGCCCTGGTCGAGCGCTACGTCCAAGACAACGGCGAGTATCCCCGCAGCATTGGCCTGTCGGTGTGGGGCACCTCGACCATGCGCACGGGCGGTGACGACATCGCTGAGGCCCTGGCCCTTCTGGGCGTGCAGCCCGTGTGGGATGGGCCGTCGCGGCGAGTGGTGGACTTTGAAGTGTTGCCCGTGAGTCTGTTGGGCCGTCCTCGGGTCGATGTCACCCTGCGGATTTCGGGCTTTTTCCGAGATGCCTTCCCAAATTTGATCGATCTGTTCGACCAAGCAGTGGAGGCGATCGCCGCCTTGCCAGAGCCGCCCGATCAAAATCCCCTGGCAGCCCAGGTCCATCAGGAAACCCAGCGCTGGCAAGCAGCCGGCCTGCCCGCAGACCAGGCCCAGACCCGTGCCCAGTACCGCGTCTTTGGCTCCAAGCCCGGTGCCTATGGTGCCGGTCTGCAAGGGCTCATTGAGGCCCAAAACTGGCAAGATGACGCCGATCTGGCCCGGGCCTACATCAACTGGAGCAGCTACGCCTACACGCGCCAGGGGGAAGGCCGCGCAGCTCCGGAGGCCTTTGGCGATCGCCTGCGCCAGATGCAGGTAGTCCTGCACAACCAAGACAATCGCGAGCACGATCTCCTCGATTCTGATGACTACTACCAGTTTCAGGGCGGGCTGACCGCCGCCGTGCGGGCCATCCAGGGGCGCAACCCCCAGACCTACTTTGGCGATCACTCTCGGCCCGAAAGTCCTCGGGTGCGATCGCTGCGCCAAGAGATCGCGCGGGTCTACCGCTCGCGGGTCGTCAACCCCAAGTGGATCGCAGGCGTGATGCGCCACGGCTACAAGGGGGCCTTTGAAATGGCGGCCACCGTGGACTATCTCTTTGCCTACGACGCCACAGCCCGCTGCGTCGAGGACCACATGTACACCGGCGTCGCCGAGGCCTATCTTCTGGACCCAGAGGTACAAGCTTTTATTCAAGCCAAAAATCCCTGGGCGCTGCGAGATATGGCAGAGCGGCTGCTAGAAGCCCAGCAGCGAGGACTTTGGGCCTCGGCCTCACCAGACTTGCTCGACGACCTGCGATCGCTGGTGCACGAAGCCGAAGGAGCCATCGAAGCAGGCACCTAGAGTCAATTAATTCCCTGAGAAGCAATTGCTCTAGGGCAGCACCTCAGGGAATTAATTGCCCTTGATGCTCGCAGCGGACCGCCGGCGATCGCCCGACTCTCCCATCGACTGTCGCTAGCGGCATTACCGCCCCACACTGGGGCTGCCATCCCTGACTGATCACCGCCCACCCCAGGCTACGCGTCACATCCAGCGCCGTCTTCAGCCACGATTCCCGGTTTCCCGGAATTCCGGTTTCTGGCACCACTTCCACCTCCACCCATATCCCGTGAGCCCCCAGCAAGATCTGCGCCATCCACCTCGCTCGCGGCAGATGGGTCGCCGAAGTTAGCAGCTTGACCTTATGGACTCTCCAGCGCCGCAAAATCGGCAAGCCATAGAAAAAATTTCCAAAGGTTGATTGGGCGCAGGTTTCTAGCCACACGCGATCGGCTGGTGCCAAAGCTCGCTGAAAAATCGCCCGAATGCAGGGTGCCTCAGACCCTTGGGAAATCAAAACTGGTATCTCCGGGCGCTGACGCACCAGATCCGCCACCACTATCTCCCGGCGGATGCTGCCCCCCAGCACAAAGTAGCCATCCACTGGGTGGCGCGCTGCTAGCAACAGCCTTGCGCCTACCGTCAGCAGCCACAGACCCAAAATCATCGCGATCAGGGCGACCATCCGTTTCCAAAAGCCGCGTTTGTGACAGCGATCGCGTTCATATCGAGAATTCTTGGGCATTATGGTAAGCAGAACAACTCAGGGTAGCTCGAGTTCGGCGATCGCGCCTCCAGCGTCCTCAGGACGCCACTTCAGGACCGCTTTTCCGAGACGCTCAACAAACTGTCACACGATTACCCGTACCATTCAGTCAAACTTCGCTATCGTGAAGCCAATTTCTATCTTGTCTACTGGCCAAGAGATTTTTATCGAAACTTCACACCCTGTCTCCCCAATCATGCCCAAAAGGCCCCTGATAATCGTGAGACAAGCCCGTTAAAAGATAGTAGTTTTTCCCTAAGCGTCCAGAAAACTACATTTCAGGCCATCGCGAGCGCACCCTCATTTCCTCAGCCTTACACGAGCCATAGCGGTTTTCAGTCCACCGTCAGTCACTGACTTTTCCCTCGTCCCGGCACTCTCCATGAATCGAACCCCCAAGCACCCCCACATCTTTCACATAGCACTCTTCAGCGGTGCGATCGCCACCACAGCAACCCTCTCGCTTTTCATTCCTGGCGTCACCAACTCGGTTCGGGCAGCCCTCCAGGAGAGCCCCAAAGCCATCCTCGACGAAGCTTGGCAAATCGTTAATCGCGAGTACGTCGACGCCACTTTCAACCAAACCGACTGGCAGGCCGCCCGTCAGCGCCTCCTCAGCCGAGATTACAGCTCCCGAGAGCAGGCCTACGACGCCTTGCGCAAAGAACTAGAGCTCCTCAATGATCCCTATACTCGCTTCATGGATCGCGAGCAGTACCAAGCGCTGAGCAACCAAACCTCCGGAGAGCTCTCTGGCGTTGGCATGCGCCTCGAAATTAACGAGGAAAGCAAAAAGCTGGTGGTGGTCGAGCCCATCGAGGGCTCTCCTGCCGTCAAAGCTGGCATCCAGCCCGGAGACGAGATCCTAGCAATCAATGGCAAATCAACCGAAGGCATTGCCGTTGAAGCCGCAGCAGCCATGATTCGAGGCGAAGAGGGCACCAAGGTTGATCTCAAACTCGCCCGAGACGGTCAGGCCCCCTTCGATGTCTCCCTCGTCCGTGCCCGCATTGAGCTACCCACAGTACGCTACACCCTCAACCGCGAAGGCAGTCGGGCTATTGGCTACATTCGCCTCAACCAGTTCAGCGGCCACGCCTCCGAGCAAATGCGGCGAGCTATCCAAGAGCTCAAGCAGCAAGGTGCAGAGGCGTTTGTGCTGGACTTGCGGGGCAACCCAGGCGGCCTCCTAAATGCGAGCATCGACATTGCGCGCATGTGGCTTGACCAAGGGGACATCGTGAAAACCGTCAACCGAGTAGGCCAAAGCGAAAATATCTCCGCCAACAACTCCGCGCTGACACAGCTCCCCCTCACGGTACTCGTAGACGGGAACTCGGCTAGCTCCAGCGAGATCCTGACCGGCGCACTCCAGGACAACGGTCGAGCGACGGTTATCGGCAGTCAAACCTTTGGAAAAGCCCTTGTACAGTCTGTTCACTCGCTCTCAGATGGATCTGGGGTTGCAGTAACGATCGCCCACTACTACACCCCCAATGGCACGGACATCAGCCACAAGGGCATTACCCCTGATATCCAAATCGAGCTCAGCGAGGCTCAGCAGATGCAGCTCTCAAGCAATCCGAAGCTGATTGGCACCATGAACGATCCGCAGTACGCAAAGGCCATCGACACGCTGATGGCAACTGCCTTCCGCCCGAACGCGAAGCCGCCGCAGCGCGCGAGTCGTTAAAGCTAGTTACAATTACTTATTCTTAGCAATCCTTTGGGCGATCGCCCAAAGGATTTTTTGCATTTGAGAAGTCATTACTCCAGCAGCATTTCCCGCTCACTGCAAGGGTTCTGGACTTTCATCAGAAAGCAAAATTCAGAATAAATTCAAAAATAGGGGTGAAACTTTTAGCAGTTCCTCCTATACTTTGAGTAAAGAAACGTAAACTCTCCTCATTTTCCGACTTACTTCTACATCATTAGAGTCGTAAGCAGTCGGAATTGAGAGCAAAGTTTCGATGTACTCATAAGATTTGGAGATTAGCGCTATGACCATCGCAGTCGGACGCGCACAGGCCCAGCGAGGATGGTTTGACGTTCTCGACGACTGGCTGAAGCGCGATCGGTTTGTGTTCATTGGGTGGTCTGGTTTGCTGCTGTTCCCCTGCGCCTACTTGGCGGTTGGGGGATGGCTGACGGGGACCACCTTCGTAAGCTCGTGGTACACCCACGGGTTGGCATCGTCCTACCTGGAAGGATGCAACTTTTTGACCGTGGCGGTGTCGACACCGCCCAACAGCCTGGGACACTCCCTGCTGTTTTTGTGGGGACCTGAGGCCCAAGGGGACTTTGTCCGCTGGTGCCAACTGGGAGGTCTGTGGACCTTTGTCGCCCTGCACGGAGCTTTCGGGTTGATCGGGTTCATGCTGCGTCAGTTTGAGATTTCTCGACTGGTGGGCATTCGTCCGTACAACGCGATCGCCTTCAGCGCGCCGATTGCAGTGTTTGTGTCGGTGTTTCTGATGTACCCGCTGGGTCAGTCTGGCTGGTTTTTTGCACCGAGCTTTGGTGTAGCGGCGATTTTCCGCTTTCTGCTGTTCTTCCAAGGTTTCCACAACTGGACGTTGAACCCCTTCCACATGATGGGAGTGGCTGGCGTTCTGGGGGGTGCACTGCTGTGCGCGATCCACGGAGCGACGGTGGAGAACACGCTGTTTGAGGACGGCGAGAACGCGAACACCTTCCGGGCGTTCAACCCGACGCAGGCAGAAGAGACGTACTCGATGGTGACGGCGAACCGTTTCTGGTCGCAGATCTTCGGGATTGCGTTTTCGAACAAGCGCTGGCTGCACTTCTTCATGCTGTTCGTGCCTGTGACGGGCCTGTGGATGAGCTCGGTGGGTATCATTGGTTTGGGTCTGAACCTGCGGGCATACGACTTTGTTTCGCAGGAGATTCGGGCAGCGGAGGACCCTGAGTTCGAGACGTTCTACACGAAGAACATCTTGCTGAACGAGGGTATCCGGGCCTGGTTGGCGCCGCAGGACCAGCCGCACGAAGGATTTGCTTTCCCTGAGGAAGTACTGCCTCGCGGTAACGCTCTCTAATCGCAGCGAGCTCTGGTTTTAAGACCAAATCAGAAGTCCCTGCACTGAGGTGTGGGGGCTTTTGATTTAAGAGCACTACAAACTGAAAACCTGTGTTACACTGGCTGACAGTTGAGCTCTTCAAATCAACCATTTAGGGATTAAGGAGGTGATGCCCATGATTGATAGTAGTAAATGCATGGGTCATCACGTTGACAATAGCCGGCTGAGCGCCGGGGCTGTTCTCTAGAAAGAAAGCTCTTGTTTAAGCCAGCCAAGTGCTGACTTAGGCTAAGCGAACTGGACGGGGTTCCTCCCGGCAGTCAGGTGTCAACGATGATGATCCGCTACACCGCTCCCATCTTTACAAACCTTGTGCTTTTTTGTACAGCGTTTGTCCCAGGTGGGAGCGGATAGTTTTTAAAGGCAGTTGGCCCTCGCTAGAGGATTACAAGCATTCATCACCTTGAAGCTTGTTTCAGACTACTCAAGTGGATTTATAGAATCTCCTAGGATAGAAGAATGTTGTCCTTGGAGAATTTTTTGTTTTATGGCTCCGTTATTGACAGAGGCTGAAATTCAAGCTCGATTTGACCAGCTCCGCGGTTGGGAGTTGGGAGACAAAGCGCTCCGCTGTCGCCGGACTTTTCCAGGCTTTGTAGAAGCGATCGAATTTGTCAATCAACTGGTTCAGCCTGCCGAGGCAATGGGACATCATCCTGATCTGGCGATCGCCTACAACAAGGTACAGATCACGCTAACAACTCATGATGCCGGCGGGTTAACAACAAAAGATTTTGAGTTGGCTCAAATAATTTCGAAAATTTAGTGATCCTTTTGGCTGGATAACTATTAGGCTTCAGAGATAGAAGTCTCTGGCTTCAATATTGAGAGCTTTCAATCCAAACAGAGCGGTCAACAAAGCTAGACTTCTTTGCAAAACCCTCATCCAGCCTTGAAGACACCACAGCGTCCCCGCCTAACAAAATTCTCAAGGTCCTTTCCGAAAAAGTAGGGAACTTGCTTGTTTTCACTAACGTCCTTACTAGGCAGCACTCCTTAGGGATAAAGTATTCTCGTCAGCCTTAAGGATCTGCTAGGATTAATTTTGTACGTGTGTCTTGGCACACAGTACCTTGATGCTAAGCTTCAGTGCTCTGACGCGTAGCCGGCGGTCCTTCAAGGATCCAGTGTTTTGGATGTAGACAGGTCAATTCATCGAATTGTTCTACAACTCAGGTGTGAGGATAACGATAATGTCGAAAATTTTGTGGAAGTCACTGCTAGTAAGCCCTGCAGTTCTGGGAGCTGCTCTGGTTGCTTCTGCGGGCGCGATCGCTGCTGAAAGCGCTCCCGCGACAAGCCAAGTTAGCGAACTGGCTGCTGTCGAGTCTCTGCAATCTGTTGAAGCTGTAGCATCCCAGTCTGCCGCTCCTGAGGCACCTGTTGCTGAAGCAGCCCCTTCTTTTGCTGAGCCGACGACCCTGGCCCAAGCCGCTGATGCTGGGTCCCTCAGCCAAATCAATACTTACAGCCTGGAAGGCCGCGCAGACGATGCCGGTCAGGTAACCTCTGTATCTCAGCTCTCCGACGTTCAGCCGACCGACTGGGCCTTCCAAGCGCTTCAGTCCCTCGTTGAGCGCTACGGCTGTATCGCTGGTTATCCCGACGGCACCTACCGCGGCAACCGGGCCATGACCCGCTACGAGTTCGCCGCTGGTCTCAACGCCTGCTTGGACCGCGTGAACGAGCTGATCGCCGCTGGCACCGCTGACCTGGCCACCCGCGAAGACCTCGCCACCCTGCAGCGCCTGCAAGAAGAGTTCGCTGCTGAGCTCGCCACCCTGCGCGGCCGCGTGGACTCCCTCGAAGCTCGCACCGCTGAGCTCGAAGCCAACCAGTTCTCCACCACCACCAAGCTGAACGGTGAAGCAATCTTTGCTTTGACCGATTCTTTTGGCGACAACGACGATAACGAAATCGTCTTTGGTAACCGGGTTCGCTTAGCTCTGGAATCTAGCTTCACGGGCCGTGACAAGTTGGTTACCCGTCTGGCTGCTGGTAACCTGTCTCCTCTGCCGGTCGCTTTTGGTACTCCTGAGTCGACCCAAACCTTCAACCTCTCTGATAGCGACAACGACATTGTCCTCGATTGGTTGTCCTATACCTTCCCCTTCGGCAACTCCCGCGTTTACGTAGCGGCAACGGGTGGTATTCACAGCGACTACGCTCCTACGCTGAATCCCTACTTTGAAGACTACGACGGCGGTAACGGCGCGCTCTCGACTTTTGCGTCTGAGAGCCCCATCTACCGGATCGGTGGCGGCGCCGGTGCTGCTGTGAGCTTTGGCTTCAGCCCGCTAGAGAGCATCCTTGGTCCTAGCACCGTCACGCTTGGCTACTTGGCTGGCGGTCTGTCGACCAGCGATCCCGCTTCTCCTGAGGAGAAGAACGGCCTATTCAACGGCGACTATGCAGCTCTTGCTCAAGCTAACTTCAACGTTAGCGATCGCTTCGGTCTGGGCCTGACCTACGTTCACGGTTACCACACCAGCGGCAGCGCTATCTTTGACCTGGGTAGCGGTAATGGTGTTGTTGGTAGCACCCTGGCTAACTTCCCCAGCCTGGGCACTTCTCCCACTGTGACCAACTCCTACGGCGTTGAAGCAGCCTTCCGTCTGAGCGATCGCGTTTCCGTTAGCGGCTACGGTGCTTACACCGATGCCAAGCTGGTGGAAGCTGGTGACGCTGAAATCTGGACCTATGGCTTGGGTGTTGCTTTCCCTGACCTGGGCAAAGAGGGCAACCTCCTGGGTATCTTCGCTGGTGCTCAGCCCTACGCAGGTCTGATCGAAGTTCCCGGCTCTGACTACCGCAACCAAGAAGTGCCTTTCCACGTGGAAGCCTTCTACAAGTACCAGTTGAACGACAACATCTCCATCACTCCCGGTGTCATCTGGCTGACCAGCCCCAACGAAGACATCTTCGGATCTGACAGCGATGCTGTGATTGGTACCCTTCGTACCACCTTCAAGTTCTAAAACTGTAGACAATCTAGTTTTTTAGCTTGAAGTTCGAAGCCCCTAGCCCTGCTAGGGGCTTTTTTGCGTTGATTGCTACGATTGTTAAAATTTCAGAGCATTTAAGGGGGTAAGTACTCTCTTGGCGATCTATTATCTTGGTGAGCTAGATCTGGAAATTCGGCAGTTATTGCAAACAAGTGTGAAATATCGCAGGGTTTTCCAAGACTCAAGTGCTCACTAACTAGAATCTGTTCAGCTACTCCTCTGTTGAGGCACTACAACTATGATGGAAGTTAAGTTGCTTTTGGTGGGACTCTCTGCCTTTTTTGTGGTTGCCTGCCTGTTTTTTGGCACTCGCAACGGTTTCTATGACACCGACAAGTACCACGGCAACGGTTCAGCTCACTAAGACTCTTTGTGAGGTGCGATCGCCCTTCGATAGCTTCAGCGCACCTACGGCAATATCAACGAAGGCTCATGCAAACTGAGCCTCTAAAACCTCTGTAAACACTGCTCAGGGCTGACAAAACCCTTGGGTGTTGGGAAGTGCGGTGCAGATGTGACTGAACTGGAATGCGTACCCTATGGTGTGAGTTACCTCGATGGGGGAACCTCTCTCCTAGTGAAAATGGGCCCTCACCGGATTCTGCTGGATTGCGGGCCAACCAACCTCGAAGTATTACGGCAACAGCCCGATCCTCCGGTTGATCTGGTGTTGTGCACTCACGCTCATTCCGATCACGCTCGCGGACTGCTGGAGTTTCACCACGCATTTCCCAAGGTTCCAATTTATGCCAGTGAAGTAACCACCCAATTACTTCATCTCAATTGGCCATCCCTTCATCCCTCAGAAGTACCCACTTTTTGCCAAGCACTACCTTGGCGATCGCCTGTTGAGTTTCGGGACGGCTTGAGCGCCGAGCTTTGGCCTGCTGGTCATCTACCAGGAGCCGCAGCGATTTTATTGACCTATGCATCCCCCCCTTACTCAGAGGGAGCAGGTCGACATTACACGATTTTCTATACTGGGGATTTTTTTCTATCCAGTTCGCGGTTGGTCGATGGCTTTCCGCTGGATGAGGTGCGGGGACTCAAGCCCGATGTCTTGATCGTAGAGGGAAGCTACGGAACCGCCAGACAGCCTCATCGCCGTCAGCAAGAAAATCAGCTTGCAGAGCGCATCGATCAGGCAATCGCCTCTCGCTATTCCATTTTGATGCCCGTGCCGCCCCTAGGTCTGGGCCAAGAGCTTCTCATGCTGCTGCGCAGCCACCACCACTTCACGGGCCGGGAGATCGACATTTGGGTTTCAGGCACAGTCGCTCAGGCGTGCGATGCCTATCTCGACATCTTGCCCCACCTCCCGTCCTCAGTGCAAAACTTCGCGCGGCATCAGCCTCTATTTTGGGATGAGCGCATTCGCCCGCGAATGCGTCGATGGAGCAGCTCCCAGGCACTACAAAGCGTGCGTGACGGAGCAGCTCCTTGCATCATGCTGGTCGACGAAACAGTCGATTTAACCCCCTATACTGCCGATGACGCCGGAAACTGGGCCATCCTGATTCCCGAGCATCCCGGCTACAGCACCCCTTCCAACGCCATTCAGCAATTTTTGCAGGGTCAGGCTCCCGACACCGCGCAAAAATTGCAGGCAGCGCTCCGCCAGGGGCGAATCAAGATCCAAACCTATCTGCTATCAGAGCACTGTGATGGTCCAGGCACCACGCAGCTGATTCACAATCTGAGGCCGCAGCATGTGGTCTTTGTGCATGGATCGCCCACCTATCTCGCCGATCTGACAGGCCTCGATGAACTGAATCATCGCTATCAGCTGCACTCACCCTCGCTGGGAATACCGCTAGAGTTGCCTATCGGTGAGACTTTCCTGCAGCCTGCGGTCCCTGAGACAACCTACGAAGGAGAGCTAACTGAGTTAGAAACCGCTGTGACGATCACCCTGCCCCATGCGCTGATCTCTGACCCCCGATGGCAAAACTTCGCGGATACTGGGCTCGTGGATGTCCGCTGGCAGGGTGAGGAGCTCGTGCTTCGGGGGATTTCTCAGCGCGAGCTCCTCAGTCAGGGGGGCGATCGCCCGCTGCCGTCCGATCTAGAATGCTGCGGGAACTGCTACCACTATCGAGGACGGCGCTGCTGGAACCAAAAATCACCGCTCTTCGGCTTCAAGGTCACCACAGAAGGCTATTGTCCTGTCTTCGAGTGGGGCATGCTCAGTCCAGATCGGGAGATCGCCTCTTTAGAAGAACTTGATGAGCCCAATTGACAATTTCACCCAGCTTTTAGCCCCAAGGAAAATGCACATTTCTCTCGGGGTTCAGTGACTCCTGGGCCTTTGGGCAAGACAGCTAACCCCCACCAGGGATTCACTAAAAAGGCCAGCCAAAGTCGTTTTGGCTGGCCTTTTACTTGGTTTATTCCAAACCGCTGTCTGGACGATGATTGCGAATTTGCTCTGCTTCTGGGCAGTCGTCGGACACCATCGGTTCGACATCGCCCCGAGGCACAGTTGCCAGCTTCTGGGTGACTGCGCCGATGCTCTCTAGGCGCACCATCTCCTCCCAGGAGCAGATTTCATCTTCTTCTTCGGTTTCATAGCGAAGCGTCACCAAATCTCCTTCGATATCAAGGATGCGGGCGCGTTCAATCCAGCGCTGTTGGTCCCGCAAAAAGATCCATACTTCGCGACCATCACAGCAAAGTTGATAGATCTTGCGATGTAGCATTGCCGCGTCTCCTGAGCCGGTAACGTTTCTATAGTTGCTTGGCAGGGCTTCCGTAAAACGGAGGCGCCTTGGCCTAAGGACTAAACTGCAAAGGGCTTAAACGAATTTACCAACCTTGTGTCCTTGTAAAGGCAGGTTGCCCAGAAAAGTAACAAGGCGTTAGCGAACCGTTTTGCAAATAGTCGGTGGAATTAGGCAAGCGAGGGGGTCAAACACTGCTCGGTGAAGTACGGTCATTCCAATAAAATCCTCAAGGAGTATGCGCCGCAATGGTCGATATCGAAAGGAATTGGAAAGGTCTGTGGAAAACAACCTGGGGGCCAACTTCAAAGCAATAGTACCGATAATTTGCTGCGAAAAATAGTCGTGTGGGGGGCAGGGTCGCTCGAAGCTTGACAAAACCCTAGTGCTGAGTAATGGACAGGAACAATGGGAGCCTGTAGTCTGCAAGGTTTAGCTCGCTGCTACTGGGGAGTGTCGCTTGGACCCCATTATATATAAGGTGCTCTAAATCACTATTTAATGTTATCCCCCATTCTAGCGATTGTTAATGGTGGTTTGGGGAAGTTGGATGGGTCAGGCAGCCAGAAACCCAAAAGCGGGCTGGATGTGCCTAGCCACTGCAACCCCTTTCAGGCGATCGCGCACGGGCTCGAGGGTGGCTTTTTTAGAATGAGGGAGAGGGCTCGCTTGCAGAGCACTGTTGTTGTGCACCTAAGGTTTTAGCGAATGTTGCTACAGCTGAGTACTTGGCCAGAGGTGGAGGCGTATTTAGAGCGCTCCCAGGGAATTATTTTGCCGATCGGCTCAACGGAGCAGCACGGGCCGACGGGACTGATCGGCACAGATGCAATCTGCGCGGAGGCGATCGCCCACGGCGTGGGGAAAGAAATCGGCGCTCTAGTCGGCCCGACGATCAATGTGGGCATGGCGCTCCACCACACAGGCTTTCCGGGCACGATGAGCCTGCGTCCTAGCACGATGATTTTGGTTATTCGGGACTATCTGGTGAGTTTGGCCCGTGCGGGCTTCTGCCAGTTTTTCTTCATTAATGGTCATGGCGGCAATGTCGCAACGCTGAAGGCTGCGTTTGCAGAGAGCTACGTGACGCTGACGGATTTGGGACTGCCTAACGGCGATCGCGCGCGCTGCCGAGTAGCCAACTGGTATATGTGCTCACCGGTATACAAGCTAGCGAAAGAACTGTACGGCGATCAGGAGGGGGCCCACGCAACGCCCAGCGAAGTGGCAGTGACTCAGTTTGTGTATCCTGAGGCTATCAAGCGGGTACCACTATCGCCCGAGGTGGCCAAGGGTCACAGTATCTACGGGGCGGCTGATTTTCGGCGGCGCTATCCGGACGGTCGGATGGGCTCAAATCCTGACTTGGCAACGCCGGAACACGGCAAGCAGTTTTATGAGGCGGCGGTGAAGGCGCTCAGCGCGGAGTATTTGGAGTTTTTGGCAGCGGATTAGGAGACTAGGGGGCGGCCGACTCTAGCTGAGTAACGCGGCGATCGAGGGACTGCAAGTCTTGCTTGAGCTCGATCACCAGGGTGGCGAGGCGGTCGAATTGGCCATCGGTCGGGGGCGGGGCTGCGGGACGATCGGGCAGTTCGAGGGGCGCCACGGGGCGATCGCTGGTCGGGGGGCGGCGATCGGCGCGGGAGGCTTGGCTATCGAGGCGGTTGACCTGGGAGCGCAGCTGCAAGACTTCTGACTCTAGGCGACGAATCTGAGCCTGGAGACTGCCTAGGTTTTGGGCAGAGGCCCGAGGGGCGATCGCGGTTCCCCAGAAAAGCAGGGCAACTAGGGCGATCGCAGCGAACAGTAAGCCAGGACGCTTCATGGTTCGTCTCCTAAATCAGAACTCTCTGGCGCCGATGACAGGGCAGCCGCCAAGGCATCTACCACCCGCGCTACCGGAATGACCTCTAGACCAGCGTCAGCGATCGTCTGGCCCTTGGGAATGATGGCGCGCTGAAACCCGAGCTTCGCGGCCTCCTTGAGGCGCAGTTCCATCTGGGAAACGGGCCGCACCTGGCCGCCTAGGCCGACCTCGCCAATCACCACAGTGTAGGGATCTACGACGCGATCGCGGAAGCTCGCGGCCACCGCCACCGCCACCCCCAGGTCCGCCGCTGGTTCGCCCACATTGAGGCCGCCGGAGGACGCCACGTAGGCATCCAGCTTGGACAGAGGAATCCCGACCCGCTTTTCGAGCACCGCCAGGATTTGCAGCAGGCGATTGAATTCAATCCCCGTCGTCGAGCGGCGGGGGGAACTGTAGCTGGTGGGACTGACCAAGGCCTGGAGCTCAACCACAATCGGCCGCGTTCCTTCGCAGGCAACAATCGTTGCGGTGCCAGGGTTCACCTCTTCCCGATTGCCCAAAAACAGCTCCGACGGGTTGGGCACCTCGGTCAGTCCCCGATCCGCCATCTCGAAAACGCCCAGCTCATGGGTGGCCCCAAAGCGGTTTTTGACGGAGCGCAGCAGACGATGACTGGCAAAGCGCTCGCCCTCGAAGTACAGCACCGTATCAACCAAGTGCTCCAGCACCTTCGGGCCGGCGATCGCCCCCTCCTTCGTCACGTGACCCACAATCATCAGCGTGATATTCGCTCGCTTGGCCAGCTGCATCAGCGCCGACGTACACTCGCGCACCTGGGCCACTGACCCCGGCGCCGAGCTGAGGGCCGCAAAGTGCAGCGCCTGAATACTGTCAATCACGGCGATCTGGGGCCGCAAAGACTCCAGCTCCAGCAAAATCGCCTCCAGATTTGTCTCTGGCAGCAAGAAGAAATTCGCCAAATCTGCTCCCGGCTCAGTCTGGGTCTCCGGCCCATCAGCAAAGCCTTCTCGCAGCCGCTGCCATCGCAGCTTCACCTGGTGGCCCGACTCCTCTGCGCAGACATAGAGAACCTGATAGCAGCGCGACATCCGATCGGCCGCCTGCAAAAGCAGCGTTGACTTGCCAATGCCAGGGTCGCCGCCCAAAAGCACCAGCGACCCTGGGACAATGCCGCCCCCCAGTACCCGATCGAGCTCTCCGTAGCCTGAGGGCATCCGGGCCTGGGCAGACTGGACAATCTGGGGCAACGTCAGCGCCGCCAAAGGCGCACCCGGCCCGCGATCGCCCTCTGACCGAGACCGTCGCCCCGATCGCCCCCCACTCGCCGAGGGACGGGCGATCGCCTCCACCACTGACGTCGGCCCAACCACTTCTTCGATCAGCGTGTTCCAACTTTCACAGGCCGGGCACTTACCAAAATACTGGGGTGAGGCAACCCCGCACTCACTGCAGACATACTGAGTTCTAGACTTAGGCATTCCCGTCAGTTTCTTGCGATAGCTCTCCCCCCGAAAACGCCTCCCCAGAACAATGTAGAGAAGTCCTGTTTCAGGCAGCGCCCACGAGAGAGCAAGGACAACAAAAGTGAATCTTAAGAAAGCGTGAAATGTCCTGGAAACAAGTGTTTCAGGAATCTTTATAATTTAGCGGCACGGTAATATCTTAATGATAAGGTATTGAAAATTAATGATTAGATATGTAGGTTCGAGGAGCGTCGGGTAACTTGGAAAATCATAAAGAAAAGATCTTGGTGGTGGATGACGAAGCTAGCATCCGCCGCATCCTAGAGACTCGTCTATCAATGATTGGCTACGACGTCGTTACGGCCGCTGACGGAGAAGAGGCTCTGGAAACCTTCCGGAACACTGCCCCTGACTTGGTTGTGCTGGATGTCATGATGCCCAAGCTAGACGGCTACGGCGTCTGTCAAGAGCTGCGCAAAGAGTCTGACATCCCCATCATCATGCTAACGGCCCTGGGAGATGTCGCCGACCGGATTACGGGTTTGGAGCTCGGAGCCGACGATTATGTCGTCAAGCCCTTCTCCCCAAAGGAGCTCGAGGCCCGCATTCGCTCTGTGCTGCGCCGCGTTGAGAAAACGGGGACTTCAGGCATTCCCAGCTCTGGCGTCATCCATGTCAGCAGTCTGCGCATCGACACCAACAAGCGCCAAGTCTACAAAGGCGATGAGCGAATTCGGCTGACCGGTATGGAATTTAGCCTGCTGGAGCTGCTCGTTAGCCGCTCTGGTGAACCCTTCTCGCGCTCTGAAATTCTGCAAGAGGTTTGGGGCTACACGCCTGAGCGCCATGTGGACACTCGCGTGGTAGACGTCCACATCTCGCGTTTGCGGGCCAAGCTGGAGGATGACCCCAGCAATCCGGAGCTGATTTTGACGGCTCGAGGTACGGGCTACCTGTTCCAGCGGATTGTGGAGCCCGGCATGGAGGAGTAGGTCCGGTTGGACGGGTGGCGAATTAAAAGCGATCGCCCGATTTCTGCATGCAGGGGGCGATCGCCGTTTTACTCCATCTTCACGGGTCCCTGTCTTCCCGGACAGGGGTCTTGGCCAAGACAGGCTTCACAGGCTAGATCACGCCTCAGCAGGCCGCTCAAAGCAAGGGGCGATCGCCCCAAGATCAAAGGTTTTGAGGCAGGCAATTCGCAATAAGACTTCTGTGAAGAGTGCGTATTGCGCGAAAACCATCTGTTAAAATTTTTGAGGTTTCTACAAATTTGATCGATGGGATCGACTCGCGCACGGATCGCAATTGACGCAATGGGAGGGGATCACGCCCCTGCCGAGATCGTTGCTGGAGCGCTCAGAGCGCACGAAGAACTTGGCGTGGAAGTCCTGCTTGTCGGGGACCCAGCCCAGATCGAAGCCTCTTTGAAACGTCATGGCTCCTCGCACCAGCTGCAGATTGTGCCCGCAGAAGGCACGATTGAAATGCATGAAGAGCCCCTGAGCGGCCTGCGGCGCAAGCCGAAAGCATCGATCAATGTCGCCATGAACTTGGTCAAATCTGGCCAAGCAGATGCAGTCGTCTCTGCCGGACACTCTGGTGCAGCGATGGCCGCGGCCCTTCTGCGCCTCGGTCGTCTGCCAGGCATCGATCGCCCGGCCATCGGAACCGTTCTGCCGACCCAGGTTGCCGGCAAGCCCGTCATTATCCTGGACGTGGGCGCCAACGTAGACTGTCGCCCCAAGTTCCTAGAGCAGTTCGCCGCGATGGGAAGCATTTACAGCAAGTACGTCTTGGGCATCGACGACCCCAAGGTTGGCCTGCTGAACATTGGTGAGGAAGAGTCCAAGGGCAATGAGCTCGCTCTGCGGACCCACCAACTCCTTCAGGAAAACACCAACCTTTCGTTCATTGGCAATGCAGAAGGCCGCGACGTTTTGTCGGGTCGTTTTGACGTGATTGTGTGTGACGGCTTCGTCGGAAACGTCTTGCTAAAGTTTGCGGAAGCCGTTGGCGAAGTAGCCTTGCAGATTCTGCGAGAGGAGCTGCCCCGGGGAATTCGCGGCAAGATCGGGACCTGGCTGCTCCGGCCCAACTTGAAGCGCATCAAACAGCGGATGGATCACGCTGAGCATGGCGGCGGTCTGCTTTTGGGGGTGGCGGGCGTCTGCATCATCAGCCATGGCAGCTCCCAGGCACCATCAGTGTTCAATGCGATCCGCTTGGCGATGGAAGCTGTGGATAATCGCGTGCTCGATCGCATTCAATCGCAGTACCAAAAACAAGTAGCCACGCCCACGACTGACGGAGAGTAATGCATCAATTTATCGGGGCAGGAGTTGCCGTTACGGGTAGCGGTTCGGCAGCGCCGTCGCTATCGCTAGATAATGTTGGCCTGAGTCAGATCGTCGAGACCTCGGATGAGTGGATCTCGAGTCGGACTGGGATTCAGCAGCGCCGTTTGGCCACTCCCCAAGAAACACTGGCAACCTTGGCGACGGAGGCGTCGCGCAGTGCCCTCGCTATGGCTGAGGTTGAGCCGCAGGAGATTGACCTAATCATCTTGGCGACCTCCACACCGGATGATTTGTTTGGCACTGCGAGCAAGGTCCAGGCGGAACTGGGTGCGGTCAATGCGGTGGCCTTTGACTTGACGGCGGCCTGCTCGGGCTTTGTCTTTGGCCTGGTGACGGCGTCTCAGTTCATCCGGACCGGCGTCTATCGCAAGGTGCTGCTGATCGGGGCGGATGTTTTGTCGCGCTGGGTTGATTGGAGCGATCGCCGGACCTGTGTGCTCTTTGGTGACGGGGCTGGGGCGGTAGTGCTCCAGGCCAATGATCGCGATCGCCTGCTGGGGTTCGAGCTGCGCAGCGACGGCAGCCAAAATAGCTGCCTCAATCTGGCCTATGCGGGTCAGCCGCGATCGCTGGTCGGTGAGCACGCGATCGCCCAGGGCAACTACCAGTTCATTACGATGAATGGCCAGGAAGTTTATCGCTTTGCCGTCAAGCGGGTGCCAGAGGTGATCGAAAAGGCCCTCCACCGCGCCAGCCTGAGCACCGAGGATCTCGACTGGCTCCTGCTGCACCAGGCCAACCAGCGGATTCTAGACGCCGTTGCCCAGCGGCTCAAAGTCCCGTCCGAAAAAGTGGTCAGCAACCTGGCCCGCTACGGCAACACCTCCGCTGCCTCGATTCCCCTCGCCCTCGATGAGTACGTCCGCGCAGGCAAGATCCAGCCGGGACAGACGATCGCAGCATCTGGCTTTGGCGCTGGCCTGACCTGGGGAGCGGCGATCTTCCAGTGGGGACGCTAGGTCGCCGCAGCGCTGGATAGCTGGATAGCCTGACTTGAGGGCGATCGCCCATTGAGGAGCCCAAGCATCGCTTTGGGCTACCTTTTCTGCCCGCTTGCTGAGAATATTTCTTTAACCCTTCACCAACCCTACCTTTCGAGAACGAAGCGATGACCAAGACCGCATGGGTGTTTCCTGGACAAGGCTCACAAGCAACCGGCATGGGCGCTGACCTCGTGGATTTGCCCGTTGGGCAAGCCAAGCTCGCCATTGCTGAAGATATCCTGGGCTGGTCTGTCTCCGAGGTGTGCAGCAGCGACGATGCCCAGCTCTCTCGCACTCTCTACACGCAGCCCTGCCTCTACGTGATCGAAAGCATTTTGGTGGACCTGCTGCGGGAGAAGGGGCACCAGCCCGCCTTAGTGGCGGGCCACAGCCTTGGGGAGTATGTTGCTCTCTATACTGCCGGGGTTTTTAGCTTTGAGGCGGGCCTCCGGCTGGTCCAGCGTCGGGCCGAGCTGATGGACAGCACCTCCGACGGCAAAATGGCGGCTCTGATCGGGTTCGATCGCGAGGCTCTCGATCAGCAGCTTCAGCAAACGCCTGGGGTCGTTTTGGCAAACGATAACAATGCGGGCCAGGTCGTGATTTCAGGCACGCCCGAAGCGGTGGCGCACATCATGGCCACGGTGAAAGCGAAGCGAGCCGTGCCGCTCAATGTTTCCGGCGCTTTCCACTCGCCCTTGATGGCCCCAGCCGCCACAGAATTTCAGCAGGTCCTCGATTCAGTGACCTTCCAAGACGCTCAGGTCCCGGTCCTGTCAAACGTAGAGCCCCTGCCGGCCACCGACGGTTCGGTTCTGCGCGATCGCCTGAGTCGGCAGATGACGGGCTCGGTCCGCTGGCGCGAGCTGTCGCTCCAGCTCGCAGCTGAAGGGGTTGATCGGGTAATCGAAGTCGGCCCTGGCAAAGTCCTGACGGGACTGATCAAGCGGACCTGCGGTGACATCGCCCTGGAGAATATCAGCAGCGCCGCCGAGATTCCAGCATAACGTGACGAAGGAACCAAGATTCCCATGGGCCGAAGCCGCGAACCTTTAGCTAGCCTACTGCTCTATCACTTGTTCAAGTGGTCAGTGGTTAGCCCTGTTTTGAGCGTGTATTTGCGGGGTCGGGTGTATGGCGTCAATCACGTACCGAAGACAGGGGCGTTTGTAGCAGTCAGCAATCACGCTAGCTACTTTGATCCGCCGTTGCTCTCTTGTGCAGTCCGGCGGCCTGTGGCCTACATGGCCAAGGAAGAGCTCTTCGAGGTCCCTGTCTTGAAGCAGGCGATTTCTCTGTATGGGGCCTATCCAGTGAAGCGCGGAGCAGGCGATCGCGCTGCGATTCGCGCGGCCATACAGTCCCTCGAGCAGGGCTGGGCAACGGGGGTCTTTCTGGAGGGGACGCGCACCGAAGATGGCCAAATTCACGAGCCCAAGCTGGGGGCGGCGCTGATTGCGGCCAAGGCTCAGGTACCGCTTTTGCCGGTGAGCCTGTGGGGCACAGAAAAGATTCTCCGCAAAGGCTCAGCGCTCCCGCAGCCTGTCCCGATCACCATTCGCATTGGCTCTTTGATACCGCCCCCGCCCAGCACCAAGCGAGAAGCCCTGGACGCAGTGACGCAGCAGTGCGCTCAGGTGATTACAGAGATGCACGATCTTGGGCGGTAGGGGAGCCTGTGGGCCGAAGTCTGCAATTTAGAGCCACTCACTGAAGCCTGACAGCCAATCTAGAGGCCCCCTGAGGGGCAAGGTAGAACGATGGAAGACTTGAAAACCCAGTTAGCAGACAACCTGGCCGAAGCAGAATGGGATTGGCTCAAGCCCCATGCCCAGCGCGACGCAATCATTTTGGTGTCGTCTGAGCTGGACATTCTGGAGGTGGGGGTCGCGATCGCCAATGACAACGTCCAGGCCGTCCAGCGCTGGATCACGGAGCAGCTGATCGCCAAACCGTCTGCGGAGCAGCTGTCCTTCTGGAACCAAGACGACACCCGGAAATTTACGTCTCTGATTGTGGCGCCCTACGTCCTGATCAAGGAAATTGCTCCTGAAGCCTAGGAATTGCGATCGCCTTGTATCGCTAGCTGTCGGGCGGCAGCTGGGTTTTGGGCGGTAGCCAGCGGCTGAGGGTGGTGCCGGTCCGGCCTGTCGCGAGCCAAAGCACCGCTCGGGCCCCGTCTCGCACCGCTTTCTCGATGGGCTCGGGTTCGCGGGTCGAGGGGACGGCGATCGGCTTGAAGCTGATGTTGCGGCTTCCCAAGATAATTTCACCAATCACCTGAGCGCGACGCATGTGGTCCTCAGAGGTGATGAGATAGACGCTATCGATTTTGCGCGCCTGTAGCTCATCGACCAAGGTCGTGAAGTTGCTGACCGTGTCAACGGCCTGGTAGTCCAGGTGAATCCGCTCTGGCGAAATGCCCGCCTGATCAAACACCCATTCCGCATATTCAGGGTTGCTGCCCGACGAAACCCAAATGTCCAAGTGGGGATGCTGACGGGCAAACTCTGCTGCGAAGACTTCTCGATCCGGGGAGCCACCCAAAACCAGCATGGCATCCGGTCGCAGCAAGAGCGCTTGGGTTTTGCGATACCCCACCCAGAGGCTCAGACACAGCAAAGGCAAAATCAGGGCCAAGCGCGATCGCCGCTTAGGGCGAACACGCGCAGGCCGCTTTCTGGAGCGCGGGTGGGGAGAAGTCTTTAGCTGCATGCGTTGATCAAGGCTGCTCATTCTCGGGCAAGGCTGCACACGAAGTTTACAGCAATTTTCTGCTGGGCTTCTATCTGATCCGCAGAGCTTCAGAAGTTTATTCGCTGGCGATCGCCTTTTGGTTCGGCAGGAGGGACAAGATTTCCTCCGCAGCGCGATCGCAGACTCCCTCGCTACCCAGCACTGCGCGCATGGCGTCGTAGTCTGCCAGCATCTGGGCGCGGCGCTCTGCATTGAGCAGCAGCTCGAGCCCGGCCTCGGCAACATTGTGGGGGGTCGCTTCGTGCTGGAGAAACTCGGGCACGATCGATCGCATCGCCACTAGGTTGGGCGGCGACATGAAAGGAATCGAAAACTTCAGCACGTGCTGAGCAATCCAGGCCGTCAGAGGGCTGACGCGATAGAGAACCACCTGGGGAATCTTCAGCAGAGCCAGCTCGAGATTGACCGTGCCGGACTTGGTCAGGGCCAGATCGGCAGCGGCGGCGATCGCCTGACTCTGGCCCGAGACGATCGTCGCCGCGAGGCCATAGCGCTTGATGGCGGCCTCGATAGCGGGCCGATAGGTCTCCAGGGACAGCGGAATCCAAAAGCGCGCTTGGGGCAGCCGCTTTTGGATTTGCTGCGCCGCCTCAAACATCACCGGCAGCAGATACTGAATCTCCTGGCGCCGGGAAGCCGGGAAAAGCGCGATCGCCGTTTCGGTTTCCCCGATGCCTAGACTGGCGCGCGCAGCGGCTCGGCTCGGGGCCGACCGGACGCGATCCACCAGCGGGTGGCCCACAAAGGTCACATCTGCGCCCTGCTCCGCAAAATAGCGCGCTTCCTCCGGGAAAATCGCCAGCAGACGCTTCGTCATTTGGACGATCGTGGCGGTGTTGCGCGACCCAAAGGACCACACCCACTCTTGGGGAGCGATGTAGTACACCAGCGGCACCTGGGACCACTGCTGCTGGAGGTAGCGCCCGATGCCCAGGTTGGGGCCTAGATAGTCGATCAAAACAGCCACATCCGGCGATCGCTGCTGCAGCACACGGCGGGCGCGCCGCTGGAGGAGCAGCGTCGGAATCACATAGGGCACAGACTCCAGAATCCCCACCGAGCCGATCGCGCTCGTGTTTCCCAGGAGCTCTGCGCCAGCTTGCGCCATGCGATCGCCGCCCAGCGCAAACACCTCGATGGCAATCTTGCGAGCTGCGGCTCGGCGGTACAGAGCCTCGACTAACAGGCCGCCCTGCAAGTCTCCTGAGACCTCACCTGTACTAATAAATATTTGATAAGTGCGCTCAGCAGACTGACCCGACCCATTTTTGGGCTTCTCCAACGCCGTCACGCTTCCTCCCGGCCACTCGATCGCCGCCGCCCCGGAATCAGCCCCCGGCGGTCGGGCTGCTGAGACGCCACCAAAAATCGGCGCAGATTCGCCAAAGGCTCACTTTCAGGCAGCAGATCAAGGCGCTCTAGCGCCTCATTGAGCGTCAGCCCCGAGCGATACAAAAGCCGGTAGGCCTTTTTGAGGGACTGGAAGGTGCGACCTCCGTCTCCATCGACCAGGCCAGCCCGCTTGAGGCCTACCTGATTGAGCGATCGCACCCGAGACGGATTGCCCTCCACCAACATGTAAGGCGGTACATCGCGATCGATCCGGCTCATGCCGCCCACCATTGCCAACCGGCCAATGTGGACGAACTGGTGCACTCCCAACACACCGCCAATCACAGCCCGCGACTCAATATGAACATGGCCTGCTAAAGCCACCGAGTTGGCGATCACAATGTTGTCTTCCAAGACACAGTTGTGCGCCACATGGACATAGGCCATCAGCAGATTGCCGTTGCCAATCAGCGTTGCTTCGTCGGCTCGCGTTGCGCGATTGATCGTGACGTATTCGCGAATTCGGTTGTCATCCCCAATCCGCACCAGGCTTATAGAGCCGTCGTACTTCAGATCCTGGGGCTCCAGACCAATGGCAGCCCCAGGAAAAATATGGTTGCGGGCACCGATTTCCGTCCAGCCGTCGATCACCACATGGGCTCCAACCGTCGTTTCAGGACCGATTTTGACCCGTGGACCAATCACGGCATAGGCGCCGATCTGCGCAGTAGGGTGCACCTCGGCAGCGGGATGAATCACCGCAGTCGGATGAATTAAGGTTGTCAAGGGATTCACTCCAGGGATTGCGTCCCAACTCGTGGTAGGAGGGGCAGCTAGTCGGTGACCAAGGAGAACATCAGCTCGCCTTCTGCCGCGATCTGACCGTTCACTTCAGCACGTCCCTGCATCTTTCCAAAACGACGGCGCTTCACGCACAGCAGTTCCACGGTCATGACCAGCTGATCGCCGGGCACCACAGGCCGACGAAAACGCACCTTGTCAATGCCGGCAAACAGAAACAGTCCGCCCTCCATATCGGCCATCTGGGTCAGCACAACCCCACCCACTTGGGCCATGGCTTCGACGATCAGAACGCCCGGCATGATGGGCCGTCCCGGAAAATGTCCCTGGAAGTGGGGCTCGTTGAACGTCACGTTTTTGATACCAACCGCCCGCTCACCCGGAACATATTCGATGATTCGATCGACCAGCGCAAAAGGATAGCGATGGGGCAGCAGCTTTTGGATATCCTCGGCCGCCAAAATCGCGGGCGCAGACGGGGTCGGCTGAGAGCGGACCTGAACTTCACTGGCGGTATTGTCGGCGTGTACGTCAATTAGCGTGGACATGGGTTAACTTCTTGATGACTGTGCGAAAGGGTAATCGGGCGACGTTTTCAAGCCTGGGGTGACTGGCACCCTCGCTGTGCCAGAAGCCGAGTGAGTTGCGTGTGCAAAAAGTGACTGGCTTTGTAGGCCAAAAAATGAGCGGTCGGCAGCGTTCCCAATAAACTTAAATCCCCTACTAAGTCTAAAAGTTTATGACGCGCTGGCTCATTTGAAAATCGCAGCGGAGGATTGATCCATCCGTCTGGACCGCAAACTAAGGCATTTTCGAGGCTGCCGCCGCGAATCAGTCCGGCGGCCCGGAGCTGATCGATTTGGTGGGCGAGGGCAAAGGTCCGCGCCGGGGCGATCGCGCTGCCGAAGGGCTCTCGGGCCGGCTGCCAGCTGTGCCACTGGGTGCCGATGGCGGGCAGCTCAAATTCAATGCCGTAGGTAAAGCGCAGCTCGGAGGCTGGCAGCGCTGCGACAAAGGCGTCGCCCTGATAGACCCACAAGGGTCGAGTCAGCGCAGGCTGGGAGGCCCTGGGCGCTGACTGAGCCACAACCCCCACCTGGGCGATCGCCTCTGCCCACTCCTTGGCCGAACCGTCTAGGAGCGGCACCTCAGGGCCGTCGATTTCGATGCGCACATTGTCAACGCCAAATCCTTGCAGCGTCGCGAGGAGGTGCTCCACCGTGCGCACCTTGGCCTCGCCGTGCTGCAGCTCCGTAGAAAGCGTCGTCTGGCTGACCGCTCCGATCGTCGCGGCCACAGTCGGCGCTGCGGGCAAATCCGTCCGCACAAATATTCGACCCGTATCCGCGGCCGCAGGCAAGAGCCGCACCTCTACCCGAGCCCCGCTGTGCAGCCCAACCCCAATTTGACGGACGGGCTGGGCCAGCGTTTGCTGAGCGGCAGCGGTAGATACCCCAAACTGCGATCGCCCCGGAACGTCGGGTGCAGATACCGGAAAATTGTCCGTAGCTCCTGACATTCTGTGGATTACCTAGAAACGCTCGCCAATACCAAAGTGGATGCGGCTATCACCGTCGTCATTGACCGCATAGTCAATACGAATCGGTCCCAGAGGCGACTGAATGCGCACCCCAGCCCCAACGCCAAAGCCGCTACCCGGCTTGCCGCGGACCTCTGCGGGTCTACCGGGCACATTGTCACCCGTTCCCAGATCCGAGCCAAAGTCCGCAAACAGCGCGCCCCCAATGAAGGAGAACAGCGGGAAGCGGTACTCTGCGCTGGCCTGCACAAAGCTGCGGCCACTACCCAGTTCGCCCTCGCCATAGCCCCGCACCGAGCTGCTGCCTCCCAAAGAGAAAGCTTCATAGGGCGGCAGATCTCCCAGAACCGTTCCGGCCTGGACGTTAAAGGCCAGAGCTTGGGGACAATCGTTGGGAGTCGAGTCTTCTTGGCGGCAGCCTTCGGTGAAGTTGGTGAAGCGCACCGGCATGTAGTAGCTATAGCTGCCCCGCAGGCGGTTAAAGAGGATGCCGCCCAAGGGAACCGTTTGCTCGACGCCTAGGCGCAGCAGGGAGCCCTGGGTGGGACGAATCCGGTCGTTTCGGCGATCGCGCACCCCCCCAAACTGCACCGACAAAATATCGTCTGTGCCGTCATCATCAAAGCTCAGAACATTCCCCAGCTCGTCTACAAAGCTCAGGTCGCCATCCGCATCGCGCAGGGACACCCGCTGGTACTGGCCTCCCAAGGACAGGGTCCAGCCATCATCGAGAGGCCGGGTAAAGCTGATACCGCCACCGGTTCTCGTCACCCGAGGCCGGTCTTCGTTGGGCAACGTCACCTCATTTTCGCCGCCGTCAAAAATCAGCGAAATCGATCGCCGACGGAACGCGTTGACCGTGTACGAGGTGCGGTAGGGGTCGCCCGCAATCCAGGGATCGGTGAAGTTGACGTCAAATAGCAGCTCACGAACGCCCACCTGGACCTCAGCCCCTAGCTTCTGGTTGTTGCCGCCCAGGTTTTGTTCTTGGTAGCTTACCGAACCAAACAGGCCGCTGGCAGAGCTAAAGCCCGCCCCGGCGGCGATGGAGCCGGTGTCTCGCTCGATCACGTTGACCACCACGACTACCTTGCGGGGGTCTTGGCCGGGCTCGAGGGAGAGGCGCACGTCCTCAAAGATGCCGAGGCCAAAGACTCGGCGCAAATCCTCCTCTACCTGGGTCCGGTTGAAGGTCTTGCCGGGCTCAAGCTGAAGTTCGCGCGTGATGATGAAGGGGCGCGTCTTGCCCTTGATGGGCTCGTCGTTCTCGTCCGTCAGTTCGCCATCTTCGCTCAAAAAGCGCACTTGGACATCTTCGATTTCACCTTCGGCGACTTCGAGGGTCACAACGCCGTCTTGGCTGACTTCGGGCGCATCAATCACCTGGGCCAGCACGTAACCATTTTCTTGGTACCAGTCGTTGACCTGCTGGATACCGCGCTGCAAATCTCGGAAGTTGAGGATTTCGCCGTACTGCTCTTCGAAGGCTTCGTTGACGACATCGTCGGGCAAAACCTCGTCGCCTGTGACGGTGACCTGACGCAAGATGGGGTTGGGCTGCACCACAAAGGTCACCCGCACGCCTAGGGGAGTGTTTTCGGGTTCGTAGGTGACGTTGGAAAAATAGCCCGTCCGGAAAATGGCGTTGACGTCTTCCTGGAGCTGGGACTGGGTGGTCGGGCGGCCGGGCGTGGTGCGCGCTGCGCTGTAGATGGCATCTAGCAATTCTGCTTCGGCAGGATTACCGGCGACGCCTCGGACGTCTAGCTCGCTGATCAAGACGCGCGCTTCGGTCTCCTGGGCGGGGGTGTCGGTTGTCTCGCCAGCGGCGTCAGGCGTGGGGCTTTCGCCTTCGGGAGCCATCTCACCTTCGGGGGCCATTTCGCCTTCGGGAGGTATTTCTTCGTCAGCGGGCGATCGCCGCTGGAGCTCCGGCGAAATCTCGATCTGAGGTTCTGAGCCGTCCGGCGACACCTCAAATTCGATTTGATTGGGGGTTTCTTGGTCGGGGCCTTGGGTGCCTGGGGGTGGGGAGCCTGCCTGAGCCAGCTCACTGCCAGTAAACAGCTGAAGATCGGCGTTGCGGCTGATTTGGAACGCCTCAAAGCGATCGCTCTGTGGGGCTACATCTGCCGCATCGGGCTCAAGGACCAGCGAGGCAGCAGGGGCGCTTTCGGGCTCCACCGGCAAAACTTCAGGGCTCGGGGTTTCCAGAAGCGACAAATCCGCTTCGGAGGAGGCCCCTTCCGTCTGGCTGGTTTCAACGACGACGCTAGATTCAGCATCAACGGTTTGTCCACGGGCAGGATTGGAGAAACCCAAAGTGGCGGAAGCCGCAAAAACCGCCATCAGAGCAGGAGAAAATCGCATTTTGTTCACGTTACTTGGCACGTCCACACACCATGACCTGCCCTTGGCAGGCACGAGAAAGAGGATCTGTTCAGAAGTCAGGCAAGAAGAAACCCCTGCACGGGTCGCACTGTGGACTCTGCGCGATCGCGCAAAGTGAGAGCACGTCGAGCAAACGGGCAAATTCTACCGCATTGACAGACCTAAGTCTCGGCGGTTTGGGCCAGAACGCGCTCTAGCACACGCTGATAGGCATGTTCTACGTTGCCCAAATCTCGCCGAAAGCGGTCTTTGTCCATTACCCGCAGATTGGGGTCAGTTTCACCTTGGTCCCACAGTCGGCAGGTGTCCGGACTGATTTCGTCTGCGAGCAGCATCGTGCCATCAGGGCGGAGACCAAACTCCAGCTTGAAGTCCACAAGGGTAATATTGCACCGCTGAAAGAAGTCGATGAGAACTTCATTCACCTTGAGGGCCATGGCTCGCAGCTGATCGACTTGAGCGGGCGTGGCTAGCTTCATCAGCAGTAGCCGGTCAACCGTGAGCATCGGGTCTCCCAGGTCATCGTTTTTGTAATAAAACTCGACGAGGGGAGGGGCGATCGCGGTCCCCAGTTCCAGTCCCGTCTGTTGACAGAGACTGCCAGCCGCAATGTTCCTGACCACGACCTCGATGGGCACGATGGTCACGGCGCGTACGCGCATCTGGTTGGGGGTAGGGCAGTCGATGAAGTGGGTGGGGACTCCCTGGGTTTCGAGAACCTTGAACAGGTGAGCAGCGACGCGGCAGTTAATCTCTCCTTTGCCCGCAATGCTGCCTCGCTTTTGAGCATTGAAGGCCGTGGCGTCATCCTTATAGTGGGTGAGCAAAATATCGGGGTCATCTGTGGCGTACAGAATCTTGGCTTTACCTTCGTAGCGCTTTTCGAGGCCAGACATGTTTTCGCTGTTAGGAGGGTGATCGAGGATTGTCCCAAGCCAAGACTGCCACCTAGGCAGCGACCCATTGCCTTAGCGGTGAGCTTGCAGCGATGCTTTGGCCGGGAGAATCCCAAGAAGGCCATTTTAGCCCGCGAAGGAAGTTCTGGGACAGCGGGCTCTGGGGCCAGATGGAGGCTGTTGAGTGAGCGATCGCAGACATTGCCTTTTACGGAAGAGCACTCAGACAGCAAACAAGGATTGACTTCAATTGATTGCGTTTTTGAGAATTCACTAATTTTTTGAAAATCACTTTCTTTCCTTATTCAAGCTTTATACTCTTGTTAAGAGCTTAATCATTGCTTCATTAGCTTCTCATCAAGCAACCGCAAGAACTCTGAAAGATCGCCTCTGTTATTCATTCTTATTGAATTTTCTCGATTAATCTTGATTCATTTAAATCTTCAAAAATTTATCAAGTGCACGGATATATTTAACTGGTCTTTATAATTTTCTGGTGAAATCTACATAGGATTGATCTCAATTTAGACTTCTTCTTTGAGCCTTACAGTTTTCCAAATTCGACTTGATTTTGACTGGAAGGCCTGACTATTGCCACGTTTTGGGCCACTGAGAATTTCCTTCCCTCTTCAACACCATGAAGCTATTTTTTGCTGCGTTCAGTTCCGTTACTTTAGGTACTTTACTCACAGCTCTTCCTGGAGAGGCTGCAACTTTTTCTAGCTCTATCGGCAATGTCCTGATTCGATACAATCAGTCTGCATCGGATTTCCAAACGGATGTTAATACTGATACCTTTTCGATCGCTAGAGAAGGTGGCTCTAATGGGGCGATCGCAGACGCAGATGCCACTTTCAGCAATGAGTCTCTTTTCTCCTCCAACTCCACAAACAGTGAAGCTTTTGGTCAGGGCAAAAATTACTTCGGTCTTGCCAATAGCACGGCTTCAGTCTTGGGAAACTTCTGGGTTGAGGCAGGTCAAAGCTTCGGTTTTGACTTTTTTGCCAGTCTCGACTTGCTCACCCAAATTGATAATCCAGTTCAGGAATACGTAGAATCCCTGGGATCCATCTCTTTCTTTTTGGAAGCTGATAGCTCCCCAAACCCCATTGCTTTCTTTAGCTTCTCAGGCGGCCTAAAGACAACGGGAACGGATTTTGTTTCTCTTGACAGCAGTGAAAATATTGTTCTAGGCGACGCCTCTTCTATCTCCTTCAACACGGGTGGAACTTCAGAGGTTCTGTCTGGTTTGGTTCTCGGGTCGTTTGGGCAAACCTTTGCGAGTCGTACTCAGCTTCGCCTGGTCGAGGTCAAAAGCAATACCGCTCTCGCTAAAGCTCCGGAACCCGGGTCGGCGATCGCCTTTTTGGTTTTTGGTGGATTGACTGGAGTTTCAGCTCTTCAAAAAGCATCAAAAAAACGCCAAAATTTCAACTAATTTCGAGATTGCAAATAAAAAGCTCAGGCATTAAATCCTGAGCTTTTTATTCTTTATAAATTCATTTGCATTCTAGATTTAATAACTTTTTTGCCAATTCAGTCAATCAAAAATAGAATTTTTCTAAGAGAAATTATTGATTTTTATGGATTAACGAAGTTCGATATTTTCATTTATTCAAGAAAGCATTATTGAAACTCTCTAAGTTAAATTTGCAACCAAAGAAGCACAAAATCACTAAGCTATCTTTCATTTTTGGCAAAGAACAAAATTAATTAAAATTTGATATCAAAAAACTGCCATTTTGGCCCACAAGCTTTTTAGCGAGTTTCTATAGTATCCCTAGCATGAACTCATTTTTTAAGCTAGGAGTTGTTCATCATGGCTTTAGTCAGAGGTACTTTTAGCGCAGACTTAATCTCTTTAACCAGTGCATTGGCTTCCACAATAGATGCCGATATTATCTACGCAGGGGAAGGCAATGATACGGTTTTTGGTGCTGGCGGCGACGACTTTATTAAAGGCGACAGCGGTAACGATGAGCTGCGCGGAGAAGAAGGCAATGACCAGATCTTTGGCGATCGCGGCCTAGACACGATCTTTGGCGGGAACGGCGACGACCTCGTCGACGGCGGCAGCGATGCGGACTTGCTTTTCGGGGACGCTGGTCTTGACACACTCCTAGGCGGTTCTGGCAATGACACGCTTCTGGGCGGCTCCGGCAATGATCAACTCCTCGGCAGCATCGGCAACGATGTCTCTGTCGGCGAAACTGGGGATGATGAGCTGATCGACACCAGCGGCAACAACACCCTTGACGGCGGCCTAGGAAATGACAGCTTGACCGCAGGCGGCGGCATCGACGTCCTTGTCGGCGACGGCGTCTACATCCCCGGCACCACATTGTTTCAGGGTGGTAACGACAGTCTTTTTGGCGGCAATGGCAACGACAGCCTATACGGCGGCTATGTTGTCATTAACGCCACGACTGGCTTGCCTCAGAGCTTTTTGGCAGCGAGCGGTAACGACACCCTTGATGGCAGCGGCGGCAACGATCTGGTGGACGGCCAAGACGGCACCGACGTTTTGATCGGCGGCAGCGGCAATGACACAGTTGTGGGGGGACGAGGAGCCGATACTGTCCAAGGAGCCGGGGCTACAGGGGACTTTGAAATTGATCTTCTCTACGGGGATGTGCCGGGTTCGACCACTGGAGCGGGTGCTGATGTCTTCGTGCTGGGCAACAGCACGACGGTTTTCTACGATGCAGCCGGAACCGGGGATTTTGCGCTGATTGTGGATTTTCAGGCTGGAAGCGACAAGATTCAGCTCAACGGCAGCAATATGATGGCCTACGGGTTTGGCATCAGCGGCACAGAAACACAAATCTTCTACAACGGCGATTTGATTGGTCGCGTTTTGAACATCACGCCCACTAATCTACTGAATTCTGGATCTATCGTGTTTGCTTAGGTGGATTGGAGCCGGGTTTCTACAGCCATGATTCCGGTGTAATGCCGGAATTTTTTATGTTTACCGAAATGCCAGAGTGGCAACATGGTGCGAGAAATTCTTTTTAAGATTTGCTTACGCGTTCAGGGCTGATTGAGAAGCGATCGTCTTTTTCAGGATCTCCCAAAAAACTTCTATTTTTAGAACTTTTGAGGGACTTTAAAGGCGATCGCCCTTTTTTTTCGCAGTTTTTTAGGATTATCTAACCCGCTTGCCAATCTGTTTTTAGATCCCGGTCAGGTAATCCTTAGTCGTTCTGTGACATTCCCTGAGCCGCCGAGCGAGTTTTTGCCCCCTGCCGTATCACGTTCACTCATCTGAAATATCCGCGAGGAGTTCACTGTGATGCACCCTTTTGAATTATTTCCTCAGCAGGCTTGCCCCGAAGAACTCGACTTTTCTGAAGCCATTTCTGAGGCCGAAGCCGCTCAAGTTGGCGGCGGATTAACCTATTACACGACCCTGGCTTTGGGCGAAGAGGGGGGCAGTTGCTTCCCAGATCCCATCGACTGGGAACCGCCGAAGCCCACACCTATTTGCCCTGGGCCCGTGAAACCACCGGCCTATCATCCGATCAAGCCGCCCATTGTGATAGACCCGCCGGAGATGACGACTCTGGCACTGGGCGAGGAAGGCGGCTGCTGGCCCGGTTATGAGCTAGCCTAACGTCCCTTGTTGAGTCAGCTTTTAAGTCCCGCCTGCGGCTTCTCGGTCATCGAGAAGCCGTTTTCTTGGCGGGGGCGGCAGAAATCTAGCGGGTGAGGGTCTCGACGAGGGCCTGGGTAATGGGGTAGCCGGTCCGCTGCTCAAAAAACAGAAACATGGGGCTGGGATTGGCTTCTAGGAAGACCCAGTCACCGTCGGGGGGCTGGCGCCAGTCGATGGCGGTCCAGGTGAGGCCGAGGGCGCGGGCGATCGCAACGCACTGGCGCTGAGCCGCCTCGGGCAGGGCAACGGGAATGAGCTCGGCCTGGGCATCTTCGCGAAAGTCGAGGGCAGCAGAGCGAATTTCGGCGGCGTATACCGCATCCTCCACGACGTAGGTCCGGAGGTTGGTGCCGGGGATGTAGGTCTGGAGGGTGACCGGCGCTAGGCCCAGCACGTGCCGCAGTCGCGCCGCGTCGAGGTGCTCAGGGGTCAACTGGCGAGTGTGGGCACCACCGTAGACCGGCTTGAAAATCAGGCGATCGCGCCTTTGGGCGAAGGCCAGGACTTCCTGGGGGTCATTGGTGACGAGGGTCTCGGGAATGGGAATGCCCAGGGCGTGGACCCGCTGGAGTTGGCGGGGTTTCTCTTTGTGGAAGTCGTAGGCCCGCCAGGAGTTGACCCAGCGAGCGGGACAGGCTCTGATCAGCGATCGCAGCAAGCTGGCGGCGTCCTGTCTCGCCACAGGCTGGAGGGCTGGGTCTAGCGGCGCAATGGCCGGTTCTCCCAAGCTGCGCCAAAAAACGCTGTGAATGTCTCGCAGAGAAAGGCGATCGCCCGACTCAAAGCAAAGGGTGCCCTCAGCCGTCTGAGGACACCAAGACAAGCGCAGCCGCGCGGGAAACTGGGTTGTATCGAGATAGTTGACCGATGCTCCCGCAGCCCGCAGCGCCTGGCCCATGTGGCGGGCGTGGGCTTCTTCCGGGCATCCCAACACCAAAATTTTCATGTTTTACGTTCGAAAAGGGAGTCAGCGGCGGGCTCAGCTTTCGAGGGCGACACCGCTGGCCTCGGGGCGGGGGGTGTGGTGCAGCAGGTAGTTGAGTTCGCCCTTGAGCCATTCCCCAAAGAGGCGATCGACGATTTCCTTGCGCACCTCGGGCGTGAGCTCTGGCACGATTAGCTCTTCGACCCGCAGCAGATGAAACCCCTGATCAGTTTGGACCGGCCCCGCAATCTCACCCACGCTCACGCCAAAAATCGCGGCTGCAATATCCGGCTTCAGGCTCCAGCGGTAAATTTTGCCTTCGTAGCCGCACCGGCACCGCCGCGCCTCATCAATGTCGTAGAGGTGAGCCGCCTCATAAAAACTGATTTCTTCTTCTTCGATTTGATAGAAGATTTCGCGGGCTAGCTCAGCGTAGGGAACGATGATCTGATAGAGCATGATGCGCTCGTAGTCGAGGCGATTTTGGGCAAAGTAGGCCTCAGCTTCCGTGTCGTAGAGCGTCTCGGCGAGTTTGCGGGTCAAGAGGCGATCGCTGATACCAATCTCCCACTCTTCCGGCGTGATCATTTGCTCCGCCAGCCAAGCCAGAGTATCGGCCGCCTTCTCTAGGCGTAGCTCTCGGCGCAGTCGGTCTGCTTCCTGCTGCACGTCCGTCGGCGAAACAGCCACTCCGCGCTCTTGGGCCGTTTGCAACACTATCTGACGGCAGAGCACCTTCTGATATATCTCCTTGAAACGCATCTCAGTTTTGAGATACTGCAGGATTTCCTCAGCCTCGAGGGAAACGCCCGTCATCATGCCCATCATCTTTTTCCTCTCAGACGCTTGCGATCGCTCCAAAATCAGCCGGCAAACTAACAAAACTGCTCGCGGTCAGCGTGGAAGCACCCGCTGCATCCACGGTTCCAGAGACCACACCCAGAGCAGCAGACAGACCATCGACAGCCCCAACCGCGACTCGGGTCGCGTCCGCTAGGCCATCTTGATTGGTGTCGAGCACTTCTAGGGACAGCTCCTCAAAGGTCAACCCCACCAGACCAATGCGATCGCCCTGAGCCGCATCAAAATCTACAATCACATCTCCTGATTCAGCCAGCGCCAAGTCCGATCGCTGCCAGACAAAGAGATCGGCCCCTGGACCACCCGTGAGCTGATCCTCTCCTAGGCCGCCCACCAGCAGATCAGAACCTTCGCCACCGATCAGCCGATCGGCTCCCGGACCGCCGCGCAGATCATCGCCCTCAGCCGTTCCCTCCAAGACTTGATCTCCCTCACCTGCTGAGATCGTCAGGCCAGCCTTAGCCGAGTCCAGGGCAAGGTGGAGCAGCGTCGGCAGCGTTGGCGAGACCGTCGGAGAGGTTTCGGGAGCAGGGGGCTCAGCCGCAGGCAAATCGTCCGGAGGATCGGCAGGGGCCTTCACCTGGACCGTGGCGATCGGCAGCTGCGTCGTCGAGGCGATCGCCGTCCCCGAAGCGCTACTAGAAGTTGCCCCAGGCTTAAAAATTTCATCAAATCGGACAACCGTTCCCAGAGGAGACGAAGCCGTCGATCGGCTCTGGCCCCCTGCTCCTTGGCTATTGACGTAGGCAGTGGAACTGCTCGAAGCGCGCGTCCCACCCGCTTGAAAAGCATTTGCACTCATTTGCATGGGGAAATCAGAAAGCTTGAAAATCACCATCACACATCACTCTTCTAAACAAAGGTTTTCTCAAAGACCATGGCAATTAATCTCTCAAAATACACCCGACAAAAAAGCCAATTCAGGCAAAAAAGAAACAAAAAATGCTTTTTAATACACCCTAGTCAATTTAAAAACGCCACAAATGAATCAATGGAAGTGCCTTGACGTGCCCAATCGCCGCAACTTCCATTGATTTCATTTTTTTGGTTTAGCCAGTCTCGTGATTCTCTTCAGATCACAGAGCAGTTTCTATCAGCCGGTCAGGGAGATAGACTGAGCAGAAGAGGTCGCAAAACCAGGCTTGGTGTAGGTGAAGGTCAGCGACTCAGCGTGAGCATCATTGCCATAGGCGAGAGCTTCTGCTTCTGCAAAGGCGCTGATGCCATCCACATAAGACTCTACACAAAAGTCTTTGTAGACTTCCACATTTTCGTAGACTTCAATATCAACTTCCTTGTCAATATTAACGTTGATATTGCTGCCGCCACCACCCCAGTAGGTGCCACCAACGACTTTGATATCCGACACAGCTTCCAAATGGCTCAGATCAGAAATAAGCATCGATTTTTCCTCTTCTCTTTTTGACGGTTTAGCTTGAGGTTTCACAAAGCAGAAACCCCGTTCAGTAGTCAAGACAGCAATCTAAAATCAGCCGGTCAGCGAGATAGATTGGGCCGAAGAAGTTGCAAAGTCGTCTTTGGTGTAGGTGAAGGTCAGTGACTCTGCATGGGCGTCATAGCCGTAGGCGAGAGCTTCTGCTTCTGCGAAGGCGCTGATGCCATCCACATGAGAATCTACGCAGAAGTCTTTGTAAACATTGACATACTCGTCAACATGGATATCGACTTCCTTGTCAATGTTAACGTCGATATTGCTGCCGCCACCGCTCCAGTAGGTGCCGCCAACAACTTTGACATCCGACAAAGCTTCCAAGTGATTCAGATCAGAAATATTCATTGGACTTCTCTCTTCAACGGTTTAGGTTGTGCAACAGCCTTGTTTTAGCTGTTGAATTAAGAATAGAAATAAACCCGTTATTCGTGTTGCCATTCTGGCACTTTCGACTCTTTTTCAATAACGAAATTTTCAAGATAAAAAGTTCGCCTAGAAAAAGTCCTAAAAACAAATGGTTGGGCGATCGCCCAACCATTTGTTTCACAGCTTTATTTCAAAACGTGATGCCAAAATGGCGTACTCTCACGACTTTTTTCCTCAGGAATAGCGATAATTGTTCGTCGAGTAGGACAAATTCACAGATGACCTTCGAGAGCTAAAAGTCCCTGTACTTGTATAGAGCGATGTACTCGTCGATGTCCCCGAGGAAGTGCCCATAGGACTGCGAGCGTAGGCCGTTGCGTCTGCCGTCGCAGTATTGACTGAGTAGCTACCCGTTTTTGTCGCGTTGGTGTAGGTGCTGGTATCCGCAGTCCCGACATAGCCAAGGCTATAGGCATCAGCCGTTGCATAGCTATAGTTTGCTCCTGCATCGGTATAAGCATAGGTATAGGAGTAGGCACCACCAGAAACCTTACAGTTTCTGCCCAGCGCTTCAAGATGAAGTGACATACTCCTACACCGATACTGACGTATACGGTGCAGGCTTCTCAGTGACCCCTGGTAACCCATCGGGCGTTTCCTGAGCTTTATTGACGGAATGCCCTACCGCCAAAGACTTGATATTGATCGCTGCATTGTGGTCACGGTCCAGCGTCAGTCCACACTCAAGACAGGCGTGAATCCTGTCCTGAAGTGTTTTAGGTACCTTGACTCCGCAGCCAGAGCAGTTCTGAGACGTACCTCTAGGATTCACTGCAACCGTAAGCAATCCAGCTCTTTCAGCCTTGACTGCCAAGATTTGCAGGAACTGGCCCCAGCCAGCATCATGAGTTGACTTCGCCAGCTTGCTTCTGGCAATGCCTCGAACATTCAGCTTTTCATGAGCAACATGCTTTCCCTGGGATAAAAGCTTGCTTGCGACCTTGTGGTGAAAGTCCTTGCGCTGATTCGAGACTTTCAGGTGTGCCTTAGAAACTCGTTTAATCGCCTTCTTTCGGCGATTAGACCCCTTCTTCTTTCGAGATAAACTCCGCTGCAACCGCTTCAGACGCTTCTCTGCTTTGCGGTAGTGCTGGGGGATGGGTTCTTCTTGCCCTGCGTCGTCCACCAAAAACGACTTCAAGCCCAGATCAATTCCAGTCGTGTTCTCAGTATTGGGGATGTCGGGAGTAAGGACGGGAACTGATGCATCTTCCAAGCTCAGAGTCACATACCAGCCATCGACTTTGTAGCTGACGGTGGCAGTCTTGACCTTGAACCCTTCTGGTAAGGGTCGATGCTGGATCAGTTTCACCCAACCAATCTTGGGGAGATTGATCTGTTTGCCCCGAATGCAGTCTTGCTTTGCTTGCGGGAAGGTGAAGGAGCGATATCGACCTACTCCCTTAAACCGAGGTCTACCGCTTCGACTGCCGTTGCAGTCTCCCTTGAGCCAGCGGTCAAAGGTCTTCTTGACCCGGCCAATGCAATCTTGCAGCACTTGAGAATAAATCTGCTGGTACTCCGGAAACAGAGCTTTGGAGTTCACCAGGTCTCGTTTCTGGGAGTAGAAGTCGGGATTCTCTCGCAGTTCTGGCAGGTGACAGATTAGCGGGCAAGCGTTGATGTCACAGCGGTTTTGCTCGTACCAAGAGAACCGCTCACCGAGACGGTAGTTGTACTGTCTGCGCAAGAGTTCCAGCCATTCGCTTATCACGGCGACTTGACTGGAGGTTGGACGCAGTCGGTACTGGTAAGCGGTTCTCACTTGAATGCTTTAATTAGTGATACTTTTTAATTGTACACCAATTAAAGGGTCATGGCCTGGATGAAAAATGATTTCTTCTCTAGAGGTCGCTCTGTATCGGACTTAAAGGCTCACTTGATTCTGACAACCAAGTATCGAAAAAAGCTGTTCACCAAGGAGATGTTGGAGCGACTGCATGAGATCTTCGAGGATCTTCTAGGGCGCTGGGACTGTCGAGTGATTGAGTTTAATGGGGAAGAAAATCACGTTCATTTGCTGTTTCAGTACCATCCCAGCTTGGAGCTGAGTAAGTTGGTGAACAACCTGAAAACGGTGACGAGTCGGAGGTTGCGCTCTGAGTTTGAGGAGCGGGTTTCTGAGTTTTATACCAAAGATGCGTTGTGGAATGGCTCCTATTTCATTGCATCCTGTGGGGGCGTTACGGTCTCGACTCTCAAGCGATACATTGAGGAGCAAGACTCTCCGGACTGAAGCGAAGGAGATGGTTTATGGCGGTGCTGGTCGCCTCTCGCGTCAAACATGGTTCACCGACCGCTCCGCCATAAACGCGCCTTCATCTCACGCCAAATCAGAGATTATGGACGTGAGGCTTCTGGCTGAACTAGCTAAATCTTGGATCAACATGGGGTTTGATTGCTCTTTGAGGTTGGTAATGCAGCTTCCAAAGCAGCGCCCAGACGCTGAATTTTAGAGACATACAGCCACCTGCAAAGCGAATCTAGGCTAAAAGGTGCAGATGGCCCTGGGAAGGTGGGGAATGAGAAGGCAAGAGGGACTAATTTTGGCGAAATCCATTGAGAACTACAATGGATAAAGTCATGTCGATTCGACAAAAAAATCCTATGGAATCCTGTTATCGTTCGTCTGCCATGTTGGCAGTTTTAAACCCATTTTTATATAGAAATAGATTTAATGAAGTTTCAGCTAGCAATCAGAGAAACATATTGAATATTTTTAGATGTTTTAGATCTCATAATTAAAACCCCTCTTTTGACTTTAAAGAGGGGTTTTAAAGGCTTTGTGGCTTAATGGTTATTTTGCTGGGCGATCGCCCGCTCAAGGGACTCAGCTGCCCGACAGGAAAGATCGCCCAACCAGGGCGGCTGTCTCACCCCCAGGGGGTTCGAAACTGATTGCTGCCGCTGCCCCGCACCGGCAGGCTTTCTCCTTTGACGGAGTCAAGGTAGGCAAGGTCGGAAATCGTGCTTGCTTTGCGAGGCTGGGCGTCGCTATTTCTGGGGTCTCTGGAGCGATCGCCCGCAGATGGAGGCGTGTTGGGGCGATGGGCATGGGGCCGGTTTTCTTTCATGAGCCGGTTGTAGGTCCGGTAGGGGATGTAGTGCAGCGGGTTATAGCCTGCGAAGCGCAAGATTAGGACGCAAGCCCAAGAATATTTGCCGGACAAAATCGCCTCAACCACTTGATTGAATTGCTCGGGTGTCATAACCTTTTGTCTTTTTGAATTCAGGCTGGAATTTGCAGCAGAAAACGGCTGATGCATTTCAAACTCTCTCCAAAGAAGGCGGTTATCGGGATAGGGTGTCGCGCTGGAGCTGACGAATCGGATCCAGCAGGATATCGAGAATGCGCCGACGACGAATCACGATGTCAGCCTGGGCCGTTTGGCCCGGCTTAAAGGTGATGGATCGGCCGCCTTCGATGACGTGGTTGCGATCGAGGGCGACTTTGACTTCGTAAACAGGCCCCATCTGTTCGTCCTGTTTGGTGTCAGGGGACAGGGCAACCACGTGTCCTGGTACAACGCCGTAGTCTTGGAAGGGGTAGGCGTCAATTTTGACTTTGACGGGCATGCCGATTTTGACGAAGCCCGCTTCTGGGTTTGGGAGAGCCGCTTGGAGCACCAGGGGAGCGTCACTGGGGGCGATCGCGGCGATCGTCTGTCCCGGTTGCAGCACTTCTCCCGCATGGTCGACGTTGAGGGACAGCACGACTCCGTCGATCGGAGCGTACACAAAGCGCTGCTTGAGCTTGGTTTGAGCACTGGTGATGAGTCCCTGAGTTTCGGTCATCTTGGCTTTGATTTGGGTCAGCTCCACTTGCAGGCTTTCGATGCGCTGTTGGGCCTCGGCCTGGACTGCCTGAGCTTCGGCCTGTTTTTGGCGCAGCAGGGCCTCTAGGCGCTCGGCCTCCGAAAGCGATCGCGCCAAGTCTCCCTGACTCTGAGTAATGCTGCGGCGGCGATCGCGCAGGGACTGCTCTAGATCAAAGAGGTGCTCTCGACTGATGGCCCCGTCATCCGCGAGGGGCTGTAAGCGCTCAAGGCGATCGCCCTGGGCGGCCGCATCACCCTTGAGCTGTTCGAGCAGCCGACGAAATGTCTCTGCGCTGTTTCGGGCCTCTAGCAGCGACGTTTCCTGAGCCTGCAAGTCCGCCGCCGACATTTGAGCTCGGCTTTGGGCCTCGGACTCCATTTGTTCGCGCAGCCCTTGCTTTTGCAGTAGCTCCGTTTGGTAGGCCATCAGCGTCTGCTGGAGCCGCGCCAGGTCTTGCTGAGCGAGCTCTGTATCGAGCTCGACGATGATTTCGCCTTTTTTGACGCTCTGGCCTTCTTGAACGGCAAGCCGCGCGATGCGTCCCATTTCGATGGCGTGGAGCTTGTAGGCTTCGCCCTCTGGAATCAGGCGCCCCCGGCCTTTCCCCGACTCTTCGATGTGGCCAAACCAGGCCCACGTGCCAAAGACCACAAAAAACATCACGCCACCCAGCATCATGCGACTGGGAAGGGAGGCGGGGGGCTGGTTCAGAACATTTTGCAGCGCTCCTGACCAGTGCTCCTCTGGCGGGGCAGGAGGGGCGGGCCGCTCAGGCGGTGGGGCGATCGCGGGCGGGCGGACGACGGGGCGACTGGGTGCACTGGGTATCGCCACCCCACCGACGATGGCCGCAGCCGAAACGGGGGTGATTTCCAGGGGCAAATCGAGAGGAACCGCAGGAGAGGGCGTCAGGGGCGATCGCCCCAAGTCTCCCTCAGCCGGTCGGGAGACCAGCGGCCCGAGCCAGCGCCGACGCCAGCGCTGGCCCAGATACGCAAGTCCCAGCAGCGACAGCAGCGACCCGCCCCCGATCCAAAGATCCGGGCGATCCGTCAGCGCAGAGGCCACCGTGGCGCCCAGCTGAGCCACGATCGCAGGAGCCGCGGCGCGCTCTGGGACCGCCGCCTTTGGCGACTCGGGCGCACACTCTGCCGGCACCGGCAGCTGAATGGTCTGATCGATTTGCAGCGATTCTGGGTCCAGGCCGGGGTTGGCCGCCAGGACTGCTGCTACGGGTAGGGCGCGATCGCGGGCGATCGCATCAAAGGTGTCCCCTGGCTGAACCTGGTAAGTCAGCTGCTCACAGCCAGAGGCTGCGGTTTGGCCGGGGCGCGGGGTTTCAGCAAGGGCTGGCCCCGCCCCCAAAAGCAGCAAAAGTACAGAACAGGACACCGATCGGTTCTGAATTAACAAAAAACCCATGACCTAATTTCGTCCCTCAAAGACTGGATCACGACCGTTGCCGGGTGTGGAACACACGTCCGAGCGCTCAACCCTGAATCCCAATCTCCACCCGCCCAGAATGCCTCGTCTCAGCTGAGCGATCTTGAAATCTTGTTGGGGCCTGGGGCTCGGGGAAACAACTCATCCAGGGAACTTGCATCGTGTCAACAGCAGGAGTCATCCCAAAAAGCATCATCTTTACGCGTTTTTACTGAGCCATCTCAGGAGTCTTTGCAAAAAACCGTAAATACACGCAAGACAGGCCACTTCGATGCTAGCGGCCTTGGGCTAGCCGCACTGCCAAACTGGCAAATTTATTCTCTAAATTTCGTGAAGAAGGTAGAATTTTGCGCATTTTGGCGGGCGATCGCGATTTTTGATTGGCTAGCGAAACCATGCATCATGCCAAAGCCAGCAGTTGGCCTTCGAGATAGGGCTAGAGGTTGAGCTGCTGCTGGGCCAGGTGGTAGTAGAGACCGCGAGCCTCCATCAGGGTTTCGTGGGTGCCCTGCTCTACCAGAACCCCGCGATCGAGCACCAGGATCAGGTCCGCGTTGCGGACCGTCGAGAGGCGGTGGGCAATGATAAACGCCGTGCGATCGCGGCTGATCTGGGCCAAGTTTTGCTGGAAGCGGCGCTCTGACTCCGTGTCCAGCGAGCTCGTCGCCTCATCCAAAATCAAAATGCGCGGATTGCCTAGAAGGGCGCGGGCGATCGCAACGCGCTGGCGCTGGCCCCCCGAGAGGGTCGAGCCTCGCTCACCCACCTTGGTGTTGTAGCCCATGGGCAGCGCCTGAATGAAGCTGTGGGCCTCCGCCAGCTTCGCCACTTCGATGGCCTCCTCCAGATGGAAGTCTGGCCGGTGCAGAGTAATGTTTTCCAAGATCGTGCCCGAAAACAGGAAGCACTCCTGGGGCACCACCCCCATCTGCGATCGCAGAGACTGGGGCGACACGTGGCGAATGTCGTGACCATCAATCCAGATGCGGCCACTGGTCGGCGCATACAGGCTCTGGAGCAGCTTCACCAGGGTGCTTTTGCCCGAGCCGCTGCGACCGACGATCGCCACGGTTTGGCCCGCCGCCACCTCCAGCGACAGATTTTGCAGCGTGTTTTGCTCCTCTTCCTCGGAGTAGCGGAAGGTCACATTTTCCAAAGTGACGGCCCCCCGGATCGGCGGCATGACCAGCATGGGCCGCTGGGGGTGCTCCTCCGGCTCCGTCTCGAAAATGTCGTCGAGACGCTCCACCGAAATCAGCACCTCTTGCAGCTCGTCCCACAGCTGAGCCAGGGCCAAAATCGGCCGAATCACGTAGCCAATCATCATGTTGAAAGCCACAAACTGACCAATGGACAGCTGATCTTGGATCACCAGCGTCGCCCCGTACCACAGCAGCGCCGTGCCCCCAAGGCTGTTGATCAAGCCACTCACCAGCTGGAGCCCAATGGCCAGATTTTGCGCCTTGAAGCGGACATTGATTTGGTTCGTTAGGGTGTCTTCCCAGCGCCAGCGCAGCTCTCGCTCCACCGACGCTCCTTTGATCGTCGAGACCCCCGTGATCAGCTCCACCAGAGAAGAGTTCTGCTCTGCTGAGGCATTAAACACCTCCCGCGACATCTGGCGCAGAAAGGGCGTCGACCCCAAGGTGATCAGCACGATGGGCGGAATCAGACACAAAGCCAGCAGGGTCAGCTGCCAGTTGTAATAGAACATCAACCCCAGATAGACAAAGCCCGTCAGGAAGTCGAGCCACGCCAGCACCACTTGCCCGATCAAGAAGCGCTGGATTTTTTGGTTCTCCTGCACCCGGGTCAGAATGTCGCCCACCCGCCGCGACTCAAAAAACTTGAGAGGCAGCAGGAGCGTATGGCTGATAAAGCCGCTGATCAAGGTGAGGTCGAGGCGATTGGAAAAGTAGCTCAGCAGGTACTGGCGCACCGCCGAAAGCATCATGCTCCAGATGCCAAAGATAAACAGGCCAATCACAAAGACCTGGAGGGTGACCTGACTTTTTTGGACGACGACTTGGTCGAGAATGATCTGGGTAAACAGGGGGGAGATGATGCCAAAAATCTGGATCAGCAGGGACACTGCGAGAATCTGGGCGGCTAGTCCCCGATAGGGCCACAGGGCGTGGAGGTATCGCCACAGGGAGGGCTGCGCCACCTCGACCTCTCGGAAGCGATCGCCCGGCGCCAAGAGCAGCGCGTAGCCGGTCCAGTTTTCTAGAAAGGCTTGGCGGGAGAGGGTTTGGCGTCCCAGGGCTGGGTCGGCGATCACGACGCGATCGCGCCGCACCTGATACACCACCACATAGTGAATGCCCTGCCAGTGAGCGATCCAGGGGTTGGCCTGCTCTGCGAGTTTGCTGAGGCTGGCGCGCACCGGCTGCGCCTGAAATCCCAGACTTTCGGCGGCCTTGGCCAGAGCGCTGAGGGAGGCCCCCGCCGTGCCGACATTGGCGCGATCGCGCAGGATGTGGATCGGCACCCGCTTGCCCCAGTAGCGACTGATCATCGCCAGGCAAGTGACGCCGCAGTCGGAGGAACTCTGCTGCTGGATAAAGGGATAGCGCTCCAGCCAGTCCAGCAGGTAGCGGCGCAGCGGCTTGGGAAAGAGGACCGGGGAAGCCGATGGGGCCGGCTCGGGCGTCGCGGGGGCGCTAGCGGACGCTGCCTCTCGGGTCGGGCGATCGCTCACTGGGGCCAGGCGGGGCGCTTTGCGGTGACCGTTGGTCGTGTGGCCGTTGTGATTGGCGGCGTCCCCGTGGGGATGCACCATGGCCTGGTAGGTGCTCCAGTGCTCGATCGCTAAGTACTCAATCTGTAGCTCTGTTTGGGCTGTCCAGGCCGCCGGGACCGCATCCGGATAGCCCCAGGTGCTACCCGGGCTGGGCGGCAAGCTTTCGGGGTCGTGGCTCTGGACCTGGCCCTGGCGCAGCCAGCAGCGCCCCAGGTCGGTCGGCGTCTCCTGGGCGATCGTGGCTCCGGCGGGCACCGTTTTCTGGATCATCAGCGAAGCCAGAGCGTCTAGGCGGTGGCTCGGCAGCGATCGCAGCTCTGTCATGGTCTTGAAGAAGATCAGGCGCTGATGGTGCAGCAGGCGATCGCTCACCGCGCTGCCCAGGGCAGGGAGGCGAGCCGACCACGCTTGCAGCGCGGCTTGGGGCAGGCGAGCCACCAGTCCATTGCTCGCGGCGATCGCCTGACACCGGCCCGCCTCTGGCGCCAACGCTCCCGCCCCAAACACCTCCCCCGGCTCCAGGGTCAGCACCGAAACCCAGCGCTCCCCCGAGGCCGGGGCCAAGAGCCTCACCCGCCCCCGGCACACTATATACAGACCGGCCCAGTCTCCCGCCGCCTCAGAACCCGACGGCTCCGAGGCGGCCACGACCTCCCCCAGAGAAACGCTCGTGTAGCTCACGCTCTCTGCCAGCGATCGCAGAATCTCTGGCGCTTCAGCGGTCACATTTAGGCCCTGAAAAACCAGATCTTCATCACTTTTAGAGACCTCAATTGGATCTGTAGAAGATTGGCTTAAAAGTCTGGATGAAGCATTCATTCCCCAGACCTCGGTCGCTGTCGGAAAATTGCGTTCATGGCAGTGTCATCCACCGAAAAGACTGCAAAGACGTCCTTTCTGCCTAAATTAAGCAAGGTGACTCTATCCCTCTACACGTCTAAGGCAGAGGGACTTGCTGAAGGCTATTCAGCTTTCAAAAATCTAGAGTTCACACAGCGATCTGGCCTACCAGGGCAATGACTGCCCCAGACAAACAGCGATCTCTGAGCGACAAGATCAGAAGCTGAAAGAAATATCAGGAAGTACTTTTAGCAATGGCTTACTCGAAAACCAAGCACGGAAAATGCTGTTTCCTTAAGCAGAATTTATGATCAGCTTTTTTTTCGATCTGAATCGCACTACCCCAGTGCCAAGACGAATTCAGATCCAGAAGACATTAGTCAAATATCAAATCGGACTCAAAATCTGGACTTTTGTCGATTTATCCTTATGGCTTAGGATTTCGACTTAAGTTAATCAATTTCAGCGATCCTGACTCTATTAACCAATACTTTTACGCGATTGAAATCTTTAATGTCAATACCTCCAGAAAATATTTTAGAGGCCATAAACGAGTATTATTTCAAACATTCTTCAAGGTACAGACTGATTATTATCAGGATTTAGCGATCAAGTTTTCAGCAAGCTCAATAAAGCCTTTAGCTTGCTACTATCGAGGATTTTCGCGAGTTGTATGTCTTTTGAAGGCAATACCCGTGATTATACAGATGCTTTCGCGTAAGGCTTTATTAATTTTTTATGCAAACAAGATGAGTTTTTGAACCTCTTGCGACCTAAAAGCTTTCCAGGCAAGGGATACAGCGATCGCGCTCTCGAAATTTCAAAAGATTTTGTAGATTCTTTTTTAAAGAAAGTGTGAAGCTGGCCTCCATGATTCTGCTGAATACGGGTGTCCTGCGCTATACAGAAAAGCAAGCTTTTACGGTCAAAATTCGCAATTTGGCACTGTGCCACTAATCTGAAACTTCCAAATTGCGTCAATGGCTTAAGTCAGTTTTTGTCTGATTTATTCATTCAAGTTTTTCCCATGAATCTACGAATCTTTTGGCTTTTAAGCATTTTGAATTCGTGCTTATTAGGAGCAGTTTTGGCTCCCGCAGCGATCGCTGCTCCTCTACGTTTTGACGTGACTGGCACCTTTGCTCCTGACAATCTTTTTAATTTAGAGAGCTTCAGCGGTTTTTACGTTTATGACCCAGATGAGCGGCAGCCCAGTTCCCTCGGCGGAGAAGCGATCGCCCTGACGGACTATCGCTTTACCCTGGTTGGTGGCCAGCAAAATATCAATCTGGCCATAGATGACCCCATTGAGCTGCCCCCGTCGTTCGTGCGCTTTCAGCAGGTCGATCGCGGCACCACGCTCTACTGGCTAGACATTGCGCGCCCCAATGCGGCGTTTAATCTACAATTTTTTGCAGCTAATGCCCTGCCAACTGTGCCGTCTGGGCCAGACTATGGCGCACCGCCCACTCGGTTCTTGCAGGGAAGCTTTGCGGCGGCGCTGGTACCGGGCAACGCCACGGTCACCAGCGCCCGAGTCACGGCAGCCCAGAGCGTTCCCGAGCCGACCGGCTCCCTGGGCTGGCTGGCCCTAGGTGGCTTGGTGCTGGGGTGGCCCCTAGCTCTGCGGCCGCAGAGCTAGGGGCCACCGGCTCGCCCTTCCTGTGCCCCTTTCCATCGCCCATAAAAATCGCGGGCAGTGCCTGGGCACGACCCGCGATCGCCTTTTAGAATTTTTCGACCCTAGCGCACCGTGGTGATGCTATCGGTTTTCTTCTGGAAGAGCTCGGTGAAGATGCTCAGCACCGTCCGCTTGCGGACTTTGATGTTGGCGCTGATGGACATACCGGACTGGAGAGGCACTTCTTTACCTTTGATCTTGAGAGACTGCTGCTCCAGGCGAATCTTGGCCGGGAAGGTGTAGAAGGGCTTGATGTCGGTGGGCGGCAGGGCGTCCGAGCCAATTTCGACCAGAGTGCCTTTGACATCCCCAAACTCGCTGTAGGGGAAGGAGTCAATGCGCACATCCACTTTCATCTCCGGCTCAACAAAGCCGATGTCCTGATTGGTGATGTCGACTTTGGCAATCAGGCTGTCTTCGGGCACCAGCTTCAGGATCGGCTCGCTGGTGTTGGCCACAAAGCCCGGTCCGCCCGCCTGGAGGTCGAAGATCACGCCGTCTACGGGCGCTTTGATCTCCTGGTAGCGCAGGGTGAGGGCTGCCTGCTCGAGCTGGCCGTCGATCTCGGCGATGCGCTTTTCATTGTCAACGACGGCGCGGCTGATCTGGCTGTCGATCTCGGCAATGCGCTTTTCGTTGTCGGCGAGCTGGGTGAAGAGGTCTTTGCCCGCGAAGGCAACGGTGTTTTGCAGGCGCTCTTGGGCCTGGGCGATCGCCAGCTTCAGGCGCTGCTGGGATTCGGTGAGGCGCTGCACCTCGGACTGGCCCGTGCGCACCTCGAGCTGCTGCTGAAGCACTTGCAGGCGAGCAATTCCGCCGTCCTCCAGCAGCGGCTCGACGTTCCCCAAAATTTCTTGGTTCACCGCCAGCGAGTCTTTGGCGCTCGCGAGCTGAACGTCGTTTTCTCGCAGCTGGCGCTCCAGCTGACCCACCTCTAGCTCGGCGGCCGCTACCCGCGATCGCAGCTCTGACTGGCTATTTTGCAGGCGGGCGACCTGCTCCGCGCTCAGGCTGGCCGCTCCGCTGGTATCCCCCAGCTGCAAGCGATAGAGGCGATTTTCAGAGACGAGGGTCGCGCGGCTCTTGGTAAGAGAGGCCATGGCGGGGGAGATATTTAGCCGGGCAATCTGGGCTTCGATCTCCACTGGCGTCAGAGTCTGGCTGGTCTGGGTGCGATAGAACTGGTTTTCCTGAACCAGCTTGGCGCGAATGCTTTGCAGGGACTCTAGCTGAGCCTTGGAGGCAGTCGGGTCAAAGCTAATCAGCAGATCGCCCGCCTTGACGCGATCGCCGTCTTTGACGTGGACCGTTTTTACCACGCCGCCCACGGGAGCCTGGACCTCTTTCACCGCGCCGGTAGGCTCCAGCTTGCCCCGCGCCGGAATCGCCTGCTCCACCTCCGCAAAGGCCGCCCACACCAGCAGCGAGCTGGTCACTCCCACGATCGTCCAGACGATCGCTCGGGACCACAGCGGAGACTGTTGCAGCACCACCGGCTTGTCAAAGCTGGCTGGCCGCATCTCCTCTTCGATGCTGATGATGCTCGGGCCTGGCTGGGCTGGGGTGACGGCGATGGGGGCAGCGTGGCGGCTGCCGTTGGTGCCATTGGCGGTGTGGGTGCCGTTTTTGCCGTTACTCTGAGTCATAGCTTCAAAACCTGCTGATTTAAGGACGTAGGCGGGCAAGCGATCGGCGGTAGATTCTTGAACCCTGGGCCTTATTAGAGCTGGGCTTCCTGCTGCTGGTAGAGACAGAAGTAGCGTCCCCGCAGCTCCATCAATTCTTCATGGGTTCCCTGCTCCACCACGGACCCCTGGTCCATCATCAAGATCAGATCCGCGTTGCGAATGGTGCTGAGGCGGTGGGTGATGAAGAAAACCGTTCGGCCCCGGAAGGCTTCGGCAAGGTTGAGGCACACCTGGCGCTCGGTGTTGTAGTCGAGGGCGCTGGTGGCTTCGTCCATGATCAGCAACCGGGGATTTTGGAGGATGGTACGGGCGATCGCCAGACGCTGCCGCTGACCCCCGGACAAAGAAGAACCCCGCTCCCCAACCCGGGTGTTGTAGCCATTGGGCAGGCCCATCACAAACTCGTGGGCCACGGCGATCTTGGCGGCTTCGATGATCTCCTCAGAGGTCGCCTCCGGGTTGGTCAGAGCAATGTTTTCCTGCACTGACGCATCAAACAGCAGCGTGTCCTGGGGCACGATACCGATCTGGCGGCGCAGAGAGTACAGCTCCACTTTGCTGATGTCATAGCCATCAATCATAATGCGGCCATTATTGGGCGCATACAGACGCGGCAAAAGCTTCATCAAAGTACTCTTACCAGAGCCGCTCTGGCCCACAATCCCCACAAACTTCCCAGATGGGAAGTCGAGGGTAATGTTATTGAGCTGGGACGGCCCAGTCTTGCCAAAGCGGAAGGAAACATTGTCGTAGGACACCGCGCCCTTGATGTAGGGCATGGGGATGTTGGTGCGATCGGTCTCGTCGGCCTCTTGGGGCGTGTCGAGAATGTCGCTCAGGCGCTCGATGGACAGCGCCAGCTCCTGGAAGTTTTGCCAGAGCTGGGCGAGGCGCAGCAGGGGCGTGGTCACGTAGCCCGCGATGATCCGGAAAGCGATCAGCTGACCCAGGGTAAGCTCCCCCTTGAGCACCAGGTAGGCCCCCACCCACAGCACCAGCAACCCCGAGATTTGGTTGAGGAAGTGGGTCAGGGAGTTGGCGGTGGTCGAGGTCAAAACGGTCTTGAAGCCGGCGCTGACGTAGCGAGCGTAGCGGTCTTGCCACTGCCAGCGCGATCGCAGCTCAATGTTTTGGGCCTTGACGGTCTGGATACCGCCCACCACCTCCACTAGGTAGGACTGGGTTTCGGCGTTGCGCTCGGCCCGCTCCCGCAGCTGCCGCCGGATGATCGGCGAGGCGATCACCGCCAGCCCCACAAACAGCGGAATCGTCGACAGAGCCACCGCCGTCAGCAGGGGGCTGTAGATCAGCATCACGAGGATGTAGATCACCGAGAAGATGGAGTCAAGGACCACCGTCAGGGCGGTCCCCGTCAGGAACTGGCGAATTCGCTCCAGCTCGCCCACCCGGGTAGACAGTTCACCCACGGGCCGCTGCTCGAAGTACTTCAGGGGCAGGCGCAGCAGGTGATCGATGATCTCGGTGCCCAGGGACAGGTCGATGCGGTTCGTGGTGTCGACGAAAAGGTACGTTCGCAAACTCGACAGCAGCGCCTCAAAGATCGCAATGATCACCAGGAAAATGCCCAGAATTTGCAGCGTGTCGATGCTGTTCTGGATGATCACCTTGTCGATGATCACCTGGATCATCAGGGGATTGGCCAGGGCAAACAGCTGGACAAAGAAGGAGGCAATGAAGACCTCGATCAGGACGCGGCGATAGCGGTTGACCGAGGGCAAGAACCAGCCCAAGCCGAATTTCCTTTGGGGCGTTTGGCGGGTGGAGCTGAGGAGCAAGACCGGCCCTTCTTTGCCCCACGAGCGCAAAAAGTCGCTGAGGCGGCGGCGGCGCACCCCTTCCTCGGGAATGCCCAGAATGACTTCTCGGCTGGTGGCGCCATAGAGAATGGCGACGCTGCCCTGCCACAGGATCAGGGCGGGGGTGGGCAGGCGGCCAAAGGAGCCTGCGGGCACGCTGACCAAGTTGGCGCTCAGACCCATCATTTCGGCGATCGCCCCATAGAGCTGGAGCGATACGGCCTGATCGAGATTGGGCTCTTTGCCGTAGCGCTCGACCTGGCTCTTGAGCACGCGCTCGATCAGGTCTCGCCGGAAGGGCATCCCCAAATGCTTGGCCAGCATCTGGAAGCAGGCCAGGGGCGCATACACCGCCCCCCGCCCGCGCACGTAGGGGTATTTTTTGGCCCGGCCCACCGGCGCGTCGATCACGTAGGGCAGATTTTCGGCCTCAGGCGGGCGATCGGGGGCGTAGGGAATGCCGTTGTCGGTCGGGGACTCCAGGCTGGTTTCCCCTTCCATGGCCGCGACGGCGCTCACCGGCGCATCGGCCACCGCCAGATCCTCAGCCGCCCCGATGGGCAGCGTTCCGGGGGGCGGCACCGAGGCAAAGTCGGGCATCTCCAGGATGCGGGCGGGCAGGGTGCCGGTGACCTGCAGGGTGTCCTGAAGCCCGGGCTCGAGGCGAGAGCCTGCGGGGCGATCGGCGATCGCCCCGCCCCCGCTCACCAGCCACAGCCGCTCAGGGTTGAGGTCGGCCAGGGTGCGAGGACCAGCGGGCCAGTGGTGCACCACCGTCTGGGTCTGCAACGCCTGGGTGAGATCTTTGAGGTTGGCCGCGCCGTCGGCTCGGCGCATCAGCTCCGCCCCCAGCAGATCAAAGATCTCGATCAGGGAGGCGCGATCGTGAAAGGCCTGGGACAGCAGCGGATGCTGATCGAGCAGCGTCCAAAAATCCTGCACCGAAAACGTCAGGCAAATGGTCTCGCGGGAGGCGATCGCCGTCTCGCAGGGCACCCCCCGCACCAGGCTCGCATCCCCCAGCACCGCTCCCTTGTCTAGGAGCCGCAGCGTCACCGGCAGCTGGGTCCGGGGATCATAGCCCAGCATCCGCGCCTGCCCCTCAAACAAAATCGAAATCTGGGCGGGCATCTTGTCGCGAATCACGATCGCCTGACCCATGCGATAGCGCAGCAGCTGCCCTTGGCGGGACAGCTGCTCCAGGGCTGCCGGCGGTAGCAAATTGAAGGGTTCAACGCTGGCGAGAAACGATTGAACCGAAGTTGTGGTGTAGATCATTGCGAAGCCGTGGGAGTGGAGTCGGGGGAATCAGGGGCACCGAGCTGCGCCAGCTGCTCCTGCAACCAGCCATTGAACAATTCATTGAGCAGGCGCTGACGAACGCCATCGTCGAGCTGCACCGGCAAAAACTTTTCGAGACGCACAATCACAAACCATTCCCCCAAACGCGTTGGGGGCCAGAGCTGTCCCGGTTTGCTCACCGACAGCATCCGGGCCAGCGGAGGAGCGGGCACCGTCAGCTCCACCGGACCAATCAAGCCCCCAGTTTGGGCCTCCGGCCCCTGGGAGTACTCTGCCGCCAGCTCTGCTAGGGATTGTTCCCCTTCTTGAATCCGAAAATACAGCTCCTGCGCAATTCCCGGATCCTGGGTCCGAATCAGGGAGTAGATCACCCGGTCGAGCTGGCCCTTGCGCGTCAGGAAATAGGACTCTAGCTTCGGTCCCCAGGTGGTTTGCTTAAACTTTTCCAGCTTGAAGCTGCGCAGAGTGTTGGCCCGAAACAGCTCTAGGGTCTGGCCTTGACTCTTGAGCCAGTTTTGGCGCGCCTCCGGCAGCTCTAGCTGGTGGCGCAAAAAGATTTGCTCACAGGCCGCATCCAGTTCTTCGGGGGAGCACTCGACTGACGCGATCGCCTCATCCACCAGCAGCTCTCGCACAAGCTGCGGCAAAAGCTGGTAGCGCGCCAGGAGCGGAATAATTTCCTCAGCGGTAATCGTTCGCTGGCCGACTTTGAGAACTGCGGTCATAAGTGGATGGCGATTATCATCTAGGCCCCACAACGCGGGGAAACGGGTTTATTAAATCAGGCTTTTCGGGCTCTGGTGTCTGAGATCAGCAACCAGTCGCCATAGCGTACCCCAAAATCTGCGATCGCCTCTGTGTTGCAAGGTTTTTAGCGTTTTTGGGGAAGCGGCAACCCAAGCAGGCTTGAGCCTTGCGCTGCGGCGATGCGCCAATTGTCAGGAAACCTACCACACTTCCCGGCGCGGGCACACTTCCCGGGACGGGTGCACCGCCGCTGCCTTGGACAATGTCGCAAACTCTGCCCTCGGGTCATGCCCCCTAAGCTCTCACCCTGATAAACAACATATTGTGCAGGCAGGCTCAAGCAATCAAGACTTTTGGCAAAATCGGGCTCCTTTAGGTTTCCCCAGCGGGCTGACCTGGGGGCGCTTTACGGTGTCTGGGGCGATCGCCGCCCAAACTTTACATTTTCTTAAGCTACATTTCGATTGATTTAGGCCAATGTAAAAGACCGGTCACAAACGATGATTTCACACTCTAAAGATGCCCTCTCCAAGGGGCGATCGCCAAGACTTTATGGTCGCCGCAACAAAACTCATTACTTTTCTTTTTTCCTTTTGATTCGCTTTCTAGAAATTCTCATCGCCTCCCAAAGCAGCTCGCATTATTGCTAGATCTCTCTCAACATCTATCTAAAGATTTATTTAACATTTCATTCTCAAAAAACTCTCTCCAGCCGGAAAGTCCATCGCTTTTCAGCAAAAAAAGCCGTTCTCACCAATCACCTTCAAGAACACCAAATCTCTTGTCGATTTATTCATCAACCAAGAGGGGTTCTTTATTAAATCCTTATTTTCATTTGGTAGGAAGCAGGGCGGGGATCACGCTAAAACAAAGCGATCCCCATCCGAAGTTACATTGACAACTCTGATAGCACTCAACATAATGTCTAATAGAAGCAATGAATTCCCACTCACCTTTTTGTAACCAAATCGAATCATTCAAAAACTTGCATTGAGTAAGATTGAGTTTCGTGAATTTTCTGGGAATTTTTAGCGCTTCTGTAAAGTTTTTGAGCAGGCTCTAGGCGTTAGAAACTCGATGTTTAGGCAGCTATCGCCTGACCTAGAGCCCGGGCAAAGCTTTTTGGAAACGCCGTTGCCCCCATTTCCAGCCTTTTCGTCCAGCCGCCCGACTACACAAAACGAGGAAGTCCGAAAAATGCAGCAAATTGTTCAGAAGGTTCATTGCCCCAACTGCGGTAGTTCGGCTGAGCGCCATCACATTCTGAGCAGCCGACTGATTCGTACTCAGTGCCACCGCTGTGATTACCTGATGATCACCTGCTCTGAGACGGGCCGCGTTATCGAAGCCTACGCCCCCGGCATCGCATCTCGACGATAGGGTAGCGGCAGGCGGCTCGACAGTGTCTACCTTTGATCGAAAAAATCGATTTTTGAGCCTAGCGAGCCTCGTTTTTAGAGGCTCGCTTTTAGTTTGGAGGCGCGGAGCTGTCCGCAGGCCGCATCTGCCTCCAGGCCTCGAGAATAGCGGACGCTGGCAGCAATGCGGTGGCGCTTGAGGGCGTCTAGGAAGGCCTGAACCCGCTGGGGGCTGGGCCGCTGGTAATCCACCTCGGAGATGGGGTTGTAGGGGATGAGGTTGACGTGGCTCTGGAAGCCCCGCAGAGAGTGGGCCAGCTCGGCGGCGTGCTCCGGCAGATCGTTAAAGTCCGCTAGCAGGATGTACTCGAAGGTGACTCGCCGACCGGTGAGCTGGACGTAGGTGCGGCACTCCTCCAAGAGATCGGCCAGGGGATAGGGCTTGGCGCTGGGAATCAGGCGCTCCCGCAGGGGCTGGTTGGAGGCGTGCAGGCTGACCGCCAGGGTGATCTGGAGCTGCTGATCGGCGAGGCGGCGAATGTGGCCCGGAATGCCGACGGTGGAAACGGTGATGTGGCGCGCGCCGATGCCGACGTCTTCGTTGAGGCAGCGGATGGCGGCCAGGACATTGTCGGTGTTGAGCAGCGGTTCGCCCATGCCCATGAAAACGATGTTGCTGACGCGCTGCTGAAAGTCTTCTTGAACGGTCAGTACCTGATCTACGATTTCGTGGCGCTCTAGGTTGCGCTGGAAGCCGCCTTTGCCGGTGGCGCAGAAGTCGCAGGCCATGGGACAGCCGACTTGGGAGGAGACGCAGACGGTGAGGCGGCGATCGCTGGGAATGCCGACGGTTTCAATAATCTGGCCATCGGCGAGCTTGAGCAGATACTTGACGGTCTCGTCGGGCGCTACGGCGCGGTGGTGAATCTGCGATCGCCCGATGGGAAAGTCGGCCAGCTGCGATCGCCACTGCTTGGGAAACACCGAGATTTCTTCTAGAGAGCGCGCCCCCCGCTCGTAGAGCCACTGATACAGCTGCTTGCCGCGATAGCCCGGTTGTCCTTGCTGCTGGACCCACTCCGTCAGCTCTGCCTGGGAGGCTCCCAGCAGGGGGCGGCGCGATTCGGCAGGAGCGATCGGGGTCAAGGTCAGATCTGACATGGCAAGCAGGGCTCTCAGAAAAAGCGATCAGTGCAAGGGAAGCGGCGAAGCTCAGGTCCTGGTGGGCGATCGCCCACCGTGGCTCACAGATGTTCCATCCTAGCCCAGGAGCTAGGAGGCTGTCTGTGAATCTTTTGGGTAGCGCCCAGCCCAGGAACAGCAAAGGGCGATCGCCCCCAGATCAGCGAACTTTAGGCTCTTTAGGCCCGAGCCGCGGGCTCCTCGACCGGCGGCATCTCCAGGCGCTGCCCCCGAATCGAGCAGTCCAGCAGCTCCATGGGATGCATCAGGCGCGTTGAGTGACCCTGCTGTCGGAGGTGCTTCTGGATTTGCAGCGAGCAGCCCGGATTGGGCGAAGCAATCACCACCGCCCCCGTCGCCACCAGGTTTTGCACCTTTTGCTGGCCCAGTTCTTCGGCCACTTCAGGCTGCAGCAGGTTATAAACCCCCGCGCTGCCGCAGCACAGACCCGCGTCTAGGGGCTCTCGCAGCACCACCCCCGGAATTTGGCGCAGCAGATCTCGGGGCTGGGCGCTGATCTTTTGGCCGTGGAGCAGGTGGCAGGCGTCCTGGTAAACTACCGGCAGCGGCTGCTCAGCCACGGGCGAGAGCGTCGCGGTCAGTCCCGCTGCCGCCAAGAACTCCTGGACATCGCGCACCTTGGCCGCAAAGGCTTCCGCCTTGGCCCGATAGGCGGGGTCATCCTGGAGAATGTGGCCGTACTCCTTAAGGGTGTGGCCGCAGCCCGCCGCATTAATAATAATGGCGTCTACCTCCGTCCCCTCAAAGGCGTCAATCATTTGGCGGGCCAGGGTTTGGGCCTGGGCTTCCTGGCCTTGGTGGGCGGGCAGGGCGGCGCAGCACCCCTGAGCCCGCGGAATCACCACTTCGCAGCCATTGGCCGTCAGCACCCGCAGGGTGGCCGCATTCACCGGCTCAAAAAATAGCCGCTGCACGCAGCCTAGGATCATGCCGACGCGATAGCGCTTTTCGCCCTGGGCCGGAATCACCGTGGCCACGGGCTCCCGAAAGGCCGACAGCGGCACCGTCGGCAAAATCGACTCCATCGCCCCCAAGCGCGGCAGCAGGCGCGGCAACAGTCCGGTCGATCGCACCAGGGCTTGCAGGCCCAGCTTTTGGTAGAAGAAGAGGGGCAGCAGGAGCAGGCGCAGACGGTTGGGGTAGGGGAAGAGGCCAAAAATGAGCGATCGCAGCCAGCGATCGGAGAGCGATCGCGTTTGGTTGCGCTCGACCTGGGGCCGGGTAGCGGCAATCAGCTGGTCGTACTGGACCCCTGAGGGGCAGGTAGACACACAGGCCAGACAGCCCAGACAGGTGTCGAAGTGCTCCGTTACCGCCTCATTCAGGGGAATCTCTCCTTTATTGACCGCATTCATCAGGTAAATGCGGCCCCGCGGCGAGTCGGTTTCTTTGCCAATCACGCGGTAGCTCGGACAGGTCGACAGGCAAAAGCCGCAGTGAACGCAGGCGTCGATGAGGTTTTGGGCGGGGGGGTGCTGGGCGTCGAAGCCGCAGGGCAAGGTCGAGTCAGAAGGTGAGGTCGGCGGGTCGAAGGTCTGCATGGATCAAATTCCCCCGACAAATCGCTGGGGGCTCAGCAAAGAATTAGGGTCAAACTGCTGCTTGAGCTGGCGCATGGGGGCGATCGCGCTGCCGCTGTAGCCCCACACATCGAGGGAGCGCTTGAGGGCTGGGGTGGCCCGCAGCACGCTCAAGAAACCACCGGCTTGCTCACAGCGCGATCGCATGTCGCCAAGCGCTGCGGGGTCCTCGGCCAGCGCGCCGTCTAGCCGAAGCAGGCCCAAGCCGCTGGCCAGGTGCAGGCGAGCCTGAGCTCCGGGGGCGATCGCCCCGAGCTGCTGCAAAGTCGCGATCGCCTTCGCCGGCTCTACTCCTATTTTGGCCAGCAAGGTGGATTCTGTCGGGTCTTCGGTCAGAACCGTTGTCAATCGCTGCCATAGAGGACCTTCGACCTCTGGCCCAAAGGTGTGGTCCCCCAGGCCCAGAGACTGGCCCAGGCTGCGCAGCTTGGCGATCTGCTCCTCGACGCTGGGGGCGACGCTCTGGAAGCGCGCCAGCAGGCCGAAGCCTTCACCCAGATCGAGGGCCGCCAGCAGGGACGGCGTTAATAAATCGGCGGCCACCGGCGTGAGGGCCGAAGCCAAGAGGGTTTGGGCGGCCCGGGCGATCGCCTCGCCCTCTCCCCGCAGCAGCACCGTTTGGGAGGTTTCGGACTCGGGGTACAGCCGAAAGGTCACCTGGGTCAGGATGCCCAGGGTGCCATAGGAGCCCGTCAGCAGCTTCATCAGGTCATAGCCCGCCACATTCTTAACCACGCGGCCTCCGGCCTTGACCCGCTGGCCGTCGTAGCGGACAAACTCCAGGCCGATCAGCATGTCCCGGACGCCGCCGTAGCGCTGGCGCAGCGCCCCCGTGTCGGCGGTGGCCACGATGCCGCCCAGGGTCGCTCGGTCCGGATAGGCGGGGTCTAGGGCCAGAAATTGGCGCGAGGCGGCGAGGGTCTGCTGCAGCGCCGCCAGGGTCAGCCCGGCCTCTGCGGTGACCGTCAGATCGCCCACGGCGTGCTCCACCAGGCGCGTCAGGCGGGCCGTGCTCAGGACCACCTCAGCCCCAGCGCCGAGGCCGCCCCAGTCTAGCTTGCTGCCGCTGCCGCAGGGCAGGACGCGCCAGCCTTTTTGGTGGGCGATCGCCATTACGGCGGCCAGCTCCTCGGGGGTCGCTGGGGACGCTACCACCGGCGACGCCCCGGGCACCGCCGCCTGGAGCGTCGCCTGAAACGCCGGAGCCACCTGCTCCCAAGCCTGCACGTTGTCTGGCCCCACGATGGCCGCCAATTCTGGGGCGATCGCCCCCATCGCTTGCGTCACTTGCTCTCTATCTCGCCTTTCGCGTGGATTCTTGTGGATTTCTTTAGGGCGATCGCCGCCCTGCTCACCCTATCAGGATACCGGGGCCGGGGGCGCTGCCGGAACGGGGGTCACCGCCGCAGCGGCCCTGCCAGCGCGCAGCCGAAACAGCAAAAACTGGGTCGGGCGATCGCCAAAGTTATTGTCACTCACCAGGATCAAGCTCTGGCTGCCATCCGCCAAGCGCGGCCCCAGGGTCATTCCTTCCAGGTTCTCGAGGCGCAGATCCAGAGTTTTCAGGTCCAGCAGCGCTTGCTTGCGGATGGGCTCGATGCCTGTGATGTCCCCCTGCAAGCGCTTCACGCCCGAAATATCCGTCGCGCCGCCGGTGGCGATCTGGATCAGCTTCGCCCCAAAGCCCCCCAGCCCAAAGGCCCGCTCCAGGGCCAAAAAGTGGCCGCCCGCATCCAGGGCCGCCAGCTCCGTCAGGCCGTACACCTGGCCAAAGGGGGCTTCTTCTAGCTCGTAGAGGTGGCTGGAGAGGGCTAGGGGCGGCCCTTCGCCAAGGTAGTAGTGCAAAAAGCGACTGCGCCGATCGAGGGCTTCTTCATCTTCATCCTGAGCCAGGGACGCTTCGGTGGCGGCGAACAGGCGCAGCGGCTCGCCCTGGGAGGCCACAGTGCCCGTGGGGTTCAGGGTCAACGCCTCGAAGCCCACATTGCCTCGGACGCCCCGGGGCTCGTCGCCCTGGGGGTCGGGCAAGAAGGCGAGCGGCAGGGGCAGGGTGCGGCGGAGCTGGCCCGTCTGCAAGTCGTAGGCCCCGATCGCGGGCGGAATCGAAGAACCACTCCCTTCGCTAGCGACCCACAGGACGTCTTGGGGCGCGAGGGCCAGGGCTTCGGGGTCTAGCTGCTGGGGCGCGTAGCGCTGACCGGCCTCATCCAGCAGGAAGGTCACCCCTTCGACGGTTACAGCTTCTAGGCCCGCTGTATCGGTAGGCTCTGGGGCCAAATCTAGCTTGAGGGTGTAGAAGCGGGGCGGTGCCGTCCGGCTGTCGTCACTGAGGGCGTAGAAGCGATCGCGCTGGCGGTCGTAGGCGATCGCCGACAAACCGGCCACCTGAGTCTCTTCAAAGGTGGTGTCGCTCGGCAGGGAATAGGTCCCGATCAGCTCCGCCGACAGTCCCAGAAACAGCCGATCTTCGGCATTTACTCGCGGGATCGAGCAGGCCGAAAGTCCCAACAGCAGGGCGATCGCCCCCCACAAGGCCCCAAAGCGCCCCCACTCCCGCAGCCTTTGCTGCCCCCATTGCCAGTTCTGCCAGCGCGTCATCATCGATCGCCCTACTCCAAGCTTTTCACCTTTCCCATCTTGGCAAAAAATGTCTGAGCGATCGCCACGAGAAGTTCTGGGTGAGCCGTTTGAAGGGTCCGGGCTCCTGCCTACTTCCGGCAGATTGCCTTTGTATCAGCTTCCGTTAGCCGCCTCAAGCGTTCTAGGCATGATGCCTCGGGGTGCTCCCTTAGCTCAGGACAAAGGGGATTACAGCAAGTTGTATGAGGGCGGGAATTCTGCGCGTTTTAGCTCAGGTTGTTTATGTATTTTCTTAACAGCCACGCTTCGCTGCATGGCTAAACTTCATCGCCAGGAAATAGCGGTATGCACTGCGGCTTTGAATTGTGTGCCAAGCGTTGTTTTTGATGGTGCTGGTTGTATCAAGATAATGCAATAGAAATTAATGCAAAAATAGGCAGCCAGAAAAAAACGATCGCCTCTCACTGTAGCGAGAGAAAGGCGATCGCCCCTGAGGACTTGAATTTGGCTGGGTATCTAACCTGGAGCTTTAGTAAACTTCTTCCTGGCGGCTCAGCTTCTCTTCGTGCTTCACGACGGCCCACAGACCGTGGATCGAGCCGGGGAGCCAGCCCAACAGCGTTAGGCCAATATTGATCAGCAGGGTGGGGCCAAAGCCGTAGGTCATGAAGACACCCACCGGCGGGATTAGGACAGCCAAAAGAATTCTTAGTAGCTTCATATCGTCTCTCTTTTTGCAGCGTTTCATTCTTGTTTCCATTATGGAAAACGCCGCAAATTTTGCCCTCTTACTTCTGGCTTATTCAGCGAGTATTCAGAAGATATAGCGCTAGCCAAAGACTCATAGTCTCTAGTTTTGTCAGCCTTTCTCAGTACTCAGGCACAGTCGAATCAGAGATTCTTGGCAAGGGGAATCTATCTGTGTAGAGAGGCCAGGAAAAATGCGATCGCCCACAATGGGTCCTATAAACAGTGCGTTTAATAAATCGATTCCCATTCGAGAGGATATACGATGCTTGGAACTTTTTTAACGTGGCTAGCAACAGCCCTGAGCTTACTTGTCGTTGATCTGGTGGTGCCGGGCGTGGACCTGGCGACATTTCCAGCGGCCTTGATCGGCGCAGTCGTGTTGGGCTTGGTCAACTCCACCGTGAGACCGGTGCTGTCCCTGCTCTCCCTGCCTGTCAACCTAGTAACGCTGGGCCTGTTTTCTCTGGTGGTCAACGGCGTCTGCTTCTGGCTGGCGGCGGCTTTGGTGCCAGGATTCTCGGTCCACGGCATCGTCGGAATTATTTTGGGCCCCGTGGTCTTGTCGCTCGTGAATACCTTCCTCAGCAAGTACTTTGCTGAGCGTCATCCGGATATGCAAACAGGTGTCTAGAGCGCGCGATCGCGCCCAGCGAAGGATTCGGTTTCTGGCCGCTGCAATGCCATCGAAACTCGATCCTTCGATCAGTGGTGGATTGAGAGGGAATAAGCCTCGTTAGTGGATTGCTAACGGGGCTTTTTCTTGTGGGCAATTTGGCGGGCAGGGCCTAGTACATCGCCAGCATGAGCTGTTTGCGGTAGCTGTTGCTGAGGGGGTGGGACAGGCCCAGCAGCGAGAAGATCATCAGCATGGCCTTGCGAGCGCCGTCGTCGCGGTACTTGCGGTTGCCCCGAACGATGTCGAGGAGCAGATCCAGAGCCGATTCGTGGTCGCCCCGCAGCGTGAGCTCGATGGCTTTGAAAAATTCGCGGTCCCACTCTGAGGCGATCGCCGTCTCGCGGCTCAGGCGCACTAGGTCGATCAGCTCCTTCACCGCCACCGCCTGATCATAAAAGTCGCGATCGCTCGCCTGGATAGCGCCCGCCAGCTTCTCCGCATCCTCCAGGTTGCCGACCCGCAGCAGCAGCTTGGCACCCTCGATCATCAGCCGCCGCTCCTCCGGATAGCGGTTCGCCAGTCGCTGTAGCTGCTGCAACGCTCCTCGCGGATCGCCTGCGTCCAGGGCAGCGACCATCCCGGCAATGCCCGCCTCCAGATCTGACTGGAGATTGAGCTGGTTTGCCAAAAGCTCTCGAAGTTGGGCCTCCGTCAGCGCCCCTACAAATCCGGGCTCCACTTGGCCCTGGCTGACGATCCGGACATCCGGCACGCCCTCGACGCTGTAGGCGTTGGCCAGGGCCGGACTTTCGTCGATGTCCACCTTGGCCAGCACAAAGTCATATTCCTGGGCCAGCTTCTCCAACATGGGCTTGAGCATCTGACAAGGCCCACACCACTGGGCAAAGAAGTCAACCAGCACCGGCTTTTCGTAGGATTTCTCGATTACCTCAGCCGTGAAATTGTCCTGTCTGACTTCAACTACGGTTCCCATGAGTTTTTCTCCTCGCCTGTTTGCTCCTCGCGGCCAAAAAACGCGAGGGCAACACATCTATCAAAAGTAATTATTACGATTTCCTGGACCAAATCGATGGAATCCTAGCTTAAGCCTGATTATGAGTTCTACGATGTCTGCGATCGCCCCTGGTCAGGACGCGGTTGTGGAGCCAGATTTGCGTTGATTGGCTGACACAAACTCTATGACTTCTTCCCCCCATCCTCCCTCCGAGACTCCCGCCGCTGAGCCCCTCAACTTTCCGACCAAGCTGGCCTACGGCGCAGGCGACCTAGGACCGGCGATCACCGCGAATTTGTTGGCCTTTTTCCTGCTGTACTTCTTGACCAGCGTGGCGGGCCTCAATGCCGCTCTGGCGGGCAGCGTGCTGATGATCGGCAAGGTCTGGGACGCGATCAATGATCCGCTGGTGGGCGTGCTGAGCGATCGCACCCAGAGCCGCTGGGGCCGCCGCTATCCGTGGATGGTCCTGGGCGCGATTCCCTTTGGGGTATTTTTCTTTTTGCAGTGGATCGTTCCTAGCTTCAGCCCTGACCCGGCTGCCAACCAGTGGGGGCTGTTTTGGTATTACGTGATCATCTCCATCTTTTTCAACATGGCCTACACGGCCGTCAACCTGCCCTACACGGCCCTCACGCCGGAGATGACCCAGGACTACAACGAGCGCACCAGCCTCAACAGCTTTCGGTTTGCCTTCTCCATTGGCGGCAGCATCTTTTCGCTGATTCTGGCCCAGGTCATCTTTGGTCTCATCTCCGACGGGCGACAGCAGTATCTGCTGCTGGGGTTGCTGTGCGCGGTGATTTCGGTGCTGCCGATCTACTGGTGCGTGTGGGGCACCTACCAGCGCACCATGGGCAACAAAGCAGGGGAGAGCAAAGACTCCGAGGAAGCCAACATTCCCTTCAAAGAGCAGTTGCGCATCGTCTTTAGCAATCGCCCCTTTCTCTACGTGATCGGGATCTATCTGTGCTCCTGGCTGGCGGTGCAGATCACAGCCGCCATCATTCCTTACTTTGTGGTGAACTGGATGGGGCTGCCCAACCAGGCTTTCACCCAGGTTGCCCTCGCGGTCCAGGGCACGGCGCTGGTGACGCTGTTTTTCTGGAGTGCTGTCAGCGATCGCGTCGGCAAGCGCATCGTGTATTTCCTGGGCGCAGGCCTGTGGATCTTGGTCCAGGGGGGCCTGTTTTTCTTGCAGCCCGGTCAGGTGGGCCTGATGTATGGACTGGCGATCGCGGCGGGATTTGGCGTTTCGACCGCCTACCTGGTGCCCTGGTCCATGGTGCCCGACGTGATCGAGCTCGATGAGCTGCGCACCGGCCAGCGCCGAGAAGGCATTTTCTACGGCTTCATGGTGCTGCTCCAGAAGCTCGGCCTCGCCCTGGGTCTCTTTTTGGTGGGCAATGCCCTCGATCAGGCGAGCTTCATCGAAAGCGTGCCCGGCCAACCCACCCCCCTTCAGCCCGAGTCAGCGCTGTTTGCCATCCGAGTGGCCATCGGCCCCATTCCCACCGTGTCGCTGATTTTGGGCCTGGTGCTGGCCTACTTCTACCCGATCAGCCGAGAAATCCACGCGGCCATTCTGCTGCGCCTGCGGGAGCGCCGCCAAGGCATCACGCCGCCTGACGACCCCACCGATCCGATCAATACTCTCTAGACTCGCAGATCTGAGAGGATGCTTGAAAAGCTTTGTCTCTATGTAGCAAAGGTGGAGATCCCCCTCAATCCCCCTTTTTAAGGGGGACTTCTATCCCCTTTGAATCGAGGACTTCTATCCCCTTTGAATCAAGGACTTCTCCCCCCTTTTTAAGGGGGGCAGGGGGGATGATCCTGTGGAGCATCAGCCACTTTCAGATTCTCTGTAGCAAAGGTGAAGATCCCCCTAAATCCCCCTTTTTAAGGGGGACTTCTATCCCCTTTGAATCAAGGACTTCTCCCCCCTTTTTAAGGGGGGCAGGGAGGATGATCCCGTGAAGTATCAGCCACTTTCAGCTTCTGTTAACGGCCTCTATGGCGTGCCGCCAACGGACTCCGTTTGCTCCAGCATTTGCGTGGTCTTGGCGGCCCACTGGGTGTTGCCCTGGGATTCGTAGAGGTCCTGGGCATACTCCAGCACCTGCCGCGCGTCGGCGGGCATCCCCTGCTTCAGAAAGACGACGCCCGCACCGTAGTAGGCGTTGGCGTAGTTGCTGTTGGCCTCAGCGGAGCGCCGAAAGGCTTCGAGGGCCGCATCTAGCTTGTTCTCGCTGAGGAAGATAGCGCCGAGGTTGTAGTGGGCTTCGGCGTAGCGGGGGTTGAGGCTGATGGCTTTCTCGAAGGAGCGCTGAGCCTCTTGGGTTTTGTTTTGAGCGAGCTGTAGCAGACCGAGGTGATAGAGGGGTTCGGGGGCCTTGGGGCTAAACTGAATGGCTTTTTGGAAGGCGGCGATCGCCTTCTCAGGCTGATTTTGGCGCGACAGAACGAGGCCCAGGTTGTAGTGAGCCAGACCCAAATCGGCGTCTAGCTCGATGGCCCGCCCGAGATAGTCTTCGGCTTGATCTAGGTTGTTGCCCTCTAGGAGGGCTGCGCCCAGGTTGGCGAAGGCGAGGGAAAACTGGGGGTCGGACTGCGTCGCACGGTAGAAGGCATCGGCGGCGGGTTGCAGTTCGCCTTTTTGGCGCAGGGCCAGCCCCAGGTTGTAGTGGGCGGGGGCCAGGGCGGGGTTCAGGCGGGCTGCTGTCTGAAAAGCAGCGATCGCCTCATCGAGTTTGTTTTGCTGAGCGGCCTGGACGCCTCGATTTAGCCAGTCTTCTGCGGTTTCGCCGCTGCTCTGGGCAAGCTGCACTGGGGCCGCTATCGAGGGGACAGCCCAGCCAGGAGCGCCGACAAAAACACTACTCAGTAGCCCCAGTACAATCCAGCGTGTCTTCATCACCGAGTGCCTCGCCTCACAGGAGTTGGGTGCATTGGTTCCCCAATTTACACCATCACCCTAGGAGCGATCGCGATCGCCACCCTTTAATCCCCAAAACTCCAAAGCTGCTGTCTACGCCCCAGCCGCTCAACCCGGCAATTGAGGCCCAAGCTTTAGCAGACAAACTATCAGGGATAGTACTGAGGGTCACAAAATGCGCGTATTGCTACCTTGGTAGAAATTTTTAAATTTGCCAGAGCCTGCTTAGCCAGCAAAGCCCTTACCCTCTGCCAGGAAATTCCTCATGATTTTCATTATCCCGATCATTCTTGGAGCTGCCGCTCTAGTTACTGCCGGTGTCGGAGCTGCGGCAGGTGTAGATGGTATTTCTAAAATGGACAAAGCCAAGAAGATTGGCAAAAATGCTCAAAGGATTCATGAGCAACGGCAAAAATCAGTTGAAAATGCTTTGCAAGCGACTAACAGTCTAGCGGAAGAGTATGGTCGGCTTCAGATTGAATGCAAGTTGCGCACTATTGGACGTTTCGTAGCGTTTATTGCGCAAATTGGTCAACGAGCTTCGCAAAGCGACATGAAGTTTTTGGAGGGGCTAGAAGGGGTTTCACCTCAGCAAGTTCAGGAGTATAAAGCAACCGCTTTAGAGGCCGTAAGCTTTGCATCAGGAACTCTCAAAGCAGTCGGAACAGGATATGCTGCCAGTCAAGGAGCCTTGGGTCTTATAGGACTCTTCGGCACAGCTAGTACTGGCACAGCAATCAGTGGACTTGGTGGGGCTGCCGCATGGAATGCAACTCTCGCGTGGCTAGGCGGAGGATCCTTAGCAGCAGGTGGGGGTGGAATGGCTTTGGGCACCTTGGTTTTGGGCGGCATTGCTGTAGGACCAGCCCTGATGATTGGTGGCTTTGTTTTGGGAGGGGAAGGAGAAAAAGCATTAACTGAGGCTCGTGAATACGCAGCCAAAGTCATTGTCGAAGTTGAAAAGCTGAATGCTTTTCAAAATTTTCTTGGTCAGGCAGAACAAAGAATTAGTGAGCTCCAAGATCTCATAAATCGCCTCAATTCCAGAGCATTAGAAGGCTTAGAGGATTTAGAGACAAGACCTTTTGTGCGCGAACGAGATGCAGAAAAATTTCAACAAGTTGCTCTCTTGATTAAGGCGCTAGCTGAAATCATGAAAACTCCAGTTTTGACCACCGATGGAGCTCTCAATGATGAAGCCATGAAACTTCAAGTAAAGTATCGGAATCTCTAAGAAAAACATGACAAGCAAGAAAATCTCTGTCAATCCTGCTCAAAAGGTTAATGCTTTAGTACTTCCCGCGGAGTGCCTGAGTGAAATTGTTCAAGCATGTAGCGACTACTTGATTATTGCTGAGCAAGAGAAGACCAAACGGCGGGCGATTGAGGCATGGGAGAAGAAGTCTCTGGCTGAAATCAAGGCAAAGTCTGATCTTTTGATTGGGTATCTTGAGCGTTCGTTTGATGAACGTGCCAAGAACTTTCAGTCACTTTTCGAAGTGGTTGACCACGCGATCGCCTCTGACAACAATCAGCAGCTCAGTTTGGCGCTAAATGCGATCGTAGATCTAGCAAAGTCTAGCCCCTTTAAGGATCTGGCAGATTTGTCAACAGTCCAAAAGAACCTAGAGAATCCTGATCACGTATGGGAATTCTAGGATTCTTTTAATCCAATAAATATTGGTGAGCACGGCGGCGAGTTGCGTCGCCTTTTTGATGCAGGGCAAGATCCAAGACTTTGCCCTGCGGACTTCTTAGGCAGCCACCGAGCGACGTCTGCGCCAAGTCAGCCAGCCTCCGAGGGCGATCGCCCCTAGCCAGCCCATCTCCGGTTCCGGCACCGAGACCGAGCCATCATCGTAGGCATCATGGAGAGTTGCCAGAGCAAACTCACTGACCACTTGATGCGCCTTGCCGCTGGGGTGAATGCCATCCCAAAACAGATACTGATCCGGGGCATCACAAACCGCTAAGGTGACCTGATTGAGGCACGAAGTCTGGGTTTCCACAAAGCCGTAGCGTCCCGGATCGGCGATCGCTCTCGCAAGGAGGCCATTGATATCGAGGGAAACCAGCTTGGCCCCCGTGAGAGACTGCCCCAGCGACGTCAGAGTAGATTGGAGCAAAGCATTGTGACCTTTACTAATATCGGTCAGCAGCCCCGAGACCTGAGGTCCTGCCGCCAGGGCCAGGGGCGTGAGGCCTAGGTTCGGCGCATTGGGAATCAAGAAGTTTCGCGCTCCCAAGTCAAACAGCGTCGTGATGCTTTGGGTGATGTTTTTCATGACAGAGGCGATCGCTTTGTCGGGCTCAGCAAAGGTCGAAGGCTGATAGTCATTTGCCCCAGCAGCCCACACCACATAGAGCGCGTCTTCATCTGCCCGGGCTCCAGCCGCAAGGTGATCACCGAGAAAGGCATTCGTCTCCCGCAAAATTCCCGGTAAGCGCGGATCAACCGCATTATTCAAGCCCGACTGCGCCCCCCCAAAAGCAAAGTTCACGCTGCGATCGACCGTCTGTCCTACAAAATTTTCGTTCACGGTCACCGAGCCCGACGGCGTCACCGTAATCGGGGCCGGAAACGCTAGCGTACTGGACGGCACCAAGTCCACATCAAAGGCATCGGCCAGGTAATCCACCCACAGCGGCCCATTGGAATAGCGCCCCTGGAAGTAAGGCGGAGAGGGCGGCTGAACGGAGGTAGAGGGATCGAGCGTTTGGACGAAGCGGGTGACATTCGACACGTTGCCGGTATCCGACAAGCTGTCACCAAACACGTACATGCGATCGAAGGAAACGGCGATCGCGCTCTCACTCAGAGGCGCTGCCAAAGCAAGCAGGGAGCAGCCAGCGCAGAACAGGACAGATTTCATAAAAAGCGTCAGCAAAAAGGGGGCAATCCTGCTGTTCTAGCACCGAGAGAACGGGTGTATCTGCCAAACTGGCAGCTTTTTCATCAATTGAAATTCACGGCTATTTTCTTATCAGAAGCTCTTGAATTTTTCATAGATTATTAATCTTTTAATCGCAATTTATTGACTGATTTTTTGTCTAAAATTCGTGCTCATAAAATAAATCAAAAAGCATTATTATCTTTGCCACAAATCTTGATATTGAATGCTACTTAGCTAATTTTATTAATTTGAATTCATTTCAAAATTCGTGCGATCGCCCACAAAAACACCTCATTCTTGATTGCCAATATCCATTACTTCGTCAATCAATTCTTGTGAGCGGGTCCGGTTTATTTTTGCCCAGCATTGAGCTATCGTAGCGGTCAGTTTCCCTGGGGAAAATCAATCGCTATGCTCTCTGAACGCTTTCGGGAAGCGCTGGTTTTTGCGATGGAGCTGCACGCGACGCAGATTCGCAAGGGGTCGGGGGTGCCCTACGCCGCCCACCTGCTAGGGGTGGCCAGCATCGCCCTAGAGCATGGTGCCAACGAAGACGAGGCGATCGCCGCCTTGCTCCACGACGCCATCGAGGACCAAGGGGGAGCCGCCACTCGCGAAGAGATTCGCCGCCGCTTTGGCGAGACCGTGGCGGCGATCGTGGACGGCTGCACCGACGCAGACACCAGTCCCAAGCCCCCCTGGCGATCGCGCAAAGAGGCCTACGTCGCCAAAATTCCCCACGCCCCCGACTCCGTTCGGCTGGTCTCCATGTCCGACAAGCTGTACAACGCTCGCTCCATCGTGCAGGACTATCGCCAGCTCGGGGATGAGCTGTGGCAGCGCTTTCAGGGGGGCAAAGACGGCACCCTGTGGTACTACCGCGCTTGCAGCGATGCCTTTCGGGCTGCCGGTGCGTCGCCCCTCCAGCAGGAGCTCGAGCGGGTGGTGCAGACCCTCGAAGCTCTAGTCAGCGCAGAAGGCCAAGGCGTTTTGGGACAAGGTGGGGGACAATTGCCCTAGCAACTGCATTCCAAAAGCACCCATGGCCAGCGTCCGTCTTGAGGGAATTACCCGCCGCTTTAACCGCGTCACCGCCATTGACGACATTACCTTTACGGTGCCCGATGGCCGTTTTTGGGTCTTGGTGGGGCCATCGGGGTGCGGCAAATCCACCATTTTGCGGACCATTGCGGGGCTTGAGCAGGCCACCAGTGGGGATCTGTTCATTGGCGATCGCTGTGTGACCGAGGTGCCCGCCCGTCAGCGAGACGTGGCCATGGTCTTTCAGAACTACGCCCTCTATCCCCACATGAGCGTGGCCGACAATTTGGCCTTTGGGCTGAAGATGCGGGGCACCGCGCCTGAGGCGATCGCCCCTCGCATCGAGGCCGTAGCGCGATCGCTGGACATCGCCCACCTGCTCGATCGCAAGCCCAAGCAGCTCTCCGGCGGTCAGCAGCAGCGGGTCGCCCTCGGACGGGCGATCGCCCGCGAACCTCAGGTCTTTTTGCTCGATGAGCCCCTCTCGAACCTGGACGCCCAGCTGCGGGACGACACGCGAGCCGAGCTCAAGCAGCTGCACCAGCGCCTCGGTATCACCACGATTTATGTCACCCATGACCAGGTCGAGGCCATGACCCTGGCCGACCAGATTGTGGTGCTCAACCAAGGGCAAATTCAGCAGATCGGCAGCCCCCAGAGCATCTACAACCGGCCCCAAAATCGCATGGTTGCCACCTTTGTGGGCAACCCGCCCATGAATGTTCTGCCGGTGACCTACAACGGCACCGGGTTTCGGGTGGGGCAGCAGGTGATTCCCTGTCCGCCGCTGCTGCGGGCCAAGTTTTCCCCGAGTCCGGACCAGCGCTTCGATCTGGGGATTCGGCCTGAGCAGATCTCCCTTGCTCCCTCGGAGATGGAGGGGCATCTGATGGTGGAGGTGATGGTCGTGGAGCCCCTGGGCCGCGAAACCTTAATTCGGGCCAAGCTCGCGGGCTCGAACCCGGCGCTGTATCTCACGTGGCAAGCCTCGCCCCTGGTACAGCCCCAACCGGGCGATCGCCTGCTGATCCAGTTCAATTTAGAAGCAATCTTTTTGTTTGATGAGGCCTCGGGCAAGACTGTGTATCCCTTGCCCGAGGAGGAGTCGTAGCGCTCCGGACAGCGGTCAGCCTCCAGCGGCAAAGGTGCCCAAAACAATTGCTGACAGCAAAATGCCGGGGGTCAGTAGCAAAATCAAAGTGAGCAGTTCGCCAGATTCCATGGTTGTTTCCCTTCTCGGCGGTTTTTCTCCATTGTGCCGGGGCGATCGCCAAAGGGAGCTGAGTTTAAGGGAAACTCAAGGCTTGGAGGGCGATCGCGCCAATTTTTCGTCACGCCGTTTTTGCACTTCTATTTTTTGCCCAAAAATCTATGAGCATTACCCAACTCTTTGATGGCGCAAACCTGTTTGTGCTGCCCTTCTGGGCCTTGATGATTTTTCTGCCCAACTGGGGCCTCACCCGCAAGGTGATGGGGTCCTATCTGCCCTTTGTGGCCCTAGCCGCTCTCTATATCTACTTCATCGCGGGCACCCTGAACGAAGAAACGGCCCAGGCCCTCGCCAATCCCACCCTGGCGGACATTGCCCGCTTCTTTGGCGATGAGCGGGCCGCGGCCACGGGCTGGGTTCACTTTTTGGTGATGGACCTGTTCGTGGGGCGCTGGGTGTACTGGGAGGGGCAGCGGACCGGCGTCTGGACGATTCATTCCATCGCGCTGTGCCTCTTTGCCGGTCCCCTGGGGCTGCTGTCTCACATCGGGACGGCGGCGATCGCCCAGCGCCTCGACAAAGGCGAAGCGGCGTCAGAAACCGCCCCCTCAGAAAGCACGCCCTAGGACGCGACGGCTGATTTTGACCGGTCCTCGGCCCGCAGCCGCAGGGCGTGGCCCAGGGTCAAAACGTCGTGGTGCCACTGGGGCAAAATCAGCGTCATCAGCACTTCTTCGAGGCTGTTGAGCCAGCAAAGGGCGATCGCCAGCCACAGGGCGGCGCTGTGGCCAAAGCCAAACAGGCTCACCGTCGCCGCGCACAGCCCCAGTCCCCACGCCTTGGCGATGTAGGTGTGGAAGCTGGGCGCTTGGCCAAACTTGATCAAGCTGGCGGCGTAGACGGCGATCTGGGCCGCGACGCAGACCAGCAGCGGCCCCCGGAAGGCCAGCAAAACCGCCGGATGCACCCACCAAACGCTGAACGCCACGCTCGAATACAGGCAGACATCGGCCAAGCTGTCGGCCTGACGCAGCCCAACGGTGCTAACCCCCAGGCGACGGGCAATGATGCCATCGAAAATATCTGACAGGACGGCGGCAACGTAGCCCACCAAAAACCACGGCCCCACGGCGTGATCCGCCGCGTCGATCAGCAGCAGCAGGGCGATCGCAAACCGAAACGCCACCAAAAAACCAGGAATCTTGTTTAGCCACACCATCGCGATCGCCTTCTGTGAGAAAACTGCCCAGCAGCTACACCGCTCAGGCGCTCCAGTCCGCAGACTTCACGCAGCCTTTGCACACTGGGGACTACCCCCCCGCGCCGCACCCCCAGGAGTCTCGAACTTTCAGCCTCAAATTTTCTAGGAGCAGCTCCATGACCCAGTCTTGGCGATCGCTCACGGCCATCGTGCAGCCCGGTCACCGCATCGCCTCCGGCCAAGCCACCGACAGCCCCTACCCCGGCGGCAGCGTCGCGCTCCAGCAGCCCCACTTTGCCGCCCGGGGCCTCGACCTCGCGGGCTGCTTTTGCGGTACCCTCAACCTGTCCATCGCGCCCCACCGCTTCGAGATGGTCGCGCCGCGCTACACCTTCCGGTCGGTGGACTGGACGCCCCACCATCCGCCGGAGCACTTCTCCTTTTCGGCCTGCCAGATCGCGATCGGCGATCGCACCGTCGACGCCTGGGTCTACTACCCCCACCCCGAAACCAAGCGCACCCACTTCCAGGACGCCTCCACGCTAGAAGTCTTGGCGCCGTGGCTGCCGTCGGTCCAGTACGGCGATCGCCTGACCCTGCACCTCAACCCCGACGAGATCGCCATTCTGGCCTGACAGAGCCCGCGATCGCCCGCTTTCAGGCCACAAAAAAACTGCGCTGCCGCAAAACGAGACAGCGCAGACTATGGGAATTCAAAACACTTCACAAAAGGGCGATCGCCCCAGAAAAAGCTTAGGAAGCCACCTGCTTCAGCTCATTTTCCAAGAGCCGCACCAGCTGCTCGTCGCCTCGCTCGCGCGCCATTTGCAGGCGGCGCTCAGCGCTCTTGCGAATGTTGTCGAGGTGGGTCTTGGCCACAGCATTGAAGGAGGACACGTCAGACCGGTAAATCAAGGGCACGTTCACCGGCAGCGAGTCCACAACAGGCTTGGGCGCAGGCACACGGCCATCAGTCGAGTACTGAGCACCGCGATAGGTCAGCGTGTGGGCCGGCTGGGGCACAGACATATGCCGGGCATAGTGAAAGATGGTTGGCCGGCCTCGGTACTGGCCCGTCAACTCGCTTTCCACGCTGTCTAGAACGGGGGGATTGTAGTCGTAACTGACTCCGCGATAAGAGAGCTTCATGAAATTCGCCTCCGAATCATTTGAAGAAGGTAGATAACGTGAGGCGCGTTCCTTCGGGATTTTTCCCTACTTCCGTCCCCCAAGCGCTGCGATCGCCTTGTAAAGATGACCCGAGCCCTTATGGGGATGAACGATTATACGTCTGTATATCATTTTACTGTTTCCATTAAAAAACGGAAGCAGTTTAGCAACTTCTTACAATAGGCCGCCAAGGCTTATCTCGCATTGCTTTGAAGCCTCTTTGTAGCAAAGCAAACTTTTAAAATCTTGCTTTCGGCAGAGAACGGAAACGCTGACCCACCGGGCGATCGCCCCTCACACAGCCCGCTTCTATCGTGAGAGAAATTCCTCCGCCGCACTCACGCAAAATTTTGTATTTTACGATACATTTTTTCCGAAGAATTCTAGCCTTGCTGAGGCAGCTTTGCCCCCTATCCCAGCATCTGTCGCAGGCGGTTATACACTCGGCCGTCATTGCGTTTATCCACCACCAGCACCTGCACCTCGCCGAGCTGATGCTCGACCGCCTCATAGATGCTGTAACAAATGCGATACTCCCCCTCATCGATGCTCATCACCGAGCGATAGCCATACTTATTGAGGGGGCGGTGGTCCTGGGGACGCGGCGAGATTTGCAAGTCCAAGATCCGTATCATGAGCTGCTTAAACTCTCGGCTGGGCAGCTTCTTGAGATCTTTTTCGCAGTCAATGCGCAGCCGATAAAAGTGCTTGCCGTTGGTGCAGCCCTCTTCGAAGGTGAGGGCGTCTTCGGTGGCCTGCTGCTGCTGAAAGCTCGCTTGGCGCAGCTGGCGCTTGAGGTCCCGCACTGTGCGGGTGAGGTTCTCGAGCTGGGCGCTCTGGAGGGCGGCTTGGTGGCTGAGCTGGCCTTCGAGGCAGGTGATGCTGCGGCGATGCTCGTCTTCTTGCTGGAGGGCGAGCTCGAGCTGGGCGAGGAGCTGATCAATTTCGCTTTGGTGATCGGCGAGCTGGAGGCCAAGGGTTTGGCACTGGTCGGTGAGGCGCTGAATGTCGGCTTGCTGATGCAAGACCTTGGCAGTTTCTTCGGTGAGCTGCTGTCGCAGCTGGTGGTTGAGGCTTTGGGAAGTGTCGAGCTCCTGCCGAAGCTGCGCAACGGCCTGGCTTTGCGGCTCCTGCTGGGTTTCGTGAATCGGGGAGACGCGCTCGAGCTCATAAATTTGCTGCTTGAGCTGCTGGATCTGAACGTGGGCCGTCTGGAGCTGCTGGGCAGCGGTGGCTGCGTCGGCGCTGAGCTGCTGGACTTGGGCTTGGTGAGACTCTAGGGCTTGGTGGGCTGCGTTGAGGCGATCGCCCGCTTGGTCAATCTGCGATCGAAAATTGATCTTTTCCAGTTCGCCCAGCGCTCGCTGGCGGCGCAGCCGCTGGACTCCCCACGCAGCGCCCCCCGCCGCAAAAGTTAGCAGCCCCGACAGATACAGCGATCCCACCGGCCGCTCACCGACAGCACTGCCAGTCATCTCTCCATAGGTATCCACAAAGCCAGCCGGCCCAGCCTGGGTCAGATGCACCTCCACCACTGGATACTGGTTCGAGGGCATCGCTAGGTGAGCACCAACAACAATCAAAACAGCCAGGAGGCTGAGGGGAATCACCCGAAGCAGGAGACTACGCATGGGCTTCAAGAAGACGACGGTGGCAATAGGCTGGGGCCAAGGAAGACCAAAGACTTCCCAAAGCTCTTTTGGAAAGGGCTCTCTGGGTCAAGAGCAAAGCGCTCTAGCGCAGCTTGAGGAGGGCGCAGGCGCTAGAGCAGCGTGGCTAGAAACCAGCCGGGAAATAACTCCCGACCCTTTCTCCTATAAGCACTTCCTATCACTTTAGCAATGAGTGAGAATCTGGCTGTATGGTAGCACGCGGCTCTGGTCCTCTGGGATTGCCCCTTGCTAAGGGCGATCGCCCCCGATTTTGGACGGCTTGGCGGGTGCTACCACTTTTCGGGATTGAGCAGGCTCGCTGCCAATGAGTGCAGGCTCTCGGCCCTTCCGGTTTCAGGTCCCAAGGGACCGTGAAATTCTGCGATCGCGCTGATCCCCGGCTCTCCCCAAAGGCCAATCTCTCTGCTCAATTGGTTTATGCTGGAACTAGTGCCGGTTCACAGAACTTCACAAATATTGCCTGCCCATGAAATGCACCATTAATCGTCGAGCGGAGTTCTCGGCCAGCCACCGATACTGGTTGCCGGAGCTGACCGACGCCGAAAATGCGCAACGTTTTGGCCTCTGCGCTCGCGCACCGGGCCACGGCCACAACTATGTGCTGTACGTCTCCATGGCCGGAGATCTAGACGAGTACGGCATGGTGCTCAACCTGTCTGACGTCAAGCACGTCATCAAGCAGGAGGTCACCCAGCAGCTGAACTTCTCCTTTTTAAATGAAGCGTGGCCAGAGTTTACGCAAACCCTGCCCACCACGGAGAATATCGCGCGGGTGGTCTGGCAGCGTCTCGCCCCGCATTTGCCGCTGGTGCGAATTCAGCTTTACGAACATCCTGAACTTTGGGCCGATTACTTGGGGAATGACATGGAAGCGTTTTTGACCATTAGCACTCATTTCAGCGCCGCCCACCGTCTGGCGCGCCCAGATCTCAGCTACGAAGAGAACTGCGAGATCTACGGCAAGTGTGCACGCCCCAACGGCCATGGGCACAACTACCATTTGGAAGTGACCGTGAAGGGCCAGATCGACCCGCGCACGGGCATGATCGCGGACCTGGTGGAGCTGCAAAAGGCCATCGACGAGTTTGTGGTGGAGCCCTTTGACCACACCTTCTTGAACAAAGACATCGCCTACTTTGAGCAGGTGGTGCCGACGGCGGAAAATATCGCGGTTCACATTCGCGATCTGCTGGTGGAGCCGATCCGGGCGACGGGCGCTGAGCTGTACAAGGTGAAGCTGGTTGAGAGCCCCAACAACTCCTGCGAGGTGTACACCAACCTGGTGGCGGAGGGCCGCGTGACGGCCCAGGCAGAAACGCCGGTGCTGGTGCAGGTCTAGTCGATCGAAGGGCCAGGTTTTCGACGATTCAAAGGCGATCGCGTTTTCCCGATGGCAGGGGGCGATCGCCTTTGTCGTGGGTGCCTAGCGCAGGATTGCTGAACCAGGCCTAGAGCGTGCGCTTACTCAGGATCTGCGCGGCGGGGGTCATTTCATAGACGATCGGCACCCCGGTCGCCAGCTCCAGATCGGGCACGGTTTCCGGATCGAGCTGGTCGAGGTGCATGATGATCGATCGCAGCGAGTTGCCGTGGGCCGCCACCAAGACCACCTCGTCTTGGGCGATGTGGCTCAAGATCCGGCTCTGGAAGAAAGGCAGGGTGCGGGCTGCCGTGTCGGCGAGGCTTTCGCCGCCGGGGGGCCGAGTGGCAAAGGAGCGTCGCCAAGTGTGGACGACCTCTGAGCCGTACTTGGCGGCGGTTTGGCTCTTGTTGAGGCCCTGCAGCTCGCCGTAGTAGCGTTCATCCAGGGCCGCCGAGAGAAAAATCGGTAGTTCTTGGCTTGGGTCGCCTTCGTAGGCGTCCCAGCCGTGCCAGTCGGGATCGTCGGCGTTGTGCTTGAGCACGGGGCTGCGATCGCCACACACGCCTTCGCACTCAGTGAGGGCGATGATGGCGGTCTCGATGGCGCGAATCAGCAGGCTCGTGTAGCAGACGTCAACGCGGTAGTTCGAAATTTGCTGGGCGGCGCGGCGGGCTTCTTCTCGGCCCTGCTTGCTCAGGGGGACATCGACCCAGCCCGTAAAGCGGTTGGCAGCGTTCCAGGTGCTCTGCCCGTGACGAATCAAAATCAGCGTGGCCATGATTTCTCCTGGGAGTCTGGCCAAACTTTAGCAGGGGGGCGATCGCCGTTGGCGGGATCGGAATCACCTAGGTGGGTCATCCAGGCAGCCGGGGGCGATCGCTAAGCTAGAAGCATGTTTGTGGCGGGAAAATTCCCATGGGTGATTTGGCAACCAATCTCCGAGAAGCTCAGCCAGAGGCGATCGCCGACGTGAGCGCGATCGTGCAGCTCGAGCAGGTCTCCAAGGTGTATGGGGAGGGGGAGACGGCGGTCTATGCCCTTTCAGAGATCAGCTTGACGGTCGAGCCGGGCGAGTACTGCTCCATCATGGGGCCGTCGGGATCGGGAAAATCCACGGCCATGAATATCATTGGCTGTCTCGATCGCCCGACCAGCGGCAGCTATCACCTAGATTCCCAGGAAGTCGCTCGCCTCACGGATGCAGAGCTAGCCATTATTCGCAATCGCAAGCTGGGCTTTGTGTTCCAGCAGTTTCATCTGCTGCCCCAGCTGACGGCCCTGGAGAATGTGATGCTGCCCATGGTGTACGCCGGGGTTCCGGCCCGAGAACGCCGCGATCGCGCTGCCATTGCTCTAGAGCGGGTGGGCCTGGCCAACCGCCTCAACAATCGCCCCAGTCAGCTGTCGGGCGGTCAGCAGCAGCGGGTGGCGATCGCCCGCGCCATCGTCAACGAGCCGGTGCTGCTGCTGGCCGACGAGCCCACGGGTGCCCTCGACTCCCACACCACGCGGGAAGTTCTGGACATTTTCGGCGGCCTCAATGCCAGCGGCATGACCATCGTCATGGTGACCCACGAGCCCGAGGTCGCGCGCTGCACCGGGCGGATCGTCTGGTTCCGCGATGGCCAAGTGATCCACTCCCATCTGGCGCCAGAGGACCTGGGCCACACCGTCAGCATGTGAAACATGCCTCAAGACTTATTATTGCTCTTCACCCCTTCTGCTCCCCTTCTCCCAAGTTTGGGAGAAGGGGTTGGGGGATGAGGGTGATTCTTTGACTTCTCAGACATCCTCTAAGGGAAAATAAGGGGTCTTGCTCTTTCACTTGACCGCTGAATCTCCGCGTGAACCAAGCCGATTTGCCTCTGCTGAACGCCCTCCAGACCCAGGCGTCTCGCCCCTACGCTCCCTTTCATACGCCGGGCCACAAACAAGGCCGGGGCGCACCGCCGGAGCTTGTGGCGCTCTTGAGCACCCAAGGACTGCGCGCGGACCTGCCAGAGCTGCCGGAGCTGGACAATCTGTTTGCGCCGCAGGGGCCGATTTTGGCGGCCCAGGAGCTGGCCGCTGAGGCCTTTGGGGCGGACCAGACCTGGTTTTTGGCCAATGGCTCGACGAGCGGCGTGATCGCGGCGATCGCGGCGACCTGCGGTCCGGGCGACAGGCTGATTTTGCCTCGCAATGTCCACCAGTCGGCGATCGCGGGCTTGGTGGTGTCGGGGGCAACGCCTGTTTTCGTAGCGCCGGTGTATGACCCGGCCCAAGGTCTGGCCTATGGCCTGGATCCGGAGGCGATCGCCCAGGCCCTGGTCGACCATCCCCAGACCAAGGCGGTGCTGATCGTGTCGCCGACCTACGAGGGCGTGTGTGCCGACGTGGCTGCGATCGCGGCGATCGCCCACCGCCACGGCGTGCCCCTGATCGTCGATGAGGCCCACGGTCCCCACTTTGCCTTTTACCCCGAGCTTCCCCCCTCGGCCTTGGCGGCGGGGGCGGACCTGGTCATCCAGTCCACCCACAAAATCCTGTCGGCGCTGACCCAGGCGGCCATGCTCCACCTGCGGGGCGATCGCGTTATGCCCCGCCGGATCAGTCAGGCCCTCCAGCTCGTCCAGTCCACCAGCCCCAACTACTGGCTGCTGGCCTCCCTAGACGCAGCGCGCCACCAGATGGCCACCGAAGGCCCGGCCCGAATGGCAGCGGCGATCGCCCTCGCCCGCCGCGCCCGGGAGCAGCTCCAAGCCCTACCGGGCCTCTCGCTCCTGGAGCCGCCCCCCGTGCCCCAGCCCGGCTTTGCAGCGCTGGACCTGACGCGCATCACCGTCGACGTCACCCAGTGGGGCTTTGATGGCTTTGCCGCCGACCAGCGCCTCCACGAAGCCTTTGGCGTGACCGCCGAGCTGCCGACTCTGCGGCGTCTCACTTTCTTGGTCACCCTGGGCAACACCGACGCAGATATCGAGGCGCTGGTGCAGGGCTTTCATCGCTTGGCCGCTGAGGCTAGCGCGCCCCTCGTGCCAGCGCCCTGGCAGCCCCTGGAGGCCGACGGACCGCTGGCGCGATCGCCCCGGGAGGCTTTTTTTGGATCTCAGACGACCGTTCCCCTGGCAGAGGCCGTCGGCACCATCAGCGCCGCCACCGTTTGTCCCTATCCACCGGGGATTCCGGTGCTGCTGCCGGGAGAGCGCATTACCCCTGCTGCTGTCCGCCTCGTTCAGGAGGTGCTGGCGGCAGGCGGATTTGTGACGGGGTGCGGCGAGGAGGCAGATCCCCGGGTGAATGTCTTGCAGGAGTCACTGTAACGGTCTCCCGCCGTCAACCAAGTGAGTCCACGGCAGGGTCGCCCCAGCGGCCACTCCGAGCGATTGTTCCTTAAGATAGGGCGAGGGTTCCCCCAAGCTGGAAGCTGTCCCAGTAGAATCAGCTTCGGAAGCCGACGCAGGAGTTTCCCTCCTCTGACCCCACAATCCTGCCTATTCCCCACCGTGCGCCGTCATCCATCTGTTGCCCCTATGCCCTGTCAACTCTGGCCCTACACCACTCCTGGCATCACTGACGACCTGTTTGAAGGATTGCCCGGCATTCCTATGACCAAGCGGGAAGTGCGCCTGCTGATCTTGTCCCAGCTGCGGCTGAAAAAAGATGCGGTGTTTTGGGATATCGGCGCTGGCACCGGCACGATTTCGGTGGAGGTGGGGCTGCTGTGTCCCGAGGGGCGCATTGTCGCAGTGGAGCGAGATGAAGAAGTGGCGGCCTTGATTCGGCGCAACTGCGATCGCTTTGAGGTGGGCAATATTCAGGTGATCGAGGGCAATGCGCCCGAGTGCCTGGAGGCTCTGGCTGATTCGCCGGACTGCGTTTGCATCGAGGGCGGGCGATCGGTGCGGGAAATCTTGACGGCGGTGTGGCCGAGGCTGCGATCGCCGGGGCGCGTGGTGGCGATCGCCAGCAACCTCGAGGGCCTCTACGCCATCTCAGAGAGCTTTTCGGCCCTCCAGGCCCGCAACATCGAGGTGGTCCAGTCCGCCGTCAATCGCCTCGAAAAGCGCGGCATCCACCAAACCTTTGCCGCCGCCGACCCCCTCTTTGTCCTGAGTGCCGAAAAGCTGAGCTAGCGAGCAATACCGCTCCGCAGCCTTACGCTCGGTATAAGCTTAGGTTAACCCTATTGAAGGCCGCGATCGCGCGTTTTCGGGTCATTCACCTCACACTGCCTTGCTCTATGCCTTGGTCTCGAATTGTCAGCGGAATCGTAGCGATTGTCCTTGCCCTCGGAATGATTTTCCTCGGCGGCTGGTACTTCACGCTGGGATTCGGCATCATCATCTATCTGGGACAGCAAGAATACTTCCAGATGGCTCGGGCCAAGGGGATTCTGCCAGCGGCCAAAACAACGTTGGTTGTCAGCCAGCTGCTGCTGATCACCTCGACGCTTTCTCCTGCCCTTGCGGATGCTGTGATGCCCGTGGCCGGGACGTTCATTTGCTTTTACCTGCTCTTTCAGCCCAAGTTCGCCACCATTGCTGACATTGCCACGTCAATTTTGGGCTTGTTTTATGGCGGCTACCTGCCGAGCTACTGGATTCGGCTGCGATCGCTCGGCAGCGCAGCCAGCACCAATCTTCCCCTGGGCGGCTTCTGGCCAGAGTCCTGGAGCCTGAGCAGTCTCCCCGAAGGCCTGACCTTGACTTTGCTGTCCTTTGGCTGCATCTGGGCCGCCGACATCGGCGCCTACACCTTCGGCAAGCTCTTTGGCCGCACCCGCCTCTCGGACATCAGCCCCAAGAAAACGGTGGAGGGCGCAGTGTTTGGCGTAGCTGGCAGCGTGGGCGTAGCGATCGCCGGTTCCTGGTATCTCGACTGGCCCGCCTGGCCCTACACCGGGGTCGGCCTGGGACTGATCATCGGCATTGCCAGCCTCCTGGGCGACCTCACCGAGTCCATGATGAAGCGCGATGCGGGCGTCAAGGACTCCGGCCAGCTGATTCCCGGCCACGGCGGCATTCTCGACCGGGCCGACAGCTACGTCTTCACGGCTCCTCTGGTTTACTACTTCGTCACCCTGCTGCTGCCCCTGCTCTCCTAGGGCCACGCTCCGTCGCAGCCTGCGATCGCCGACTTTCAAACCCAAGCCAAGCGCTTGCCCCACGGTTTCGAGACAGAGTCCGCAGGGCAAGCGCTTTATGGCAGGGCAAAAACTCAGCTGAAACCGAGGCTAGCCCGGCAGCACCGTTAAGTGGCCCTGGCAGTGGAGGCATTCGCTAGACAAGGTCAGGTCTTCGATCACCACGGTTTCGCCGAGGTCGAGGACATAGCCATCGAGCTCCCGCAGGGGAATGCCGCGCTGGGCGTTGAGGTGGGGCAGCCAGGAGGGCTTCTCGAAGCGCAGATAGCGTCCCTGGCCCGACAGGCCCGTGCGAATGATCAGAGGCACCGCTTCGCCGCTGGCTGAGCGGATCTGGCTACTGAGGATCAGGGCGTCGGGGAGCAGCTTGACCTGGAGATTTTGCAGATTGAGGGGGCCTTCGGTGGTGACCTCCTCGCCGATGGCGTCGGTGCTGCCCAGCCAATCGGTCAAGAAGTCGATCACAGCGTTGGCAAACAGCGGCGTTTGCAGGGAGGCGTTGAAGTCGGCCTCTTGGAGCGTGAGTTCGGCGGTAACGGGGATGGGCTCTAGGAGCTGAAGGGGTTTGCCGCGCAGCACCTGGCCCAGGTTGACCCGGATGTTTTCGCCCGTCATGGCGATCTGGCTCAGATGGATGCCTTGGTAAATGGCTTTGCGGGCGGCGAGGACGATGCGCGGTAGGTAGCCCGACAAAATCTGGCGATCGCCGCTGGCAATCTCGATCTGGAGATCCTCGATGTGCTCGACCTGCGATCGCAGCCACAGCTTGACCGCCGGCGTCAGCACCCGGCTGATCAGCCGACTGCGGGGCGCGCGATCGCCCTTGGCCTGCTCAGCCTCTGGGCCTTCAGCTTCCAGCGGATGGGACGAAGAAAAATCTGAACTCTCTGAACTCATGAAAAACCACTGTGACAAAGAACCGGAGCCAGCGACGCCCTCGGTCCGAGCGGGCTGGGCTGCAGTTTAGGACGCGGCTGCTTTGCAAAAGTTTACCGCACGCCCCAACTCGAATCTTGCCTCAAATTTTGTGTCAAGAATCTCTGACAATTGCCCTGATCCCCTCAAGGATAAATGTCAGGAAAATTTGACATAACGATCCCCATTTTTGCCTAGAATTCGTAGAACCTCGCAAAATCAGCCTTTTAAGGCCTTGATCTCTTTTGATTTTTTTGCGACATATGAAGCAAGCGAGCGATCCCCACTTCACTGCTTGATCCCAAAAAGATCGCAACGAACGGGGGCAAGGCTCCTAGCTCCAGGGCTTGTTTTGGCTCCGGATGCTGTGAAGGAGGGTCTAGCGCTGCGACCACTATTCGGTTCGCGATCGCTTGCCAGTGAGTTCCAGGTCAACCTGGAGACAAAGACTGCAGACTACGTAGACCGACCACTGAATATGCCAGGGAGTCCAACGCTCTGACTTCTGACCTAGAGCTCTCGCAACGCTCTAGGGCTACAGCCACTGCCAGAAGTCCTGCATTCGATGTCTTTACCCAATCGGAGACCATACCCATGGCTAAGGAACGCCCACCCCTAGAAGAAATGACTCTGCGGCAGCTGCGCAGGGTAGCCAGTGAGTACGGGATTTCCCGCTATAGCCGCATGCGGAAGTCCCAGCTTTTGGCATCGATTCAAGAAGTTCAGCGAACCAAGTTTTCCCTCAGTCCATCTCGTACGCTGGAGGCGCAGGAAGAAGTGGAAGCAGCAAAGTTTGAACTCGGGCAAGAAGACCGTACTGGCGGAGAACTGTCTTCGGTTGATGAAGGATTGGCGGATCTCCCCTCGGGCTACGGCGAAAGCCGCATTGTCCTCCTACCTCGGGATCCGCAGTGGGCTTACGCCTACTGGGATGTGCCCAACGAGCACAAGGAAGACGCTCGTCGCCAGGGCGGATTGCAGCTGGCGCTGCGGCTGTACGACGTGACGGATATCAACCTAGAGCACCAGAGCCCCCACAGCCTGCAAGAGTATCCTTGCGATGAGCTGGCTCGGGAGTGGTACCTGCCGGTTCCGGTGAGCGATCGCGACTATGCGATCGACATTGGCTATCGCTGCGCAGACGGTCGCTGGCTGGTCTTGGCGCGATCGCTGCCTGTTCACATTCCGCCGGTGTACCCCTCCGACTGGATCGAGGACAACTTCATCACCATCAACTGGGACGAAGAGCTGCGCGGCAAGAAATTCTTCGAGCTGGTTCCTCCCAGCAAGAAGCCCGCACCGGTGGCTGGCGACAGCCCCCTCTACGAAAAGATCTTCGGCATGGCCCAAGGCGCCGAGGCTCAGCGAGTGGCCGGTTCCCTCTTCGGCTCCATGCAGCACGTGGCGGGCTCGGTGGTCAGCTCCTACGTCTTCCCGTCCGGCGTGGGAATGTGGGCGCTGCCGACGGAGTCTGGCATGGGCCTGACGATGTCCGGCGCTGGCATGTCCGGCGTTGGCTTCTCGGCCTCGATGCCGCCCATTCGTCCCCGCAAATTCTGGCTGGTGGCCGATGCTGAGCTGATTGTCTACGGCGCGACGGAGCCTGACGCGACTGTCACCATTGGCGGTCAGCCGATCAAGCTCAATCCCGACGGGACTTTCCGCTTCCAGATGTCCTTCCAAGACGGCCTGATCGACTACCCGATCATGGCGGTGGCGGCCGATGGCGAGCAGACCCGCTCTATCCATATGAAGTTCAACCGCGAGACGCCCTCTCGCAACACGAACACCAAGGCAGAAGCGGTCGAGGAGTGGCTCGTTTAGGTCTCTCGACGGTCTTGCACATCAGATTGAAGTAGCCATAGCAAACAGCCTCCGGTTTTCGCCGGAGGTTTTTGTTTAGGGTGATCTGGCGTCTCGGGCAACAAAGGGCGATCGCCCCCAGTCTAAAACCCCAGTGCCTCAGGCCGCGAGGCCCAGAGTTTCGCTTCTGGCGGATTCCCTTTCGATTCGAAATTTGATTGTATTTAAGAGTGTTAGCAGCGTGGTGCGACCGAGTGAATAAAATTCCACCTCTGGATTTAACCCAGCAATATCAGCAAATTGAGGCTGACGTTAGCAAGGCCGTGTTGGCAGTCTTGGCCTCGGGACAGTACATCGGCGGTCCCCAGGTTCAGCAGTTTGAGACCCAATTCGCAGAGTACATCGGCACCCGCCATGCCGTGGTCTGCAACTCCGGCACCGATGCGCTGTATCTGGCGATGCGGGCTCTGGATATTGGTCCGGGAGACGAGGTGATCACCACGCCCTTTACCTTTGTGGCGACGGCGGAAACCATTAGCGCCGTGGGCGCGACGCCGGTTTTTGTGGACGTTGATCCCCTGACCTTCAACATCGATGCTGACCAGGTCGCGGCGGCGATCACCGACAAGACTCGGGCGGTGATTCCGGTGCATTTGTTTGGCTATCCGGCGGATATGACGCGGCTGATGGCCGTGGCCGAAGCCCACGGTTTGACGGTGATCGAGGACTGCGCCCAGGCCACGGGCGCCCAGTGGCAGGGCCAAAAGGTCGGCGCGATCGGCCACGTCGGCTGTTTTAGCTTCTTCCCCACCAAGAACCTGGGGGCCTGCGGCGATGGCGGGGCAATCACCACCAATGATCCGGAGCTGGTGGGGCGGCTGCGATCGCTGCGGGAGCACGGCCAGCGCCAGCGCTATCTCCACGACGAGGTGGGGGTCAACAGCCGCCTGGACGCTGTGCAGGCCGTGATTTTGCAGATCAAGCTGCGCCATCTCGACACCTGGAATCAGCAGCGCCACGCCGTCGCCGAGCGCTATCACCAGCTTTTGGCGCCAGTCCCAGATGTTGTGGTGCCTCAGGTCGCGACCCAGGGGCGCTGCGTCTGGAACCAGTACACCGTGAGGATTGTGCATCCAGCAGCAGCTGATCTCCAGGCGCGGCGCGATCGCCGCGACGCCGTGCGCCAGTTCTTGCAGGATCAGGGGGTCAGTTCCATGGTCTACTACCCAATCCCGCTGCACCTGCAGCCGGTGTACCAGTCTCTGGGCTACCGCGAAGGCCAGCTGCCGGTGGCGGAGCGGCTGGCCTGTGAAGTCCTGTCGCTGCCGATGTTTCCCGAGCTGCCGCCCGAGGCACAGGCCCAGGTCGTCCACGCCCTCAAGGACGCGATCGCCCTCTAAAGCGTCTCGGTTCGCACCTCCGCTCCTTCTCAAAAAGCAGTCTGCAGCTTCTGCGGGCTGCTTTTGTTGATCAGGCGCGTCTAAAACGGCACCAGAAAATAATTTTTGTAAAGCTTTGACGGCGATCGCAGGTCGTAAACCCCAAAAGGATCAAGGCAAACAGCGCTAGAAATGAGCGCTTTCTACAATCTCCAAAAGAAAAAGCGCCATTCTCGCAATCAAGCGCTTTTTACTTCTCTGGAAACGTCTAAAAGAAGCCGTATTTCTGAAGAAAAAGCACTGCTTTCAAGTAGCGAAGACCAGCTCCAAACCCAGGGCTTATTTACAAAAAATTAACGATCAGTCGGCCCTTTAGTGAAATATTTTGTATTTTCTTATACTATAGTTAATGAAAAGATAAAAACCTGTGAATTTAGGCAAACTAATGCCTTGGAAGCATCATAACTCTTTGCTCCTTGGCCCCATCTCAGGTCTTTCTTTTGAATTCTTCAGTGATCTCAACAGTGATTTCAACTTTTGTGCAGAGGCACCTCTCCCAAGGCCAGTCACTGCTCTCTCGCTCCGGCGGCTTCGAGATCGCTGCGGATCGCCTGATTCCGTCGTCAAAACCTCATTACGAAGGCAAGTGTGAGCGTGATTCGGCAACAAACGGTTTCTTCAGCCCAGACCCTTGACTTCCCTTTGCAGCGCTACGATGCTGCTGCGATCGCCCGCTACTATCGCTCCCGCCCCTGGGAAATTATCGGGCGCGCCCTTACGATCATTTTCTCCTTCCTCAACTTTTTAGCGGGGATTCAGTGGGACAAATGGCGTCACCAAGAAGAAGCCAACAAGTTCAAACGCGCCTCACAGCTGCGCCAGATTTTGACCCGGCTCGGCCCCACCTTCATCAAAGTTGGTCAGGCTCTCTCGACGCGGCCAGACCTCATTCGGCCGGATTTTCTCGAAGAGCTGATCAAGCTACAAGACCAGCTGCCTCCCTTCCCCACTGAGACCGCCTTTGCAATCATTGAGGCGGAGCTCGGCCAGCCGGTCCACCAGATTTATCGCGATATTTCTCCCGAACCCGTCGCGGCAGCCAGTCTAGGCCAGGTTTATCACGCCTATCTCGCCACCGGCGAAGAAGTGGCCGTCAAGGTTCAGCGGCCCAATCTGCTGCCGGTCCTGACCCGCGATTTGTTCCTGATGCGCTGGGCCGCCAGCTGGCTCGCGCCCTGGCTGCCCCTGAATCTCGGCCACGACCTGACCCTGATCGTTGATGAGTTTGGCACCAAGCTGTTTGAGGAGGTCGACTACCTCAACGAGGGCCGCAACGCTGAGCGCTTTGCCGAAAACTTCCGCGAAACTGCCTGCGTCAAGGTTCCAGCCATCTATTGGCGCTATGCCAGCCAACACGTCCTGACTCTCGAGTGGATCCACGGCTTCAAGCTCGCGGGAACCGAGTGCCTGAAGCGAGCGGACACCATCGACACCGATGCAGTGATTCGCATCGGCGTTACCACCGGTTTACAGCAGCTTCTGGAGTTTGGCTTTTTTCACGCAGACCCCCATCCGGGCAACCTGTTCGCCCTCGAAGATGGCCGCATGGCCTACATTGACTTCGGGATGATGGACCAGCTAGACGAAGAAACCAAGGAAGCCTTGGTGGACTCAGTCGTGCACCTGATCAACCGAGACTACGTGGAGCTGGCCAAGGACTTCGTCAAGCTGGGCTTCCTGACGCCGGACGTTGACATTATGCCTATCGTGCCGGCGCTGGAGTCGGTCCTGGGCGACGTGATGGGCGAGAGCGTCGGTAATTTTAACTTCAAGACCATTACCGATCGCTTCTCGGACTTGATGTATGAATATCCCTTCCGAGTCCCTGCAAAGTTTGCGCTGATCATTCGGTCTTTGGTCACGCAGGAGGGTTTGGCCCTTAGCCTCAATCCCGACTTCAAGATTGTCGAGATTGCCTATCCCTACGTGGCCCAGCGGCTGCTGAAGGGAGAATCACCGGCTTTGCGGCGTCGCCTAGTGGAGGTGCTGTTCAAGGACGGCCGCTTCTGCTGGGATCGCCTGGAAAACCTGATTGCGATCGCCCAGTCTGACCAAAGCTTTGATTTGCTGCCCACGGCTCAGCTCGGCTTGCAGTACCTGATGTCCGAGGAAGGCCAGTTTCTCCGCCGTCAGCTTTTGCTGGCGCTCACCGAGGACGATCGCCTGCACACAGAGCAGGTTCAGCGGCTCTGGCGCCTGGTCAAAGACGATCTCCAGCCCGCTCGCCTCTGGGACGTTGCAGTAGGCGCTCTGACGGAGTTTTCCCTCGAAAGTGCGGCTTCGTTGTTTCCGCCCGTGGCTGCGCTGACGACCTCCCCAAGAGACTAAGCAGCAAGCCACGCTGAGCAGAAGTATTTCGCTGCTTTCACTTTGCGACGGAATTGGGCGCTTACTTCTAGGTCTAGGGCGCTTCGGGGATCTGCAATCAGGCTTTGGTGATGCCGGAAGCGATCGCGGAGATCCTCCCAAGAGCAGCCTCAAGCAGCAAGAGACAGGCAGAAGCGCGCTACGCAATCTCGGCAAAATCGACATCTTGTAGAATGAGCTTGATGCTGAAACCAGGATAGGGATTGTCGAATCCTGGCTCCAAAGCTTTCCAAGGCTGTTTGTCTAGATTTTGTTTTGGGCAAACACTCAGCAAGTGGCCTGTCGCGGCGTTTTGGCCGCAGGTTCGTCCCAGCGTAAAGGGCCTGGACCTGAGATACAGGCAGTCTTTGGAGCGATCCAAACAATCTCCAGCGCGATCGCCCGGTGCTGAGCTGGAGTGAATATCAACCTCAGGATTCAAGGAGTACCTTGTGCAATTTTATTTAGAACCGCCTTATTTCTTGCTGGTCGCTGGCCTGTTCATCGGCGTCACGTCCGGCGTCGCCTTTGAAGCCACGCTCAAGGAGCTGGTGCAGGAGTGGTATCGCCAGCGCTCTAGCCGCACCCTGGCCACGATGCAGGGCTCTCACTTGCAAGTGCCCTATTTGGGGATTGCGATCGGGATTGCGCTCTTTTTGGGCTCTGGCCTAGAAATTTTCGGGTTTTCCCGCTTTCTGTCCTACGCAGTGGCGCTGCCGCTGACGGTGCTGACGGCGTGGCTCGTGTGGTCTCAGCTCGGCAAAATTCTTGTTCAGCTGGAGCGGGGCGGCTCTAAGGCGATCGATCTAGACTCCATCGGGTAAATCCAGCGCCATCTAGCGATCGCCCTGTTGCCGTTTTATTGTTGCGACAAGCTTGATGGTAGCCCGCTGATCGGATCAGCGGGCTTTTTGCTGGCGATCGCCCCCGCAAAGCGCAAAGGCGCACCAATCAAGCTGAAGATTGATACGCCTTGAATTTAGAACGCTAGAGGGCGATCGCGAGACCTAGACCATCTCAGAAGTAGCCTGGGTAGCGGGCTGCACCTGAGGCTGGAACTGGAAGAGCGAGTAGACCACGTCGCGGCGGATATTGGTCATCATGTCCAAGAAGAGCTCATAGCCCTCACTCTTGTACTCGATGAGCGGATCGCGCTGGCCATAGCCCCGCAGACCCACAGACTCTCGCAGGGCATCCATCTGCTGGAGGTGCTCACGCCAGAGGGTATCAATGCGCTGGAGGATAAAGAATCGCTCCGCTTGGCGCATCAGACCCGGCTGAATTTGATCGATTTGCGCTTCCTTGAGGTCGTAGGCAATGCGGACCTGCTCATGGAGGAAGGTCTTGATCTCATTGACCGAGAAGTCCTCAAGCTGGGCGGGCTCGAGATCCGACAGCAGGTAGACAAACTCTTTCACCTTGTTTACGAGGTTGGGCAGATCCCACTCGTCCGGCGGCAGTTCTGGGTTGACGTAGGCGTCCACAATGTCGCTCATCGTCTTCTCAGCGTAGGTAATGACCTGCTCCTTAAGGTCTTGCCCCTCAAGGACGCGTCGCCGCTCGGCATAGATTGCTCGACGCTGGTTGTTCATCACCTCGTCGTACTCAAAGACCTGCTTTCGAATGTCGTAGTAGTAGGTCTCGACCTTGCGCTGAGCCCCTTCGAGGGAGCGCGTCAGCATGCCCGATTCGATGGGCATGTCTTCTTCGACGCGGAAGGCATTCATGAAGCCAGCCACGCGATCGCCACCGAAGATGCGCAGCAGGTTATCTTGCAGGCTCAAGAAGAACTTGGTAGAGCCCGGGTCTCCCTGGCGGCCAGCCCGACCGCGCAGCTGGTTGTCAATGCGGCGCGACTCGTGGCGTTCAGTCCCGATGACGTACAGACCCCCGCGCTGGACAACCGCCTCATGCTCGGTGCTGGTAAAGCGCTCGTACTCGTGACGAACCGCGTTGTAGGCGTCGCGAATGTGCTGAATGACGGGGTTCTGGGTGGGGGCCTTCTCAGAAGCGACCGCGATGAGGTCTTCGGCCTCCAGTTCAGGCAGCGATCGCTCCCCGTGCTGCTTCACCGCAAACTCCACCGCATCCTTCAACTGCTGCTCGATTTCCTTGGGCAGGTCGTTCGGGAAAATATCCGGCGAGGCTTTCCAGGTTTTCACCTTGGCGGCGGTCCCTGCGAAGCCCTGGCCACCGCTGCGGCCAGCGCCCGCTCCCGGAACCCGCATCACGCCAAATTCATCCTCGTCTTCGGGCTTCACGATGCGAGGCATCAGGTACTCTCGCACCTTGAGGCGGGCCATGTACTCGGCGTTACCGCCGAGGATGATGTCGGTACCGCGACCGGCCATGTTGGTGGCGATGGTGACAGCGCCGCCGCGACCCGCCTGGGCCACGATCTCCGATTCCCGCTCCACGTTCTCAGGCTTGGCGTTGAGGAGGTTGTGAGGGACGTTGCGCTCGCGCAGCAGGGCCGAGAGAACCTCGGATTTCTCGACGCTGGTGGTGCCCACCAGGACCGGACGGCCTGCTTCGTGCATCTGGGCGCACTCATCGGCGATCGCCCGCCACTTCGCCTCTTCAGTCTTGTAGACCACGTCGGACAAATCCTGACGCAGACGAGTCCGGTTGGTCGGAATAATGGTGACTTCGAGGTTGTAGATCTTCTCGAACTCTGCCTCCTCCGTCTTGGCCGTTCCCGTCATGCCCGCCAGCTTGGGATACAGCAGGAAGAAGTTCTGGTAGGTGATCGTCGCCAAGGTCTGGGTTTCAGGCTGGATCTCGACGCGCTCCTTGGCCTCAATGGCTTGGTGCAAGCCGTCGCTCCAGCGCCGCCCCGGCATGACGCGTCCTGTGAACTCGTCCACGATCACGACTTCATCGTTCCGGACGATGTAGTTCACGTCCTTGATAAAAAGTTCTTTTGCTTTAATGGCGTTGAAAACGTAGTGAGCCCAGGGATCTTTGGGGTCAAAGAGATCCTGAACGTTCAGTTCTCGCTCCGCCTTGATAAAGCCCTCATCCGTCAGCAAGACGTTGCGGGCTTTTTCGTCTACTTCGTAGTCTTCTTCGCTTTGTAGCGCCCGCGCGACCTCTGCCGCCCGCAGGTACTTCTCGCTGGGGCGCTCTACCTGACCGGAGATGATCAGGGGGGTGCGCGCTTCGTCTACCAGGACGGAGTCCACTTCGTCGATGACGCAGTAGTTGAAGGGGCGCTGCACCACATCGGCCATGGAGGTGGCCATGTTGTCGCGCAGATAGTCAAAGCCGATTTCGCTGTTGGTGGCGTAGGTGATGTCGCAGTCGTAGTTGCGCTTGCGCTCGGCGGGGTTCATGCCCTGCTGGATCAGACCCACGCTCAGGCCCAAGAAGCGGTGGACCTGGCCCATCCATTCGGCGTCCCGGCGCGCCAGGTAGTCGTTGACGGTGACGACGTGGACACCTTTGCCGCTGATGGCGTTGAGGTAGGCCGGCAGGGTTGCCACGAGGGTTTTGCCTTCACCGGTTTTCATTTCGGCGATCTGGCCATCGTGGAGGACCATGGCACCGATCATCTGCACGTCAAAGTGCCGCATTCCTAGGACTCGCTTGGCCGCTTCGCGCACGACGGCGAAGGCTTCGGGCAGGATGTCATCCAGGCTCTCGCCCTTCTCTAGGCGCTGCTTAAATTCTCCAGTTTTGGCCTGTAGCTCTGAGTCCGAGAGTACTTTGATTTCGTCCTCAAGGAGGTTAATCTCCGTCACAATCGGTTGATATTTTTTGAGCTTGCGTGCGTTGGGGTCACCCAGCAGTCGTTTCAGCATGGCAGGAGCGGAGAAGGTTAGCGTCCGAGAAATGCAACAAGGGGTTCGACAATGAGCGTTAGAGGCGCGGCTTCTCGGGGAAGAGAAAGGCGATCGCATTGACCCAAACCCACAGTCGAGCCGAAGCCTCAGAAAGCGCTAAAAGCGTTATCGTCTGGACGGCTGACTGTAAGTTCATCCTATCACTTTGCTCCGTGGGCAAAGGCGGGATTCCCGTATCTCAACCGGTTAGGGCTCGGCTTGGGCGTCTGCGAGGCGACGGAAGTTGAAGTCGCTGACGCCTGGATGACAGCTTACGCAGCCCGTGAGGGTGACGGGGCGGGGCAGATCGACGGTGGGATGGAGGGCTTTGAAGTAGCGCGATCGCTCGAGGCGGTAGGGGACTTCTTCGCCTTCTTTGAGGGGGCGCGAGAAGATCTGAAGGTAGTTCCAAATCAGCAGCCGGCCCGGATCGACTGGGGGGGTGATTTGCTGGCCGTAGTGCTGGGGATCTTGGAGCAGTCGTCGCCAGGTTTCTGTGGGCAGGACCGCCGGGGGAATCGCGATGTGACAGCTGCTGCAATTTTCGAGGTAGAGCTGCTGGCCAAGCTGATGGACGGGCGGGACGGGGTCGACGGTGCCAATGGCGGCTGGCGCTTCGCTGGGGAGGGTGGGGGTTTGGCTGTAGGCGCTGAGGGATAGAGCCCAGCCAATGCAGGCACTCCAGAAGGCAAGGAGAACCATGAGAACGACGGGCGATCGCCGTTTTCGCCGCGGTAGGCGGGTCGGGGAGGGGGTGTGCTGGGGTGCCTTATCCATGGAGTGCCGGGTATTTCAAAAGAGCGAGGTGCTAGAGCGCGGAGGGCCGGAGCAACAGAACCAACGTGGTTTTGCTGCCGTTTTCTATGATCTCCGATCGGGCGGCTCGGCTACAAGGACGGGTGGGGCCAAGGGGAGTTCCGGGAAGGGCGATCGCAGAAACGATCGGGCAGCCGAGAGTTCAGCGCGGTGAATTTCTTCAGCTATTTCTCTGGTGGCTTTTAAGGTTTGGAGTTGTTTTTAAAGGGTGACAAAAGTGTGGAAACGCTCTGTCGAAGACTGGGTCTATGCATTACTGTTGAACGAAAGCCAACTAACTTAACAGTCAGTCACATCCCCCAAATCCCGGGCTCGACGCCCTTGTTCTAGCAGGCCAGCGAGAGCGCTGACTGACTGATCCAGTCCACTTTGACGCCAGCGACGATGCTGGAGGAACCGACCAATATGGATTGCCGCCACATTCAGTTTTGCGATCGCAAGGAGCGAATTGATCTAGAGCAGCTTCGCTCTTTGTTTGATTTGGCTGCCTTTTGGGCGAAGGGGCGACGACTGGAGGATTTGGCCACGGCGATCGCCTTTAGTGAGCCGGTGATTGGGGTGTGGGATGGCGATCGCCTGATTGGCTTCGCGCGGGCCACCTCTGACGGGATTTATCGAGCCATGATCTGGGATGTGGTGATTCATCCGGATTATCAGGGCGCGGGCCTCGGGCGCAAGCTGGTGGAGACGGTGCTGAGCCACCCTCGCCTAAGCCGGGTGGAGCGCGTATACCTCACCACCACCAATCAGCAAGCTTTTTACGAGCGGATCGGCTTCCAGCCCAATGGCTCGACCACCATGGTGCTGCACAACCAGCCGATGGATAGCCCTTGCCCAGCCTGGATGGCTGAGATCTCCCAGTAGAAGCTGTCTAGGTGCAATGCGATCGACCCAGCCCCCGCCAGCAGTTCGCCTGCGGGGGCAGATCCCTAGAGGGGGGCACTCGGGGGCTCGCCCATGGGCAGGGTCAGGCGCGTGCGGGTTTTGGTGGGAGCCTTGGGATCGTCGGTTTCGAGGGGGGCGCTCAGCAAATCGAGGGTGCCGCCCAGGACGCTGGCGATCGCCTGGGCCATCAGGAAGCGCATTCCCGGCGAGAGCTTGGTCCAGGGAGCGCCTTCGGGAGACACTTGCAGCTGCTCAAGGCGCAGAGGCTCCTGGAGGGCGATCGCCGGCCGCTCATCTTCGATTTCGAACACCACCCAGTCGCCGCTGACCGTGCTCTTGAGCGTGACATAGCCCTCATTCATCAGAGTGAGGGGAATGTCGAGCAGATTGAGCAGCACCTGCTGGAGGCAGCGGGCATCCGTCTGGACGTAGAGATGGGCATCAATGGGCTCTAGGGTCAGGCGAATGCCGCGATTGGCGGCTTGCAGGTGGGTGAGGTGATAAAGCTCATCGAGCAGGCTCGCGACGTAGACGGGCCGGATCTGGGGCGGAAAGGTGCCGTGCTCCAGCTTGGAGACACCAATCACTTCGTCGAGCTGCTCGACCATCTTGAGCAGGGTCTCGTGGGCTTGGCCAATGAATTCACGCTCCTCCTCGGGGCTGTCGCACAGGTCGGACTCGATGAGCTGTAGCAACCCCAAAACGCTGTTGAGGGGCGATCGCAGTTCGTGGGACGTCCGGGCCAAAAAACCACTCTTGAAGAGAGCATTTTCGCTGGCAGCTTGGTAGGCCAGCTGAGCTTGGCGGACCTGGCTACGCATGCGATCGATGAGCTGGTCCGCGGCGCTGCCGTCAGCCCCAGTAGACTTGGCGGCGGAACTGCGGGGCTTGTGGCGCAGCGATCGCGCTTTGAGCAACCATCCCAGCACACTGCCCATTCCGAGTCCAACGATTAGCAACGCCCAGGGCATGGGTCTTGAGCTCCTTTTGTGAAAGTGATCGGGGCCGTGAAGTCCAACTTGAGGGGCATTTGCTGCCTAGCTGACTAGTTCAGATAACTTTGACCGTTTTTTGAGGGGCGATCGCCCCCATCCGATCGCCCCTCATCCTAAGATGAGACGCAAGAACTAGAGGGCTTCCAAGGGCAGATTATGGTTCGATATCTAGCGGTGCTGCGGCTGTTTTGGAGTACGGCGATCGCTGCCGAAATGGAATATCGCCTTAACTTTGTTTTAGCGGCCCTCAGCAGCCTAGGTGGTTTTCTAGGCAGCCTCTTCGGCCTGTTTCTCTTTTACCAAACCGGCTATACCTTTTCGGGCTGGAGCTGGAACGAAGCCCTCGTCGTGCTGGGCATCTTCACCCTGCTACAAGGCTTCTCAGCGACCTTTCTTGTGCCCAATCTCAGCCGCATCGTTCGCCATGTCCAAGAAGGGACTCTCGATTTTCTGCTGCTCAAACCTCTCAGCAGCCAGTTTTGGCTTTCGACCCGAATGATCTCTCCCTGGGGATTTCCAGATTTGGCCTTTGGAGTGATTTTGGTGATTTACGCAGGCTGGAAGCTGGGGCTGTCGCCTTGGCGCTATGTGGGAGGCATTTTCCCCCTCTTGCTAGCGTTGATGAGCCTGTACAGTCTCTGGTTCATGCTGGGAGCCACAAGCATCTGGTTTGTCAAAATCTACAACACCACCGAAGTCCTGCGGGGCCTGATAGAGGCGGGGCGCTATCCCATCGTGGCCTATCCGGCTGCCTATCGCATCTTTTTTACCTTTGTGGTGCCCGTAGCGTTTCTCACCACCGTACCGGCTGAGGCAATTTTGGGCCGGGGCGACTGGCTGTGGTATCTCGGTTCTGGCAGTCTGGCGATCGCCCTTTTCCTCGGGTCCATCGGTCTTTGGCGCTTTGCCCTGCGCTTTTATACCAGTGCCTCTAGCTAGGGGCCAGCCAATCGAAAGGGCGATCGCCCAACAAAAAACCCCAAGCCAGCGGCCCGGGGCGAGGATGCAATTCTAGGGGCAGCGCCAGGGGCGATCGCCCCTGGCACCGACAGCTTCTAGCGATCGACCGATCCCATGATGATGTCGATACTGCCCAAAATTGCCATAATATCCGCTACCTTCACGCCGCGCAGCAGGTGAGGCAGCACCTGGAGATTGTTGAAATCCGCCGCCCGGATCTTCCAGCGCCAGGGGAACACCGTGTCATTGCCCTGGATAAAGATACCCAGCTCGCCCTTGCCGCTCTCGAGGCGCACATAGTGCTCGCCCGCCGGAATCTTGAAGGTCGGCGGAATCTTCTTACCAGCAAACTGGTACTCAAAGTCATTCCACTTCGACTTCGGACCTTCCATCATCCGCTTGGCCTCTAGGTTCTCGTAGGGGCCGCCCGGGATTCCCTTGAGAGCCTGCCGAATAATCTTGGTCGACTCCCGCATTTCGCGAATCCGCACCAGATAGCGAGCCATGCAGTCGCCCGCCGTCTCGTAGTGCACATCCCAGTCAAAGTCGTCGTAGCACTCGTAGTGGTCGACCTTGCGCAGGTCCCACTTCACGCCCGAGCCGCGCAGCATCGGCCCTGACAGCCCCCAGTTGATGGCTTCTTCGCGGGTAATAGTGCCAATGCCCTCGATGCGTCGCCGGAAGATCGGGTTGTTGGTGATCAGGCGCTCGTACTCATCGACCTTGGGCAGGAAGTAGTCGCAAAAGTCTTCGCACTTGTCGATCCAGCCGTAGGGCAGATCCGCCGCAACGCCGCCAATGCGGAAGTAGTTGTTGTTGATCAGGCGCATGCCGGTGGCGGCTTCCCACAGGTCGTAAATCATCTCCCGCTCCCGGAAGATGTAGAAGAAGGGGGTCTGGGCGCCGACATCTGCCAAGAAAGGTCCAAGCCACAGCAGATGGTTGGCAATCCGGTTGAGCTCCAGCATGATCACGCGGATGTAGCTGGCCCGCTTCGGCACCTCGATGTCTGCTAGCCGTTCGGGGGCATTGACCGTGATTGCCTCGTTGAACATGCCTGCCGCGTAGTCCCAGCGGCTGACATAGGGGACGTACATGATGTTGGTGCGGTTTTCCGCAATCTTCTCCATGCCCCGGTGGAGGTAGCCAATGACGGGCTCACAGTCCACTACGTTTTCGCCGTCCAGGGTGACGATGAGCCGCAACACCCCGTGCATGGAGGGGTGGTGGGGGCCCATGTTGAGCACCATGGGTTCGGTCTTGGTTTCGATCATTGTCATAGATGAGCGGTCTCCCCTTGCAATCGGTTCAGCAGAGATCGAGTTGTGGGCGAGAGATGCTTGGCAGGCAAGGCTGCGCTGCACCTGAGAGGACGCGGAAAAAGACGCTAGCGGTCTTTTGACGCCCTTTTAATTATAGAGAGGGATGGCCCGGGAAACGTGCTGGCAGGCGAGAATTGGTTCGATCAAAGGGCGATCGCACGCCTTTGACAGGAGTCGCTTATCGGCCAGATAAGTTAGAAAACCCCAAAATAGTTCATTATTATCGAGACGCCTCTAGGGTTGGCATGGGTTCTTTTGAAGATGGGACGGAATTGGAGTTAGCAGCGGGGGTCGACGAACCCGCTTTTGTGCATGTGCCGGTGCTGCTGACGGAGGCGATCGCGGGTTTGGCGGTCCAGCCGGGGGGCTGCTATCTCGATGCGACGGTGGGCGGCGGTGGCCACAGCCAGCACATCTTGGCGACGCCCGACACGCAGCTGGTGGCCATCGATCAGGATGAGCAGGCCTTGGCGGCGGCGGCGGAAACGCTCCGGCCCTGGGGCGATCGCGTGACGTTTTGGCGCGGCAACTTTTCGGAGTATGACCCGGGCGATCGCCGCTTTGACGGCATTTTGGCGGATCTGGGGGTGAGCTCGGCCCAGTTCGACATTCCTGAGCGGGGCTTTAGCTTTCGGCATGCGGCGGCCCTGGACATGCGGATGGACCAACGCCAAGAGTTGACGGCAGCGGAGGTGATCAACACCTGGGACGAGCAGGCCCTGGCCAATGCGTTTTATCACTACGGCGAGGAGCGGCTGTCGCGGCGCATTGCTCGCCGCATCGTCGAGGATCGCCCCTTTGAGACGACGACGGAGCTGGCAGAGGCGATCGCCCGCTGCGTCCCCCGAGCCTACCGCTATGGCCGCATTCACCCAGCCACCCGCGTTTTTCAGGCGCTGCGCATTGTCGTCAACCGAGAACTCGAAGTCCTAGAGCGCTTTCTGGCGCGATCGCCCCAGTGGCTGAAACCCGGTGGCCGCCTGGGCATCATTAGCTTTCACAGTCTCGAAGATCGCATCGTCAAGCACCGCCTGCGGGAAATCCCGGAGCTAAAGGTGCTGACCAAAAAGCCGATTATTCCCACCGAGGAAGAGTGCGATCGCAACCCCCGCGCTCGATCTGCCAAGCTGCGCATCGCCGAGCGCAAGTCAGACGCCTAGCCCCAGGGCGATCGCCCTCAGGTGATTACTCGCGACTGCCGCGTTTGAGACCAGCTCTGCACCTTGGCGGGCGGCGGCGGCGACACGCAGCGCGGCAGCTCAATTTCAAAGCACGAGCCCTTCTTTTCCTCACTCTCCACGCGGATGGTGCCGTCCATGATCCGCACCAGCCAGTCCACGATGGCCAGCCCCAGCCCCGTGCCGGAGTAGCGCCGCCGCAGGGACTGATCCACCTGGCGGAACTCCTCAAAAATGTGCTTGAGGTCAGCCTGGGAAATGCCGATGCCGGTGTCGGTCACGCTCAGGGAAATGCGGTCGACGCCGCGACTTTGGAGCTGCACCGTGACGCTGCCGGTCTCGGTGAACTTGACGGCATTAGAGAGCAAATTCACCAGGATTTGCCGCAGGCGCGCCCGGTCATTGACAATCATCGGATCGCTGAGATCGCTTTGCAGGTTCAGGGCGAGGCGCTTTTGGTCCGCGAGGGAGCGCAGCTCATCCATGGTCGCCCGGGCCAGATTCACCACGTTAAATTCTTCCATTTCCAGATCGAGCCGGCCCGACTCGATCTTGGAGAGGTCCAAAATGTCGTTGATCAGGGCGAGCAGGTGCTTGCCGTTGTTGAGAATGCGCTCTACCGCGTCCGTTTGCTGGTTGGAAAGGGGAGACTGGCGCTGGCGCAACAGCAGCTGCGAAAAGCCGATGATCGCATTCATGGGGGTGCGCAGCTCGTGGGACATGGTGGCCAAAAACTGCGACTTGAGGCGGGCCGCTTCGAGGAGCTGAATGTTTTGCTGCTGGATGCGGTGGCGCTGCTGCTCGAGCTCCCAGTTTTGCTGGGCCAGGAGGTCATTTTGGACGGCGAGGCGCTCCTCGCGCTCTTCGAGGGCGTTGATCAGCTGGGCGTTGTCAATGGCGATCGCCGCTTGCTCTCCAAAGGCCAGCAGCAGCTGCCGATCGTCTTCGTCAAAGGCGTAGTCATTGAGCCAATTTCCGATCGCTAGCACGCCCAAGCGGCCCGACTGCGCCGACTCGATCGCCACCGCGCAGATCGACGCCACCTCTGCTCCCAGCAGCTTGGGCCGGTGCTCTTTGCCGATGATCAGCCGCGACTCTCCCGTCAAGAAAATTTGCCCGAGCAGCCCGTCGCCCACCCGCAGCGAGTCATTGGTCTCGAAGCGATCGACCCCCGAGCCCGCCGTCGCCGTCAGTTGCAGGAGCCAGTTTTGGGCATTGTGCAGCACGATCAGGCCAAACTGCGCCCCCGGAATGGCGTCGCACATGGCGTCCACCATCACCTGGAGCAGACCGGGCAAGTCGGCTAGGCGCTGGTTGAGCAGGGTGGTCAGGCGCTGCAAAGTTTGGAGCTGGCGCTGACGCTCGCCCAGCACCAAAATGGCGCGACGCAGATTTTCGCTGGCTTCCTGGGCCTGCTGGTAAAGCTGGGCATTCTCGACGGCCAGGGCCGCCTGATAGGCCAGGTCCTGAAACAGCGTGATGTCCTCGGGCTCGTATAGCCGCCCAGAGTCGGACATCACAAACAGCAGCGACCCCAAAACGCGATCGCCCACCCGCAGCGGCACACAGATATAAGACCGACAGTTGATTTGCTCTAGGAGCTGCTGATGATCCGCATCCTGGCTTTCTCCAGCCAGCGACTCCAGGGACAGCGTGAGCTGATAGTCTGTCTCGCCGGTCCGCAGCACCTTGGGATAGCCAAACTCGGCGTCCGGCGACGCCGGATAGCGCTGCTGGATTTCCCACAGGAGGGCTTCCTTGGCGGGGTCAAAGTGGGCCACCGCCAGCCGCTGCAAGCCCTCGCCCGGCGGATTCGCGTCGATGGCGCACCAGTCTGCTAGGCGCGGCACCACCAGCCGCACCAGATTTTCGAGGGCGGTGGCGTAGTCCAGGGAAGAAGACAAGATCGTATTGGCTTCCACCAAAAAGCGCAGAGAATCCTCGGCTCGCTTGCGCTGGCTGATGTCTCGAGAGTTGATGACGAGGCCCTGGATGCTGGGGTTGGCCAGCAGGTTGTTGCTGACGGTGTCGAGGTAGACCCAGCTCCCCTCGGCGTGCTGGATGCGGTATTCGGCGTACAGGGGCGTGCGGGGCTGGGCGATCGCCTCCGCCAGCACCCTAGCCACGATCTCCTGATCTGCCGGATGCACAAAATCCTGTAGTCGCTTGCCCAGCAGCTCATCGGGCAAGTAGCCCAGAATCCGCTCGATGGACGGGCTCTCATAGCTGATCGTGCCGTCGGGCTCCAGGATCGTGATGATGTCCGAGGAATACTGGACCAGCGATCGAAATCGCTCCTCGCTCTGGCGCAAGCGGGCCTGAGTCAGGGCCACCTGGGCTTCCGCCTGGTAGATGCGCGTCACGCTGCGCAGCGTCTGACCTAGGTTCTCGGGGGTGAGGCTGGACTTTACCAAGTAGTCCGAGGCCCCCGACTTCATCAGCTCTACCGCGATCCGCTCATCCCCTTGCCCCGTGAGCACCACGATCGGCAGCGTTGTGCCCAGCTGGCGAATTTGCAGAATGAGCTCTAGACCGTCCCCGTCCGGCAGGCGGTAGTCCAAAAAAATGCAGTCAAAGGAAGACGCCTCCAGATAGGCGATCGCTCCCGCGCAATCCTCAACCTCCGTGACATCCGCCTGAATACCCGAAGCCCTCAGAACACGCTGAAATAGGAGGCGATCAACCTCATCATCATCAACCACCAGAATATTGAGCGTCTGTTCCATGCTCCCCGATCGGCCAGGGTTAGCCGACACTCCTACTACATCGCGTGAACTGACCAAGAGCCTTCAGAAGGCTGTCCTGGGATACTGGCTTGCGCAGATAAGCAGCAATTTTTAGAGTTCCCGCTTCCAGACGATCTTGGTCAGACTCGGAAGCTGTGAGAACAATGACCGGGAGCGACTGTAGCTGAGGGTCCGCTCGCAGCGTCCTCAAAAACTCTAGCCCTCCCATTTCTGGCATGTCGAGATCCAGAAGAATTAGCCGCTGGATACCGGAGGGTGTGCCAGCCTGCGCAGACCGCAAACGCTCAAGCGCCTCTCGCCCATTTGAGGCACGCTCCAGGCTACAGAGAATCTTACTTTGCTGGCAGGCGCGCTGGACGCTCATCGCGTCGACATCATCGTCTTCTACCAGCAGGAGCCGATAACGAGTTTCGGTGGTTAGGAGCATCTCAGTTCTATGCATCTTGGGGGAAACAAGCAATGACAGGAGGCTTAACTCCAGCGGCTGCGTGTCATTCTAACTGTCCGATTTGGCCCTTGCCGTCTACTTAGGGAAATAGACTAGACGTTGAAACAGCGGTTTTGTGGGGAGTTCAGCGCAGTCTCGAGACACCCTGATTTTTATGGAGATAAATTATTGTCGGATAGCGGGTTTGAGTTGATTTGCCGTAGCCCAGAACTTTGACGAAAAACTCTCGATAAACGAAATTATTCGTCCGAAGGAGTGATCCCAATCTTAGGCAACTCCTCATGGGTTGTATCCTGTCTTGAGAGAGATTTTGGCCAACTGAAGCGGAAAATTGCTCCTTGGTTGAGATCCGACTCCACAGTGATGTGGCCGCCGTAGCCATCGATGATTTTTTTGACGATGGCCAGACCAATGCCGGTGTTGTCTACGCGATCGCGGGCCGCCAGGGTCTGGAAGATCATAAAAATCTTTTCGTGGTAGCGCGGGGCAATGCCCGCCCCGTCGTCCGCCACGCTGAACTCGTAGTAGGTCCCTAGATCTTGGGCACTGATGGCGATCGTGCCACGATCGCCCCCATGGTGCTTGATGGCATTGCTGATCAGATTGGTCAGCACCTGGGCCAGGGGCAGGCGAGCCGTCCAAAACGTCGGCAGGGGTTCGTGCAGCCGAACCTGGAATTCTGGCGGCGGGACCAGGGAGTCGAGAATTTCGTGCACCAGCTCCGCTACCGAAACGGGCTCGAGATCGCTGGGCAAGCGCCCCACCCGGGAGTACTGGAGCAGGCCGTCGATCAGGCCCTCAAGGCGGCGAACCCGGCTCCGCATCAGGGTCATCTGGTGGCGAGTGTCGGGGGTGAGCACGCCATCGAGGTCTTCTTCGAGCCACTGGGACAGGTTGGCGATCGCCCGCAGCGGCGCCTTGAGGTCGTGGGAGGCAATGTAGGCAAACTGGTCCAGATCGCGGTTGCGCTGCTCTAGGCTGATGGAGGTTTGGGCCAGGGCGCGGGTCGTGCGGGCGAGCTCGTTGGCGTGGCTGCGCAGAGCGTCCTCTGCGTGCTTGGTGCGCGTCACGTTGATCAAGATGCCCCGGAGCTTCTGGACGGTGCCGTCCTCGGCCCGCACTAGGTATCCCTGCTCCCGCAGCCAGAGGGTCTGGCCACTGGCAGAAACACAGCGGTACTCACACCGAAAGTCTTTGCCCTGGGCGATCTCTTCTTGGCGAAAGTGCTTCACCCAGCCCCGATCCTCTGAATGAACCAGGGTGAGCCAAAAGCAATCGTCCCGCAGCCACTGGTGGGCCGGATAGCCCAGCAGGGTCGTGGCGCTGTCGCTGACAAAGGTAAAGGCCAGGGTTTGGGGGTCTGCCTCCCACAGGATCGCGTCAGGCAGGCCGTTGACCAAGCTGCAAAAATCCGTCTGCAAGGCGGCAGAGCGATCGGGGCGATCGCTGCGGCTGCTGAGGGTCAGGTGCCCCTGGAGCTGACCCTCGGTGTCCCAGAGGGGCGTGATCTGGGCCTGCATCCACCGAAATGCGCCGTCGCGATGGGCCAGGCGATACTCGATTGTTTGGGGTTGGGCGCTGTAGGCGTGCTGGAGGCGATCGCGATCTTCTGCGTGAACCCAGGCCCAAAGCTCTATCTCCCTCGGCTGCCCGGTCACACAGTGCCACTGACGATTGCAGGTGAGCAAGTGTCCCTCGGCATCCGTGATCCAGGCGACTTGGGGCAGGGCGTCAAGGCACTGCTGCGGCAGGGTTGGCAGGCGGAGCAGCAGGGGGCCGGAGGGCGACGAGGGGACGGGGGAGCAAGGGGACTGGCTCATAAAGTGATAATCAATCGTTGTTTCAACAAGGTCAGCTTCGGGCAGGGATTTGGGGCTTTAGACGGCGATCACAGGCCCAAGGCCCAAGGCACCTCAGGGGCTAAAATTCGGCGCGGGCAAAGAAATCCACCACGGCCTGGGCGATCGCCTGATCACCATCAGGAGCGATCGCCTCGGGGAAGCGGGGAGACTGGGGTTCCTCGCGCAAAAACGACCAGTCTCCCGCTTCAAAGGCCGTCGGCGACAGGATCTGGTGATAGGCGCGATCGCGAATGCCCTCTAGCAGCAGCGGCGCTTCGGCAAAGTCTTCTCGGGGCAGCGACGCAATGGGCACCCCCACCCGCACCGCCTCCGCAAAGGTGCTGTAGCCCGGCTTTGAGACCACCCGGCCACACAGCGGCATGAAGTCCACTGGCCGGTAGCGATGGTCCTGGACCCGGCAGAGATTGGGCAGCTTCGGCGCCTGGGCATCAAAGGTGATGAACTGCCAGTCGGGAAACTGGGCCAGAGCCTCGTAGGGAATTCGGCTCAGCCCCAAGCCGCCAAAGGTCAGGAGCACCGTGCGCTCGGTTGGCGCACTCAGGCCAAAGTGCTGGCGCAGCTTGGCCAGGTCGTGGGCCGGAATGCCGCCGGTCAGGCCCACATCGGTGATCTGGGGAAAGGCCACCATCGGCTCATGAAAGGGCAGGCGAAACAGGCGATCGCACTGGCCAAAGCACGCCTCAATCCAGCTCACAATCGGCGCAAAGTCAGGCCCCCAGGGCTTGTAGATAAAATCCCAGCCAAAGTTGCTCATCATCCAGACCGGCACGCCCGCCGCCCGGGCAATAGGCGCGGCCAAAGGCGGAATATCGGCCAGCACCAGCCCGACGCGGTTTTGGCGCAGGAAATTGACCTCGCTGGCAATGATGGCCTTTTGCTGGGCCTGGATGGCTTGCAGCTTTTCGAGGGTGGCCGCCTTGTCCATGGTCAGGCTGTCGGTCTGGACCACCCCCACATCAAAGCCGCGGGGCCGCTGGATAAAGTCTCCCGGAATGTAGGACTCCAGCAGCCAGCGCGGCGCCGTGGTCACCAAAATTAGCAAAATCTCTGGATTGAGGCGCTGGATGGCAGCGGCCACCGAAGCGGCACGCACCGCATGGCCAAAGCCATGATTCGTCACAGCGAAATAGAGGACGGGACGGGGCATAGAGAGTCTTTCGGCAAAGTGGGCGATCGCACCAAATCACCCCCACAACGCCACTGCACCGAGGCCCCGATCGGCACCTCTGCCCAGCCCGTTTTCGAGGCGATCGCCTCGGGGGGGCTGATTTCAGGGTAGATCGATCGCCCCAAACCCCGCAGCCAGCCCCAAGATAGATCCCGCCTTAGCCCGTCAGACGGAGGCTGTGCTGCTTGAGCAGCGTCCCCAAGACCCGAATGCCCCGCTCGATGGCCTCCGGCGGCTGGGAAAAGTTCAGGCGCATGGCCGGATAGCCCCGCTGCCCTGGGAAAAACGCGTCGCCGCAGGACACCAGCACCTGATGGGCGATCGCCTGGTTGCAGATTTCCCGCAGCGGCAGCCGATCGGGCAGCTCCACCCACAAAAACATTCCGCCCTGGGGCACCGTCCACGACGCCTCCAAGGGAAAGTGCTGCTCTAGGGCCTGGAGCATCGCCTGCTGGCTGCGCTGGTTGTGGTGGCGCAGGCGGCTGAGGTGGTGGCGGTAGTGCCCCGACGCCAGATACTCGCTGACGATCGCCTGGGACACCGTCGAGACGTGCAGATCTTGCAGCAGCTTCCGCTCCAGCAGGTTTTGGTGGTCTGGCCCCGTCGCCACCACATAGCCCACCCGCAGCCCCGGCGTCAGCGTCTTGGAAAAGGTCCCCAGATAAATCACGCGATCGCGGGTGTCCAGGGCCTTGATCGGCGGCGGCACCGGCTCAAAATTGAGCCCTTCGTAGGCGTTGTCCTCCAAAATCCAGCAGTCGTAATGCTCCGCCAGATCGAGCAGCGCTTGGCGATGGGCCTGGGAAGTCGTGATGCCCGTGGGGTTGTGCAGCGTACTGACGGTGTAGATCAGCTTGGGGCGATGGCTCTCTAGGTACTGGGCCAGCAGCGTTAGGTTCATGCCGTCGGGGGCCATGGGAATGCCAATCACCCGCGCTCCCAGGGTCTCCAGCAGGGCCAGGGTGCCGTGGTAGGTGGGGCTCTCTACGATCACCCAGTCTCCCGGCCGGACATAGGCCTGAATCGCCAGCGCCAAGCCCTGCTGGGAGCCGTTGGTGACGATCAGGTGATCGGGGGACACCGCCAAGCCCTCCTGCATCAAGAGGCGCGCGATCTGCTGGCGCAGGGTTTGCTGGCCCTGGGCATAGTCGTAGCAAAAGAGGCTCTCGGGCAGCTGGCCCATGGCCCGACGCGCCAGCCGCTGCAAGTCTTCTAGGCCCAGGGGCTGAGAAAAGCCAGAGGTGAAGTCGATAATCTCCGGCTGGTCTTTGACGTGCAAAGAGGTGGTGTAGAGGTCAAAAAATGAGCAGCCCCAGCGATCGGGGATGATCACCTCTTGGCGGGGCGAAAACGTGGACTCCTTGGGAGGCTTGGCGATCGCGCGATCGCTGACAAAATACCCCGCCCCCTGGCGCGCATGGATCAGGCCGTCCGCCTCCAAGACGTTGTAGGCCTCAACGACGGTGAGCTTGTTGACCTGGACGCTGCTGGCCAGGGCGCGAATCGAGGGCAGGCGATCGCCCGGTTGCAGCATGCCCGCCGTGATCAGCCGCCGAAAGCGATCGCGAATTTGCAGATAGATTGGCTCCGGCGAGTGGCGATCCAGCAAAATCCTCACGGCCTAACCCTCAATAAGAGTGGACATCGTCAGCCCCATCCACGCCCCAGCGTCTTTCTTGCCTGGGGGCCTAGCGCGCCCCTTCGACCGTTTGCGCTAGCCCCCCAAAAAGCTACTTTTTGGAAACCCCACTTAGAGCGAATATACGGGATTGAAAAGTGAATTTGCTAGTACAGTTTTAAAAAATTCAAATAGAACAGTAAACATTTCTTGAAACCGTACTAGTTTCTTTTCAGAAATCTGTACCTTCTGTTGTCAGAAATTTTGGGCATACTAAAAGAAGAAGGGCAATCAAAAGATTTCTGTAGCATCCACCCCACAGCCTCTCAGAATCTCGCAAAACCCTTTTTCAGAAACGCTTTGGCGGTTTTTTGCATCAGTGAGCGATCGCTCCAAACGCAGAAATTCAGCTTTTTAATCCTTGGAATTCACCCAACCGGGCGATGTGTTTGCCTCAAGGTTTAGGAGTGTTCTTCCAAAGAGTTTCTCTCCCTTTACACCCTCTTTTCATCCTCAATTCATTGGAGGTTCTCGTGAAAGCCTTCTCGACACTATCGACCAGCTCCTCATCAAAATCTTCAGTCGTTTTCGGCGAAATTTTCCAGCGCGCCTGGCAAAAAATCAGCCGATTTTTTACGGAGTCCACCGAGCCCCAAATTTGGCAGACCCACGGCCCCGACCATCAGATCGTGTGGCACGTCTACGACCCGGCAACGGGCCACACGGTTTGCTTTGCCTCTGAGGCCGAGATCCGCGCCTGGCTGGAGCATCGATATTATCTGTAGGCGGGGTTTTGGGGATTGGGCCGGTGGGAGTGTGTCCGGGCAGGTTCGTAGGATAGATTAAGGACTTGCCGATTTGCGACCGACCCATGACCGTTTCCCCTGAGGCCTTTGGGCCTGACGCCAGCGACGGCTTGCCAGAGCGCCGCGCCAAAGCCATCAACAGCCTCACCGACCACCGCTTAGCGGATCGGGAGCTGCTGACGCCCATGATGCGCCACTACGCCGACCTCAAAGACGACTATTCCCACGCGCTCCTGCTGTACCGAGTGGGGGATTTCTTTGAGTGCTTTTTCCAGGATGCGGTGGCGGTGGCGCGGGAGCTGGAGCTGGTGCTCACGAGCAAGGAAGGGGGCAAGGACATTGGCCGCGTCGCCATGGCGGGCGTTCCTTACCACGCCCTCGATCGCTACTGCGCCCAGCTCGTCGAGAAGGGCTACGCGGTGGCGATCTGCGATCAGATGGAGTATGCGTCCCAGGCCCAGGGCTTGGTGCGGCGCGAGATCACGCGGGTGATGACGCCGGGTACGGTCCTCGAAGAAGGAATGCTGAACGCTCGCCGCAATAATTTTTTGGCGGCGGTGGTGCTGGCGGGCAGCGCTTGGGGTCTGGCAGTGGCGGATGTGTCGACGGGCGAGTTTCTCACCACCCAGGCCAGCGACCTAGAGCAGCTCACCCAGGAGCTGATGCGGCTGCAGCCGTCGGAGGTGCTGGTGCCTACCAATGCGCCGGATCTGGGCGGCCTTTTGCGACCGGGGGAGCGATCGAGCCATTTGCCGGACTGCCTGCCGACCCAGTTTTGCTACGCCCTGCGATCGCAAGCGTCCTTTGCGCTGCCGGAGGCCCGCCAGCGTCTGCTGGAGTGGCTGCGGGTGCGGTCCCTCGAAGGCATGGGCTGCGACCATTTGCCCCTGGCGGTGCGGGCAGCGGGCGGGCTGCTGGCCTACTTGGAGGACACCCAGCGAGAAACCCCGGTCCCCCTGCAAACGTTGCGCACCTACGCCCTGACTGACTATTTGATCCTGGATCACCAGAGCCGCCGCAATCTGGAGATCACCCAAACGGTGCGCGACGGGACTTTTCACGGATCGCTCCTGTGGGCGCTCGATCGCACAGTGACGGCGATGGGGTCGCGGATGCTGCGGCGCTGGCTCCTGCAACCGCTGCTGAAGGTAGAGGCGATCGCCCAGCGCCAGGAGACCCTCCAGGAACTGGTGGACAACGGCACGCTGCGCCAGGATTTGCAGGCCCTCCTGCGAGACATTTATGACCTGGAGCGGCTGGCCGGACGGGCCGGATCGGGGACCGCCAATGCGCGAGATTTGGTGGCGCTGGCGGACTCCTTTGGCCGCTTACCCGATCTGGCGACGCTGGTAGCCCAAGGGCGATCGCCCTACCTCCAGGCTCTCCAGAGCGTGCCCCCGGTCCTGGAGCAGCTCGGCCACACCCTCAAGGCCCACCTGGTGGAGTCGCCGCCCCTCTCCCTCACCGACGGCAACCTGATTCGCTCTGGGGTCAATGCCGACCTGGATACCCGCCGCAGCCAGATCGAAGACGACCAAATTTGGATCAACAACCTCGAAAAATCCGAGCGCGATCGCACCGGCGTTTCGACCCTCAAGGTCGGCTACAACAAGACCTTTGGCTACTACATCAGCATCTCTCGGGCCAAGGCCGACCAGGTGCCGGACAACTATCTGCGCAAGCAGACCCTCACCAACGAAGAGCGCTACATCACGCCCGAGCTGAAGGAGCGCGAGGCCCGCATATTCTCAGCGCGGGACGACCTCAACCAGCTGGAGTACGAAATTTTCGCGGCGCTGCGGACCCAGGTCGGGGAGCAAGCGGCCCTGATTCGCCAGGTGGCTCAGGCTGTGGCGGCGGCGGATGTGCTGTGCGGCTTGGCGGAGGTGGCGGTGTATCGCGGCTACTGCCGCCCCCAACTCGGCGAAGGGCGCACCATCGCCGTGGAGGCAGGCCGCCATCCCGTGGTGGAGCAGTCTCTACCGGCGGGCTTCTTTGTCCCCAATTCGACCCACCTGGGCGATCGCGGTGTCACAGCGCCAGATCTGATCGTGCTCACCGGCCCCAATGCCAGCGGCAAAAGCTGCTATCTGCGCCAAGTCGGGCTGATTCAACTGATGGCTCAGGTGGGGAGTTTTGTGCCAGCCACCTCGGCTACCTTGGGCATCTGCGATCGCATTTTTACCCGCGTCGGGGCCGTCGACGACCTGGCGACGGGCCAGTCTACCTTCATGGTAGAGATGAACGAGACCGCCAACATTCTCAACCACGCGACGCCCCAGTCCTTGGTGCTGCTGGACGAAATCGGCCGCGGCACCGCCACCTTTGACGGGCTGGCGATCGCCTGGTCCGTGGCGGAGTACCTGGCGGGCGAGATCGGCGCTCGCACCATCTTTGCTACCCATTACCACGAGCTCAACGAGCTGGCCTCGCTGCTGCCCAACGTGGCCAACTACCAGGTGGTGGTGAAGGAACTGCCGGACCAAATCGTGTTTCTCCATCAGGTGCAGCCCGGCGGGGCCGATCGCTCCTACGGCATTGAGGCGGGGCGACTGGCGGGGCTGCCAGCGGTGGTGATCCAGCGGGCGCGGCAGGTGATGAGCCAGATCGAAAAGCACAGCAAAATCGCCGTGGGCCTGCGCAAAACCAGCGCGATCGCCGACAAACCTGAGAAAAACGGGCGATCGCCCAGTCCCAGCGCCTCCGAGAACCGCCCTGAGCAGCTTGATATTTTTGGTGGCTAGGGCCGAGGGGTCAGGTGTCCAGGCGGTGCAGCTCGCGGTGTACGCTCAGGCCGATGTCCAGCGCCTCCCGCATTAGGCGGCCGTACTCATCGGCCTCGCTCAGCACCCGCAGCGATCGCAGCCGCCCCAGGTTGGTTTCCACGTGCTCCAGCAGTTCCTGACGCCGCGCCAAAAAGGCTTGGTGCTGGCGCAGAATTTTTTCGGTCAGGAGGGCGCACACCAAGCTTTCCCGGGTGACAGCCAGGGCCGCCAACACCTCCGCGCGATCGCGGCGATCGCCCTTGGCCTGCACCGTCTCGAGCTCATCCAAAATTTGCAGCGCTCGCAGGATTTCGTGATGCTTGTCGATCTCGTCGAGCAGCGTCAAAAACAGGGCGAGCTGCTGGTGCCGACGCCAGAGATAGGCATTCCAGCCAAGGGCGATCGCTCCCGACATTCCCAGAGTCAGCTGCACAAAGCGGGCCAGAGTCGCCGGATCGTTGCTCAGCCAGTTGAAGCTGCGCCCCACAACCAGCCCCAAGGGAAAACAAAAAATCAGAATAATCCCCAGGGCCATCAGTTGGGCGATCGCCCATTCTGTCAGTTTTCGGGGATTTGACAACACCCCTTTACGAACCGTTCCCCCTGCGAACACGGCCCCTACATCCAGCCCGCTCAGACGCTCTATTTCCTGGGCCGAAATCATCAAATCTTGAAGCTCAGGCTGCATAAATTTTCAGAGCATCTTTCCCAAAGTTGTTCATCCCTTTCAAGGGTTTTGATCAGCCTTAAAATCCAAACAGCTTCAGCACAATAATAATCGCCTGCTGATAGAAATTCCCCTCGATTTCCGGGCGAAAAAGCTGAAACGCCTGGTCCGGTGCTCCAAAAAAGGGCCGCAGCGTCCAGCCGAGCTGACTGCCTACCAGCGCGTACAGCACCAGCCAGCCTTGCAGCAGTCGCTGCCGCATATCCTGATGGCCTGGCTCGGGGTCAATGGGCTCTGCGTCGCGCACCTTCAGGACGGTTGGCCTGACCAGCGTCTGCATCGCTTGATAAAACAAGCTGACCCCCACCAGCCCGGTAATTCCAAAAATGACCAGATTAATGAACAAAAAGAAGTTGTAATCTCGAATGGAAATCAGGAAAAACAGCGTCACCGGAGCAAAGGCAAACAGCAGTACGCTAATAACTGAAACTGTCGTCAGCATCAGCGCCAAGTACTGAGCAAACTGCAAGCTTGACCCCATCAGAATGTCAAAGAAATAGAGAGTCGGCAAACAAATGACCAGCGTGATTAGGTAAAGCGCTGGCAGCTTAATCGCCGAAGAAGCAGATTGTAACCAACTATTGGAAGAGCCAATAATCAAGCCGTAAACCGCAAAAAAAATCGAGCTCGAAACCAACAAAGCGATGATTTTTTGCTCGATTTTAATATTTTGGCGAATTTCTGAGAGGAAGTTGGCGCGATCGCGCAGCAGCATAATCAGCACAGAAAAATAATTCATAGAGATTTCCGAAGGCCTGATGACATCAATTCCTCAAAGCCTCGGCGCGCCGACAGTCCTCGCGCAGAGGGTTTCGCCAGAACTACATCATGCTCTCGGTGGATTTCGGTGGGCTTGGATCAAAATCGAAGCTTTTCCTTCAGCATTTTGAGCATCAGCGGCGCTGCTTTCGTTTCTGCGCCCCAGACCCCAGTCCTCAGTGTCCCGTCGGGAGTCCCTCGGAGGTTCAGTCGAAATTACTAGAGGGGGTGCGATACCATCCAAGATGTACGCTGCGTAACATTCACGCCCCTATGGAGCTAGATTCGCTACCCACCGAGGTGATCTTGACGCATTCGCGTCAGTCCCTCGGCAATGTTCATTTGGACTGGATGCCCCAGCCCGGCAGCTATCTGGACTTCAACGGCCAGACCTACGCTGTGCTGGAGCGTCGTCACCGCTATCAACTGAAGTCTGGCCGCTATCGCCTGCACAAGGTGGCGCTCTACGTACAGTCTGCGGCTCGGCCCTCAGAACGGACCCTGGTCCAGGGGCGATGGGTTCTGGGGGACGCCAAGTGCCGCTACAACGCTCTGTCGGAGCTGTTGCGCTGCGCTGTCAATCCAGCGGGTCCGTGTGAGGGCTGCCGGCACTTTGAGCTGGCCTCTCTAGACGCCTAGGGTTTCGCCGAGGGTTAGGCGGGCGCCATTGGCGAAATCCCAGCCCGACTGGGGCCGCTTGCCCGCCATTTGCACCTGCTGCAACAGCAAGAGTCCGTCGCCGGTTTGGATCACAGGCCCCAGGTTTTTGAGCAGGGCAACGACTTCTCCAGGCTGGCCCGCTAGGTCGGTGAGGCTGGAGGCCTGAGCTTGCAGGGCATCGGGTAGCTGGGGAAGGGTGGCGGCGCTGATGGGCGCGGTCGCCATGACCTTGAGGGGCGCTTCGCGAAAAATGGTGACGCAGGCGGGGTAGAAGCCGCGCACTTGGTTATGCAGGGCGATCGCTGGCTGAGACCAGTCGAGCTCATAGTCAGATTTTTGGATCAGCGGGGCGTAGGTGGCCTGGGCGTCGTCCTGGGGCTCGGGCATCAGGGCGCCGCGATCGCCCTCTAGCAGCGTCTCGATCAGCAGGTCTGCGCCGACAGTGGCCAGGGACTGGGCGAGGTCCGCCGCGCTATCAAACAGGCCAATGGGAACGGTCGCCTTGAGCAGCATGGGGCCGGTGTCCATGCCTGCGTCCATTTGCATGGTGGTGATGCCCGTTACCGTCGCGCCGTGGCGCAGACACCACTGGATGGGCGCGGCTCCGCGATATTCGGGCAGCAGAGAGCCATGGACATTAATGCAGCCCAGGCGCGGCATGGCCAAAATTTCGGGGGACAGAATCTGGCCGTAGGCAACCACCACGAAGGCATCGGCCTGGGTCTCTCGCAGCTGCTGCAAGATGTCAGCGTCTTTTTTGATCCGGGTGGGCTGCCAGACCGGGATCTGGTGGGCGATCGCCCGCTCCTTGACCGGCGAAGGGATCAGCTGGCTGCCCCGCCCCCGCCGCTTGTCCGGCTGCGTCACCACCGCCACCACCTCAAACTCGGGATGCTCCAGCAAGCGATCGAGGGTCGGCACAGCAAACTGGGGAGTCCCAAAAAACACAATTCTCATGAATCAGCGCACTGAAAGGTTTTCAGCAGTGTACAAACAAGTGTCACACCTAGCGCCTTCAGCGGGCGAATCACTTGGGCTCAACGGTGATTTCCAGGCGACGATTGCGCAGGCGATCGCCCTCGGCTTGGCCCGTGGCCAGCGGCAGATCCTCCCCAAATCCCACGCTCACCCAGTGATAGCCATCTCCCAGGACGCCCGATAGGTAGCTTTCCACCGCTGCGGCCCGCTGGAGAGAGAGCGCCCGATTCATTTCGGGGCTGCCCACGTCATCGGTATGGGCAGCGACCCGAATCGTGCTGCTGGGATAGGCCTGGAGATCGCCCACCAAGCTATCGAGAATTGGCTCTGCCTCCGGCTTGAGGGTGCTCTGGTTGTTCGCAAACAGCACATCGCTGGGCAGCGTCACGCGAAAGACGGGCGTAGTCGAGCTGCTGCCCGGTGTCTGTGCAAAGTCACTGGTCCCCTCAATTTGCTGAGAGAGGCGCTGAATTCGCGACTCCAGGGGCTCATTGGACTGCTGAACCCCGATCTGGGCTTCGATCTGGGCCGCGCGACTGGCCAAAGACTGGGCCTCAGCTTGCAGTTGCTCCAGTTCTTGTTGGAGGGCCTGCTGCTCGCTCGTCGAAAGATTGGCACTGGGGGCAGCAGGCTGGGGAGCGCTGCTGGACGCGGGATCCCGCAGGCCCAACCACTGCTGCGATCGCCGCAGACCCTGGACGACCAGCGGCGGCTCACTGCTAGCGCCGGGATTGAACAGCGCGATCGCCATTCCCACCAGCCACGCCAGACTCACCCCCACCGAGAGCAGCAGCAGTCGAAACACAAACGTCAGCACAGGCCAGCTTCGCTGCACCTTGGGAGAAGGCGACGGAGGAGAAACAGGGGCGTCATTCACGGCTTTCTTTCGAACATCGACAAACGAAGGCACGCTTCGCAGATCCTTCGGCTTGCTGCGGCCTCAGGGTCTTGGCCAGAGCACCCCTAGAAGGCTGGGCGGCTTTTTTGTGGCCAGCAAAGACGATCAAAGAGATACTAGCTCAACTCAGCAGTTTCGCCGTCACGCCTAGGCGATAAACCGGGTCTCGAAATTTTGACTTAGCAGCCAAATGTTGCAGACACTGTCAGAAAATGTGGGCGATCGCTTGTTTTTTGACCAGTCCGCAACGAAACATTAAAAGCCTTGAAAACTTTAGTGAATTCAGGCTTTCCAGTACCGATCCCATAGGGTACATATATAGACACCAAGCTTGAATTTGTGTAGACGCCGCTTCTCACACTAAGAACGTCGTCTAGGAATTATTGCCCACTCAATGCTCCAGCGTTTCTTGCTTTTTGGCTGGCCCACGATGCGCCTTGGTCAGCCTCTGTGGTGTGCTCTTTGTTTGAGCATTTTGGGTGCGACGGCCCTCGGGACTCCCGCTTTGGCGCAAGCGGATTCCTTGACCGAGGCGCTGGTTACACAGGGATTGGGTGAAGCAACAGAGTCACAGCCCCAACCTTCTGATGCTGCCATGATGGAATCTCCGGTACAAATTGATCCGCTCAACAGCCCGCATCCGGTTCCCTGGAACTGGGTGTTGGCCACTCAGGCTGAGGTGACCGCTTCGGGAGTCCCCAGTGTTCGCTACTACCGTAGTCAGTCACTGATGTCCCCCGATGGAGAGTACGCTGCCTACAGCCGCATTCAGATGCAGGTGCAGCCCGACGGCTTTCGGAGCCGCATCAGCAGCACGATGTTTCTGGAAAACGTCAAAACCGGTGACCTGCGGGTGATCACCGCCACGTCTCCCCTGTCAGACAATCCCTTTCTCGAAAACGAGGCGGCGGATATGCCAGGGGCGATCGCCATCTTAATTCCCGTGTCGTGGTCGCCCTCAGGCGATCGCATTTTGGCCCGCGAATTTGAGGGCATCTTCAACACTTCCGATGCCTCCGACTACGCCGTCGTCTGGGATCGCACGCGCGATCGCACCAGCACCCTGGCCCCCAGCCGCATCGAGTACTCCAACGCCATCCTGCTCGGCTGGAGTCAGCGCAGCCCTGAGCAGGTGCTCTTTCGGGCTGGCACCCTGGGCGACCCCAACTGGCCGCTCTGGGCCGTCGACACCCGCGGGCAAACCACGCTCTCGCCCAACGACAAACCCCTGGTGCACGGGACCGTCGTCAACAACGTTTGGGCAGGCCCCCAGGCCTACCGATAATTTCATTTAATTTCATTCTCTTCCCTGCCCCCAGGGCAGCACAAAGGGCTAGCAGGCTTCTGCTAGCCCTTTCGCGACAGGCACGGCGGTTAAGAGTCGGGGTAGCCATCCCAAGGATTGACTTGTAGGACCCCTCGGGACGTAAAGACGACCTTGAACTGAGCAAGGGGCACAGGGGGCACTGTAGACGCCTCTGTGGTCGCAGTCTCAGCAGCAGTAGACGACGAGGGCGATCGCTCGACCAGACTCGGCAAGGGGATCTCCTGGCCATAATCACGGGCCGGCTGGTTCACCGCCTCATACTCGGCGATCTTGCCTTCGCTGGTGACTCCCACTCGGAACACCAAATCCTGCTCAAAGGAAGGCTCCTCGTCCCAAGCATTGTTGATTTGGTCGTAGACTGAGCCCGTCAACTCCTCGATTTGCGCAGGGTCGTCGATGGTCGGTCCATCGCTAGGGGGCGATCGAAAGCCGCGCCAGGGGCTCACCTCCAGGACACCGCTCGGACGAAAGACCACCTTGAAAAGGGCGATCGTCTCGCGAGGGGCAACTCCCCCTTCTGGCGGGATGTACACCAAGTCCAGCAGCGGCGTTTGGTTCACCGATTCATCAGACACCAAATCCATACCGTCGTAGCCCAGCACAGCCCCATCTTCGCCCACGCTCACCTTGTAGCTCAGGGGTTCCGAAAACTCAGGCTCCTCAGACCAGGCTTGGTCAATGGTGTCATACAGGCTTTGGCGCAAAGCATTGAGCTGATTGGGGTCCACAATTTCTCGCGCTGAGGCGATCATGGCCGCCAATTCCTCCGAGTCAGGCTGGCCTGTCTGGCCCGCCTGCGCCGCAGAGGTCTCATTCGGATTATTGCCGTTGCGCGACTGGGCCGCAGGATCGCGCGGCCGCTCCAGGTTGGGGATCGGCAGCAAGAAGACCGCCACCGCCGCCGCCGCTAGCCCCGAGATCCCAACCGCCGCCGGCAAAGCGCGCTCTTGGAGGGGACGCTCGGCCTTCGCGTGCTTGCGGGAAACGGGCTGGAGCTGACAAGACAGATCCGGCAGCGTGCGGCTGTCGGCAAAGAACTGGTCGACCGCCTCCACCAAGTCAAACAGCTGCACCGTCGTGAGATCCATCTCCAGGGGACCAGTCCGCGCAGCGGCCGCCTCCTCACTCGACATCGCTTCTGGGTGAATCACGATGCGGTGACGATTTTGGTCGAGGCGCTCGATCGTGACCGGAGACGCCTTGCCGCGTCGGCTTTCGGGCGCCGAGACGCTGCTAAAGAAGCTCTGGGCATAGTGGTTCACAGCATTCACAAGCCCCTCAAAAAAGGTGCGTCCCCCGCTCAAAGGCTGCTCATGCCCCTGGATGTGGCACTCTGCATTCACCAAGACATTGATGGGAGGTCGCGGATCGAGGGCTCCTTCTGCCGGAATGTCTTCGATCCCTTCGAGAACCAGCTTGCAGTTAGGCAAACTATATTGACGCTGCATTGTTACTCCACTTCCCCGTCAAACAAACTGCACCAAAAGCGCTGTGTGCCGGCCGTCCCGGTACAAAACAGCAGTTGTCCCAGCAAGTTCATGGCCAATTCGTTGAGCCGCTCGGGGCTGTTGTTGTAGCTGATGACGCCAGCCCGCTTGGGGTTCATGCGGGAGCGGAAGTGGGCACGAAAGCGCTCTAGATACTCCGAGAGCCGGAAGTGATGCTCGACTGAGAGCTTTTTGTCTTGGAGCTGCTGGTGGGCCAAAAGAAGCTGCCGGATCAAGACGGTGAGGCGACGGGCGAGGTGACTCGCGATGATCACAAGGGCTTTGGCTTCGTCTTGGCTGAGGGGGCGGCGCTGGCTGTAGCGTCGGAGGGGGTTGGTGCTGCGGAGTCGCCAGAGAACAACGCGGTTTTTGATGATGGGCTGGAGGCCGAGTTCCTGCGCGACGGCTAAGATCGCTTCCGAGCCTCCCAGGTCGAGGGCTTCGATTGCCAAGAGGATGAGGTCGATGTGCAGCCGCGCCCGCCGGGGACAACCGCGATCGCCGCTCAGGTAGTTTGGCAAGCTGTCCAAGATGATAGGGGAAGACTGGGCAGGTGAACTGTTGGGTTGCATTACGCTAAGAGAAACGTCCATGTTGACTGGCTAGCCGCGCACCTTAACGAAGGGACTGTTGTAACTCATACATGACGAGGGAGCAAGGGGGAAGGGTTCCTGGCCCAAGGATCAAGAACAGAATGATCAAGAATGAATGGACTGCGTCGCTCCCTCGCCATCATGACACGGTGACTATACATTGTTGTACGACGATCGTACTGAGCCCGTAGCGCTGATTACACGGTATTTGCTCGTTTTATCTTCCTGGGGATGGAAGAAAAGTCGGTCTTTGACCGCGTTTTTGCTGGGGCAAGGCACCGCAGAGGCCGCTGCCAGAAAGACCGCTGTGGAAAGCCAACGAGTCGCTCCGCTGGATTCAGCAGCATTCTACCGAAATCGGGTTCTTTTGGGCATCGCCTCTGAGAACGAGCATTGTAGTGATTTTCTTCTGCGGCGAAAGGAACCGTTCCGCAAGATGTCTGGAAAGTTGCAAAACTTTGCTGAAATCGGAGGATTTTGCGGTTTTTTGGGGCGATCGCCCGCTGACGAGGCTGCGAGCTTGAGCCGGGAAAAGGCCGAGGAAGACTTGACGGGACTGCGCCGAGGGGTTTTGGTGGGTTTGGGCGGCGATCGCGGCTGCTCGGCGATTTTTTAGTCTTTTTGTGACCCTTATGCATCCTCCTCGTCCTGGCAATCGCGCTCTGTACCCGTTTTTGGTGGAGCGGATTGCGGCCCATCCCCAGCGCCGCATTTCCTTTGCAGACTATATGGACTGGGTGCTGTATCACCCGGAGCATGGCTACTATGCCTCGCGGCCCAATCAGTTTGGGATGCAGGGGGATTTTGTGACGTCGCCCTATTTGGCGAGCGACTTTGGGGAGCTGCTGGCGGAGCAGTGGGTCGATGTGTGGCAGAGCCTGGGCGGGGGGCCGATGACGCTGCTGGAGATGGGCGCAGGCCAGGGACTACTGGCCCGCGATAGCCTGCGCTATCTGGCCAAGCACCATCGGGCTTGTTTTGAGGCGCTGAGCTATCGCATTGTCGAAAAGTCTCCGGCCCTTCGGGCGGTCCAGCGATCGCAGCTGGCAGAGTTTGGGGCGATCGCGGGCAAGGTTGCCTGGAGCACTTGGGAGGCGATCGCCCCGAGTTCTCTGGTGGGCTGCTGCTTCTCCAATGAGCTGGTGGACGCGTTCCCGGTTCATCAGGTGGTGGTGCAAGGGGGCCAGCTCCAGGAGGTGTATGTGACGGTGGACGAGGGCGGCGGCCTGACGGAGGTGCTGGGGGAGCTATCTACGCCGCGCTTGCAGGCATATTTTGAGCTGAACGAGATTGATTTGCTGGCTCCGGGGTACCCCGAGGGCTACCGAACCGAGGTCAACTTGGCAGCCCTGGACTGGCTGGAGACGGTGAGCGATCGCCTCCAGCGGGGCTACGTCGTGACCATTGACTATGGCTATCCGGCCAGCCGCTACTACGCACCGGCCCGCAGCCAGGGCACCTTGCAGTGCTATTACCAGCACCAGCACCACGGCGATCCCTATATTCACGTGGGTCAGCAGGATCTGACGGCCCACGTGAATTTCACAGCGCTCGAGCGCCAGGGCGATCGCTGCGGCCTCCAGAACCTGGGCTTCACGCAGCAGGGGCTGTTTTTGATGGCTCTGGGCCTGGGCGATCGCCTGACGGCGCTGTCGGCGGGGGGCAGCGCGATCGCCACCGCCGACGACATCAGCCGCATCTTCCAGCGGCGGGAGGTGCTCCACAGCCTGATGGACCCTATGGGCCTCGGCAACTTTGGCGTCCTGGTTCAGAGCAAAGGGCTCAGCGACGCCGAACAGGAGCGATCGCTCAAGGGACTCCAGCAGCCCTTTTAGGCGATCGGCGAGCCAGAGCGCTCCTGGGCCAAAGTCACCGTTAGCGCCTCGGCTAGGGCCGCGTATTCGGTCTCATCGTTGTAGATCTGGGCGGAAATGCGGACCCAGCGTCGGGGCGCTGTGGGCCACGGCACGATGGGCACTTCGATCTGGAACTGGTCCAGCAGAATGGCCTGGAGAGACTGCCAGTCGCCGTCGGGCAGCGCCACCGAGGCCAGGGTTCCCAGCATGTCATCTGGACAGGGAGCCGCAACGCCCAGCGTCCGGCACAAGAGGTCGCGCGCCGCGATCGCCTTGGCGTGGTTGTGCTGCATCAGCGCGGGCCACCCTCCCGGCAGCAGCGACCCCAAAAAGGCGATCGCCTCCGGCACGCACAGGTAGGGCGTCGGGTCCACCGTCCCCGGCCAGTCAAACTCCAGCCAAAACCGAGAGCGATCGCGCCGGGGCGAGTTGGCCCCGTGGCTGATCGTGAGGGGCCGCATATTTTCGTGGCGATCGGGGTGCACGTAGAGGAACGCCGACCCCTTGGGGCAGCACAGCCACTTGTGGGCGTTGCCAGTGTAGTAGGTCGGGGCGATCGCCCTCAGATCCAGCGGAATCATTCCCGGCGCGTGGGCCCCATCAATCAGCGTCTCGACCCCCGCCGCCGTCAGCTGCGGCACCAGCGTCTCCAGCGGAAAGATCAGCCCTGTCTGGCTGGTCACGTGGTCCAGCAGCGCCAGGCGGGTCCGGTCCGTCACCCGAGCCATCACCGCCGCCACCACCGCTTCGGGCCTTGCCAGGGGAAAAGGCACCTCCGCCACCACAATGCGCGCCCCCGTCTGCTCCGCCAAAAACCGCAGCGCATTGTTGCACGCGTTGTAGCCGTGATTCGTTGTCAGCAGCTCATCGCCCGGCTGGAGGCGATCGGGGCCGCTACAGCGCGATCGCAGGACCGTATTCACCCCCGTCGTGGCGTTGGGCACAAAAGCCAAATTCTCCGGCTCCGCCCCCACAAATGCGGCCAAGGCCTGGCGCGCCTGATCCAGCAGCGGCTCTATTTCCTGGACAAAAAATCGCAGCGGCTGCGCCTCCAGGCGATCGCGCAGCTGCCGCTGCCGTTCCAAGACTGGTCTCGGGCAGGCCCCAAAAGAACCATGGTTGAGAAAAATGACTGCCGGATCGAGGGACCAATGTTTCCCGTAGGTTGTCCTTGGCATCCCAGATCCCCAAAAACACTGCGGGGATGAGCATAACTCACCCCCGCAGTGTTTTGCTATTTTTCAACTCCCCAGGTAGGACTCGAACCTACGACCAATCGGTTAACAGCCGACCGCTCTACCACTGAGCTACTGAGGACCGCTCGCGTGCCTTTTTATATTACAGAACAGTTAGAAAATTTTGCAACCCCTTTGGAAAACTTTTTTTTAAGTTTTTCCAGACCGGGGCGATCGCCCGTTTCGAAGGCTGCGATCGCCGCCCACCGCCTAGACCGAAGGCGGCGGCACAATGCCCATCCGGAGCGCAGCCAGGCGCTGCTGAGCCACCGGGTCCAGGGAGCTGGCCAAAAATCGCCCCGAGGATTTCTTGCGAGTGTTTGCTCGCTGCTTGCGGCGGACTCGCCGGGTCACCGACTCCACCTCTAGGGCAAGCTGCTGGGAGGACATCCACTCCGCCCCATAGCCCACAACCGTCAGCTGCTGGGCTCGGTCAGAGGTCGCCACGATCAGGCGCTGACTGTACTTGCGCAGATCTTGGCGAAACAAAGCACAGACCTTTTCGATGTAGGTATCTGCGGTTTGGTTAAAGTCGGTGTAATAAATGCTGAGGTGGTCGGTAACCGATTCCCGGCGGCTGCTGCTGTCTTGGTAGTAGGCGTCAAAGACAACTTCTGTGGCGTATCCCTGAAAGGCGCTGTAGTTGGTCAGGGTCTCAACCAGCTGCCAGCGGGCGGTTTCTAGACCCTCACAGTCGCGCGCTTGCTTCAGCTCCGACCAGGCTCCTATGACGTTGTATCCGTCGACCAATAGAAATGCCTGGGGTTCGGAGCGTGCCATGGCTTAAGGGGGGGAATGTAAAGAAAACTTATGCATGTCTCATATATTAATACGATCTCTAGCAAGGCTTTATTCTCTTTTAAGGAAAATAAAGCCTTTTTCACACGGCCAAGGCCCTCTCAAAAACTTCGGAGATCTTGTCTTTCGGGTGCAGCCCCTTTCGCTAGAAAGACTGGATTAGGCGCTGACGGAGGCGATCGGGGTTGCCCTGATCGACGACTCGGCCCTGCTCGAGCAGAAACGCGCCGTCGCAGTAGTTGAGTTCTTCGAGGCGGTGGGTCACCCAGAGAGCCGTGAGCCCCCGCTCTTTGACCAGGCGCTGGAGCTGCTTGACCAGGTCAATCTGGCTGTCGGGGTCCAAAAGAGCCGTGGGCTCGTCGAGCAGCAGCACATCGCAATGACGGGCGATCGCCCCTGCAATGGCAACGCGCTGCTTTTGGCCGCCGCTGAGGGCATAGATCGGCCGCCGAATAAAGTCCAAAAGATTGACGGCGGCCAGGGCGTAGGTGACGCGCTGCTGGACCTCAGGGGGAGACAGCTTTTCGGACACAAGGCCAAAGGCTACGTCCGCGCCGACGGTGGGCATGACGAGCTGGTGGTCCGGATTCTGGAAAACAAAGCCCACGGGGGGGTGCAGCTCGATGGTGCCAGACTGGGGCTGCAAGAGCCCCGCCAGGGTGCGCAGGAGCGTCGACTTGCCGCTGCCGTTGGTCCCGAGGAGCATCCAGAACTGTCCTCGGGGCACGGCAAGGGAGCAGTCCCGCAAGACCTCTGCCCCCGAAGGCCATCGGAAGCAGAGGTCGCGCACTGCGATCGCAGGGGCGCCTGGATCGGAAGGGGCAAAACTCATTCAGCGATCGCAAAGAAGCCTGCTGGACGACCCGAGGCAGAGCTGCCGGACTTTTCGGTGAGCTGCACCGCAGAAATCTCGCTGGTTACGATCGCCAGCCGCTTGTCGGTTTGGTGCTCACAGGTGAGCTCTAGGAGTTTGGGCTGACCCGACTGGATGGCGTCCAGCACGTGCTGGTAGAGCTGGTGAGCGTCTTCTTGGCTTTTGCGCTGAACGGACAGGGGGAGGGGGGTGTACTTAACAGCAATATCAATGATGAACATGGGCCAATAACGCTCGATACGTGGACATTCAACACTATGCCTAGTATCTCAAAATCTTGGGGGAGCGGGGGCAAAAGCCTCAGGGGCGATCGCCCAGGGCCAAGCTTGAGGCCCAAGGCCCCCTGATCGGCACTGGAGAGCATCTTCGAGAGGCGATCGCTCGCCAAACCTATCGAAAGCTCAAGAAATTTTGTTCCAGAGCGGGCCCTTGCGACTATCCTATGAGCCAAGTCTGTCTAAATGGATCGAGGGGTTATGATGCGGGACAACACGGGCGGGAGGAACAAACCGGCGCGGCACCAAGGGCGAGGATTTCGGCCCATTCGGCAGATCCTGGGCGCCCTCGCAGCCGCCGCGCTGACCCACGCGAATTTGCCAGCCTACGGGGCGCTGCTCAGCCAGTGGCGCTTTGACCCGAGGGAAAATCAGCTCGAGCTGAAGGTGAACGAAGGCACGCAGCCGCGCTATTTCCTGCTGGCCAAGCCTCTTCGCATCGTGGTGGATCTGCCGGGCACCCAGGTGGGAACGGTGGAGCAGGTTCAGACCTACAGCGGCTCAGTGCGCCAGATTCGGGTGTCTCAGTTTCAGCCGGATACGGCACGCATTGTGATGGAGCTGTCGCCCGAGGTCGTTTTGGCGCCGGGGCAGGTTCAGCTCCAGGCAAGCGGTTCTGATCAGACGAGCTGGGTGCTCAAGCCCTTGATTGCAGGGGAAGCGGGCCAAAGTGTGCCGGTGGCGATCGCCCCTGCCCCTGCTGAGGCCGCCCGGCCTGACAATCCGCCCTCTGCCCTTGAGACGCCCGCCAGTGCAGCACCGGCAGCGCCTGCTGCTCCCGAGACGCCAGAGCCGCTCGCCGAGACACTGCCGGATAGCGAGGATTCCGCAGATTTGCTGGCGGCGGCGGCAGAACCAGGCATTGATATTCCCATCGAGGCCCCAGCGCCGAAGCCTTCAGCGCCCGCGGCTCCCAGCACTCCGCCGACCGCCCAGCCAGGGGCGATCGCCCCTCGGCGTCCTGAGACCAGCGCTCCGACCCCTGCTGCCCGCCCATCAGGCCTCGAAGGCCCCGTCGAGCTGCCGCCTGCGGCCCCTTTTCGGCGATCTAGCCAAACGGGCGTTCAGGTGCGAGTTCCCAATCTTGGGGCTCCTCCCCCGGCCCGCACGGCTGCTACGCCCGCTCCCAGCACCCCGCGAGTGACGCCCAAACCCGCTGGGACCACACCCAAGCCCGCACCAGCACCAGAAGCTCCGGCCGCCGCCATTCCTGCGGCGCCCGCTGCTCCGCCACGGCCAGCGGCGGCACCCCTGGCGGCAACAGCGGCGATCGCCCCACCGCCGACCGCAGAGGCCCCAGTCGACATCGCCGTCGAGCTGCCGCCCGCGGCCCCTTCAGACGTGTCTGAACCCAAGCGCCCCGCCGTACAGGTGCCGGACCTAGGGCGATCGCCCGCAGCTCCAGCCTCCCCCCAAGCGCCCCCGGCGGCTGTGCCTGCCCAGAAAACCGAGGTCGCGATCGAAGTGCCCGTCGAGCTGCCCGTTGAGGAGGTTTCGGCCTTGCCAGTGACAGCGGAGACGCCCGCGCCCGCTGCGGCCACGGTACAGGTGCCCGCTTTGGTCAGCGCTCCAGCGCCCGCGCGATCGCCCGCCCCCCTCGAAGTGCCGGTCGAGCTGCCCCCAGCCCAAGCGTCAGACCCAGAGCTGCCCCAGATTCAGGTGCCAGACTTGGCTGCCATGCCTCCTGAGGCCCCCCTCGCAGTGCCGGTTCAGGCCAACCCGGCGGCTCAAGGGGCGATCGCGCCCCGAGAGTTTTCCTTCGGTCAGCCGCTGCCCGAGGTGATTGTGGCAGGGTCCGGGGCACCCAGCACCCCCGCCCCAGATCTGCCCGCCGTCAATGAGGCGCCCAGCCCCTCAGCGCCCGAGACTGTGGCGATCGCCCTGCCGCCCCAAAATCCCGACATTCTGCTATCCAAGGGGACTCAGTTCAGACTGCGCTATGCCGGCGACGCCCCCCTCACCCTCGATGGCGATCAGGAGCGCCAAGAAGTCCTGCTACTCCAGGAGGCTGTGCTAGACGCGGCGGGGAATGTGGTTTTGGCCGAGGGGACCCAGGTGGTCGGGCGCTTCGAAACCAGCCGACGCGGCAGCCGATTCTTTGTGCAGGCGGTCACCCTCAGCGATCGCAATATTTTGGTCACCGGCAAGTCTGACTACGTTTCCAAAAAAGACAGCGACGATCTGCTCCTAGGATCTGGCCTAGGGGCGATCGCCGGTACCGTGATCGGCGGATTTACAGGCGTTGGGCTGATCGGCGGCGCTGTCGCGGGGGCCGCGACCACCTTTTTTGGGTCTGCTCCCACCATCGTGATCCAGCCGGGACAGATCCTCGAAGTCGAGCTGGCAGAAGACCTCTATCGCAGCTAGTCTTTCGCAAAAAGAGGGGCGCAGACTGCGCCCCTCTTTTTGCGTAGGCCCGCTAGAGCTTTGTTCTACGCGTAAAAAAGTCTTCGATTAGAAATCTTTGGTTTCTGGCGGCGGTGCCCCAATTCCGGGCTGCCCCAGGAACTGGTTCTTGCTGGCGTCGTTTTGGTAAACGCACTGAATCTCTGGCGTCGCCCCTAGGTCACCGGTATACCCAAAGGTGTTCATCCGGTTTTTGCACTCGCGGACCTGTTCATTATTGATCAGATCGCGCTGCTCTAGGACGGCCCAGTTGTTGCGGCGCAGGACACAGCCTGGCTGCATGACCGGCTGCGTCACGTACACGTTGAAGGGGTTAAAAGTGACAAAGGTGCGGGTTTCGGTGACGATGGCGCTGGCTCCGTACTGCACGCAGATTTCTGGATTGGGGGCGCTGCGATCGATGAATTCCCGAGACGCGACGTTTTCGGGGGTGAAGCTGGCTGTGGAGCTAAAGCCAATGCCAACGCCAATTCCCAAAATGAACACCCCTGCCAAAATCGCCAAGCTGGTGTAGCTAATCAGGGGAGCTTTGGCACTCATAGGCTCGGATCGGGGAGAAACTTTGGTGGCCGTGGGTCTAGATCTACGTCTCATAGGGAATTAGGCGGTTCCGAAAACCAGAGGTTGGTGCCCTCGCGGACACTCTTCCACCAGTATGCCGTTATTTCCTGCGATCGCCCCCTGAGGGTATCCGCAAAGGGTCGCAAATCCCCCAATGTCTTGCTTTCATGACAAAGACCCCTTAAGTCCCAGCTTAGCGCAAAAGCGAGGGGCGATCGCCCCCTATTCGAGACACTGTGAGGCCCTGCCAGGAATTAGCCGCCAGGCCCAACTGACACACTTCAATCCCCGGGTTAAAATCCAGAATCCACCCCGCCAGTAGCTTTCGGGCTGGATTCTCCCTGTTCACCTCATCTATTCCTCTGGACCGCTTGTGACTTCTCCTTCCTTTGTCTCCAAAAACTCTGCCGGTAGCGGTTTGCGCTATCTCTGGAACGACAGTTTGACCGTTTTCTGGGGTGACTGGCTAGATTTGCGGGTGCGCATTGCCCAAGTCGCGGCTTCTGGGCTGGTGTCTCCCCTGATTTACATTTTGGCCTTTGGTTTGGGCTTGGGCAGCGCCCTCGACCAGGCCATGGAGTCTCCCGCTGGCGATAGCTACCTGGAGTTCATCCTGCCGGGCATGGTGGCTCTCTCGTCGATGACCATTAGCTTCGGGGGCACGACCTTTTCGATTTGCGGCGAGCGGCTGTTTACCAAGACCTTCGAGGAAATGCTGCTGCTGCCGATTCATCCCCTGGCCCTCCACGTGGGCAAGATGATGGCGGGGATTGTGCGCGGCTTGATGACCTCAGGATCGGTGATTTTGGTGGCGGTCCTGTTTACGGGCAAGGTGTGGAGCTTTCTGAACCCGCTGTTTTTGCTGGTGCTGGTTCTCAACTGCGCGGTGTTTGCGGGGTTGGGGGTGCTGGTGGGCCTCTCAGTCAAGTCCCTCGAAAGCGTCGGCCTCTACAACAACTTTGTGATTATCCCGATGTCGTTTTTGGGGGCGACGTTCTTTGATCCGGCGACGCTGCCCACCCTCCTCAAGGGCGTCGTTTACCTGCTGCCCCTGACCTACACCAGCACGGCGCTGCGGGCCGCAGCCTACTTGCCGCTGTCCCAGTTTCCCTGGTACTCCGTGCCGGTGCTGCTGGCCGTGGCGATCGCCCTCTCGCTGGTGGGAGCCTACCAGTTTTCGCACCAGCAAGACTAGGCCGAGCCCTAGCGCATCGAGAAAAACTCTTCGCCGGTGGAGGGGTGAATGCCGATGGTTTGGTTGAGGTCGCTGCGGGTCGCCCCGAGGCGCAGCGCCACCGCCAGACCCTGGATAATTTCGGCGGCGGCTTCTCCGACCATGTGAGCCCCCAAGACTTTGTCGGTTTCGCCGTCCACAACCAGCTTGAGCAGGACCTGGGTTGTGTGACCCAGGGTGTGGAGCAGGGGCCGAAACTGGCTGCGGTAGCAGCGCACCGCGTCTCCGATCTTCGCTCGCGCTTCGGCTTCGGTGAGGCCGACGGTGGCCGCTTCGGGATGGGAAAAGACGGCAGAGGGAATGCAGTGGTAGCTGACGTGGTGCGGCTGCTGATTGAATTCGGTGTCGGCAAAGGCTCGCCCCTCGGCGATCGCCACTGGGGTGAGGTTGCGGCGGTTGGTGCAGTCTCCCACCGCAAAGATATTTGCTTGGGAGGTGCGGCTGTAGGCATCCACGGCGATCGCCCCCCGCTCCACGGTCACGCCAGCAGCCTCCAGGCGCAGCGGCCCTAGGTGCGCCACCCGCCCCGTTGCCACCAGCACGCCATCCACCTCTAGGGACTGGGGCTCCTCCCCTGTCAGCCAGACCGTCAGCCCGCGATCGTGGCGCTCAATGGCCTTTGCCTCAGTATCCGTATGAATTTCAACGCCCTGGGAGGCCATGCTCAGCTGCACGTGCTCGCGGATGTCTTGGTCGAAATGGTTCAGCACCAGGCGATCGCGCACCACCAAGGACACCTGGGACCCCAGCCCCTGCAAAATGCCCGCAAACTCCACCCCAATGTAGCCGCCGCCAATGATCGCGATGCGGCGAGGCTGCTGCGGAACGTGAAAGATGTCATCCGAGACCCAGGCGTGCTCGATGCCAGGAATCTCTGGCCGCCGAGGCTTGCCGCCCACCGCAATCAAAATTTTCTCAGCCGTGACGGTTTGGCCGTCCACCTCCAGGGTATGGCGATCGCAAAACTGGGCTAGTCCCCGCAGCAGCGTCACGCCAGAGTCTTCGAGCAGCCGCTGATAGACCTGATTGAGCCGCCCGATCTCTTGATCCTTGGCGGCGATGAAGTGTGGCCAGTCAAACTCCCCAGCCTCCACGGACCAGCCGTAGTCCTGGGCCAGCTGAAACTGCTCCGCAAAGCGCGAAGCGTAGACGAAGAGCTTTTTGGGGACGCAGCCGCGATTGACGCAGGTGCCGCCCAGGCTGTCTCGTTCGGCGATCGCCACCCGAGCACCATAGCTCGCTGCGCGCCGGGCCGCCGCGATGCCTCCCGACCCCGCACCAATCACGAACAGATCATAATCAAAGCTCATGGCATCTCTCCCGCAGCGTCTGGGCTAGTCTTTGGGTCTCTCGGTCGCTCTAGTGCGCCAGTGTCATCCATCACCCCAAGGGTGAGTCAAGGGATGCAACCAGTCACCAGAGCAGCCTAATTGAGACGGCGTACCGCCTTTCGATCTTAATGACTTTTGCCCAAAAGCCCCCCAGCCCTAGGGTCTAGAGGGCGATCGCCCGTCCCAGCACCCCCTTGAGTCCTGGGGCACAATTGAGGAGTTCCTTTGAGAACCGCTAGAGCGCGCTTGTGCTTCTCAGCTTCACCGTGGAATTATTAAGCCCATGGAGACTGTTTACCAATACCCCATTCCCCTCGAACGGGAATTTCAAATCGAGCTGCCCACCAGCGCCAGCATCTTGACCGTGCAAGTCCAGGACGGCAAGCCCTACCTGTGGGCGCGGGTCAACACAGCTACTCCCCGGGTTCCCCGGCGATTTCAGCTCATCGAAACCGGCCAATCCCTCGAAGAGAGCCACTTGGTGCACATCGCTTCTTTCTTGGGCGTGCCCGATCGCGGCATGATGCACCTGTTTGAGCTGGTGCCCGACATCGAGGCTGGCAAGCTCCAGCTGCTCCAGCTCGATGAGAAAAAAGTGCTAACCTGCTGCGCCCTGCGGTTCAACGGTTGGCAGTACGTGGATGACTTTTTGTTCGACTATCGCGAGGCCCTCGACCACTATCTCGCGTCCGGGGATTGGGACCTGACCCCCCCAGAGCAGCTCGCTACGTTTTTCTTGCTCCAGCGAGCCCTCAGCAAGTGGGACCTGGCAGACGAACCCGAAAACAGTCGTCACTGGCGAGCCTTTCGATCGCTCTTTTTCCGGGTCTACAACTACGAAATCCCTGAGAAGTACCGCATTGCCGAGTACATCGACAAGTGGAACCGCAACTACGTCCCTCGACTACAGCAGTGTCTCGATCTCGTGCGCAATGTCCACAGCAACGTGCAGTACAAGGAGTGAGGCAGACCGGCGCCTTAATTAGTGGTGAGGGGGCAGCCGTAGCGGGCAGCGAGGCCGTTGGGCATGGTGGCTCCGCACAGGACCGCACCCCGGAAGCTGACGCCGGTGAGGACGGCTCCCTGGAGGTTTGTCTGGCGCAGGTCGGCGCCGTCGAGGTTGGCATTGGTCAAGTTAGCGTCGCGCAGGTCGGCGCCCCGCAGGTCGGCTTCGATGAGGGAGGCTCCCAGCAGGTTGGCGTTGCGCAAGTCGGCGCCCCGCAGATTGCTCTGCTTGAGGTCGGCGTCGCCGAGGTTGGCTTCCCGAAGATTGGCAAGACCAAGGTCTGAGCCGCGCAGCTTGGCGCTGTAGAGGTTGCTTTTGGAGAGGTTGGCAGCCAGGAGCTTGACGCCGTTGAGCTGAAAATAGCGCAGGTCGGCTTTGCGCAGGTAGCACGCGAGGCAGGCGCGATCGCCCAAGAGACGCTGGCGGTTGGCTTCGGTGCGCTCAGCTTCCCCGGCGATCGCCGGTAGCGCCAGACCCAGCACCATCAGCCCCGTCAACCAAACGGCTGCTTTCATAGACTTTGCACCATGCTCGTGTCGTGGGAAAAGAACGGCTGCCACGGTAGATTTCCCTGACCCCAGGCCCCAATCAACGCTTCGGCGTCAGCAGCGCTGAGCGGCCGCGAAAGGAGATAGCCCTGACCCAGCTCACAGCCCAGCGATCGCAGCTGGTGGAGCTGCGTCGGCGTCTCGATGCCCTCGGCCACCGAATCCATGCGCAGGTTGTGCGCCAGGGTGACAATGGTGCGCACGATCTCCGCATCCTCGTCCCGGACGTCCATCCGGTTCACGAAGGAGCGATCGATCTTGAGGGTGTGGGCCGGAAAACGATGGAGCTGGCTCAACGAAGAATACCCCGTCCCAAAATCATCAATGCAGAAGCGCACCTCTCGGGCTTGCAGGGTTTGCAGAATCAGCACCGCTGCCTCTGCATTATCCATAATGGCGCTCTCGGTGATCTCCAGCTTCAGACTGCCAGGGGCTGGCTGAATCGAGTGCAGCACCCGATCGATTTGGGCAATCAGGTCAGGCTGGGAGAACTGCTTGACCGACAGGTTCACATTCATCGCCAGATTGTGGGCTTTGGGGAAGGCGCTCTGCCAGATCTTGAGCTGATGGCAGGCTTCCTCCAAGATCCACTGTCCCAGGGGAATGATCAGGCCGGTTTCTTCGGCCACCGGAATGAACTCGGCGGGCGAAATCCAGCCGTGCTCGGCATGGTGCCAGCGAACCAAGGCCTCGAACCCGGTCAGAGCGCCGGTTTGCAGCTCCACGATCGGCTGGTAGTGGACCACAAATTCCCGCCGCTCGAGGGCGCGCCGCAGGTCCATCTCGATGCGCATGAAGCGGACCGCCTGGGTGTGCATAACGGGGCTGAAGACCTCGTAGCGATTTTTGCCGAGGCCCTTGGCGTGGTACATGGCGGCGTCTGCGTTGCGCAGGAAGTGCTCCGGCTGATGGTAGCGCTCGCCCGCTTCGTCTCGGCTCAGGGCAATGCCGATGCTGGCATTGATGTAGATCTCGTGGCCGCACACGTTGAAAGGCACGCGCAAGGCCCGGTGGATGCGTCCCGCCACGTGCTGCGCTTCGGCAGGGCTCTTGAGGTCTTCGAGCAAGATGGTGAACTCGTCCCCCCCCAAGCGGGCAAGGGTATCGCTGGGCCGCAGACGCTTTTGCAGACGGCGGGCGATCGCCACCAGCAGCTGATCGCCGACCAGGTGGCCCATGCTGTCGTTGACCATCTTGAAGCGATCGAGATCGAGGAACAGCACCGCAAACAGGTGATCCGGATAGCGGGTATCCTTGGCGGCTGACTGGCGCAGGCGATCCATAAACAGCGCCCGGTTGGGCAGCCCCGTCAGGGCATCGTGGAGGGCGTCGTGGCGGAGCTGCTCCTCCATGCGCTTGCGAGTGGTGATGTCTGAGGAGATGCCATCGACGCGCAGCGGCTCACCGTCGGCATCGTAGACCACGTGGCCGCGATCGCGCAGCCAGCGGATCTCGCCGTCGGGCCGAACCACCCGATATTCCACGTCATTGCTGCCCACCTGGCGCAGCAGGGCCGCCGCCTCCAAGACGCGATCGCGATCGTCCGAGTGGATAATTTGCAGCCACAGATCCGGATGCTGCAAAAACTCCGCAATCGGCCGGCCATAGATGCGCTCCGCCGCCGGATTCAGGTAAAGCACCTGCCGCGTTTGGGCATCCACCGACCACACAATGTCTTCTAGGGAATTTAGGATGCTTTCGAGGCGCTCCTCGCTCTGGCGCAGCGCCTCCTCAGCCCGCTTGCGCTCCGTAATATCGTTTTGGATGCCCACAAAGTGGGTCAGATAGCCCTGGCGATCGAACACCGGCGCCACAAACAGCTCATTCCAGAAATCCACCCCATCCTTGCGCGTGTTGTGCAGCACAACGTGGCACTCGCGCTGCTCTCGAATCGCCCGCCGCAGCTCTTCCACCCCCGCCTGATCGCGGTCCGGCCCCTGCAAAAAGCGGCAGTTTTTCCCCAGCACATCCTCCCCGCTATAGCCCGTAATGCCCTCAAAAGCTGGGTTGACATAGATCACCGGGTTATCGGGCTGGGTTGGATCGGTGACCACAATGCCGTTACTGCTCGCCGCGATCACCCGCTCCATCAGGTGCAGACGGCTGTCGGCCTGCTTGCGATCGATCGCCGTCGCCAGCACATTGGCGATCGCCTGCAAAAAGTGCACATCATCTTCACTAAACTGCCGCAGATGACGGGCATAGACCCCCAAAACCCCAAAAGGCTGCCCCCCAGCCCCCGGAATCACCACGCTCATGCCGCTGATCACGCGGTGGTTGTGCAGCAGCTGAGAGCTGCTAAAGCGAGCATCGACCCGCAGATCCTCAAACACCACCGGGGTCGCAGACCGCAGCGTATGGCCCGCCTGGGAGCTGGGCTGCGCGCCAATCATCGCGCAGCCCACGATTCCAGACTGCCAGCCGACTCCCGCCGTCACCAAAAACGCATGGCTATTGGGCATCAGCTCCAAAATCGTGCTGTAGGGGACCTCCAGGGTTTCAGCCACCCACGCCGCCGCCTCATCAAACAGCACCGCCAGATCGATCCCCTCCAGAGCCCGCTGCCCCAGCTTCGCGACGGTCGCCTGTTGGCGAGCGTGGGCCCGCAGGCTGTTCTCGGCCTGCTGGCGGTGGCTAACGTCGCGAATCATCAACTGAAAGGCCGGTCGGCCCTGATGAGTGGTCGCAATCCCGCTCATCTCGACCGCCAGCGACGTGCCGTCTAGACGGGTGATCGTCTCCTGGACAAATCCCTCAATGGCAATAAATTCAGGCATCACCCCCGACGCGTCACAGCCCAAATGGTGGCTTTGGGGCGACAAAAAATGAATGATGGGCTGACCCAGGAGATCCTCGGACGCCTTAGCGCCGAGCAGATGAGCCGCTGCCCCGTTCACGTAGGTCAGCCTGCCATTGCAGTGAACCGCAATGCCATCGGGAGAGAGCTCAACTAGGCTGCGGTAGCGCTCTTCGCTTTCCCGCAGAGCCCTCTCCGTAGCGCGAAAAGACCGAATGTCTCGCTGAATGGTCGCCATGCAAATCGGCGCACCCGTCGTACTGCTGCGAATCGTGAAGCAGCTCCGCTGTACAGGAATCAGCGCACCCGTTTTGAAATGCTTGAGGTGCCCTTCGCTCTCATGGCGACCCACAGTCGACAAAGTCGGCAGAATCACCTCTATGAAGTACTGAAATTCTTCAGTTGTAAAATACTCCGAGATATCCTTTGACAGAGCCTCAGCCAGGCTATCAAGCCCTAGCATTTCTCGACCCGCTGGGTTGATGTATAAAACTTGACCATCAGCAGAGGACATCGCGATGAAGTCGCTGCTGTGTTCAACCAGCGCAATGAATTTCTGCTGCTCTTCCAGCATGGTTTGAAATCCCTCTAAACCAGGGAAGCTTCCGGCATCCGCGTCTGTCCTGTCCGATCCGACGGGCGATCGCAGGCTAGCCGATCTCCCAGGGGAGTATTCATTGTCCGGGGGGATCAGCTCAGCCCAGGCAGAATCAGCTCCCGCAGCCAGCGGTGTCCTTCCCCGATACTGGTGAGTATAGTGAGTCTTATAATGCGAGCCGCGATCGCTTTTTCCCCAGTTATCCTGAGGCTCTGTCAGATCTGTTGACTTGACATCCAGGGGCAGATCTGGACAGCGAGAATGATCATGGATAGTCATTGCGGCCTGAGGTTTGAATAAGGTTTTCGTAACAGATATTTTGTGATGCCAAAGTTTTATTTGATTTCCCCTCGGGATCGCTATTAAACGCCAGATTCATTGCCAAAGTAAAGCGAGAATTCACGAAATCTGTACGCTATAAAATCAGGCCTAGGGAAGATGCGATCGCGATAATTCCTGAGAAAATACCGAAATTTAGAGGCGGATTTTAATCCCTGGCAATTTCCGAACAACTAAGGCCTTGAATCCCCAACAAAAGGCTCAGCTACTAACAAAATCTGCCGCGATCGAAGAATTTAAGTGGCTACTGTGTATCGATGCACACCATCCTATCGAATTTCTACAGCCGTCGCTGATAGAAAACCACACAAGCTTAACAAAAGCATGAAAAAATCTTGGTTTTTCGTATTTTCCATTCAAGAAATTTCATGAAAAATTTAAAAATCAGCCAAAATTTACGATTTTATTTCGCACAACTTTACGAAAGTTTATTTTCAATGACATATTTGCTGAGAATTGACAAAAAATTCGTGGCAAAAAATACTTGTTTTCAGCCAACGCGGTGAGCTGCTTAATGCTCTCGCAGCAGATTTTTTTTAGTGACGTATCAACGCCTCAGACCGTTGATTCTGACTCGCTTGGGCTACTGTTGCTCCTGACCCAGCAGACTTATTGCAGAGACAATTGTTAGGCATTGTCCCGCCACAGCCTGACTTTGCCGCCGAGATTCTAGAGCCCCTGAGCCAGGAAAAAGCCTGTTTAAGGATTGGGGCAAAGGCCCACCCGTAATTAAGTCAAAATCGCGCCGCCCATCAAGCGCTGATAGCGATAGTTCAGCTCTCGGCGCATCAGGGGCCAAGCGGCCAGGGTGTCGTCTTGCTGGACCACTGATTCAGCCGCTGCTCGGGCCACTTCGAGCACGGCTTGATCCTCCACCAGGCTGGCCAGGGCAAAGTCCGGCAGCCCCGACTGACGCATTCCCAGTACTTCCCCTGGTCCCCGGAACCGCATATCCATCTCCGCGATAAAAAATCCATCCTGGGACTGCTCTAGGACTTGCAGACGCTGGCGGGCCGTTTCCGCTTTGGAGCTGCTCATCAGCAGACAAAAAGACTGGGCAGCGCCTCGGCCTACCCGTCCCCGCAGCTGGTGCAGCTGAGAGAGGCCAAAACGCTCCGCATGTTCAATGAGCATGACTGTTGCATTAGGCACATCAACACCCACTTCAACGACCGTAGTCGACACCAGAAGTTGGGTTTCGTTGTCGCGAAACTGATTGATGGCTTCTTCTTTCTCTTGGCTGCTCATGCGGCCATGGAGCAGCCCCACGCGAAACTCGGGAAAAATGAGTTCCTGAAGGCGCTGATGCTCATCAATCGCCGATCGCAGATCGAGCTTTTCGGACTCCTCGACCAGGGGCAGCACGACGTAGGTTTGGCGGCCCTGGGCGATCTCGCGGCGAATCAGATCGTAGGCGTGGGCGCGATCGCCCCCAGTCAGCGCCGTCGTCTGAATGGGCTGACGCCCCGGCGGCAACTCATCGATTTGGCTCACGTCCAGGTCACCGTGCAGCGTCAGCGCCAAGGTACGGGGAATGGGCGTCGCCGTCATAGTCAGGACGTGGGGGTTGCTGCCCTTTTGCTGGAGGCGGGCCCGCTGCTGGACCCCAAAGCGGTGCTGCTCATCGATCACCGCTAGGCCCAGCTTGTGGAAGCTGACCGCATCTTGAATCAGGGCATGGGTGCCGACCAGCACCGGCAGCTCTCCGGTTTGCAGGTGAGCGTGGATTTGGCGGCGCTTGGCGGCCTTGGTGGAGCCGGTTAGCAGCTCCACGGGCAGATGCATGAGATTGAACCAGCTCACCAGCTTGCGGTAGTGCTGCTCGGCCAGCACTTCGGTAGGAGCCATGAAAGCTGCCTGGTAGCCTGCCTCGATGGCAGCCAGGATCGCCAGCACCGCAACCACCGTTTTGCCGGAGCCGACATCTCCCTGCACGAGCCGGTTCATCGGGAAAGGCTGGCCCATGTCGTTGAGGATGTCGTTGACGACGCGATCCTGGGCACCGGTCAGCTGAAAGGGCAAAATTTCGAGAAAGGTCTGGTGGAGATCACCGGTGGGCGCCAGAATGGCGCTGGCCTGCTCGCGGCGCTGGGAGACCCGCCGCATCAGCAGCCCCAGCTGCAAATAGAAAAACTCGTCGAAAATCAGGCGGCGACGGGCCTGGGCGAGGGCTTCGCGATCGGGGGGAAAGTGAATGTGGGCGATCGCCTCTTTGAGAGAAATCAGGCCATACTGCTGGCGCAGATCCGCCGGCAGCGCGTCTTGCAGCTGGGCCACCGCCGGCAGCGCTTGCAGGACGGCACGGCGCACCAGATCCGCCGGAACGCCCTCAGTGAGCGGATAAATCGGCACAATGCGCCCCACCGTCAGCGACTCTATGGTGTCTTCGCTGTGGGAGAGCACCTCGATTTGGGCCTCTTCGAGGGTGAACCCGTACTTACTTTCCTTGACCAAGCCCGAGGCAGCCAGGGTCGTGCCGGGGGGATAGCTGCGGCGCTGCTGCTCTTGCCAGGCGCGGCTCGTGAAGCGGTGCCCGGGCCGAAACCAGCTCAGGCGAATTTGGCCGCTGCTGTCGCGCAGGGTGATTTCTAGAATGGCGAGCTTGTTGTTTTTGGGGCTGGTAAAGCAGTTGCATCGCCGGACCGTACCGACGATGGTGACCGTTTCCCCAGCGACCAAGTCTCGAATGCGAACTTGCTTGGCGTAGTCAAGGTGGTCGCGCGGATAGTAAAACAAGAGATCGCGCACAGTCAAAAGGCCCAGCTTGGCCAAACGCTCAGCGTTTTTGGGACCAACGCCTTTTAGGTAGGTCAGCGCTTGGTCGGGATCGAGGCTGGGAGCAGCGGACTCGACCAGGGAGGCGGTGCGGGGGGATTTGATTTTTTTGGCGGGGGTGCTGCGGCTGCTCGGGTCGACGGCTCCGGACAGGACGCTCTTGGCTTCCCACTGCTTGCGCGTCTGATGCAGGAAGCGGCGGGTCTCGGCGATCAGGTGCTGGCGCTGGGCAAAGGTCATGTCGGGGTACTGACCAAACTGATCGGCGATCGCCCGCCAGCGTCGCCGCGCGTCCTCATCCCGCAGATCCGGCACCTGCTCAAAGCTCAGCCGCAGGAATTCATGAAAGCGGTGCTGCTTCCCTTCGAGGTTGTTAAAGCCTTTCTCAGCCTCGACGGCCAGGGCTTTTTGCAGGCGCACCCAGTCCGGCTCAGGGCTAGACGTCCCGCCGCGATCGCCCGTGTCGGCCACTCGGGGCGAACGCTCTTCCGGCGGTATCCACTCTGACTGGGTAAGGCGCTCTGTCATGACCGTTGGGGCTCAGCTTTCATACCAGCTCGCTCGCCAAGCGTGTTGGGCCTGGGCGATCGCTCGCTCGTGGCATTTCGCCTGGTAGTCGCGGGCCAGCCTTTGCAGACGATTGACCAAGTCCCGCAGTCGCTGGCGCAGCGAGAGCAGCGTCGGCTCCGCAAATTCAATCTCCCCCAGCCGCAGGTACAGCGCCATCACCTGGGAGACCATCGCGCTCTGCTCGTCGTCGCTCTCGGTCTCCACTAGCAGATTGAGCAAATTGGGCGAACTCGATCGCATCTCGGTGCCCATCTCCACCTTAGCCGCCGCCTCCAGTACCGGCTCGGGCAGGTGCCGCGGCAAAATGCCAAAGCGCTGCAAAATCACGTTGGCATCGCGGGAGAGCAGAGCCAACTGGTCTGTGATCGCGTCTTCCAGATCCTCTTGCCAGTCGATGAGTAGCTCAGGGGTCAAGATGTCCTCGGCTGGATCGGCAGGAGCGTCGGAGGATGGCGCTTGGGACGTCTGGGGCACTAGGGCATGCTCGTCCTCAGGGCAGCAGTCCTCTTGGGCAGAAGGGGCGATCGCCTCCTCGGGCGTCGAGTCCGGCTCATCTTCTTCTTCAAAGGCCTCGGGAGGCTGCAACTGCTCGAGCAGTCGACCCTGGGCAGACTGTCCCACGCGCTGGAGGGCCTGCTGGAGCTGCTGCCGCTGACTAAAGCTCAGCTCCAAAAAAGCCTCGGGATAGCCCTGGGTACACAGATGATAGGACGCCAAAATCAGCTGCTGGCGCACAGCTTGCCCCAGAGACGTCAAATAGGCTTTGTACTGGACTTGAAATTCTTGGGCCAAGGCTGCGATCGCCTCTTCAAGTCCCGCAATATCGCGTTCAATTCGATCGACCGATCCCACCACTGTTCTTCGACCTCCTGGCTCTTGCCCATCACCCTGATTAACCAATCAGCGTGACGCTACAGGACTGTTTCTCAGCAAACTGTTGCTTAAACGGACTCAACTCCAGCATACAAAGACAAAAGGACAGGTTCCCATAGTCGATGGAAAACCCGTCCTCAAAAAGCATTCCTGAAGTAGGCATCAGCAGGCGATCGCCCTTCTCTCGCCGATCAAAAGGCGATCGCCCCCAGGGCAATCTAGAGCTTGCCGCCGGTCTGAGCTGCCACTTCTTCAGCGAAGTTACTCTCTTCCTTCTCGATGCCCTCGCCCAGCACAAAGCGCACAAAGCGACGGATCTGGATGTTTTCGCCCAGTTGAGAAACGGCTTGCTTCACCAGCTCTTCCACCGTGATGCTCTGATCGCGGATGAAAGGCTGATCCATCAGCGCCAGTTCCTTGAGGCGCTTCTCGATCCGGCCCACCACGATTTTCTCGCGGATGTTTTCCGGCTTGTTCGCGAGGTCATCGCGACCCATTTCGATCTGCTTTTCGCGCTCAGCGACTTCAGCGGGAATGTCGCTGACCTTCACGTACTCCACGTTGGGGCAAGCCGCGATTTGCATCGCCACGTTGCGCACCAGGGTTTGGAACTCTTCGCGGCGAGCCACGAAGTCCGTTTCACAGTTCACTTCCACAAGCACGCCCACTCGGCCACCCGTGTGAATGTAGCTGCCGACTAGACCTTCGGCAGCCACCCGGCTTGCTTTTTTCTCAGCAGAGGTAATGCCCTTCTGCCGCAGCCATTCTGCAGCCTTCACGGGGTCGCCACCGGACTCCTTGAGGGCTTTTTTGCAGTCCATCATGCCTGCGCCGGTTTTTTCGCGCAGATCTTTGACGAGCTTTGCCGAAATTTCTGCCATTGTTGTTTGTCCCTACTCTCTGCTTTGACAGGTTGACCCTTGGGGGAGCGATCGCGCCTTGAGAGCAAGCTTCTAGGCCCACCTCTCAAGCCACCGACTATCGGTTTACGCGATCGCCCGCTGGGGGTCGTTGTGCCGATTAGTTGTCAGCGCCTTCGTCGTCGCCCGAGGCGTCGCTCTCTTCGTAGTCGTAGTCTTCTTCAGCGCCTTCGTAGTCTTCGTAGTCTTCTTCGGCGTCCAGTTGACCGTGGCGACCTTCATAGATCGCGTCTGCCAACTTGCCCACTATTAGCTTAATGGAGCGGATGGCGTCGTCATTAGCGGGGATGGGAATATCCACCACATCGGGATCGCAGTTGGTGTCCAGCAGAGCCACGATGGGCACGCCAATTTTCTGGCACTCCAGAACGGCGTTGTATTCCCGGCGCTGGTCGACGATGACGACGATGTCCGGCAGCTTGCGCATGGAGCGCAGACCGCCCAGGTACTTGCGCAGCTTCTCAAGTTCGCGGCGCAGTACAGATGCTTCTTTCTTGGGCAGAAGATCCAGAGCACCGGTTTCTTCGCGACGCTCTAGCTCTTTGAGGCGTTCGATCCGGGTCTTGATGGTTGCCCAGTTGGTGAGCATGCCACCGAGCCAGCGCTGGTTGACGTAGTGAGCACCGCAGCGCTGGGCTTCTTGGGCGATGATGCCCGCAGCTTGGCGCTTGGTGCCGACGAACAGGAACTTTTTGCCCTGCTCAGCGCTGGTGCGCATGAACTGGTAGGCGTCCTCCATGCAGCGAGCCGTTTGCACGAGGTCGATGATGTGGACCCCGTTGCGAGCGGTGTAGATGTAAGGCGCCATGCTGGGATTCCAGCGGCGGGTCTGGTGACCAAAGTGAACACCAGCCTCTAGGAGTTGAGCCAAAGAGACAACAGGCATTATGAAATTCTCCTTTCGGGTTTAGCCTCCATCCAGGCGGATTCCAGGCAAACGTCGAAGGGGCGATCGCGCACGCAGCCGAGGCTGCTCACGAGATGGCTTTCGGCGGCCAGAAACACCCGAAACCCTGGATGTGTGAGATTTGACAACTTTCCTAGGGTAGCATAGTTGGACAGATCTCCGATGGCGATCGCGCGTCTTCGCGCAGGCGATCGCCCCTGGGCTTCTACGATGAGTCAGGCGGTAGGTGGATGCAAACACGAGTAACGCTTTCAGTCTTGGTGCTGAGCGTGGTAGCAGCGGCGGGGTTCGCGGTGCTGTCGGTGCGCAATCACACCCGGGTCTACACCCTGACCCTGGCTACCGCAGCCAAGGACGGCGAATACTATGCCTTTGGTCAGGCCCTCTCGCGGGTCGTAGCCCAGCACCACCCCCGCCTGCGCATTCAGGTGCTCGAGACCCAGGGCTCCCAAAACAATGTGGAGCTCCTGCTCCAGAAAAAGGCCGATCTCGCGATTGTTCAGAGCGATGCGTCCGTCGAGCCGCCAGCCCGGGCGATCGCCTCTCTGTTTCCCGAAGTCTTTCATCTGGTCGCCCGCCAAGATCCGTCGCTCCAGAATCTCTCGGACTTGCAGGGCAAGCGCGTCGCCCTTCCCCCCGAGGGCAGCGGGTCCTACGCCCTCTTTTGGCCCCTCGCCCAGCACTATGGCCTCTCGGCCAACAACTTTTTGCCCACGACCGTGCCACCGGTCCGCGCCAGCGCCATGGTCCGGGCAGGCCAAGCAGATGCCCTCTTTCGCGTGATCGGTCTGGGCAACCCCGCGATGGCCGATCTGCTGCGGACCGGGCAGGCGCGCCTGCTGCCCATCGACCAAGTGAGCGCCCTACAGCTCTCGCTGCCGCAGATCGAGGCCGTCACAATTCCTAAGGGGATCTATGGCGGAGCGCCGCCCATCCCGCCAACCGACCTGCCGGGGGTGGGGGTGCGGGCGATGCTGATCGCCCACGAAACGGTGGACGCCAGCGCGATCTATGAGGTGACGCGCATTCTCTACGAGGCGCGCAACGAACTGGTCACCCAGTACCCCCAAGCGGCGACGATCCAGCTACCGGAGGCGGGCGAAGGGCTGGGAGTCCCGCTGCACCCAGGGGCCAAGGCCTACTACCGGCAAGATGAGCCCAACTTTGTTGTGCAGTATGCCGAGCCGCTGGGCCTGCTGCTGTCGATGTCGGTGCTGGCGGTGTCGAGTCTTTGGCAGTTTCGGCTGTGGCTGCTGGGCCGCCAAAAAAACCGGGCCGATATGTACAACCTGGAGATTTTGGCGCTGATCGATCAGGTGCACGATGTCCAGGACGTGGGTCAGCTGCGGGCGGTTCAGGCCCAGCTTTTTGAGATCCTGCGGAAGGTGGTGGTGGACCTCGACGAAGACCGAATCTCTCCGGAGTCTTTCCAGTCCTTTACGTTTCCCTGGGAGGTGGCGATCACGACGATTCGCCATCGGGAAATGGTGCTGCTCAACCGGCTGCCCCTCGATGGCTTGGGGGACAGGGGCGATCGCCCCCATCGATTCTAGGCCCGAGCCCGCATCTGGGAATAGGCCGCGTAGACACCCTGGACGTTGTACCAATTGAGGAAAATGCGGGCCACTTCCAGCGCTAGCTGGGGCTTGCCGCGATCGATCAGCCACTGGAGGAGGGGGGCGAGGGTGCGTTCATTAAGGCGGCCCCCCAAAGACAGCAGCCCCCAAAGCACTCGGTGCAGCCAGGTCATCTGGATCATCATGCGCACATCCCAAGTGGGGTGCTTCTGGTAAAACAGCACGCCCATGCGCCCCCGCTGAATTTCCTGATCGATCAACTTGGGGATTTGCTCGAGGGAGAAGGGGGGATGCCAGTGGTAGCCCACAGCGTCGGGGCACTTGATCAGCTTGAGGCCCAGGTTCTTGAGCCGGACGCCGAGCTCGAGGTCTTCCCAGCCGTAGAGCTGAAACTGGGTGTCGAAGAGGCCAGCGGCTTCGAGCCAGTGGCGGGCGATCGCCACATTCCCGGTAGCAAAGAAGGCCGCCGAGAAGTCGGTCACCTTGTAGGGTTCGCTGGTGGGATGCTCGAAATTGGCGGTGTTGATGACGCGCCCATAGGTAAAGAGGCGATCGCTCCCGAGCTGCTGCGCCCCTTCTACCAGGCGATCGCCGTGGGCCTGCAAAAACTGCGGCGTCACCACCAAGTCGCTATCTATAAAAATAATCGTGTCGCCCTGGGCCGCCTGTACGCCCAGGTTGCGGGCCGCTGCTGGACCCTGGTGATCCTGGCCGAGCAGCCGCACGTGACCAAACTCAGCGCTCGTGCCGACGGCATCGCTGACGCCCAAGGCACGCAGCCACTCCACCGTGCCATCGGTCGAGCCATCATCCACCACGACCACTTCATAGCCCTCAACGGGCTGCCGGGGCACAAAGGTTTGCTGCTCCAGCGCCCGCAGACACTTTTCCAGGATGGGTTTGCGATTGTAGGTGGGAATAACGACGCTGAAAAACACAGTAGCTCCAAAATCTGGGACTCAAAACTCGGGGCGATCGCCTACTTTTTGCATCATGCCACACCCCAATCGGACTCGTCGGATCTGTACCGGCCTAGACACGAATCCATCAGGATTAGTTGCATAATAGGGACTCATTGTTCTACCGAGTGAGATGGTCATGGGTCGCGCCGACAAAGTTGTGCTGGCATATTCTGGCGGAGTAGACACCTCCGTTTGTATCCCCTACCTCAAAGAAGAATGGGGCGTCAAAGAAGTGATCACGCTGGCCGCTGATCTCGGCCAAGGGGATGAGCTAGAGCCCATTCGCCAAAAAGCCCTCGATTCTGGCGCGGCTGAATCCCTCGTGATCAACGCCACCGAGAGCTTCGTCAAGGACTACACCTTCCCGGCCATTCAGGCAAACGCCCTCTACGAAAATCGCTATCCCCTGTCGACGGCCCTGGCGCGCCCGCTGATCGCCAAGCTGCTGGTGGAAGCAGCCGAAAAGTACGGCGCGGACGCTGTCGCCCACGGCTGCACCGGCAAAGGCAATGACCAGGTGCGATTTGACGTGTCCATCGCCGCTCTAAATCCCAACATCAAAGTGCTCGCTCCGGCGCGGGAGTGGGGCATGAGCCGCGAAGAAACCATTGCCTACGGCGAGCGGTTCGGCATTCCGGCGCCGGTGAAGAAGTCCTCGCCCTACAGCATCGATCGCAACCTGCTGGGCCGCAGCATCGAAGCCGGTCCTCTCGAAGATCCCTGGACCGAGCCCCTCGAAGAAGTCTATGACCTGACGAAAGCGATCGCCGATACCCCCGACGAGCCCGAGTACATCGAGATCAACTTTGAGCGCGGCGTCCCCGTCGGCCTGAACGGCCAAGGCCTCGATCCCGTCAGCCTGATCAGCCGCCTAAACGAAGTCGTCGGCGCTCACGGCGTTGGCCGCATCGACATGGTCGAAAACCGCCTGGTAGGCATCAAGTCGCGGGAAATCTACGAAGCCCCGGCCCTGCTCGTGCTGATTCAGGCTCACCGCGACCTCGAAAGCCTCACCCTAACCGCCGACGTCACCCACTACAAGCGCGGCATCGAAGAAACCTACTCCCAGATGATCTACAACGGTCTCTGGTACAGCCCCCTCAAGGGCGCTCTGGATGCCTTTGTCCACCAAACCCAAGAGCGAGTCTCGGGCACGGTGCGTCTGAAGCTCTTCAAGGGCAACGCCACCATCGTGGGCCGCAAGTCCGAGAAGTCCCTCTACACCCCTGACCTCGCCACCTACGGCGCTGAGGACACCTTCGATCACAAGGCTGCTGAGGGCTTCATCTATGTGTGGGGCCTGCCCACCCGTGTGTGGTCTCAGAAGCTGCGTGAGTCCTAGGACTTGCTAGTTAGGCTTTCGAGTTCTGAGCGCCTTAGGCGATCGCCCGCGCCTAGACACTCAATAAGACCCTTATTCTCATTCTGCGATCGCCCGCAAAGCAGAGAATAAGGGTCTTTTAGTTTTTCAACTCCCGCTTCCGCATTCAGACCACCAGGGTCAAAACTTAGTTCTTTTAACTTGGGAAAACTTTCTTCGCTGTGTGGCCACAGGTATTGATAAACAGACAATCAAAGCCACCACTGACAAAGCCACCAGCAATAGGAACCATTTTTGTGAGGTTAATTACGCCTTTTTCTCCGGCTTTGGTGATGAGGCGAAAACCAACCTTTTTATTAATCTCAATTAGAACTTTACCCGGCACTTGTTTAATCACATTCAGACAAACTTTATTGCCGACTGTAATTCCAGCTCCCTTCAAGATTTCTTCTGCTCCTCCACCAATGAGAGAAAGCAAGATCATTGTCTTGACCTGCTCCGAATGAATATCGTAACCACGCAGACATGCAATTACAGCAATTGTATTGGCGGCTAGAGCGTAGGAAGCGGCCAAGCTAGCAGGAAGTGCGATTGGCAGCGTCGCCAAACCTCCCAAACCCGTCACAAACCCTGTGCCAGCGGCATAGGCGGCATTCCACGCAATTACCGAGTTGGTTGCATCTTCAATGGTTTTACAGGAACGTCGATGATCTTCTGCGACTTTTTCAGCGGGTGCCAAAACACCCAAGCCATTAATACCTGCATTAACAATCCAATCGAGCAACCCATTAGCAGCTTGCTCTAAGTCGCTGGGCACAGAAGATGAAACCATTGATTTTTTCTTTGAAACGGCTTTATCTGTTTTAGCCTTCAGATCTTTAAATACCTAACCGTAGGATTACGAATTTTCTACGACTTGACAGTTATAGTTCACCCATGCTTTTGGCCGGTTTTGCAGAAACGCGAAGAGGGAGGCGATCGCCTCCCTCTTTTACTCACTCAATGACTAATTGGTTGAACTGATTTGAACTGAGCAGACTTAGCCGTGAACCAAGCGCGAGAACGCGTTTATTCTTGCGGCTCTACTTGTTTGGCAATCTTGCGAGACTCCAGCCACAACGGCACCCCAATCCAGGCGGCCAAGAGGACAAAGGCCGCGATCGCAAACCGAGCGACCCAGCTAATCACTTCCTCAAGGGGCAGCACCTGACCGATAAAGAACGACACGCCCACCATTACCGACGCCCACAGCGCCGCTCCCGCAGCGTTGTAGAGCAAAAACTGGCGATAGGGCATCTGGGCAATCCCAGCCAGCGGCCCTGCAAAAATTCGCAACAGCGCGATAAATCGGCCCAGAAACACTGCTTTGGCCGCATTTTCGCTAAACTGTCGCCGACCCTCAGCAATTTGTTCTTCCTGGATGCGGAAGATCTTGCCCAAGCGCAGCAAGAAAGGCCAGCCGCCCCAGCGACCGATCCAATAACCGCAGCTATCGCCCACGATCGCCCCAGCGATCGCGCTTAGCAGCACTAGCCAAACATTGAGCTCATCATTCCCTGCCAAGAAGCCACCCACGAGCGTGATGGTCTCTCCGGGCAGCGGGATGCCCATGTTTTCCAGCAAAATGCCAAAGAAGACGGCCCCATAGCCGTACTGATGGGCAATCTCTTGAATAGACTCTAGCGAGATGATTTCGGCGGACATTCAAGATGGCCTTTACAAAGTTTCACCTTACTCTCAGATTGTGGCGCGTTTGAAAGAAGAGTGTCAATTGAGAAGCTTGAAATTCCGCCATTTGACGGCATTCTGGCAGAAAACTTTATAAAGGCGCTGGCAAGATCAAAAGCAATCACCGGGCAACTCGCTTCCGGAAATCAGCCCTTTGGCATGGAGGTGTAGAAGCAAACGCAAAATTTCCCCTATCTTCGGTCAGAATTCTTAAATCCCTCTGAAGATAGAAAAGCGTCTCTCTAGTCAGAGAGAAAATTCTCTCTATCGGCTGGCAGCTGCTCAATCTGTTGCGGCAGATGCGTTTTGGCGATCGCCCCCAAAACTTTATTGAACTCCTGGGAAGTCGTGAAGTTTTTGCAAAGCCCAGCAAAAACTCGGGTTTATTTCAGCCAACTCGCTTAGCATAGATTTCAGTCAAGCGTAGTTTTACGTAAAACCCAGGATATTTACCCGGGTTGCTGGACTAACGACTTGGGCCTGCTGACTGCACTCGTCCTGACTGCTCTTTAGTTGCCCACCTCTAGCCCGCAGCTGTCAGCTACGAGTGATGCACCGTGCTCCAAGTTTAGGTTTCAAGGAAGGGCAGGGCCTTCCAGTCCTTTCCAAAGCTGTCCCCCAACGCGAACTATGGCCATGATTTTGAGTGAAACATCAGGTGTGGTCGTGCTCAAGCCCCAGGGCCGCCTGAACGCCCAAGGCAGTGCGACGCTTCAGGAGTGTATTGATCGGCTATCCCTCGAACCGCAGTACCTCTGGATCCTAGACCTCGACCAAATCGAGTTTATTGATAGCTTCGGGTTGATGACTCTGACTGAGAGTCTGAAAGCAGCCCGAGCCTGTGGTAGCCGCTTGGTCATCTGCAACCTGCGGGCACCTGTGCGTCTGATCCTCGAAATCACGCAGCTTGATCGGGTATTTGAGATTTTTGAGAGTCCGGAGGCGGCTCTGAAGCATCACCGCCCTCGCGTGATCGCGCCCCTCAAAGGCGAGCTAGCAGCCTAGAACTGAGCTCTAGCAAGGGTCGTCAAAGCGGCCTGGTTGGTCTTCTAGAGAGTCTGACAGCCAAAAACGTGTGAATCCCAATCGATGGGCTCCGGGAATGCTGAGGCATTTCATCTCTCATCGCTTCTATGCCGCGATCGCCTCTGGTCGCGGCTTTTTTCGTGTCGGGGGTGACGACTAGAGCAAAACGTGGTCCACGGGCGGCCGAATGACGATGTCGCGCAGCGGCTGCCCCCGCAGGCAGTGCCAGTGGCAGCTGAACAGATTCGGCGCTTGGCAGCTCAGGCTAGCGATCGCGGGCGGCGCCGGAAAGGGCCACAAGCGGTCAAACCACCAGCGATCGCCCTGGTAGCCAAACTGAAGCAAATAAACCGCCGGAGGCGCGGCCAAAGACGACAGCAGCCGCTGGCTCAGGCGGTAGAGGGGCTGACGCTGGTAATCGGCCAGGTGGAGGGGCTGGCAGTAGCCGGTCGGGGCCGCGGGCGCGATCGCCTCGGCGTACAGCGGCCCCTTGGCCGTCTGGACAACGGGCAGCCAATACTGGCCTTCTCCTACCAAAAAGTCCCACTGCTGAACGCGCTGGCGCAGCAGTGGGACATCACGGCAAGTGGCGTAAATCGTTTTTTCGGGGAAGTGAAGCGTTTCTGGGAGATCGAGGGTCAGGGGGACCAGTAGCGTCTTCGGGGCGATCGCCTCCGGACTCAGCGCCGTGGCCGAAACCACGGTTACGCTGGCCTCTTGGCCGCCTGGGCCGTCCCCATCGAAGTTCGAGGAGGCGATCGCCTGCCGGAGGGCACGAATGGACTGGATGAGCGCCGGGGTAGCCTCTCGTGGCTCACCGGTCTCATCGACAGCCCCATCAACGGCGATCGCAACCCGCATATGCTCCGAAAATCACCTAGACGTCGCTGAAGGTCGGCACATTGGGCATCGCGCCTCGGGGGAAGCTCGGCAAATCGAGGCTGCCAGCCCGACGATTGCGCACCGCCAGGCGATAGCTCACGCTCTGCAGCTCCGCGTGGAGCTTCCGGTTTTCCTGCTGGATCGCCGCCACCTTCTCCTTGATCGGTGCCATGCGCTCCGCAAACTTCTGGCGGTACACCTTCGGCAGCTCCTGCACCACCTGCTCCAGCATCCGGGAGCGATCGGTCAGCTCCTGCACCGTTTGCCGCAGCTGATAGATCTCAGAGTCGCGGCTGGAAATCTGTTCTTGGTAGAAAGACACCTGCTGCTCGACGCCCTGCAGCTGCTCCCGCAGCGCCCGCATCTCAGCCTGGTGCTTTTCGGACACCTCCGGCGTCGGCATGAACCCGGTGTTGCCCTTCACCAAGCGAAACAGCTCCTGGGACAGCTGCTGCACGAGCTGGTCGCGCATTTGCAGTTCTTCCCGCAGGTTCACGACCTGAGATTGGAGATCCTGAAAACTTGAAAGGTCAGTTTGAGTCACGATTTCGCAGCTCCCGTAGTAAGGTTTTCTTCCCAACGGCGGGGAGATGAAGCGCGCCGAATGTCTCGCCATATTGCCGTTGCAGCTAATGTACCATCTGCAACCGCGATTGACACCTGATTGAGACCGACTTTTAGATCTCCCACCGCAAAGACCCGAGAATGAGACGTACGGCACATTTCATCCGTCACGATATTCTCCCCTTGCTTGGTCAAATTCAGGCTTTCCAGATATTTATTGTGATATTCCGAGCCCATGGCCACCAGGCCGGTTTGCAGCTCCACCACCGAGCCGTCGGTCAGCTCTACGCCGCTGAGCTGGTGATTTTCGCCCAGGAAGCGCCGGATCGGGGTTTCGACCAGGGGGTAGCCATGCTCTTGCAGCTTTTGGCGCATTTCGGCACTCACCTCACACAGGCCCTGGGTAAACACGGTGAGGTAGGGCGTAAACCAGTTCATGACAAAAGCGGTGTTGATCGCCCCTTCTGACCCGACGAACAGGCCACACTTTTGATCGGCCATTTCGTAGCCGTCGCAGATCATACAGACGTGCAGGGTGTAGCCCGCAAAGTCAAAGACATTTTGCATATCCTCAAGCTGGGGCAGGCGATCGATGATGCCGCTAGCCGCGATCACGTAGCGCGATCGAAAGGTGGGATAAACGCTGTCCTGTTTGCCCACTTTGACCTTGACGGCGAAGGTTTCTCCTTCGTCTTGGATGTCTTCCACGTAGGCGCGCAGGTGGTCAGCGCCTAGGGATAGGGCATGATCGAGGCCCTGCTGCTGGAGAGCGCGTCCGGGTGTTGTGGAGTCGAGGCCCAGGTAGTTGCGCAGGTCCTGCATCCAAAAGGAGCGGCCCCGGCCTTTTTCGATGACCAGGCAGGAAAGCCGATAGCGCTGGAGGTAGATGGCAGCGGAGAGGCCAGCGGCCCCCCCACCGACGATAATGACGTCATAGGTGTGATCGAGGCGCTGATCGAGATTCTTTTTTGCCAGCTTCATGATGTCTCTGGAGTGGATGGAGTGCGGGTTTGCTTAGATGAATCGAGTGTTAATCAATGCTAGCTTTCGCGGGCAGCGATCATCTGGGCAAGCGCTTCCGGAGGATGGGTTAGGGGTACGGAAGCTTGCGAAGTGCTCCTGACAAGGGGCGATCGCTCCTAGCCAAGAATTGCTGTAGTCTATTAAACGCCTCATTCAGCAGACCGCCATGAAACTCGCCTGTACCCAAAGCGATCTTAGTACTCACCTTTCTTTGGTCAGCCGCGCTGTCCCGTCTCGCCCTGCCCATCCGGTACTTGCCAATGTCAAGCTGACGGCAGATGAGGCCACCCAGCGCGTGAGCCTGACCGCCTTTGACTTGAGCCTGGGGATTCGGACCAGCTTCGCCGCCAAGATTGAGGCGGGGGGAGAGATCACGCTGCCTGCCAAGCTGCTGGGGGACATCGTGGCGCGCCTGCCCGACGGAGAGATGGTTTTGGATGATGACCTGGGGGAAGCGACGGTCACGATCAAGTCGGCCTCGGGCAAGTATCAGGTGCGGGGCATGGGGGCGGAGGAGTTTCCGGAGCTGCCGATCATCGAGGAAGGGGACGTGGCCCAGCTGCCGGCGGAGGCGCTGATCGAGGGGCTCAAGGGGGCTCTGTTTGCGGCGAGCACCGATGAGACCAAGCAGGTGCTGACGGGGGTCCACGTGACGATCCAGGCGGAGGGGCTGGAGTTTGCGGCCACGGACGGCCACCGGCTAGCGGTGGTGCAGACCAGCTCCGAAGAAGGAGCGGCGACGATCGTGGGAGGGGAAGGGACGCTGGATGTGACGATCCCGGGGAAAACCCTGCGGGAGCTGGAGCGGATGCTAGCCGCGCACCAGTCTACGGAGGCGATCGCCCTTCGCTCGGAGCCGGGACAGGTCGTTTTTGAATGGGCGGACCAGCGCCTGACCAGTCGCTTGCTAGAGGGGCAGTATCCCAACTATCGCCAGCTGATTCCGAAGCAGTTTGCTCGCCAAGTCACGGTGGAGCGGCGATCGCTGATCTCGGCCCTAGAGCGGATTGCGGTGCTGGCCGATCGCAAGAATAATATTGTCAAAATTTCCCTAGACTCGGCTCAGCAGCAGATCACGGTGTCGGTGGATGCCCAAGACGTGGGCAGCGGCCAGGAAGCCGTCCCGGCTCAGCTCACCGGCGAAGACCTAGACATCGCCTTCAATGTGAAATATCTGCTCGACGGCCTCAAGGTTTTGCCGTCAACCGAGGTCCAGATTCAGGTCAATACGGCGACTAGCCCCGTTGTCCTAGTGCCCATTGGCGCAATGAAAATGACCTATCTCGTGATGCCGGTCCAGATTCGCAGCTAAGCGGATGGGTCGTCTGTATCTTTTGGGGGGCGATCGCCCCCCGAAAGCCTTTCTTCCGAAGAGTTTATTGAGCAAAAAGCGCTCTGAAAACTAACTTTTCAGAGCGCTTTTGCGGAAATTTATAGCGTTTTTCTCAAACTAACAGTCAGCCACTATTGGCATTTATCCTGGTTTTCACACTAATTTTCTAAGATTGCTCATCTCCTGTTTCGTCGTGTTTTAGCTGTTGCTGGATTCACTGCGACCCCCGGCAGTTGCCAAGGCTGGCTGCCGAATCGGAATCTGAATAATAAACTCCGATCTTTCGCCCGGCGTCGAAATGCACTCGAGCTTGCCTTGGTGCTTATCAGCAATAATTTGATAGCTGATCGAGAGCCCCATGCCGGTGCCTTTGCCCAAAGGCTTGGTTGTAAAGAAGGGGTCAAAGATACGTCGCTGAATCTGCGGAGAAATACCAGGCCCGTTATCGGCGATCGCAATTTTTATCCACTGATTTTCGAGCACCGAGGTTCGGATCGCGATCTGACTTGGCCGCTGTTGATTCTCAGGATAGGTTCGCTGAGTCATCTGCTCTTCGAGAGCGTCGATCGCGTTAGCCAAGATATTCATAAAAACCTGATTGAGCGAGCTCGCGTAGCATTCCACTGGCGGCACAGCGGCGTAGTCGCGAATCACTTGAATTTCAGGATGATTGGACGTGCCCTTGAGGCGGTGCTGCAAGATCAGCAGCGTGCTATCAATCCCTTCATGGACATTGACGGCTTTGCACTCAGACTCGTCAAGGCGCGAGAAATTGCGGAGCGATCGCACAATTTCACAAATACGCTGAGTGCCAATTTTCATCGAGGCCAGCGTCTTGGGGAGATCATCTTGAACAAAGGCCAAGTCCAGATCATCCGCAGCCGATTGAAGGGCCGCTGGCGCTTCTGCACTGCACTGCTGATACACCTCCGCAAAGGTCAGCAAATCTTCTACATACTCCTGTACGTGGACTAAATTTCCATGAATAAAGTTGACAGGATTATTGATTTCATGGGCCACGCCAGCCACGAGCTGGCCTAGCATCGCCATCTTCTCAGACTGCACAAGCTGTACCTGAGACTGCTGGAGCTGTTGCAGCGCTTTTTGCAGTTCATCGGTGCGCTGCTCTACTTGCTCCTCTAGGGTTTGGTTGAGCTGGCGCAATTTGAGCTGAGTCGTGACGCGAACAATCAGCTCTGCCTCTTGAAACGGCTTCGTGACGTAGTCAACTGCTCCCAGAGTGAACCCTCGAACTTTGTCCGTCGTATCCGACAAAGCCGTCATGAAAATCACGGGAATATCGCTGGTCACCGAAGAGGCTTTGAGACGGCGGCAGGTTTCAAAGCCGTCTAAAATCGGCATCATGACATCCAGCAAAATCAGGTCCGGCTGGCTCAGGGTTGCCTGCCTGATCGCGCGCTCTCCATCTGTTGCGATCGCCACCTCAAAACCAGCATCACTCAGTGCCTCTACCACCACTTCCAAGTTCGCTGGCGTGTCATCAACAACCAAAATCAATGGCAGACTATTCATTATTCACCTCTCTCCGATTCAGCAGCTTTCTTATCAGCAGCCTGCTTAAGCAATTGCTGAATCAGCTCCTCTATTTTTATGACCTGAAACCCTCTGCTCAGCTCAGAGAGCTGCTTTGCCAGAGGTGCATATTGGGCATTTTCTACAACTAAATCCTGGGCAAGATCCACGAGTCTTTTCAGGCGGCCTTGCTGAGCCAAATCAAGTAGCTGCGCTAGAGCCTCTGACGATGGGACAGCGTCTAGACCCACAGGAGCTAGGCTCGTCACCGGCACAGAGGTCGATACCGGTAAAGTCAATGTCGCTTCTGGTTTCAAATCCGAAACTGGCGCTTGATAAACCCAAGTAAGCTGTAGGTACTTACGCAACATTCGAAATAGGCTTTCAGCTTCGACAGGCTTCCCTAAGAAAGCACTCCCTCCAGCATCTAGACTCTGCTGTTGCTCCAGGTTTGAAACCGAGGCTGAGGAAACAATAATTGGGATTGAATTGAGCGTATCGGACTCTCGAATCCCTTGAATTAACTGATAGCCATTCATAACAGGCATCAGAATATCCGTAATAGTCAGATCTGGTTGATGTTTCCAGGCTTTTTCTAAGCCATCTTTTCCATCCTCCGCCTCAATCACAGCAAAGCCCAAAGGCTCCAGTAAGTTGACAATAACGGATCGATTTTCCCACTTATCGTCAACCACTAAAATGGTTTTTTGTTCTTCTTGGTAGCCTTCTAGGCGCTCTCCATTGGCGTTCAGGGTGGACTGTCGCCACTCAGTCGCGATCGGAAACTCGACTTCTAGGGAAAATGTGCTGCCTATTCCGACCTGGCTCTGGACAGAAATATGGCTGCCCATCATCTGAGCGATCGTTTGGCTAATGGCCAGTCCCAAGCCAGTTCCTTCGGAATTGCGCTTGTAGTTACTGACCTGCTCAAAGGGTTGGAAAATCTTCTCTATGGCCTCAGCATCGATGCCGATGCCTGTATCTTCCACTTGAAAGCGCAGGCGTACAGTTGAAGTTTCGGCATCTTCTGCCTGAATTTCCTTTCTTGACGCGTGATTTTCTGGAGCCTGCAATCGCCGAACTCTAAAAGTAACTTTGCCGTGATCGGTGAACTTAACTGCGTTGCCTAGCAGATTGATCAGCACTTGCCGCAAGCGCTTTTCGTCAGCTTCGATACCTTCTGGCAAATCTGCATCGGGCAGATACACAAAATCAATTTCTTTTTGTTTAGCGCGAATGCCAACAATTTCAGCAATTCCCTGCAAAAGGGCGGGCAGGTGAACGATCGCAGGCTCTAGCTCTAGGCGGCGAGCTTCGATTTTAGAAATGTCTAAAACGTCATTAATTAAGGTCAGTAAGTGCGAGCCGCACTGATAGATAATATCAATGCCTTTGCGCTCTTTTTCGCCCCAGCTTTGGGAGCGGCTGAGGATCTGGGCATAGCCCAAGATGCCGTTGAGCGGGGTCCGCAGCTCGTGACTCATGTTTGCCAAAAACTCACTTTTGGCGTGGCTCGCGACTTCTGCTGCTTCCTTGGACTGCTTGAGGGCGGCGGTGCGCTCTTCTACTTTGAGCTCTAGGTCTTCGTTGACGCGCTGCAATCTTTCTTTGGCTTGTTCGCGCTCCATGATCACAGCCGACAACATCAACGTCGTGACGGTGACGGTCCCTAAGAAGGTTTGCAGCAGCAGCAGAGATTCATTGAGGGTGCTGCGGTTGAAGGAGCTGGTGCCGCGAATAGCGCCGGCGATCGCCAGAGCGGACACCAACACAATGGCGATCGCCGTAAAACGCTGCTCTGTCCGAAACGCCGACCAAACCAGCAGCGGGATGAGCAAATACTCCACGGGATAGCTAAACCCAAAGGCCACCATGCCAATGCTGAGCAATGACAAAAGCCACAGTCCCGTCTCTAGGGCAAAAGCCTTTGGACTCGGGTGAATGGATGAATTGATTTTCTCAAAGGACTGATACCGACTGCCAATCCAAGAGAGCAGCAGCGGCGCAACCACCAGAACCCCAATCAAGTCTCCTAGCCAAAAAGTCAGCCAGCTAATGACGTAGTTTTCGGCCTTGATGAACCCGCACAAATACATCACGGTTGAGCCGAAGGTGGGGCTCACCATACAGCTCAAAACTTCGATACCGGTAAACCGAGTCACGCTGGGGACGTTGGTAAAAATTCGGCGATTGCCGATCAGGCGCCGAATGAGAAACGCTCCGGCGATCGCCTGTAAAACAGAGCCCGTGGCAATCCCAAGACCTGAGATAACCGCCATGGGCAAAACGCCGGTATTCGCCCACAGTGCCCACGCCGCCGCCACAAAAGCTCCCAGCCAGATCCCCCACCAAACCTGGTATCCCAAAAGCAGGATCATCGCTAGGGCAATACCAGAGGGCGGATAGACTGGCGTGATAAAGCCAGGGGGAATTGCCAAAAACTGCCCTAATTTTGCTGTGATGTAATAGATCAGCGCAATCGACAGGATGAGCAGAATCTTTTTGATTCGCCGGGAAAAGTCTTGCAGGTTCATGGAGCCAAGTCCAGGCAGCACGCCAAGGGAAACACAGATCTCTTGATTTTAAGGTGCCCACTTTCGGACGAGATGTAGCGATCGCTGCCAATGACGCTTAGTAATCAAAGGGAGGATTTTACTCAAAAAATCTCAGGAAAAACACGGGGTCTTCGAGAGCTATAAAGATAAATTAAGGAATAAATCTGGAGATTATAAAGGATTTTTTAGGGTGATTACGCAGCAAGGTAACCATGCCTATGCCTTTCCAGACTATTGAGCCTCTAAATAAATCGATCTACATTTCTCGCGACTCGCAGGTAACATTCTGCGCGAAATTCCAACAGAGCAATCACCGTGGCTAAAGTATAAGTACCGTATGTAACATTTACACTATGCACAAAATATCGAAAGTGGAGCCTCGAAATGGCACAGTGCTACATTTGCGAAACAGAAATTCAATCAGAAAATCGTTATAAAGAGCATATTCTTTTAAATTCACTGGGAGGCAAGCTAAAGTCAGACTCTTTGCTGTGTCAGGAGTGTGCTCCTTACTTTGATAAAATTGATGCAGCACTGTCCAATCAGCTTAATTTTATTGGCTTGTTGCTGAATATTAAACGCGATCGCGGCACCAATCCCCCAATTAAAGTAACAATTACAGGCACAGGAGAGAAAATTTTTATTAGTGCGGGAGGCAAGCCAGTTTCAATCAAGCCTGTCATCCAAAATTCCACTATTGATGGAGCACCTCACCTATCAATTTCTGCTAAAGATAAGAAACAGATGCGGGAGGTTTTACAGGGACTGAAGCGAAAATATCCGTGCCTAGATGTTGAAGCCATACTGGATGAGGCTGCTCCACAAGGTTCTTATATGACTAGCCCAGTTCATCATGAGGAAACTGTTGGAGGAGAAGAAGCCTTTAGAGCCATCTGTAAAATGGCGATTGGGTTATATCTCCATCAAGGCGGGACACGGGATACCATCGCCCACTTAATTCCTTACATCAAAGATGGACAAAACCGTAGCTGCGTATGTTTTTTCTATCCCGATAATTTCACTGCACTTGATGGCGAAAATCTTACGGTTTTTCATACGCTTTATGTAAAGGGCGATCCCTCGGAAGGTATTTTGTTTGCCCATATCGATTTTTTTAGCACCTTCAAATTTCTCGTTCTGTTGTCAGATCGTTACGATGGCACCCCTCTCAACGCTACATACACGTTTGATGTAGTCAAGAATGAGACGGTTGCTCTAGAGATGAAGATTGCCATTTCTAGACAGGAGCTTTTAGATCTATTTGAGCAACAGCCACACTTCAATCAAGAAATCAATCGAGCATGGGTAGATCTTAAGGAAGCGATGTCGATCAAACAAACAAATGACTTTGTCAGTACTCTTTCACGCGAAGCCGCTAAGAACTTCTTCAAAGATGTTCCTGAAGGCAGCATCCCCGATAAAGAAGTTGTAGCCGATTCAATGAAAGACTTCATGAGAAAATACGTTGCTTTTGGGTACCGACATGAACTGGGTGGCATGACTTTAGAATGAAAAGCCTGGGAATAATGGCGTGTCGTCCGCTTTCTTGGGCTTGGCAAACTTTTTCGCTGCCTTTTTCTGCTTGCTCTCAGCGGGCTTGCCGCCTAGCACTTCTTCTTCAGGAAGTTTCTGGTTGAGGTCAAGGAATCGACCTAAGACCTCATCATGGGTGGATTCGAGCCAGCATTAGTGTCAGAGAAAGGAATTTTTTACCCCAAAAAACTGGCTTATATGGTCTCAAAATGACCAATTCATAGAAAGTTTGTACTATTAAATGAGACTCTTAGAGCCATATCCAAACAGATTGAGGCTCTCTAAATCATTGATTCTGTAAGTTTTTGAAAGCCGATGACGGGATTTGAACCCGTGACCGCTCGATTACGAATCGAGTGCTCTACCACTGAGCCACATCGGCATGTAACGGTAAACTAGTATAGCAGCATCAAAGGGCGATCGCCCATTTTTTTGCGGCTGTTTCCAGAAGATTATCTAATCATTTTGCCAGCAAGCTATGCCTGACCCTAATCCGAGCCCTGCGGGTCGTCGCCTACAGCAGCGCGACCCCGAAGCCTTCGAGCGGCTGCGCGCCGAGGCCGCAGCCCCCTACAAAGGGCTGCGACAGTTTATTTACGTTGCCTTCGCTGCGTCCGGAGGCATCGGCAGCTTCATTTTCTTGACCCAAATCTTGGCGGGGCGGGACGTGAGCAGCGCGCTGCCCAACTTTGCCCTGCAGGTGGGGGTGGTCGCTCTGATGATCGCGCTGCTGCGCTGGGAGCGGCGATCGCCCAAAAACGCCGCGAAACGGAAAAAGCCCTAGCCTGGGGCTTTCAGCGCCGCCAATTTGAAGTTTTGCGGCAATTCATTGCGAAAAATCACGAAAGACAAGGAAAGAATACAAAGAAAACATTACGAAATCTACCGACCCCCGAAAACCCTGCGAGGATAACAGTCAATAAAAGGAGGTCAGCCAATATAAAGACCTTCAGCGATAAATCCTTATAAATATCTACGAAAGGCCAGGAATCTTCGGATCCCTGGCCTTTTGTGTTGTCTAGTCAGTGAGCCCGCGTCTCGCGGGCGATCGCTAGGGTTTGACCACGTAGGGCGAGTCGATGGGCTCTGCTTTGCCTGCATTCACCAGCGCTTGGTAGACCAGAGCCGCCACTTCTGCCCGGGTCGCTTCGCGGTTGGGGTTGAGCTGAGTCGCGGTTGGGTAGTTCACCACCAGCTGGCGCTCTGTGGCTGCGGTCACCGGCCCCACGGCATAGGACGGGATCTGCGCCCCATCCTGGTACACCGACAGCACGTTGGTATTGGTGGGCGAGAGCCCCAAGCCATTGGCCAAGGCCACCAGGATTTGCACTCGCGGAATGCGCTGCTCAGGCCGGAAGATATTGCCGGGATAGCCCGCCAGGAAACCGCCCCGGTAGGCCGTCTGGATCACCTGGGTCGCCCAATAGCCCGAGCGAATGTCCGAGAAGGTCGTCGCGCCCCGCTGGGGAGCCGGATTGAAGGCCTTAGCGACGATCGCCGCGAACTGAGCCCGCGTCACCGGTTCGCTAGGCCGAAAAGTGCCGTCGGGGAAACCGGCAATAATGTCTTGGCTAGCCAAAGCGGCAATGTAGGCCTCGGCCCAGTGGCCCGTCACATCACTGAAGGAGCCAGAAGAAGGAATCGAGGTAGCAACAAAGTCCACCTTGCCAACAATGCGATCGCGGTTAATGTCGTTGCCCACTGCCACGATCGTGTTGGTGCGGGTCGCGTTGTGCAGATCGTAGCGACCGTTGTTGCGAAGGATATTTTCGCCTGGATCGTCCGCAGTGCCCAGATCGGGCTGGGCGTTGATGGTCGCCACCACGCCATCTCGGGTGTTGCGCTCGATGGTGTTGCCCCGCAGCACCGGGCGAGCGTTGTCGTTCACGTAGATACCGTCGACATTTTCGATCACCCGGTTGGAAGCCAGTCTCGGCGCTGAGGTGCCGCCAACGGCAATGCCAAAGCCTGTACTTTGAAAGACGTTGTTTTCAATCTGTCCCTGGGCCGCGCGGGTCACCGATAGGCCGTTGCCGCCGTTGCGCACAAAGACGTTGTCCGCGATGGTGGGGTTTGCGCTACCGGCAATCAAGATGCCGTCACGGCGACTGTTGGTGAAGGTGTTGTTGCGAATAACGGGGGTTCCATCTTCGACCCACAGCCCCGTTCCGCGGCTATCGGCGGTATTGGAAATGGTCACGCCCCGCACGGAAGCGGTCTTCTCTGCGCGTACAGCGACGCTCTGACCTCCCCAGCTGGGACTGAGATAGGTGCCTCCCCCTACGATCAGCACGGTCTGGCCCTTGTTAGACTCATCCCCTCGCAAAATCACGCCAGCAGGAATGGTCAGCGGAAACACTTCGCCAGAGTCGCGGCTGTAGGTGCCAGGAGCAAGCTGAATGACGGTGTTGGCGCTGGCTTGGCGCAGGGCATAGGTGATGGTGCGATAGGCATTCGCTTCGCTGCCGCCGGCGCTGGAGCTGTCGTCACCCCGAGCTGGGTTGACGTAGAGGACCCGCGCTGAGGCTGGGATTTGGGCGGTCGAGGCGGGCGTGGGGCGATCGCGGGTCGCCGTCGGCAGCGAGCTGCTGGCGATCGCCGGAACTCCCAACGTCAACAGCAAAAGGCTCACCAATCCAGCCCGCAAGCTAACGGGGGCCAGTCGTCGGGCCATGCGACCTTGAGGCGAGACGCGGTCCTGATGAGTCATCGATTTTTCTCTCGTATAGCAATTGGTATGGGCAATGGGGTGAGTCATCGCAGTGGCGTTCTCTTGGTTCGAAGTCCAGGGCAGGCTGTCGCAGTTGATGTCCCGCGAAGCGCGCCTAGATCCAAGCAGAAACTCAGCCAAGCACCTCACCCTCTTTCGTTTGGCTGCTGGTTAGCCCTTAGATACGGTGCCAAACCCTAGTTTTCACGTTATTCAATTATTTTGAGGACTGACCGTCATCTTAAGTTCGATTTTTTTAGCAAAAACTCAGGTTTTCCGGATTTTTGGGCCACCGGAGGGTCGCCGAGCCCATCGAACCGGACAAACAAAACATTTCCCGAGGCAGTTGGCGGCTCAGGAGGGCACCTTCATTCTGGACGGTGAGTCAATAGATTTTGATAGCAGATGGCACTATGCAACGACCAGCAACCAAACAACCAAAAATCAAAGGACTATGGGTTATCCCCGCACTGGGCATCGCCGGTCTAGTGGCTTGGATGGCAACAGGGCGGGCGATCGCCGCTGAGCAGGTTCTGCTCAAGTACAGCATTTTGCGAGAAACGGTCTCCGTGGCAGATTTGACGGCTCTAGCGGAGCACGGTGAGCTTTCGTCCGGTTTACGCACCAATTTGAGCCTCGCAGGCCAAAATCCCGCCGAGGTGCGCAAAGCGTTATCGCGCACGGTGAAGGTCAATCCGCTCCTCGCTGACCGCTTGCTGAACAGCCGGGCAGGAAATTTGGTGCTCGACGAGATGTCTACGGTGATCCATACGCCATCGGGACGGGGCGATCGCCAGGCGTTGCGGGGTGCGCTCGTCTTAGCCGCAGCCGATGACGGCCAAGTGAGCCTGATCGAGGTGATCCAAAAGTACCCAACCCAGGAAGTGCAGGTTGAGGGCGATCGCCTAGTGGACGCTTACCGTCAGCTTCAGGTCCTCAGCGGCCAGCTGCCCGGCGTTGATCTGCTCAACAAGCTCCCCTTTTGAGCCGCACCACTTCCAAAATAAATGGGGGCACCAAGGCCCCCATTTCGATGAATCCAAAAGATGAATCCAAAAATTGTCAAACTTTGCCACGCGATCGCCATTCAGGCATCGCTCCTGCCTAGTAAGCCAGGGTCTCCAGCGTTTCTCGCAGGTAGCGGCGGACCTGCTGGTCCAGAGAGTTCTGACGGTTGCCATTGCTTTGGCGCTCCATCTGCCAGCGCTGGAAGCCAGAGCTAGAGGCGATCGCGCTTTTCAGGCTTTCCCAAATTTGAGAATCCTCAGAAAACTGGCCAATAGCGGGAGAAGAAAAAAGGCTCATAGACACCTCAACAATCGTGATACAGTCTCGCCGATTGGCGTCAGGTGAATGCGGTCCTTCCCAAGCACCTCTTCTAGAGCGTGCTGCCAACCCGACGCTTTGTCCTCTCCATTGTAGGCGTAAAAATTTTACGCTGTCTGGTTACGCAGACAACGTTTCCCGGAAAGTACCGTAGAAATTTTGGAAAAAACTGCTTTCTGTAGCAAGGATGACACAATTGGCAAAAACTTGAACAAAATTGCAGACTATTTTTTCCAAACTTCTCGCAAAAGTTTGGCTGGAAAATCGCGGGTCCGCTCGTCTTGCCTCACTCCTGCTCTGGCGAAGACGAGGAAGCATCCGGGGGCGCCATCTCCTCAGCACTTCGCTTGGCCGCCGTCGGTGGAGCAGCTGCAACTTGTCCAGCCTCCTGCGCAAACGTCGGCAAGATCTGATTCACCCGCAGCCCCGGCAAAAGAAAGTCGCGGTCAATGCGCTCAAGTGGGTAAGGCTGCGTCGCGCTAAAGGCCGATTCGCTAACCACCATGACCCGCACCACGCTGACCGGTACATGGAGAAACAAGTTTGCTCCCAAGAAAGCCACAGATGCCACGGCGAGGCCAACGACGTGGTCCTTGGGCGCTAGGGGAGTTGCGATCGCGGCGATGGGCGCTATTTGATAGAGCTTCCAGAGCACCAGCGCCATAAAGACCGAAGCGGCGATCGCCGCCACGTGACTTGCTGGCGTCCGAAACAGACTCAGCATTCGCCGTTGATCCAGCGATAGCTGCTCCGGCTTCAGCGACACCGCCAGCACGCTAAAAATCGAAAATGGACGCAGCCACTGCATCAGCAGCACCGGCCCAATTCCCACACCAGCCACCAGCAAAAACTCTAGCCACGCCGGCAAAATCGGATCGCCCGCTGCCAGCCCCAGGCACACCACCTCCAGCGCCAAAGGCACAGCAGCTAGTCCCGCCAAATGGATCCACAAAAACGGTTCTGACCAGAATGAACGCATAATCGCCATCACGCAAAACATCAAAAAGGGCAGCCCTTTAGAAGAGCTGCCCCTGACTCTATCTAGGCCATCGACAGAGTCCGACGCTTCGAGACCATGCGGAAGGTCTCGATGATATCGCCCATCTCCCAAGCGCTGAACTTGTCAATGCCAATGCCACACTCAAAGCCAGAGTTGACTTCCTTGACATCCTCTTTCATCCGCTTCAGAGAATCGAGGTTCCCCTCGTAGACCACCTGGCCGCGGCGCTGGACCCGAACCTTGCAGTTTCGAATCGCCTTACCGGACTGAACATAGCAGCCCGCCACAGCTCCACGTCCCACCGGGAACACCGCCCGAACTTCGACTTGGCCGAGGGGCTCTTCCACCATTTCAGGCTCGAGCATCCCTTCCATCGCCGCCTGGACATCATCCAGCAAGTTGTAAATGATGTCATATTCGCGCACGTCGACCCCAGCGTGATCTGCCGCAGCCCGAGAGCCGCTAGCCAGCGTCGTGTTGAAGCCAATGATGACCGCGCTACTAGCCGCCGCCAAATCTACATCCGTTTCGGTCACTTCGCCCGGCGCTGCCAGCAGCACCCGGACCTGCACCTCTTTCTGGGGAAGCTGTTGCAGCGCGCCCAGAATAGCCTCGACCGAGCCCTGTACGTCGGCCTTGAGAATCAAGTTGAGTTCCTTCAACTCGCCCTCTTGAGCCTGAGCCGAGAAGCTGTTGAGGGACACCCGGCGAGAAGCCATCGTCTGCTGCAAGCGGGACTGGCGCTGCTGAGCCGCGCGACTAGAAGCCGTTTGTCGCGCTTCTTTCTCATCGCGGTAGACTTCGAACTCGTCTCCAGCGGCAGGCACTTCGCCCAGACCTAGAACTTCGACGGCGAAGGAAGGCGACGCAATATCCACGCGCTTACCGCGATCGTTCACCATCGCCCGGACCTTACCGAAGACCGAGCCCACAACCAGAATATCGCCAACGCGCAGGGTACCGTTCTGGACCAGAAGGGTCGCCACAGGGCCTCGAGCCTTGTCAAGATTCGCCTCAATGACCGTTCCGCGGGCCGCCCGGTCGGAGTTGGCTTGGAGATCTTCGACCTCGGCCACCAGCAGGATCATTTCCAGCAGGGTGTCGAGATTTTCGCCATTGAGGGCGCTCACCGGCACCACAATGGTGTCTCCACCCCACTCCTCAGGTACCAGACCGTATTCCATCAGCTCTTGCTTCACGCGGTCCGGCTGAGCCGATTCTTTGTCGATCTTGTTGACCGCGACCACGATGGGCACCTCAGCCGCCTTGGCGTGGCTGATGGCCTCGATCGTCTGGGGACGCACACCGTCATCGGCGGCCACCACCAGAATGGCAATATCGGTGACGCGCGCACCTCGAGCCCGCATGGAGGTGAAGGCTTCGTGACCGGGCGTATCCAGGAAGACAACTTGCTCAACCCGGCCATCGTGCTCCACATCAACGTGGTATGCGCCAATGTGCTGGGTGATACCGCCTGCTTCGCCCGCTGCCACTTTGGTCTTGCGGATCGAGTCGAGCAGGGTCGTTTTACCGTGGTCAACGTGGCCCATGATGGTCACGACCGGCGGACGTCGAGTGAGGCTCTCGAGGTCATTGGCATCGATCATCTCGGTGACCTTGCGAGCTTCGGCCGCTTGCTCAGCAGCCTCTAGCTCAACTCCTAGCTCCTCAGCCACGATGCGCGCTGTCGGGATGTCCAGGGTTTGGGTAACCGTGGCCATGATGCCCTTCATGAAGAGAATCTTCACGACCTCGGTTTCTGCTACAACGAGCTCATCAGCCAATTCCTGCACTGTGAGTTCGTTGGAAAGGGTGATCTTGGTAGGTCTTTCGCGCTTGGTTTCTTGGCGCTGTTCGCGGCGGGAGCTCCGCTGGTTGCTGTCGCCGCTGTTTCGGGTGGGCGGCTTGCGAGCGCGCTGGTGCGTCCCCGTGGGCTTGCTGGTGCCTTCGGCTTTGGGCTTGGCAGGCCGCATCAGGGATAGAGACACCAGGGTCGCGCCGTCGCCTTGGCCGTCCTCGAGGTCCGAATCGATGTCTTCTTCGTCGTCTTCCAGAAATTCTTGATGGCGACGCTTGCTCTTGGGTGCTGCTTTGGTGGGCTTATCAGCAAATTCTTCGCTCTCGTCGTCCTCACGCTGCTTCTTGCCAGCGACGCGCTTGAGGCGAGGCGGGGTGGGCCGCTTGAGCTCCAGGGGATCTTGATCGTCCACGCTGGTGACTGCGATCTCTTCGCCCTCGTCTTCCGTTTCACCCGTGGAGCGGGTGGGTCGAACGGGCTTGGTTGGACGGCGCAGTTCAGGGACGCTGCTGGTGGAGCGATCGGTTCGCTCAGGAGGCCGTCCGCCTTCGCGACGCCGGGGCTCGCCAGTTCTGGCCTCGCGGGTTTCTGTGTCTTGGTCTGCGCGATCGCGCTTGAGGATAGGACGCTCGACCTGGGATGGCCGTATACCCTGGTCGTCGTCATCGGCTTGCTGAGACGAGGGCCGCGACGGGGGACCAAGGAGTTCAGCGGCCGAGCGGACTTGCCGAACGGCCGGCCGCGAAACGGGCGGGGTCACAGGCCCCTCTGAGGCGGCATTGCGAGTCGGGGTTGCCGGAGCTGCGGATTCTTTGACCTCAGCGGAGGCTGCTTCGTCCCGAGCCGGAGCGGGCTTTGCGGGCCGGACGGGCGGGGTCGGTCTCGAAGAGGGTTGGACGCTAGCAGGGCGCACGGGTGCAGGCCCTGCTTTCAACGTGGAGTCGTCAGACTCTTGTGAACTTGACGGTTCGCGATGACGCACTTCTAGAATTTGAGGCTTCTTGACCGCAGGACGACCCTTTGATTCCTGAGACATGGTTCCAGCGCCGTGGCTTGGGGAGTTGGGTTTGATAGCGACTGCTGAAGCGTGGCTACCCGCCAGCTTCTCCGCCGATGCCCGAATCCGCTCGGCATCTGCTTCGCTAATGGTACTGCTATGGCTCTTGGCCGCAATATTCAGTTGGTCGCAAACCGCCAAAATATCTTTATTATCCAAATTGAGTTCCCGTGATAGCTCGTAAATTCTGACTTTTCCGTTGTTCATCCACGATTCCCTCTCGAAACGTTCGTTACCGTTTTACATAGGGCCTTACCGTTTGAGTAACAGTGACACCTGCTGGAGATTTACCGCTGCCAGACTTCTGATCCTGTGAAGGATTGAACAGGTTTAGAAACATGACGGCACCGTAAATTACTCTACTGTTTTTAATCTTGCATGAATCTCCCAAAAGCTGTGTAAGGTTGCGTTAACGCGCGGAGCGATCGCCTTCTGTCACAGGTGGTTTTGGGTGACAGGAACAGAGCTGAGCCCCCTGCGGGCGATCGCGATGGGTTGGCTCTCTAGCGAGACTGGAGATGCTTCAACGCGTTGTGTCCTCGTTACTCAGTGCGTTGGGTAGGTTCGCTGCTAGGGCGGCCTGAGTGTGGAGGCGCTCCCAGAGCACGTCGTAGATACCGGGGGGTACCGGCGATCGCAGCGATCGCTGGAGACGATTTTTTTTCTGCGCCGCCTGCAGGCAGTCGGATGTTCGGCAAAGGTAGGCAGAACGCCCCATTCCCTCATCTAATTGTATCGCCTGGGACGGATAGACTCGAACCACCCGCCAAAAGGCCACTTTAGGCCCGGCTGTGCGGCAGCTAATGCAGCGGCGGCAGTTCGGTTGCACGTCGGTTCCACCTCCCTCAAATGACCGGCAGTAAGGTCAAAACTTTGTCGCGACTAAAGCTCTAGCCGCGACAGTTGTCTCCTATCTTACTCTTCTGAGTCGTCGTCGGCCTCCGCATCTGCCTCTTCGGCGATCGCCTCATCCTCGGAGAGCGTTTCAGCCTCGTCCTCAACCGGCTCAGCCGCCTCAGACTCCGGGGCCAGATCATCGTCCATTTCGTATTCGATTTCGTCTTCGATCGCCGCCTGCCCCTCAGCCTCAAACGCTTCTAGCGCTTCCTCTTCTTCGGCTTGACGCGCTGCCATGAGAGCGTCAATCTTCGCCGTTTCAGCGTCGTAGTCGTACTTGGCAATGTCTTTGATGTCAATTTTCCAACCGGTCAAACGAGCAGCCAGACGGACGTTTTGCCCCTCTTTACCGATCGCCAAGCTGAGCTGATCTTCAGCCACCAGCACATGGGTTTGACGCGCATCCGGATCCACCAGACGCACCTCCTCCACTCGCGCCGGGCTCAGCGCATTGGCGATGTAGGTTGCCGGGTCCGGAGACCAGCGAATCACGTCGATTTTTTCACCTCGCAGCTCATTGACCACCACCTGGATCCGCGAACCGCGCGCGCCAATGCAGGCGCCCACAGGATCCACGTCTCGCTCTAGGGTATCAACCGCAATCTTGGTGCGGGGGCCAACATGCCGCGAAGGAGGATTGGCTTCGCGGGCGACGGCCACAATGCGCACCACCTCATCTTCAATTTCGGGAACCTCTGTGGCAAACAGGTCCACCACCAAGCCCGCGTCTGCCCGAGACACCATGAGCTGAGGGCCGCGGTGGGATCCCTCATAGATTTTCTTCAAGAAGACTTTGAAGGTGGCGTTGGCGCGGTAGTTGTCGTTGGGGAGCTGTTCTCGCTTGGGCAGCTCGGCTTCGACCTCGGGCTGGCCATAGCTGCTGGTAACGGCCATGATCACAGACTGGCGCTCAAAGCGCAGCACTCTCGCCTGGAGGACAGTGCCTTCAAGATCTTGAAACTCTTCTTGAATTAGCTTGCGCTGCTGATCCCGAAGTTTTTGGGCGAGCACTTGCTTGGTCTGGATGGCGGCCATGCGGCCAAAGTCGGCCTGATCCGGCGTGACATCGAGCACGACGGTGTCGCCTAGCTGAGCCTCGGCTGCAACCTCCTGAACCTCCTGGAGCGAAATCTGGTGGTCAGGGTTGATGAGGCTATCGCTATCGACGATGGTCTTGGTGGAGAGGACGCGGAAGCCTTCGCTTTCGATATCTAGCTCGACTTCGAAGTTGTTGAAGTAGTCTTCATCGAAGTTGAGGCCACCCGCAGACATGCGCATGGTACGCCGATAGCGCTCATACCCCTTGAGCAGAGCTTCTCGGAGAGCGGCTTGGACCGCGTGCTTGGGCAGGTTGCGCTCGCGGCTGATCCCATCGATCATTTCAGCCAGGCCTGGCAGGTTAACCATTGACATCGCTCGAATCTCCTTAAACTCTCTAAACTTCCATGAATTCAGCGCGCGATCGACATCAGCATCAAAGGTAGTCAAAATGCTTGTGCCGGCAGGCTAGAGCTGATCCCCTACCGGTCTTAGCGACGCTCGTCTAGCTGCACCGTGGCCACGAGCGATCGCGGAAGGGTCAAAGTGCGTCCTTTGAGATTAAGGGACAGCGACTCTTCGTCCCTCTGAACCAGCTGCCCCGTCCAGGTTTTATGGCCGTTAAACGGTTCGGTAAGTTCAACGATGACCGCAAATCCTTTAAAAGAAATGAATTCGCGATCGGTGATGAGCTGGCGCGCGATGCCGGGGCTCGACACTTCTAGCACGTAGCGATCGGGAATGAGATCGACGCTGTCGAGAACTTCCTCGAAGGCTCGGCTCATTCGTTCGCAGTCATCAAGGCCCGTGTCCTGCTGCAAATTCCGAATATCCACGCGCAGAACGGGGGGGTTTTGATTGGTATGGAACACAACCCCAACGACCTCTAAGCCCAGGTTCTCAGCAACTGGTACGGCCAGATCAATGATTTGAGGAACGAGTGGGTGCACCATGGCTTCGGTGTGTCTGATGACGAGTCTCAACGAAGGGCTCACATCATTTCGGCAGATCATTATGGGCGAAGTTTGGGGGGCGATCGCCGCTCAAGCTCCGGTCCACAACCCCGCTTAGCCAATAAAAAAAGTGGGCGCTGACCCACTTCCTCTTTGAAATGATGTCTGTTCACGCCAAAGGATAGGGCGATATCCTTCGGTTGAACTAATCTAATGTATCTTAGCCGGAAACTTAGCGACATGCCACAAGCTAGCCGCGCCCCAGCGGGGATCAAGGATGGGGCAGAGTTTGGCTAGTCTGAGGAGGCCAGAGAGCTGCGATCGCGAGCCGCAACCTGCGCCTGCCTCTGGGCCGAAAGCTGCTGCCGCAGTTCGCGCGTCTGGTCCAAGAGAGTTTCCACGTCTTCTTGGTTGAGACGGGCAATGTAGTTCACCTTGAACTCTTCGAGGAAATCGACCAGCAGCGTCTGGAGCTCATCGCTCGTGCGCTGGGACTGAAACTCTGTCCCCAACGCCTCGGAGAAGCTTTGCACGAGGCGCCCCGCTAGCTCGGCACCCACAGGATCTTCGAGCCCCCGAACTACGGCCTCATAGATCGTCTGGGTGATCTGGGCAGAAACCTGGTTCGTCACCTGGGCTGAAAACTGGTCCATACCCGGCAGCTGATTCACCAACTGGGCTCCAGGCAGCTGGCCCACGGCCCCTTGGATATTGTGGCTGACGATCGCATCAATGTCGGGCTTCACCTTGGGCAGCACCCGATAAATCAGCATCTGTATAAGCAGGTTGGTGACTGCCTCGACCTCATTAACATTGTTGAGATCAATATAGGAGCGACGCTCCGCTTCATTGCGGGTGAGCAAGCGGGTCAGCGTTCCCTGCTCCACGGCGGACTGCAGCTGATTGATCGTGCGGATCGCCACCAGCTCGGTCAGGTCTTCGGCAATGCTTGCGACCAATCCTTGGCTGGCCTGGGATCGGATCCGATCCATATCTACCAGGCCTGACTGGTCGAGGCGCAGAGTGACCGGGATAATCCGCAGCCAGCGCCAAAAGGGCAGCAGCAAGGGGATGTCGTACCAGCGCCACAGCATGGCATCGATCCAGCTCACGCCGTTGTGCTTGCGGCTGATGTAGAAGGTGCGGGCCAAGAACTCCGCCAAAAAAATGAAGACAAAGGGCGCGTCGATGGCCCAAAAATTACTGTAAAGCTCCCCATTCTCTCCCAGGGGCCGGTAGTAGTTGGTGGCGATCAGAGGACGGATGCGCCGATCGAAGTAGCCGATGGAGTCTTCCCAGCCTTCTCGGGTGAGGTAAGTCTGGGTCCAAAAAACATCGAAGGCTTCCTTGGAAGATTCGGTGCCGACATGCTCGCGCAGGCGGTTTTTGATTTTTTCGAGGGTGCCGGTCTTGTCGGCGACCAGAAAGGGGTTGTCTTCGATCATGGCGATACTGCGATCGCGCAGATCCGCCAGCAAAACCGCCACAGCCTCAGACTCTAAGCCTGTGCGGGCCACTTGGCGCTTTAGCTGATCGACCGTTTCGAGATAGATCTCTGTGTCTCGGTAGGGCTCGATCCCTTTGATGGGGTCATACCAGTCGGTGATCGGCGGCAGGGGAATCTGGATGGTGAAGTTCATGACCTGGACGGTGCCCCGCAGCCAAAAGTCCCGCATGGAGATGTAGGTCAGATCGAAGAGGACCAGGCCAAAGTTGAGAGCGGCAAGAGCAGCCATTGCCCGCTCGAACCAAAGGCTGGGCGAGTTTTTGCGGCGGGCGGACTTTTTTCGGAGGCGTTGGAGCGTTGACATTGCTTTCTTATCGACACATCGACCACTCGCGGGGCGGGGCGACGAAGCGCTCACTCTCTAAACGGGTGGCTAGGAGGCAGGGCGAGGGTCATTGGGGGCGTGGGGACTACCTAGAGTTAGGTTGTAAGCGCTGGCCATCGGTTCGTCAGCGTTTCCCTGGAATTTTGGCTCGTTCTGCCAAGCTACTTATATCAGGTTTCTCGATGGAGATACCTCAGACACAGGACAGAGTTCCCTGCTGGCGGGCGGCTAGGGAGCGATCGCCCAAGTGCAAACTTCAGACGGGGCTCTTTTGGGGCCATCTCAGGTTTAGGGCTCTCTCTCTATAGAATGGCCTTGATGTGGTCGAGATGGGGGATCCTCTTGCACAATGGGCGGTGTTGCTTGCTCCGACTTCATGACTCCTGGATCTCCATTTCGCAGTCTCCAAACGCCCCACAGTGGCTATCACTGGGATGGGAGCGATCGCCGCTTCTTTGAGGGTTGGTACTATCGGGTCACCTTGCCCGACGTGCGAGAAACCTTCGCCTTCATGTACTCCATCGAAGATCCGCAAGGCGGCCAGTTCCACAGCGGCGGCGGGGCTCAGATCTTGGGTCCGCGAGATGAGTACCTGTGTCGCACCTTCCCGGACTGCCGGGGCTTTTGGGCGAGTCCTGGGGAGCTGGCCTTGGGCCACTGGCAGGCGATCGCCCCTGGGGAGACGCCTCGGCTGCTGCCCCCCGCCGACTTCGATCACCAGATCGCTGAGGGTTATCAAGCCACCGCCACCTGGCATCAAGGGAAGCTCCGCGATCCGGGCTCCGGACAGACAGCCCTCTGGGAGTATGGGATCGAGCCAGTCTATGGATGGGGCGATCGCGGTGCTGCCCAGCAGTCCACGGCTGGCTGGCTGTCGTTCCTGCCGATTTTCGAGCCGGGCTGGCAAATCCTCATGGCCCACGGCCTCGCCAGCGGCTGGATCGAGTGGAATGGCCAGCGCTATGACTTTACTTGCGCTCCTGCCTACAGCGAAAAGAACTGGGGCGGGGCCTTTCCCGAGAAGTGGTTTTGGGTCAACTGCAACAGCTTTGAGGATGAGCCAGACCTGGCGCTGACGGCGGGCGGCGGACGGCGCGGCGTACTGACCTGGATGGAGTCCGTCGCCATGGTGGGCCTGCACTATCGCGGCAAGTTTTATGAGTTTGTGCCGTGGAACGCCCGCGTTTCTTGGCATATCAAGCCCTGGGGATACTGGCAAATTCGGGCTGAAAATGAGCGGTTTGCGGTGGAGGTGACGGGGATCTGCGATCGCCCGGGCACCCCGCTGCGGGCGCCCACCCGAGACGGCCTGATTTTTTGCTGCCGGGATACCATGCACGGCGCTGTCTCCCTCAGCCTCAAAGCGCGATCGCCCCACGGATGGACCCCCATCGTCGAAGCGAGCAGCTCTCTGGGAGGACTGGAGGTCGGAGGCGGCCCGTGGGACGAGCCGTGGGTGTCGGGCAGATGACCTTGGAGGAGATAGCACCTGTTGCTATCATGGGTCTGAGCCTTGGGGCTGTAGCTCAGCAGGATAGAGCGATCGCCTCCTAAGCGATAGGCCGCGCGTTCGAATCGCGCCAGTCCCGTTTCCCCAACTCAAGCTGGATGCACGTCTCGATTAGGGCAATGCTCTAATCGAGGAACTCTAGTTTGGGTAATGTCTATCAAGCTTTGAAGCAATTCAGCGCTCAGCACTCAGCAACAGCCATGAATCACTCGAGGCTGAGCGCTGGAAAATGCTGGTCTAAAAAACTGGCGCTAGATCATTAAGATTGGGCATAAATAGAGCCCCTAGTAGATGGGGCGATCGCGTTTGAAATACATCAAATATTCGCGATCGCCGCTACTAGGGGCCGAAGATTCAAATTTCCCCACTTTAGGAAACTGAAATTATTACAGACCAGTTCGTTAATCGGGCTTTTGAAAGAGACGTTTTCAGGGACTTTTCGTCAGTTTCTCTAGAGCATTGAGGCGCTCTAAAAACTATCAATTACCTTCACGCAAATCTAGCGTTGAGGTGATTGATAGTAAACTTTGCTGCCTTTATCAGGAACAAAGTAGCAAGAGCGATAGGAGCGCCAGAGAGACTTAAAGATAGGCTCTTTGGACTCGTGGTAGTACTCACCCAAGACTGGCTTGATCGCTTCAGTTGCTTCACGCAGATAGTAATGGGGAATTCCCAAAAAGATATGGTGAGCAACGTGAGTGCCAATGTCGTGGTGAATCGGGTTAAAGATGCCGTAGTCGCGATCGATCGTCGACAGAGCACCCTTAAGGAAGTACCAGTCCTTGCCGCGATACCAGGGAATATCGGCTTCGGTATGGTGCAGGAAGGTCACTACATCCAGCCACATCACAAAGAAGAGATAGGGCATGAAGTAGTAGTTGAAAACGAAGCCAAATCCCTGATAAAAGCCCAGGCCAATCAGAAATGCCAGCATCAGCGCGCAGCAAACTGTACTCGTGATCACGCCCCATTTTTCATGGGGTTTGAACAGGGGACTGTCGGGCAAGAAGTGCGAGCCTTGCTTACCGGGCGATCGCCGGAAAAGATAAAGCGGATACACCACCAAAATCAAGTGGAAGCGGGCAAAACGCTCATACCAAGGCATACCGTTGTAGTAGCCTTCGGTGACCGGATACCAGCTTTCATCGGTTTCGATGTTGCCCGTGTTGGCGTGGTGGGTGCGGTGGCTAATTCGCCAGCCGTGATAGGGCACCAAAATAGGCGTATGGCTCAGGTGACCAATCAGATTATTGAGCCAGCGATAGCGAGAAAAGGAGCCATGACCGCAGTCATGACCTACCACAAACAAGGCCCAAAACATGGTGCCTTGCATAAACCAAAAAATGGGAAAAAACCAGGCGCTATCTATTTGGGCAGCGACCCAATACAGAAGCGCAATAATGCCAATGTCTAGGAAAAAGTAAGAGAGCGATCGCCAGGCTTTGGGCTGGAAGCAGTGGGCTGGGATCGCGCGGCGCACATCTTGGAGGGTAAACGGCAAAAATTCGCGCGCGGGCGGACGAGAGATCAGATTCGATGTCACGTTATGAGAAATTCAGGGCGAAAAGAACAGGCAGGATAGTTTGTATATGGCAAAACCTTCGGTCTAGGCCGAAAACTATCAACAGCCCGCTCATTGTACGGCTTTACATTCCTTCATGAACAGGGGGAAACTTGCGAAATCCTTTGGACCCCCAGCTCAGTTCAGTTGCCGCACCATTCTTTTTTAGGGTGACGCCCGGAACCCTAAGTTTTTGGCAAGAAAGGCAACAAAGTGCTAATCAGGGTAACCACAACGTGAACGCTCCCATGAGAAACCATGGCGGTTTCGAGGTTGTGCCGCCAGAAAAGCCAGCCAAAAATCAGCCCCCCCAACCCATTGAGTAGGAGCACGCGCAGCGCCAGGAGAGGAGAGAGGGGTGCAAAGGCGGCTACGGCTGGCAAATGGGCCAGGGCAAAGGCGATCGCAGCGATCGCGATCGCCACTTGAAACACAGGTTTTGACGGTTCAGCTCGCCGCCGCTGGAAGCCGCGCCATCCTAGCCACACCAAAAGCGAAATAGCTCCCCAGCGCAGCAGGATTTCCTCGGTAATGCCGCCATAGAGGAGCCCCAACAGCATCGTGCTCCAGGTTCGGGGCTGCAGCCGATTGGCCGCCTCAAAAAATTCTGGCATTTGGGGCTGAAACACTTGCCAGTCCAGCAGCGAGAAAAGCAAGCCCAGTCCTGTACCGGTTACTAGCGCAATGGGCAGCGTGGCAAACACGAGCTTTAGCGATCGCCCCTCTGCCACAAGCGATCGCAGGTTCACCCGATGGGCGAAGGCCGCCCCAAAAGCCGTTGCCACAGCCAGCAGGATCAGCGGTTGGAGCACCGATGCAGCGACGATCACCCCCAGCGGAGGCCGCGACGGCGGCAGCATTTCCCACTGCGATCGCAGCAGCGGCATCGAAACAACCGGCAAAAGCGCGATCCCCACTAGCCCCATGCAAAACAGGGATATAAAGCGCTGGCTAAAGGTTCGCGGAAGCGCCATTTTTTGAGTCATAGGCCGAGTCCTTCAGAATTCTGTGATGTAAACGTGCGGACGCGAGACCAACCAATCTGGAGCATAGCGCTCTCGTCAAGGGCGATCGACCCAAAACCACCTTTACGATGTCAGCGAGAAATATCATTCCCGATCCTAGAGGGGCGATCGCGCTCGTTTTTTGGCGGCCGCAGGCGTCTCCAAGTTGATTAGGGGCCACGAAAGCGAAAATTTCTACAATTTTGACAAAAATTGCTCAGTTATAGCAAAATTCGGCACTTCTAGAAAACTAGAAAACCCGCATTTCCCGCAGGGCGGAAACAAATTTACATGGTATAAATGTGAAGGTTTTTTAAACGCTCTCATCTCTGGAGCGCTAGTTTACCAAATCGGTTCCTTAAAGGCTGTACCGGCATTCACACACGCATTCAGCAGCATCGCTCGCTCAGTATATCAGTGAGCTCAGCGATCTTCTTGGTGTGAGGTCCCATAGCTACAAGCACTTTAACGCTATATGGAGATTTAATCTCGTTCATGACTGCAACGACCGAGAAGCTCACAAACGCATCCCGATCTTTAGTAGATGCTGACATTCAACTGAAAGATATTATTAAAACGCTGCCTCGAGAATGCTTTCAGAAAAATAGCCGCAAGGCCTGGTTGTCTGTCCTTTTGAGCGTAACTGCCGTCATCCTGGGATACACCAGCATCGTCTTTTCACCCTGGTTCCTGCTGCCCTTCGCTTGGTTTTTCACAGGTACCGCTCTCACGGGCTTTTTTGTAATTGCTCATGATTGCGGCCACCGCTCCTTTGCGAAGCGTCGCTGGGTGAATGACCTGGTCGGCCACGTTTTGATGCTGCCCCTTATCTATCCTTTTCATTGCTGGCGCATCCTCCACGACCATCACCACATTCACACCAACAAGCTAGACATCGATAACGCTTGGCACCCGTGGACCCCTGAGACCTACGCCGCCGAGACCCCCGTCATCAGCAAGTCCTATGAGCTGCTGCGGGGCCGGTTCTGGTGGGTAGCGTCCGTTGCTCACTGGGCAGTGCTGCACTTTGATCTGTCCAATTTCTCCAAGCGGGATCAAGGGAAAGCCAAACTGTCGATCGCGGCTGTGCTGATTTTCGCAGCGATCGTCTTCCCCACCCTGATCATCACCACCGGCGTTTGGGGCTTTGTGAAGTTTTGGCTGATGCCGTGGCTGGGTTACCACTTCTGGATGAGCACCTTCACGCTGGTGCACCACACCGCCCCGGATATCCCCTTCTATCTAGAAAACGAGTGGAGCGCTGCTGAGTCTCAGCTCGCAGGTACCGTGCACTGCTCTTACCCCCGCTGGGTCGAGATCCTGTGCCACGACATCAATGTCCACATTCCCCACCACGTGTCGGTTGCGATTCCTTCTTACAACCTACGCATGGCTCACCACAAACTCAAAGAAACTTGGGGAGCGCACATGATTGAGCGCAAGTTCTCTTGGCCTCTGATGAGGGAGATCGTGGATCAATGCCACATCTATGATCCCGAGACCATTTATATCTCTTTCAAAGATCTCAAGCGCAAGTCTGCTTAAACGTTCAACCCATACGTTAAGAAGCACTAATCGCTTTTGAAATTCTTTTGAGCGAAGCCAGCGTTGGCTTCGCTCTTTTTTTTGATCATTAAGCTGGGTCTGACTTTTAATTAGTCTCGGTTTGGAAAGCCTACTTGATTCCTGGCTTCCACAAATTTTTGGTCTAGCAACCTTTGAAGCAGCGTCCCAACCGGTAAGACAACGGTCACTTCGGTCCCTTTTCCCGCATCACTCTCAACTTCAATTGTTCCATGATGCAAGTCAACGCAGCGTTTGACGATCGCCAAGCCTAGGCCCGTGCCAGGGACTTTGCCCACGTTACTACAGCGGCTAAAGGTTTCAAAAAGACGAGATTGATCGGCTTTAGGAATGCCAATTCCGCGATCGCTGACGTTGAAGATCACCTGCATTTCCTGGTAAGCCACTGTTAGTTTCACCACCGAGGCCGGAGGCGAGTACTTCAAGGCATTGGACAAAAGATTGGTGAGGATGTGCCTTAGGAGTCCAGCGTCGAGCTTAACCCGCTCTAACGGGGTATCAGAAACCAGTTGCAGAATATGCTGCTGCTCATCACTAAACTGTAAGGCCGAGATCAGTTCATTACAGAACGCCTGTAAGTCAACTTCGGTAAGATCTAGCTCAAGCTTACCGGTGTCCGCTCTGCCTAAGAGGATCACTTCGTCTAACAGCTGACACATGTGACTAATTGCGGTGTCTACTTGACGCAGATACTCTTGCTTTTTTTCTGGAGTGAGGCGGCCCTCGAAGCGCAGCAAAATGTCGCTCATCACCCGCAATGTGCTCAAGGGATTGCGAAACTCGTGGGAAACCATCGAGACAAAATAGGACTTGAGTTGATTGAGTTCACGCTCTTTATCCAGCGCTTCTAGGGTTTTCTTTTCGCTGCTTCTGAGCTGCTGGATAATCTGCGATCGCTCCACGGCATAGCGAACACTGCGACGCAGTAGCTGAGTGGTGACCTGGTCTTTGACCAAGTAGTCTTGGGCGCCCTGGGCCATCGCCTGGAGGGCAAGCTCCTCGTCATCGGTGGCTGTCAAAATAATGATCGGAATGTCGGGGGCGGCCTGATTGAATTGCGTGACGGTCTCTAGGCCGTCTGAATCCGGTAGGCGTAAGTCTAATAGCGCAACATCAAAGGACTGAGTTTGGCAATAATCAACGGCTTCGCTGAGACGCTCAGCATGCACAAGCGACCATTTACCTGTTGCTGCTCGGAGAAATACATGCTGAAAGAGCTGGGCATCCGTTGGGCTATCTTCTACTAGGAGAACATGGAGAGATTCTGGATGCATGAGACTCTAGAGTTTCGTGAGAACCAGTTGTGATTTCGCAGTCAAAATCAGAGAGTGCTGAGATCTTTAGGAAGCGATCGCACTTATTCAACCGGTAGTTTTACGGCTGCCAGCCAAAACTCATTAATGAGTTGAACAACGTGAATAAATTGATGAATATCAATGGGCTTAGTAACATAACAATTAGCATTCAGGTTATAGGAGCGCAAAACGTCCTCCTCATCCGCAGAAGTCGTCAAAACCACCACCGGGATTTGCTTGAGCGAGGCATCTGCTTTGACCTCCGCCAAGACTTCACGCCCATCCATTCCGGGTAGATTGAGATCCAGCAAGATCAAATCGGGCCGCACCGCATTGGCAAATTCTTCCTGGCACCTTAGATAGTTCATGGCGGATTCGCCATCTTCTACCCAGTGAATATTGTTGGCAATTTTTGCTCTGCCAAACTCTCGAATCGTCAAATTCGCGTCACTGGGAGAGTCTTCCACGAGCAAAATTTCGATCGGTCGGCAATCCAAACGGCGATTCATAACTTTAAGTGGGGATCGTGAAATAGAATGTTGTCCCTACACCCGGAGTGGACTCTGCCCAAATTTGCCCATTATGACGCATCACAATTTTTTTGCAAATGGCGAGCCCAATGCCGGTTCCTGGATATTCTCGTCGAGTATGAAGACGCTTAAAGACTTCAAAAACTCGCTCTAGATACTGAGGCTTGATGCCAATTCCATTATCGGTGACTTCAAATAGATAGTCAGTTTCTCTTTGAGTTACTCGAATTTGGACTTTTGGATATTCTTCTTTACAGAATTTGATCGCATTCGCAATTAGATTTTGGAATAGTTGTCCTAGCTGATTTTGGTCAGCGCTGAGAATGGGTAAGGATTCAATCACAATTTCAGCGTTGCTTTCGGCGATCGCCATCTGCAAGTTTCTCAGCACCTCTTGCAAGACCGTATTACAGTCAGTCTCAGCAAATTCTTTGCCCCGAGTTCCAACCCGCGAATAGGCCAACAAATCCTGAATTAGCTGCTGCATTCGCTTGGCGCCGTCAATGACAAATTCAGCGTAGGAGCGCGAAGTGTCATCAAAGCGATCGCCATATTCGCTCATCAACAGCTGCGTGTAGCCAGTCACTGCGCGCAAAGGCTCTTGGAGATCGTGGGAGGCGACATAGGCAAATTCTTCTAGCTCTTGATTCGATCGCTGCAACTCTTGATTAAGGAGCTGAAGCTGCTCTGTCGCTTGCGTTAGTTCCGCCGTTCGAGCCTCTACCCGCTGCTCAAGCTCCGAATTCATTTGCACAATTAGCTGCTCTGCTTGCCTACGCTCAGTCACATCTTCGATCGCAGAAATTGCGCAAGTCACGCCCTGAATTTGAATGAGCTCAGTCGAAAGAGAGCAAATGATAGGCCGATCACTAGAAGTTTTGAGCAATGCTTCATAATCTTTCAAAGATCCATGATCCCTGAGCAGGCCAATCATCTTGAGTCGATATTCGGGTCTTTGCCAAATTCCCAGCTCAAGAGTTGTCTTACCCAGTGCTTCCTCGCGCCGATAACCAAATAACTCCTCAAAACTCCAATTCACGTCTAAATATCGGCCGTCCTCCAGCGTTGTGATGCTTTTTGCCACAGGACTACTATAGAAAGCCTTCGCAAATTTCTCTTCGGATAGCTGCAAAGCCGCTTCTACTCGCTGGCGCTCTTGTTTCGCGCGCAGCACCGAAATTCCAAAGCTGAGGCTATCAGCTAGCTCTCGCAAAAGCTCCATCTCTCGCAGATCAAAGGCATCTGCTTCTGCGGAGTAAATGTTGAGGGCTCCAAAGACCTTTTCTCCTTCCAGCAGCGGCAAAACCAGCGAAGATTGGTAGCCCCGCTGCTGCGCCGCTGCTCGCCAGGGCAGAAAGCTTGGGTCTTCTAGCATGTTCTGGCAGGCCACAGGCTGACCAGATCGAATTGCGCGACCCGTCGGGCCCTGGCCTCGGGGAACATCTGCCCAGGTAATCTCAGCGGCTTTGAGATAGTCGGTTTCGTAGCCGGCCCAGGCCATCGGCTGTACCGTTTTTGCCTCATCATGGAGCGCGTAGCCCACCCAAGCCATGCGATAGGCCGCTTCCTCAGTAATCAACTGACAAAGAGTTTGCAGCAGAGCGTTTTCGTCAGTCGCACGGATCACCGCCTGGGTACAGGCCCCTAGAACCCGCAGCGCCCGATTGGCAATCTGTAAATCACGCTGAATTTTCTGCGATAGTTCTGGCGTCAATTTCTTAGATTCAAAACTTCATCAATCATTAAACAGCTTCTGGGCAAAAGATCAAGCCAGCTCTATATTCAAAGAATATTTTTATATTAAAAAATAAGCGATGATTTTGGAATCTGAAAATTATAATTCAAATATAAATACCATAAGTTTTTTGTGCAAAATTTCACGGAAAAAATATTTAATTAATGGCTGGTTTTTTATCAGAATCTTGATGAAATAAAGACAGCTTTTACACAATCTTTTAATCCAGTTTTTCAACACTGGCTATAGTGAACATGCAGCTTTTAGAGCCTGCTGGTCATCAGTTGTCCTTGATGGCTGGCTAGCGTATGACTCTTGGCCAAGAGGAGAAACAGCGGTGCCAGTTTGAGCAAAGGGAGGGCGATCGCCCTCCGGAGATCTTGCGCTACCTCCAGGGAGGTCACTATGAAAGCGTTGTTGAATTCTCATTTTGCGACCGCTGTTTTTGCCGCTGTTGGGGCCACGACGATTTTGGGGATCCATCAGGGTAGTGCGATCGCGGCTGACTTGACTTACCACTTCACCATTACTAACCTAACGGGTGCCCTCGCCGGTCAAGAATTCCGGGGATCGGTCACCATTGACGACACCCATTTTCAGCGCAGTGGATTTGAATATTCTGGCGTCTCTTATACGAGCAATTCCCACGAATTCGATGGAAACGTTCGCTTCAGTTTCAACTTTTTGGACCAAACTTTTACAGAGGCAGATGAAGAGCTAGGCCGTTCTTACATTTATTTCCAAGATGGGACTCCCACTCATGTCTTTTATGATGGCGGCAATTATGAGCACAGCTATCAAGGGACTGGTCTAATCTTTCAATTTTGGTATCCAGGAGGTACCGATGCGGCAGGGCAGCCCCTCCCCAGGCGCGAGTTTGAATATCAAACAGATTGGCCTTTGGAATGGTATGGCTACGGCAACGTGATTTTTGATCCGGTGAATCCTGTGCCAGAACCCAGTCTCATCGGGGGGTTGGGGGTACTAGGCGCTGGGTGGCTGCTGCGCTGGGGGAGACGGGCTGGGGCAGCATAGTATCTGGAAATAGCAGGGAGCGATCGCCCATCCGACTCAGCAAATTTTGGGGACAGTCTCCCTGCTTTGTTGCAATTTTTCACAGCTTCAAAGGACTTGTCAGGCCTTAGATTTTATTAATTTCACCACCGCGATCAACCCCCTACACTGAGTTCAGACAGGTCATTTGGAGCTGGTAACCATGTCAGACTTCCAGGATTTTTTGAAGCATGATTTCGCCTATGTCGCTATTGGTGAATTCAAGCCCGGGCGCTTTGATGAGGCCAAAAATCTATACTACGAGGCGGTTTCCACCTACGGAAAAGGCTTTAGAGGGGCTTATTTGCTCCAGGAGCCGGGAACCGATCGCGGGATTTCGGTGATTTTTTGGGAAAACATCGAGGATATGGAGGCGCACAAGAGCGCGCTGTATGAGGCGATCTTGAAGAAGATGGCGCCTTTGTTTGCGGAGCCGCCCAAGCCCGTTTTTTATGAGGTGGTTTGCAGCCTCCATCCCCACGCCGAAAACCACGCCGATATGGCGATCGCCCACTGAAAACGCGATCGCCCCTTGAGCCGGTATTCTGCATCAAATTCAGCTTGAGTGGGTAGACAGCGAAGTCGTCTATTTCTTCTGATTGTGCCCATTTCAGGGGGAATGCGTCAGCATGGGATCAAGAGGCGAACTCTGGGCAAGGAGATGGCTCCAGTCTAGAGCAGGACGCCGAGGGAGCTGCGCTTCTAGGATGCTGGCCAGCTAGCACAAAGGTGTCGATGGCCCACGATAAACCGTTGCTCCCGCTCAGCGAGATAAGGAGTTAACCCATGGCAAATCCTGTGAAAGAGCGCATTACGGCTGATCTGCAAAGGGCGAAGGATGAAGGTAAGCTCCGGGGCGATCGCCTGCGAGAGATCGTGCAGGCCGCCGTGGCTCAGGCAGGGTCTGAGCTGAAGGAGGGCTCGACGGAGTTTCGGGCCGTGGTGAAAGACATCTTTGCGGCGGTGGTCGATGCGCTGCGCGATCGCGGCGGCGAAGTCAAAGAAGACGTGACGGCCTCCCTGGAGGGGGCGATCGCCGGTCTCAGCCAGCAAAAGCGCCAGGCGATCGCCCAGTCCGAAGCCGAAATCCAGCAGCTCCAGGCCCAAGTCGAAGCCCAAGAAGCGGCCCTGCAAACCGAGGTCGATAGCCTGCTGATCGACATTGAAGCCAGCGAGAGCACCGAGGGCGACGGCACCAAAGCAGACCAGGTGCGGGAAGCTCTCAACAGCGCCATCGATGGCTTCAAGAGCAGCGAAGAGGCAGCCCTGATGCGCAAGCGCTATGCGCAGCTTCAGGCCCAGCTTGCCGTGCTGCGAGCCAACCTGGCCGCCCGCTACGGCGAGCACGAAGAGATCCAAAAGTACCTGGATGATGCGAAATCCTGGTACGAAAGCGCCAAGCCTAAAGCAGAGGCCGTCGCCGAGCAGGTGAAGCAGCGGCACAGCACCTTTGAGCAGAAGCTCGGGGAAGCCGGAGGGGCGATCGCTCGCAAAGAAAAGCAGGTCAAGCAGGTCCTGCAAGAGCTCTGGCACGCTGTCACCGACAGCTTTAAAGATGGCAGCAGCTCGAAGGACGATAGCCCTCACAAGCCTGAATAGCCAAGATATCAAGTCCCGTCTTTGGGCTGCGAGATCGGGTATTTCCCAGAAGGATTTTATTAGCTTGAAGTAGCTTTCCTAGAGTCCTAAAAAGGCGATCTCAAACCAAACTTTGAAAGCGATTTAGACGGGATCTAGCTGCTATTTCAATGCCCTTGAAACGCAAAAAGGCGAGGAATTCCTCGCCTTTTTTGTATAACCAGTATAGGCAGTCGCCCTTAGCGGGCGATCGCCCCTAGACTGCGATCGGGTTGCTCGCCGAAGGCTTGCGATCGATCACCTGGTCAATCAGACCATAGGTTCTCGCTTCTTCCGCCGACATAAAGAAGTCGCGATCGGTATCTGTTTCAATGCGATCGAGGGGCTGGCCCGTCCGCTCCGCCAGAATTTCATTCAGGCGGCGCTTGATGTACAAAATCTCCCGCGCCTGAATCTCGATATCCGTCGCCTGACCCTGGGCGCCGCCCAGCGGCTGGTGAATCATGATCCGGGAGTTGGGTAGGCTCATGCGCTTGCCTTTGGCCCCTGCCGCCAGCAGAAACGCGCCCATGCTGGCCGCCAGACCCAGACAGATCGTGCAAACATCGGGCTTGACGTGATTCATCGTGTCAAAGATGCCCATCCCTGCACTCACCGAACCGCCGGGCGAGTTGATATAGAGATAGATATCCTTTTCTGGATCCTCGGCTTCCAGAAACAACAGCTGCGCCACAATCAGGTTGGCGAGGTCAGAATCAACCGGTTGTCCCAAAAAGATGATGCGCTCTTGGAGCAGTTTGGAATAGATGTCAAAGGCGCGTTCGCCCCGACCAGACTGTTCAATGACAATAGGGATCATTCAGCCCACCTGCGTTACTGCAACTTCTCTACATTTTAGGCGTTGTCCAGCGCGTCGGGCGGCTTTGAAGGTATTCGGCGATACGCAGTCTCGTCAGCGCATTGAGATTGACGGGGCTTGACGGTGTCGGGGGGGCGCTTAGCCCAGAGAGCTGCTTTTGGAGGAGCTGGAGATCGACGAATCCAGGGGGATTCCGGCTGCGACGGGCAGCAGCATACGCGTCAGGACTCGGCCATCTTCGAGTTGGCTGAAGGTGAGCTCTATATCGAGCTGCTTCATGATGGCCTGACAAATTTTGAGGTGCAGGCCGGGGGGCTGATCGAGGGTTGAGGGAGCCAGCAAATCCGCCGATCGCGCCGCCTGCAGCTCTTCTAGCAGGCGCGGCTCGACCACGCCACTGTCAGTAATCGAGAGATCCAGCAAGGTCGAGTCGATGGGCCGGCACCAGATGTCGATGCGGCCTCCTGAAGGCGATCGCAGACAAGCCGCCAGCAGCACTTCGTTCAGCACCGCCTCGATTTTCAGGACGTCGCCGCTGATGCTCAGGTTGAAGTCATTGTGCACCTGAGTCCACAGCTGACGCTGCTTGACCACGCCTTCCACTTGCTCAAGCGATCGCCGCAGCAGGCTCACCAGCGCCACATTCCCCTTATAGATGCGCATTCGCCACTCTTCGTTCTTGAGCACCTGGGTCAGGCTCGCCAAAGAATTCCCGAACTGCCGCAGAATCTGTTGATGGCGGGTTCCGGTCAGGGCATCCTGACGCGTTCCCAGCTCATTGAGCCGGCGAATTCCAGTCCCCAGCACCCGGTGGATATCCTCCAGGCGGCGGTGCTTGTACCAGTTCATGCGCTCGAGGTCTTCCCGCTGCGTCTTCAGCAGATCGGTCAAAATCAGCGCTCGCCGCGACCACGCAAACTGCCCAATCAGCGTGCCCAGGGCTATCAGGTGTCGCTCCGCCCAGCGGCGACCTGGCCCATCCGCCACCAGCACAATGCCCATGGGCTGATGCTCCGGCGTGGTGCGCAGGGCCATCACCAGCAGCTCCCCCAGACCCGGCGCATTCAGCCACTGGCGAGTCTCGGCAGACAGCGACTCCGCCGACAGCGACAGCAGCTCATCGGACTGCAGCACCCACTGGATCAGCGGATCGGTGTGCACCGGCACCACCGTATCCGGCTTCAGCAGAAACTGGTTGTTGCCGACCACCGGGGCTGCGATCCGGCCCGCGCGGCGGCCGGGCTGCCAGGTGACCAGGGTGGCCAAGGGGGCCTGGAGAATTTGGGCGACGTGCTGCATAGCGGACCATTCGAGCTGGTCCACGTTGGTGGTTTGCTGGAGCGCCGTCAGGCCCCAGTGAATGGTTTGGTGGATCTTGTTTTGCTGGTCGGTCTGGCGCTGGAGCTGCCACTGATGCAAGATCACGCCGACTTGCTGGCTGACGATCTGAAGCAGATCGCGCTCGTTTTGCTGCCAGGTGCGGGTGGCTTCGTGGGTCAAGATCACCACGCCCTCGGGCAGGCCGCCGGGGGCGGTGCTGCAGACCAAGAGCGATCGCACGCCGAGCTCTAGAAACTGCTCCCGCCAAGCCATGAAGCGCAAGTCATCTTCTAGATTTTCGATGGCGATCGGCTCTGTGCTCTGCTCGAGGGTCTGGAAGTCGAGGCTGCTCAGGGGCGGCAGCGGCGTCGGCAGCAGACGGCGATTGGAGAGCTGGCTCTGGTAGCCCACAATGAAGTGGCGCTGATCGGGGTCATAGACCAGGACCCAAAAGCGCTCTGTATGGAAGCGATCGTTGAGGTGCCTGGCCGTGAAGGCTAGGGTCGACTTCCAATCTTCGTCGGAGTAGATGGCGCGGGCAATCTGGGCTGTCAAAATCTGGTCAGAGCGGGTTTGCTGAATGGCCGCTTCCATATCTTCGAGGGGAGCCATCAGGGCCACGAGCTGCGCCGCGCCCCGCATGTAGCGCTTTTCTTCGTCAGCCCAAATGCGGGGCTCGTTGCCCTCGACCGCCAAAAAGCCAATCAGCTCATCCTGGAACAGGATCGGCGCTGCCAGGAGCGATCGCGCCCGGATCAGCTGCATCAGCCGCCCGGTCACCTCCGCCTTGAGGGAGCTGTGGGCCTCTCCGATCGAGACCAGCTGATCGGAGACCAGCGCCTGATAAAACCCGCCCACCTCCTGGACCGTGATGCCCGAGACGGCCTGAGCGGCTTCGCTAAAGGCCGCCGCTTTGCGCAGGTTGCCGACGCGCCGCCAAAAATAGCGCCGCTTGCGCTCAAACCAGTAAATATTGGTGCGGGACGGAGCGATGAAGCGGTGGGTTTCCTCGACGATGGCCTCCAGGCGCTGGGGAAAGTCGGGGAGCGATCGCAGCGAAGCCAGCAGACGCAGCAGCGGCTCATCGGGGTGCTTGGTTTGCTCCCGCTGCCAGTCCACCTCGATCTTGTGAAAAACCGTCGCCAGCTCTCCCAGCACGATCGACAGCCGCGCCTTCTCCTCGGCGCTGGGGGACACACCCCACAGAGACGAGCCCAGGAGCACCACGCCATAGCAAATGTCGCGGTAGCGGATCGGAAAAATGATGGTTCCCTGAATATTCAGGTTGCGGGCCAAGCGTCGCCATTCCCCGGCGCGCATTTCTTCGCGCAGATCGGGCACCCCCACGGGCCGCTGCTCGATCACCACCTGCTCCAGCAAATCGCCGGGCTGCAGCATGAAGCGCTTATTCAAAAAGGCCACGTCGTTGTTGGGAATGAGGCCCCCTTTGCCGATCATGCAGTGATCGAGGCGATCGTAGAGGCCCAGCCACAGCAGGCTGTAGTCACAGGCTGTCTGGAGATAGCTCAGAGTCGTCTCCACGAGAACCGTCGTGTTCTCTTCCTCCCGCAAGGTTTGGAGAACCCGTCCCAGGGCAACAAGCTGTTTTTCGTAGGCGTTCGGTTCTTTGGGTTGACCCATATCTTCAGCTCCCCTGTGTGAGGGAGGTTCATCATCATCCAAGGGAAACGGGCAAGCTCTACTTTAAGCGCTGAGCACAGCAGCGGGGGCGATCGCCACAAGACCAGCAGCAGAGCGAGGAAGCGATAGGGGCATTGGCTGGGTTTTGCTAGCCGGGGATTTGCCAAGGAAGACCTCAGAGTGCGCTGAAACTGCTGGCAGGTCTAGAGCCGCCTGTTCCACCGTTTTGCCCAATACCAATGCACTAGAGCTGATTTGTTTTTATACATTTATCATTGCCATCGCCAACGTAGATGCACTCAAGCGAACAGCAAATTTTGATGCAGAGGCTGCCGGGAAGAGAGCCGAGAGCGATCGCTAGAGTCGGGGTCCAGGAGGCTGATACTATGGCCTAGGGGCGATCGCACCGAGGCCACACGCGATGGGTCACGGGGATTCGTCCTTTCAATCTGCCCTTGTGTGTTGTCAAAAACGCTGCGCCCTTGGATATCTATCAAGCCGGTATACGTCCTATTTTGTTCTCTGGACTGAAAGTTGATCCAGAGTGGTTGCACCAACAGTCTATTCGCACTCTGCGGCAGCTTCACCAAAGCAGCTTAAATCCGGCCAGTGCCTGGATGGAGAACCGCCTGGCTCAGTCTTGCCGATGGGAGGACGAAAGACTCTCCCAGCAGGTCTGGGGCTTGAACTTTGAGAATCCCGTGGGGCTGGCCGCTGGCTTTGACAAGGATGGCTTGGCCGCTGGCATTTGGTCTTCCCTGGGCTTTGGGTTTGCGGAGTTGGGTACGGTCACGCTGCACGCTCAGCCCGGCAATCCGCGTCCCCGTTTGTTTCGGCTGCCCCTCGACCAAGCGGCGCTCAACCGCATGGGGTTCAACAATCAGGGCGCCGCTGCCCTCGCGAGCAACCTCCAAGGGCTGTGGCAGCAGCGATCGCGGCAAATTCCCATTGGCATCAATCTGGGTAAGTCTAAGGTAACACCGCTCGAAGAGGCGGCAGCGGACTACGAGGGCAGCTTCCGGCAGCTCCAAGAACTGGGCGACTACTTTGTGGTGAACGTGTCTTCGCCCAATACCCCAGGACTGCGATCGCTCCAGGCCACAGATCAGCTCGCGCCTATTTTGGAGGCGCTCCAGCAGGCCAACACGACCCGCAAGCCGCTGCTGGTGAAGATCGCCCCGGATCTCGAGTGGGAGGCGATCGCCGACGTGATCGCCCTCGCCCAGCGCTACCAGCTCGCCGGCATCATCGCCACCAACACCACCATTCGCCGCGACAACCTGCGCACCCAGATCATCGAGCAGACCGGCAACCCCGTCACCGAAGAAGCCGGCGGCATCAGCGGCGCTCCCGTTCGCCAGCGCTCCACCGAGGTGATTCGCTTCATCTATCAGCAGACCCAGGGCAGCCTGCCGATCATCGGCGTGGGCGGCATCTTCACCGCCGAGGACGCCTGGGCCAAAATCACCGCCGGAGCCACCCTCATTCAGGTCTACACCGGCTGGATCTACGAAGGCCCCTGGATGGTGCGGCGCATTCTCGAAGGCCTCGTCCGCCAGCTCGACGCCCACGGCCTGACGCACCTGCACGAGGCGGTAGGCCTCGATCACCGGCGCTGATCCCCTGCCCGCTAGGACAAACCTCCCCCAAACCCCGCCTCAAAAACGTTCTCGGCCAATTTGCAGCCAAATCGAGTGTGTACAATCCCTCGCAAAATGGTATGAAAAGTAGGGTGTCATTGGGGCGGTAGGACGTTGGTGAACAGTTGGTGGGAAATTCAGGTTCTCTGTGACGCTGCCCTAGACGATTTGATCTTTTGGCGCCTGGAGGAGTTTGGCTGTCGGGGCACCTCCAACGAGGTCAAAGGACACAGCTATTTGGTCCGCGCCTATCTGCCGCAGGAAGACGCTCAGCTTCTGGATTTGGCGGCCCTGGCCATCAACCTGCGCCAGGACGCGCTGTCGGTGGGCCTGCCGGTCCCGGTCACCCAGTGGAATCTGATCGATGAAGAGGACTGGTCCAGCAGTTGGAAAGACCACTGGCAACCAGAGGAAATCGGCGATCGCTTTTTGATCAACCCTGCCTGGATTCCGGTTCCGGAGGGGACCGATCGTCTGGTGATTCGCCTGGATCCAGGGGCGGCCTTTGGCACCGGCGCCCACGCCACCACCCAGCTTTGCCTAGAGTCTCTAGAAATGCGCCTGGGCGATCGCGAAGAGGCCAGCCAAAAGATCATTGCCGACGTGGGCTGCGGCTCCGGCATTCTCTCCATTGGCGCGCTGCTCTTGGGAGCCCAGCGGGTTTACGCCGTCGACACCGACAGCATGGCCATCAAGGCCACAATGAGCAACCGCAAACTCAACGGCCTCGACGCCGACCGGCTGATCGCTGAGCGGGGCAGCATGCAGCAGCTGATTGAGCTGTGCCCCGAGCCCGTTGACGGTTTTTTGTGTAATATTTTGGCGGAAATTGTCATTGATTTGACGCCCCACTTCGGGGCGATCGCCAAGCCGGGCACCTGGGGAATCATCAGCGGGGTGCTGATGGACCAGGCAAAACCCGTCGCAGACACCCTCGAGCAAAACGGCTGGATCGTCGCGACCCTCTGGCGACGCCAGGAATGGTGCTGCTTCAATATCCGCCGCGCCTAGCCGCCCCCATCAGACCCCCGTTAAGACATAGAAGCGCACATAGGCCACAGCGTACAGACCGTTCACCACGGCCAGCAGCACCCGCCCCCCAGGCGCAGCGCCCCGCCACAGCAGCACCATCGCCCCCAGGACGAGCAGCGCTTCTGCCAGGGCGACCCACTGGCCGTAGTGTCGGGGGTCCCAGTAGGAGAGCGGGCTAAAAAAGCGGTAGTCCGTCAGGGGCCAGAAATGCCGGTGGGCGTCCTCGCTGTGGACGGGCAGATCGAGCAGAGAGTGAAGCAAGAGGCTCACGCACAGGAGCTCGGCCCCGGCATGATTTTGGCTGCGGGCGATCGCCCACCCCGCCAGCGCCAGGGGCATCGAATGGGCGATCGCCACCACGTCCTGCCAAAACGGCTGGAAATAAATTTCGGACCAGATTTTGTTGGGCGGCTGGCCATACACCCAGCGCTGCAGACCATAAAAGGCAAAAATCGGCAGGTCTGGCAGCACCGAGCCCAGCAACACGGGCCAGGGGTGATTTTGGGCGCGATCGAGCAGCACCAGGTTCAAGATCGCGTGGCTGGGGGTGTTCATGGCTGCGCGGCGGGCTGCGTAGGCTGCCAGCGATGCACCGTCAGCTCGAGCCCCGCAATTTCCAGCTCGTCGCGCTTCCACAGCTGCGCTTGGGCAGGCCGGGGCTGCCAGCGCTGGTAGGCCGTCTCCGTCAGCAAAATTTCGTTTCGCAGGGCTAGGTCCTCGCCCAGCTTAGAGGCAAGGTTTACTTCCTCGCCGTAGACGTCTTCGCTGGCGATCGCCAGGGTTTCGCCATAGCCGATGCCGATGCTCGCGCCCTGGCCCTTGGCCACCAGCGTCCGCAGGATATCCGCCGCCGCCGCCACGGCCTGATCTACGTCGGGAAACACCGCCAGCACGTTATCCGCGTCAGCTTTGAGCATCTGGCCGCCGTGGCGGCGGATCAAGGGCACCGCGACGCTGCGCTGCCGCTGGATCATCGCCAGGGTTGGCACAATGCCCAGCTCCGCCGCCGTGCGCGAAAACCCCGCCATGTCGATCATCATCACGGCCTGAGTTTTGCCAAAAATCTGCCAGATTTCTTGATCGATGGCCTCTACTGCTTCTAGATGGGCGTTGCGCCGCTCCAGCAGCTGCTCTAGGGTCTCCGCCGTTGGGGGCGGCTCCGCAGCGAGCAGGGGGAGCGCTGGGCCGCCAGACACAGAAGCGGCGATCGCCCCACCCATCAACATCCCCAACACGGCGCGGTGATTCAACACAGATTGCTCCATAGTGGCGCTCAGGGCACAAGGAAAACGACAAAAAACCTGATCCAGTGCCCCGCGATCGCTACAGGACGCTTTGCAGTCGCGAGATTAGCTGCTCTGCCTGCATCACCCCCTCAAGGCGATCCACCGGCTGTCCTTGCTTGAACACGACCAAGGTCGGCAGCGCCTGGATACCATAGCGAGAGGCTAGCTGGGGATAGCGATCGGTGTCAATCTTCACCACCTTGAGGCGGCCGCTCAGGCGGTGCTGCACCTGCTCCAAAATCGGGGCCATCATCTGGCATGGCCCGCACCACGCGGCATAAAAATCCACCAGCAGCGGCACCTCCGACTCCGCCAGCAAATCCTGAAAGCTCGTAAATTGCTTTTTGATCGCCATGGAGTTTTTCCTCCAACAGAGCACGTTTGGGCCTATGCTAGCGCAGATTCTGGCCACGCTTGGGCAGGGCCTGGTCGCGGCAATTCGCGGGCAGTCTCAGTCCCTTTGCCGTTTTGTGATTGAATGAGCTCTTGTGAATTGGTGCTTTTTAGAAGGAAGAAATTGGGATGGAAGCCTTGCCAGAAAAGCTGCAACGGTTACGGGGACAGGTCGCGATTGTCACGGGGGGTTCACGGGGGATTGGCCGAGCCACGGCGATCGCCCTCGCAGCAGAAGGCGCCCACATCGTGGTCAACTACGCCAGCTCCAGCACCGCCGCTGACGAAGTCGTCGCCGAAGTCCAGGGCATGGGCGTCGAGGCGATCGCCGTCCAGGCGGACGTGTCCAGCGCGGAGCAAGTGGACGCCCTGGTCGAAGCAGCCATGAGCCGCTGGGGCCACGTTGACGTCTTGGTCAACAACGCGGGCATCACTCGGGACACCCTGCTGCTGCGCATGAAGCCCGAGGATTGGCAAGCCGTGATCAATCTGAACCTGACCGGCGTTTTCCTCTGCACCCGCGCCGTCAGCAAAATCATGCTCAAGCAGCGCTCCGGCCGCATCGTGAATATCACCTCTGTCGCAGGCCAGATGGGCAATCCCGGCCAAGCCAACTACAGCGCCGCTAAGGCGGGCGTGATTGGCTTCACCAAAACCGTGGCCAAGGAACTGGCCAGTCGCGGGATCACCGTGAACGCGGTCGCGCCCGGCTTCATCGCCACCGACATGACCCACAGTCTGGACGCCGAGGGCATTCTCAAGTTCATTCCCCTGGGACGCTACGGTCAGCCCGAGGAAGTGGCCGGCCTGATTCGCTTCCTGGCCGCCGATCCGGCAGCGGCCTACATCACCGGCCAAGTCATGAACGTCGATGGCGGCATGGTAATGGCGTAGTATATCCCGGTCTTTTTCCGACCCAGCGTCGCCCTCCGGGCGGCGTGGACTGCGGAATCCAGAAGATGAAGGGCTCGAGTTTCTCAAATTAGAACTCGAGCCCTTTTTGCCGGAGACATTGGCCAAAGATCGATTAATTTATTGGCGCTAATCCACTAGCGCGAGAGCGATCGCGCGTAGTCAATCTCATCGACGGCAAACAGCTCGGGAGATGGCCCCTGGAGCTGGGCGATCGCCCGCCACTCTGCCGCAACCGCCTGGGGCACCCGGATCTCCAGGGCCGTCCCGTCGGTCAGGGGCACCCGGAGCTGAAATCGCTCCGAGGGCAGCTGGTCTAGGAGGGGCAGTAGGTCATACTGCCCCACGCTGGGGGCCGGGGCATCCTGCTGAAACAGGTCGGGCGATCGCAGGACTGCCCCTGTGGTGCTCTCGATCTCGAGGGGCTGGGGATGGGCGATCGCCACCGCGCCCGGAAAGCCCACCAGACGCAGGCCCAGCTCTGCGGGCGTCGGTTCGCCCCGCCGAAACAGCACCACCTGCCACGATCGCCCCTCGCGATCGCGCAGGGTGTTCCAGGACTTGTAGAGCAGGTGGTCCGGCGCCTCCTGGGCCAGGCGCAGCTCAGCGTGTCCAGCAGGGGCGATCGCCAGCCCACCCAGCCAAAGAACGAGGCCCAGAAACCAGGTCATACCAATGCTTTGCCAACGCCGAAGGCCCATCGCCACACCTCCCAAAACAAGGGGTTAACCGAGCATTAGAGATACTTTTGCAGCAGCAGCTTCATCCGCTCTTTGGTCGCTGCGGGCACCTTGTCCAGCGGCGTCAAAATCGCGTACTTCAGCGCCGAGTGGGCCTCAGAGACCGGCGGATTTTCGCTCAGGCGGCGCACCGTCTCGCGAATCACCTGCTGGGCATTGGTGGCGTTGCGGTGCAGGTTGGCGACCACCATATCCACCGTCACGCTGTCGTGGTCGGGGTGCCAGCAGTCGTAGTCCGTCACCAGCGCCAGAGTCGCATAGGCGATTTCCGCTTCGCGCGCCAGCTTGGCCTCCGGCACATTGGTCATGCCGATCACCGTGGCGCCCCAGCTGCGGTACAGATTCGACTCCGCCTTAGTCGAGAAAGCTGGCCCCTCCATGCAAACATAGGTGCCGCCCTTGTGCAGCGTCACCTCCGGCAGATCCAGGCTCTCGACCGCCTCTGCCAGGATTTTAGCCAGGTGGCCGCACACCGGATCGCCAAAGGCGATGTGGGCCACGATGCCGTCCCCAAAGAAGGTCGAAATCCGGTTGCGGGTCCGGTCAATAAACTGATCCGGGATCACCATGTCGAGGGGCTTGGCTTCTTGCTTGAGAGAGCCCACGGCCGACGCCGAAATCAAGTACTCAACGCCCAGGCTCTTCATGGCGTAGATATTGGCCCGGAAGGGAAGCTCAGTGGGGGTGAGGTGGTGGTTGCGACCGTGGCGCGCCAAAAAGGCCACCCGCGTGCCATCCAGAGTTCCGACGATCAGCGCATCCGAGGGATCGCCAAAGGGCGTCTCGACCCGCACTTCCTCAATGTCCTTGAGGGCTTCCATCTTGTAAAGGCCGCTGCCCCCGATAATGCCAATCTTTGCCTGCGCCATAAATTCTTCAGTTCGCTTGAGAGGGTGATAACCGTAGCCATTCTACAATCCCGTGGTTTGGCGCAGTCTAGGAGCCAAAGGGATCGGGGCGCAGAAGCCAAAAGGCCGTGGAGGTCTGGCCCGAGTCGTCAGGCTCAATCAGCAAAAAGTGCAGTCCCTGGCTGGCCTGCTGGCGCTCCTCGTAGGTGCGAGCCGCTGCGGCCATGTCGGGGTCTGTGGTCGTGGCGATCACCCAGCGATCGCTCAGGCCCGCTTCGAGGATCAGGCCGTCCGGGTCGCCCGTCCGGTAGTGGAGCGACACGGGCTGATGGGCCTGGAGCCAGCGGGCAATCTGGAGCGATCGCCGACCGCCTTCGAGGATGACGCCCGGAATGGGGGTCGTGGAGGCCAGCCCCAGCTGCACCGGCAGCAGCTCCGTGGGCATCTCCAAAATCGGCACCGGGCGATGCCGAAAGACCGAAATCAGATCCCCAGCGGCCATCGCCCCAAACCGCCAGCGATCGCCCCACAGCGTCTCGGGCAAAGGCGCAGGGGGCGCTTTCTCGATGTAGAGGGGCTGGTACGCTTCGCTGGAATACTCCGGCATCTGGGCGTAGGCCGAGGCGCGCGCCAGCAGCGCTGCCTTGATGGCCGGGGTGCGCCGCGTTCCTTCGACAGCGATTCCTAAGGGCTCGCAGGCCACCTGGAGCAGGCTCAGGGACTGGGGCCGAAACACCCGCAGGCGCTCTGGAGGCGTCACTCCCGCCGCAAAGTGCGATCGCAGCTGCCCCGTGAGCCAAGCCGCCGTTGCGTCCGGCTGAGGGCACATCGCACTCAAGATCAGCTGCCGCTGCTGATCACAGAGCAGCAGCTCCCAGAGAGGCTGGCCCGCCGCGTTTCGCAGCGGACGACGATAAAAATCCGCTTCCCAGATCGTCATTTCAGTTGGGGATCGTAGGGGGACCAGACCCAGCGCCACAGCGGGTGCACCGGACCCTGGTGCCGAATTTTGCGCACCTGTTTTTCTAGGCGTCGCTGCTCAACACGCGGCAGATCAAACAGAATATTTCGGCTCTGCCAGACCAAGACCGACAGCAGCATACCAATGCAGAAAGCGATGCCCAAGGTCGCCACCGGATGGTACACCAAGCCATAGCGCACTGCTGACCAGGTAAAGTACTCGCGCCACAGAGCAAATTCGCCCCGCAGCCGCCACAGACTCGCTGGCGCGATCGTCATCCACAAGATCCCCACCCACAGCCACCGCAAGCCCACCGTGATTCGGTGCAGGCGCCACGCCTGCAGCCGGAGGTCCGGCTCAACAGCCTTGAAGTGCAGGTAGGGATCAGGGAAGGGCGCAGGCATAGTCACGCGCGTTCAGCAATTGCCTTCAAAATTTCGGCAGCCAGGAGCAAAAGCGCGATCGCCGCCTGGCAACCCAAGGGCGATCGCGCGATCGATCGTTTAGGACTCTTCAGCCGTCGTCTCTTCAGCCGGACCTTCTGTCGCCACCACTGGCTGCAGCGTCGTGCGGCCAGTGCGCTCTCGCCACCAGGCCAGCATGGAGCTAGCGATAAAGATACTGGAGTACACCCCTGTCAAAAAGCCAATAATCAGCGCCAGGGAGAAGTACTTGAGCGTCGATCCGCCAAACCAGAAAATCGCCACCAGGGGCAAAATCGTGGTCAAAGAGGTATTGATCGAGCGCGTCAGTGTTTGGTTAACCGCATCGTCCACAACCTCAGCAATGTGCTTGGTTGGGTTTTGCTGGATGACCTCTCGCACCCGGTCATAGATGACCACTGTGTCATTGACCGAGAAACCAATAATCGTGAGCAGCGCCACGATAAAGAGGCTGTCAACCTCAGTTCCCAAGGTCAGGCCCAAAATGGCGAAGACGCCGACCGTCAGCAGGACATCATGGACTAGAGCCACGATGGCGAAGAAAGCGTAGTCAAACTGGAAGCGGAAGGTCAGGTAGACGATGATGCCAACGAAGGAAATGATCAGCGCCAGCATGCCGGAGATAAAGAGCTGGCGACCCAGGGTCGGACCCACGGAGTCAATCTGCGATCGCTCCGTGTCAAAGGTTCCCAACTCCTGCTCTAGGAGTCCCTGGAGCTCCAGTCGCTCCTCAGGAGAGAGGCTCGTCGTCTGGATCAAAACGCCCTGGCGATTCTCGCCAGTGACCTGAATGCTCCCAGTCAGATCTTTTTGATCTAGAATCTGGCGCACCGCCGCCGGGTCAATCGCCTTGGGCTCGTTGGAGTTTGGCTGCGTGCAGTTGTTGGGGACGGTGCAGTCGAGCTCTAGCTGCACCCGCGTCCCGCCCACAAAGTCCAGTCCAGGCCGCAGGGGCGTGCCGATGGTGGCCCAAGAAATCCCCATCGCCAACAAACCGCCCAGCAAAATCGCGACCGAGCTCACCCACCAGTAGCGGCGGTTTTTGTTGATTTCTAGTTTCATCCTGTCACCTCCAGCTTGGGGCAGTACCAGGCCGGCTTCCGCAAAGACGGCATGCTAATGGCAAACAGCAGCAAGGTGCGGCTACAGGTAACGGCTGTGAACATGCTCGTCAGGACGCCGATCGCCAGGGTCAGCGCAAAGCCTTTGACCAGGCCGGAGCCCAGCCAAAACAGCGCTCCACAAGCAATCAGGGTAGTCACGTTACTGTCCAGAATGCTCGAGAAGGCGCGGTAAAATCCAGATTCCACGGAGCGGAAGAGGGTTTTGCCGACGCGCAGCTCTTCCCGCATCCGCTCAAAAATCAAGACGTTGGCGTCGACAGCCATCCCGATGCTGAGAATGAAGCCTGCAATTCCCGGTAGGGTGAGGGTCACGCCCACGAGCTTGAACGCCGCCAGGGTCAATAGGGCGTAGATCAGCAGAGACAGATTCGCGACGAGTCCCGGCAAGCGGTAGTAAACGCCCATGAAGATTAAGACCAGCACCAAGCCGCCGATACCCGCGTAGAGGCTACGGTTGATGCTGTCGCGGCCCAGGGTAGCGCCCACGGTCCGGTTTTCCACGATCTCGACGGGCACAGGCAAAGCGCCCCCGCGCAGCTGGACCGCCAGGTCCGTGGCCCTCTCCGCGTTGAAGCTGCCGGTGATCACGGCGCGACCGCCCGCGATTCCGGTCTGGGCAAATTCGACGCCCACGGTAGGTGCGCTAATCAGCACTTCATCCAAGAAGATGCCGATGCTGCGCCCCGTGCCCGCCAAGGACTTGGTGAGCTCCGCAAAGCGATCGCCGCCTTGCCCGTCAAAGACAATGGCCACTTCCCAGCGATCGCCCGCGCCAGTCGGCTGGGGGCTCGCATCGGTCAGGTTTTCACCATTGAGGCCCACCTTCTCAAACAGCGGCTCGATCGCCTCATTGCTGCGACGCAAAGCAGCCTGAACTTCTTCGATTTTCGCCAGATCGTCAGCCTGCCGAGCCTCGGCCAGATTTTTCTCGAGCTCTTGGCGCACCAGCAGCTCTGCTTGCAGTTGGCCTTCGGTGCCAGGTCGCTGACGACGGAAGTCGAGCTGAGCCGTGCCGCCCAAGACTCGCTCCGCCTGCTCCGGATTGCTGACGCCCGGCAGCTGCACCACGATCTGGTCACTGCCCGAGGTCTGAATAATCGGTTCTGAAACGCCCAAACCGTTGACGCGGTTTTCGATCACCCGCTTCACCCCTTCGAGGACCTCGGGCGTGATTTCTTTCACGTTCTCCGAGGGGTTGAGCTGAATGGTGAGCTGCGCTCCGCCGCGCAAATCGAGGCCCAGGGGCAAGAATTCTCGCTTGCCATTTTCATTGGGCCAAAACAAAAGGGCGATCGCCGCCAAAATGAGGGCGAAAATTAAAATCAAAACAGAACGCTGTTTTCCCATACCAAGTCCCGCAGCGATAACAGCTATCTTACAGTGGCTCCTCAGAGCGCCTAGGACTGCCCAAAGCAGCTCCCAAGCGGACCCCTAGGCCACAAATCTTTCTAACTTGGGCGGCTAAAAGCCGTCAGACCCAAGGTTTCTTTTGATCATTTTCATCTTAAGGATAGGGCCAACGATAGCGCTGGCCCCACCCAGCGCTCAGCTGATCTAGACGCGCAGAGCCACCATCTTGCGGACGGCCTCTACGATGTCCTCAGGCTGCACAATGGTCAGCCGCTCCAAAGCACCGTTGTAGGGAGTCGGGATGTCCTGGGAGGACATCCGCAGTACCGGGGCATCGAGCTCATCAAAGAAGCGATCGTTGATGGAGGCGACGATTTCTGCACCGATTCCGCCAGTCCGCATGCACTCCTCAACCACGATGACGCGGTGAGTTTTGCGAATGGATTCGCCAATGGTGTCAAAGTCCAGCGGCTTGAGGGAAATCAAGTCGATGACTTCCGGGTCAAAGCCTTCTTTTTCGAGGGTTTTGAGCGCCTGGGTGACGTGGTGGCGCATCCGGGAATAGGTGAGGATGGTGACATCCTTGCCGCGCCGGACGATCTCTGCTTTGTCGAGGGGCAGGACATACTCCTCGTCGGGCAGGTTTTCCTTGAGGTTGTACAGGAGGACGTGCTCGAAGAAGAGCACCGGGTTGTCGTCTCGGATGGCGGCTTTGAGCAGGCCTTTGGCGTTGTAGGCCGTGGAGCAAGCAACGATCTTGAGGCCAGGGACGGCCTGGAAGTAAGCCTCGAGGCGCTGGGAGTGCTCAGCGCCGAGCTGACGACCGACACCGCCCGGTCCGCGAATCACCATGGGGATTTTGTAGTTGCCGCCCGAGGTATAGCGGAGCATCCCGGCGTTGTTGGCGATTTGGTTGAAGGCCAGGAGCAAAAAGCCCATGTTCATGCCCTCGATGATGGGGCGCAGGCCAGTCATGGCGGCGCCAACGGCCATGCCGGTAAAGCTGTTTTCGGCGATCGGGGTGTCGAGGACCCGCAAGTCGCCGTATTTCTTATACAGATCCTTGGTGACCTTGTAGGAACCGCCGTAGTGACCGACGTCTTCCCCCAGGACAAACACAGACGGATCGCGGGCCATTTCTTCGTCGACAGCCTCGCGAAGGGCGTTGAACATGAAGGTTTCTGCCATCTATAACCTCGTCAGCGGCTACGGTCTACGTCGAGTGGTTGCACGAATTTTGATGCAGTCTAAGATTTTACCCCTTAACCGGGGGTTTCGCTGCGATGAGCGGGGATCTTCGAGGGATCGCCCTTGGGGGAAAGTCGCCGCTAGGACTGAGCAATGGTCCACTGGGACTGCTGCAATCGCTGCTGCCAGAGCTGGTAGCCTTGGGCGCTTAGGTGAAGGCCGTCGGTCGTGAGTTCGGGGCGCAGGTTGCCATCAAAGTCTGCAAAGGCAGAGTAGAGATCGAGGTACTGGGCGTTTTCTTGGCGGGCGATCGCGGCGAGGCGCTGATTGAGGCGCGCCACGCGATCGCCTGGAATCCGGTCTAGGCGCGTGGGCAAAATCGACTGCACGACGATTTGGGCAGAGGGGTGGGTTTGGCGCAGTCGCCGCATGATCACCCGCAGATTCCACAGGACGGTGTTGTCTGAGGCACCTTGCTTGAGGTCATTGACCCCCGCCATCACGTAGATCGTGTCGGGCCGCGTCTGGGCGAAGTTTTGCAGACGGCTCAGGACGTGGGCCGAGGTCTCGCCGGAGATGCTTTGGTTGAGCCAGAGGCGATCGCCCGCCAAGTCCTCCGGGGGCAGCCACAGGGTGAGGGAGTCTCCCACCAGGACCGACAGGCGGCTGCGGCCCTGACTCTGGGCGACCACCCGCGCTTCTTGGGCCAGGAGACGCTTCCAGTCTTCGTGGGTGGGCTGGCGGGTCGCCCGAGACCACAGATCCTGAAAGCTGTCACTGGGCAAACGGGTGTAGAGCCGGCCCGCCCGCAGGGCGGCCCAGCGCTGGACAAAGAGCTGGCTGCCGGAGCGAGGCCGCGGAATTACCTGGGGCGGCGCTAGGGGCGTGAAGTCCGAGCGGCCGGGCGGCAGAGCGCCAAACTCGGGCTGAATCGCCACACCGGCGGGGGCTGGCGGATTAGCGGGAACAGCGGGCTCCGGAAGGGTCTTGGGAGCAGTCTGGAGAATGGGCACCGGATCGGGAGCGGACGCAGAGGCAGAAGCAGCAAGCTGGGCTTCGGTCAGAGCCAGGAGTTCCAAACCACTCATGGGCAATTGCTGGTGAAACGACGCGGGGCGATCGCTCCTGAGCTGCAAATCTTGGCAGACCACGGAGCGATCGCCTGTTTCTCTTTTGACACGGGTTTCTTCCGCAGTCAGGACAGTTGCCGGATTTCCTCGCTGGCCCAAAGCGCCGCAACAACTCTGTTACATCGGGGGACGGGCGATCGCCGCCCAGTCCCGCAGCGTCGGGATCAGGGCCTCGGTCAGGGTCACCGGATCCACGCCCAGGACGGTGCGCTCCTGAGCCGCTCGGCATGCCGCCTGGGCATGCCACCAGGCGGCGCTGCGCACGCTCGCCTCCGGGGCGATCCCTTTGGCGAGTCCCTGGGCCATCAGGCCACCGATCAGCCCGGTCAAGACATCGCCGCTGCCGCCCCGAGCCAGGGCGGGCGTGCTCTCGGGATTGATCCAGACGGGGCCTTGGGGGCTGGCGATCGCCGTTCGCGCACCCTTAAGCAAAATGGTTGCACCCGTGGCCTGGGCCGCAGCCTGGGCCGCCTGGGGCCGGTTTTCGCGATCCCAGCCGGTCTCGGGAAACAGCCGCTGAAATTCGCCAGTGTGGGGGGTCAGCACCGTCGGGGCCGATCGCGATCGCAGGGTGGCGATGGGATCGATTTGGGCCAGCAAGTTCAGGCCGTCTGCGTCGAGGACCAAGGGGCGATCGCTCTCCAAAAGCGTTCTCATAACGCCCGCTGCGTCCAGGGTCAGGCCCGGTCCACAGGCGATCGCCTGGAATTTCGCCAAGTCGAGACTGGGCAATTGGGCGATCGCCCCGCTCTCGGTTTCCGGGCAGCCGTAGGCCACCACCTCGGGCAGGCGGCTCACCAGCCAGGGCTTCGCGGACTCCGGCACCGCCATGGACACCATACCCACCCCCGTCGCCCGCGCCCCCAGCGCCGTCAGCAGCATCGCCCCCAGGTACTGCCGAGACCCGCACACCAGCAGGACGTGGCCCTGGCGATACTTGTGAGTGGAGGGCTGGCGGACCAGCGGCAGCCCCGAAAGAGCGACTTCTGGGGTGATCCGGCGCAGCCCAGGCGACTCTGATAGCACCGCCGCGATGTCCGCTAGGGGCAGATCAAAGTCAACTAGCTCTGTTTCTCCAACAAAGGCCAGGGCGCGATCCTGGAGCAAGCCCAGCTTCCAGAGGCCCAAACACAGGGTGCGATCGGCACAGATTGCGGTGCCCAGGGCCTCGCCGGTGTCGGTGTGCAGACCGGACGGCAGGTCAATGCTGACTACGGGGCACGGCAGGGCGTTGAGGTGGGCGATCGCCGCCGCCAAATCCCCGTCGATCGGGCGCTCCAGCCCAAAGCCAAACAGCCCATCCACAATCAAATCCACGCCGTCCAGGCTCTCGGGGCGATCGCTCACCGAAGCGCCCAGGCTCTGGACATAGCGGGCGTGCTGAGCCGTCAAGTCTTTTAGCTTAGCGATGGGCTGCCACAGACGCACCTCATACCCCCGAAACAGCAGCTCCCGCGCCACCACCAGCCCATCGCCGCCATTGTGCCCCGGCCCCACCAGCACTCCCACCCGGCGCGTTGCAGGCTGGGGGTAGAGCACCTGAATTCGGCGCGCCACCTGGCCAGCGACCTTTTCCATTAGGGCCGCGACCGGCATCCCCGCCGCAAACACCCGCGACTCGATGGCGCGCATCTGCTGGGCCGTCACCACAAAGGTTTGAAGTTGAGCCGCTCGGTCCTGCATGGCGATGGGGCGCTCAAGCGTTGTTCAGTTCGTTCAGTTACCGATCGAAATAGACCCGCGCGTTGGGGAGGCCGATCCCCTTGAGGGCGTTCATGGAGCGCTCCGCCGCGTCGCGATCGCCGAAGGGACCGACCGCCACATGAGGTCCCAAAGGTGCCGTGCGCTGGAGCACCTGGCCACTGACCCCGGCACGGCGCACCGTTTCGGCAATGGACGGCAGCAGGGCGCGATCGGCCGGAATCACCACATAGTAGCCCTGGGCCACCGACCCAAAGTCCTCTCCGCCGTCCCCCGAGACCGAGATCAGGTTCGAGCGAATGCCCTGGGCCTGGAGCTGGGCCGCTCGCTGGGCGGCGTTTTCGCGGCTGTTGAAGGTGCCTGCCTGAATCACCGTGCGTCCTTTATAGGTCTTGCGGAAGGCCTCCGGCTCCACGCGCCGCACCTGCCCCAGCAGCAGATCGCTATCGCCGCTGATCAGCACGAAATAGCGTCCGGGCAGGCCAGCCGGGGTGGCGGGGCTCAGCGACGGCGCGGTCGTCGGCAGGGGCGCAGAAAATTCAATTTCCCGAGGGGCAGCGGCGGGAGCAGCCGACGGGTCCGAGGGCACGGTCACCGAGGGCAAGGGCGTGAGTTCTGGCGGCGGCGGCAGACCCTGAAACACATCCTGAGCGATGAGCTGGCTTTTGAGGAGAGGGGTTTCTGCGATCGCCCCCTCCGCGATCGCCCCCAACGCACCCGAAACCACCGCTGCCCCCGCGAGCAGGCGCAGCTTTAGCCCAAAACGTAGCGGCCCAACTTGGCACCCATTGTGGTGACTCACCATGACTTCGAACCCAATGATTTTTGAGGAACTCCCCTAGGGCATGGGAAAATTTGCAGCCAGTGTAGCACGGGAGTTTGGCAAAACCCTGCCCTGGCTGCCAGAGGGCAATCGCCCCAGATTTTTGGCCCCTGACGCCCCTTGGCCAAAACCCACTACACTAAAACCCCAGAAGGACCAAAGTCCTCAAGGCGTTTTGGATCCGTCTCGCTGTTCTTTTGCGCTTCGCCGCCCCATAGCCCCCATGAGCCATCTTTCCCCGCTCAAACTCAATCTCACCGAAGGCTCGGTTTCCCTTAGCTTCACGCCGGAGGCCGCCCGCGATTTGCAAGCGGCCCTCAGCACGCTGATGAGTCGTCTCAAGACGATCGCCGCCCAAGCCACCCCCGGCACCCCCGGCCGCCCCAATCCCCAGGAGCCCATCGAGTATCGCCACACCGGCGACGTCTTTCTCGAGATCTTCTGCAATCCCAATATTTGGCCCAGCCCCTTCGCTGCCAAGGTCCTGATCACCATCCGGGACGAGCGCATTCGCCTCACCACCGAAGCCGAGCTGAGCCGCGTGATCGAGGACGTCAACTTTTATCTCGAGCAGGCTGGCTAAAACGGACCTTTTGGCTAGAAAGCTCACCCACAACCAGCATTCTCAGAAGAGTTTTGTAGAATCGAGGCAGGCTCAGGCTCACACTGACAGCAGGCGATCGCCCCTAGACCCTCATTCTTGGGCATCCCACGCTTCGCGTTTCGCTGTCACCCCCTCCCTGCCCCATTCAAAATACCGACATAACCTCGATGAACTCCGACACCGTACTTCAGTTACTCCAGCGAGGTTTTCGCGTCACCCTCGGCGCGACAGCTTCCCTAGTTGAGATCCTGCAAGATCCCCAACGGCGTGATGCCAACCTCTCCAAGCTGCGGACCGAGTTTGATCAGCTAGCCCAAGAGTGGGCCGAAAAGGGCAGCGTCACCGAGCAGGAAGCCCGCAACTTTGTGGACAGCATTTTCCGCCAGGGCGATCGCGCCGCCTCCAGCCCCGCCGAGAGTACCGGATACGACTACGGCAGCACCACCACCGTGGTCGCTCCGCCCTCGGCAGCCTCGCCGGACACGCAGCTAGAGCTGCAAGAGCTGACCGCTCAGCTTGCAGCCATCCGGGCCGAGCTCGAAGCCCTCAGAAACCAAGAATCTGACTCCGGACAGTAGGCGATCGCCCCGGCAAAACAACTGCATCTTGATTCCCAAAAACGCCCTGCACTTTTATCAAGTACAGGGCGTTTTCCCAATGAAAACTATTCAATTTTTAGAAGCCTCACACCTTTGGAATCTAATCGTTTTCCCACTCTTCGTGGCCGAGCAAGTCACAAATCGGATCGCGCAACAAGAAATCATTACGCTCTAGTTCGCACTCCACCAAGGCCCACTCCCGAGGCGGGATGAACTGGCACAGAACGTAAATCGGCTGTTTGCGGCTAACTACCCCTTTGTGCACAAGCTGACGCGCTTCGTCCTGAATTACATTTAAGGAGTATTGGACAGATTGAATCATGGTTCACCCTCATGTCTGTAGCGAGCTAACAAATCGAGACGGGGTAGCGAAACCAACGGTAAAGCTTTGGGCGAGCTGTGCCTTTTGTAATCGAGTATACTAACCAGTTTTTATTCTTACGCTACCCCTCTCTCAATTATATTAATAACCGTTAAGAGAGTCAGAACTCTCTGACATTATAATTTCTACAAAATGTGCCACCTTTGATACAATCCGCAGCGGCTTTTGGCAGTTCTAGAAAGTTTAAATTCGCTTATTTGAACGATAGAAATTCTTAAGAAGTTCCAAAGTTTCAGGCCAAGAGGAACCTCTAGAACTATTGTGGCAGCGATCGCCTGGGGCGCTTCAGATCAAAACAGAAACACACAACTCCCAAAAGTTCGGGGCCTGAAACATTTTCTAAAGTTGCGATCGCCTGCACCTTCCAAGCTTAAGAGGCGATCGCAGGTTGAGAGACGCCCTGGCGGCGCTGGACACACAGATCTACCGCTAGGTCTAGGGCCGCTTTCATACTGGCGGGGCTAGCGATTCCCCGGCCAGCGATATCAAAGGCGGTGCCGTGGTCCGGAGAGGTGCGCACGAAGGGCAAGCCGATGGAGGTGTTGACGGCGCGATCGAAGGCCATCAGCTTGACGGGAATGAGGCCCTGGTCGTGATAGAGGGCGAGGTAGCCGTCGTGGGCGATCGCGCCTGCGGGGCCAAACCAGGCCTGGCCGGGCTTGACCCACAGCGTGTCGGGGGGAATCGGTCCCTCAATCTGGACGTGGGGCCAGCGCTGGCGCGATCGCTCTAGCCAAGGTCCCAGCCACTCCACTTCTTCTCGGCCCAGCTGCCCCTGCTCGCCGCTGTGGGGGTTGAGGCCGGCAACGGCAATGCGCGGCGTTTTGAGGCCAAAGTCTTGGTCCAGGCACCCTAGCAGCAGCTCCAGCTTCTGATCGAGCAGCTCCGGGGTGAGGGCGTCGGGCACCTGGCGCAGGGGAATGTGGGTGGTGGCCAAGAGGGTGCGCAGGATCCAGCCTGTATGGGGCGATCGCGCCACGAAGAGCATGCCGTAGCGCGGGGCGCCGCCCCGCTCAGCCAGCAGCTCTGTTTGGCCGGGATAGTGATGACCAGCTGCTTTCCAGGCGGACTTGGCGATGGGGCCGGTGACGATTCCCTGGAACTCGCCAGCAACGGCCCGAGCGATCGCCGTCTCCAGGTACGCGAAGCTGGCTGCGCCCGTGGCTGCGCTTTCTTGACCCCAGGTCAGCGTGCTCAGGGGAGTCGGCACCTCCAGGACCGCCAGGGTTGCCGGGTCAGCCAGCGGCAGATCGGGGTGCTGGCGACGCAGGTGCTCGTAGGTCGTTTCCAGGAGCGATCGCTGGCCCACCACCGTCACCTGAGCCCCTGGCAGCGGCTGAGACAGCGCCTTGAGCAGCACCTCAGGCCCGATACCCGCAGGATCTCCGAGGGTGACCGCCAACCGAACCTGCTCTTGTTCCCGATGCTGCCCGTTCATACCCGTTCTCCTGAAGATTGACCTATCCCAAACTCCGTTGGCCCAGCCGAGGAGGCCAGCCAGCAGCACCGCTCCAGCGGGCCACAAACCAACTATTCCAGCCCTGATTGACCTAAAATACTGGGTGCAGCCCCCGGCGTTCAGGCGACTTTCGCCGCATTCTAGAACCCAGGGAGCCTGTTTTCACGCAGCTACTGAGAGGAGCGAATACTGCAATGGGCGAAATGTTCACCGCCGCCTTTCTATCCGCCAGCCTGATTCTGGTGGGCCTGTCCGCTGGTTTCCTGCTTCTGAAAATTCAGAAAGGCGCAGAAGGCTAATTTCTCGTCAGTATGAGCCGGAGCACTGCTCAGTCCTCCGGTTCATCCAGGTGCTCCGCCACCTCTCGATACAAATTCAGCACGTGGCTGTCCTTGAGGCGATAAAACACGTTTCGCCCTTGCTTCCGGTAGCCCACCAGTCGGATCGATCGCAGCGCCCGCAGCTGGTGCGACACCGCAGACTCGCTCATTTTGACGATCGCCGCTAGGTCACAGACGCACAGCTCTTGCATAGCCAGCGCCGACACAATGCGCAGGCGGTTGGCGTCCCCCAGCAAACCAAAAAACTCAGCCATTCGCTGAGCCTTTTCTTGACTCAAAATTTCTCGGTGCAGTTGTCGAACCTGCTCCAGATTGACCGGATGCTGAACGTCGCAGTTCAGACTCTCCGAAGCCTGAACGGCATCCGCAGACGTTGAAAGCACAGGTTTGGGATTAGACATTGCACATCTCAAAACGCATCGGACCAGCGGCCAAAACTTTGGACGGGCTCAGCAGCCCCAATCCTACTTTAATCTTTCTGGCAGGCAGACGGCCGGGCTCGGATGCCCCTGTGCGCTGGTAGCTGAGCGGGCGCAGGCGATCGCCCCGTGGGTCACAGCTTGGGTCGCAGGTCCGTCAGGCCTTCGAGTTTTGGTCTTCTCAGCGCATTTCTGAAAGGGGGACAAGGATTTCTGATAACATCTTATAAAAAGTTAACGAATCATCCTTATCCCTCATGAATGTACTGGTGGTGGGTGCCACGGGCACTTTAGGAAGACAAGTTACGCGGCGCGCCCTCGATGAGGGATATAAGGTGCGCTGTCTGGTGAGAAATTTCAAAAAGGCCTCGTTCTTGCGGGAGTGGGGCGCTGAGTTGGTCGAGGCCAATCTGTGCAATCCCGAAAGTCTGCCGCCCACCCTCGAAGGCATGGACATCGTGATCGATGCGGCGACCACTCGCCCCACCGACAGTCAGCGGATGCAGAAGGTCGACTGGGACGGTAAAGTCGCCTTGATCCAGGCAGCCAAGGCTGCCAACATCAAGCGCTTTGTCTTTTTCTCGATCTTGGAGTGCGACCAGCATCCCGACGTGCCGCTGATGGACATCAAGCACTGCACGGAGAAATTTCTGGCGGAGTCGGGGCTCAACTACACGATTCTGCGGCCCTGCGGCTTCATGCAGGGTCTGATTGCCCAGTACGCCATTCCGGTTTTGGAAGGCCAAACGGTTTGGGTGACCGGAGAAGCGGCCCCCATCGCCTACATGGACACCCTCGACATCGCCAAGTTTGCGGTGCGATCGCTGTCGGTCCCGGCCACCGAGAACCGCATCTTCCCCGTGGTGGGCACTCGACCCTGGGGAGGCTACGAAATCATTCGCCTGTGCGAGCGGCTTTCGGGCCAAGACGCGAAGGTGGCTCGCATGCCGACGGGCCTGGTGCGCGGCGTTCGCCGCATTGCGCGCTTCTTCCAGTGGGGCCAAAACTTGGCGGACCGACTGGCCTTTGTGGAAGTGATCGCCGACGGAGAACCCTTTACGGCACCGATGGACGAGGTGTACGAGACTTTTGGGATCGATCGCCAGGAAACTACGACTCTAGAAGCCTACATGCAGGAGTATTTTGCCCGCATTATTAAGAAGCTAAAAGAGCTAGATTACGAAGTCTCGGCCAAGAAACAGAGCAAAAAGAAACTGCCTTTCTAAGGGCAGCTTTTGAGAGATAGCACCCTCTAGGCACTGTGGCTCGGGAAGGGTGCGGTAAGATTAAGCTTGAATGAGTGGGGCTTCTTTCAAAGTGAAGAATTCTCTCTTGCAGTGGCGTTCATAGTTGGTATGAGCGTGACCCATTGAGGAATTAGAATTCTGCATTGAGGTTGAAGAATCCCCACTATTTGGGCGATCGCCCCTTTTTTAGACCTTCATTTAGACGTTGGATCACAAGCGTGCCCAAGGTTGGCATTATTTACAACGACGTTAAGCCTGTTGCCTGTCGAACCGCAGAAGAGTTACACAGCAAGCTCATAGACCAGGGATGGGAAGTTTGTCTCGCCACCGGTTTGGGGGGGATTCTGGGCTACTCCGAGCTAGAGGGCGAGGCTTGTCGTATTCCCATTGAGAGTCTGGTTCCGCCAGGTTTTGACGAAGAAATTCAGTTTGCGATCGTGCTGGGGGGAGACGGCACGGTCCTGTCGGCCTTTCGGCAAATAGCTCCCCTCGGGATTCCCCTGCTGACGGTCAACACAGGCCATATGGGGTTCTTGACGGAGGTCTACATCAATCAGCTCTCAACGGCCATCGATCAGATGCTGGCGGGAGAGTACGAGGTGGAGACCCGCAGTATGCTGGCGGTGCAGGTGTTCCGGCGCGATCGCCTGCTGTGGGAGGCTCTGTGCCTCAACGAGATGGTGCTGCACCGGGAGCCACTGACGAGCATGTGCCACTTTGAGATTGGCATTGGTCGTCATGCCCCCGTCGATATTGCCGCCGACGGGATTATTCTTTCGACGCCCACGGGCTCGACGGCCTATTCGCTGTCGGCCGGGGGGCCTGTAGTAACGCCTGGGGTTTCTGTCCTACAGCTGGTGCCGATCTGCCCTCACTCGTTGGCTTCGCGAGCGCTGGTGTTTGATGATCAGGAAGTGGTGCAGATCTTCCCTGCCAACCTCGATCGCTTGGTGATGGTGGTGGACGGCAACGCCGGTTGCTATGTGATGCCCGATGATCGGGTGCAGGTCGAGCGATCGCCCTACAACGCTCGATTTATTCGTCTGCAAGCCCCTGAGTTTTTTCAAGTGCTGCGCGAAAAGCTGGGCTGGGGCCTACCCCACATCGCCAAGCCAACCTCGGTCGAGCTGCCCTAGCCTTGCCTAGAAACCAGATAAAATTCGGTTGAGGCGATCGCGCGATCGCCCTTTTTGCTGCCGCTCTCCTCAGGCCTATGAATCTCCCGGCTTCCGCTGTCCATGATCCTTGCATTTTGCTGCTCGAGGCCGATGATCTGCTTGCCCAGCACATGAGTCTGGATCTCAAAGAAGCAGGGTACGACGCCGTCGTGGCCCACGACGCCAGCACTGGACTCCAGCAGCTCTCGCAGCTCCAGCCCGCCATGGTAGTGGTCGATCGCATGCTGGGGGGTGAGTCAGGGCTCCAGTTTTGCACGCAGCTGCGGGGATTGGGCTTTCGGGTGCCGGTCCTGCTGCTGATGGCGCGCGACACCGTCGAAGACCGCATCGCCTGCCTCGAAGCAGGAGCCGACGACTATTTCCTCAAGCCCTATCGCACCGAAGAGTTCTTGCGGCTGCTGCGGCTCTATCTGCGGCCCGAGACCACCGGCAATGAGCAGCTTCGCTTTGGGGAACTGGTCCTGGACCTGGCTACCCGGCGAGTGCTGCGCAATGGACGCACCATCGACCTGACGATGAAAGAATTTGACCTGCTGAAGTACCTGATGGAGCATCCACGGGAGGTCCTGACGCGGGAGCAAATCCTAGAGAATGTCTGGGGCTACGACTTCATGGGCGAATCCAACGTGATTGAGGTCTATATTCGCTATCTGCGGCTGAAAATCGAGGACGAAGGCGAAAAACGGCTAATTCAGACTGTGCGCGGCGTGGGCTATGTGCTGCGTGAACCTTAACCAAAATCGGCGCGATCGAAACTTCTCAGCCTCGCCTGCGGTCAATCCCTTTGCGTTGATAGATTTTTTGATTCATCTAGCATGACTAACCGATCGGGCGATCGCCCTCATCTGTTTCTTCGGAGCACTGCGCTGGGACTCACGATGCTGCTCATGGGCTGCTCTGCTCCAGCGACCGAGCTACCCCCAGACACAGATTCGGCAGAGCAGATTCTCGAGAGCACGCTTCCGGCAGGTGCTCAGCTGCTCCCCGTTTCGGCTCAGGCGCGCATCGGTCAAGCGATCATCCGCCTGGAGGTGGCGAGGACTTCGGCAGAGCAAGCAACGGGGCTGATGTTCCGGCCAGCCCTTCCGGCCAATCGAGGGATGCTGTTTCCCTTTGAGCCGGCCCGACCGGTGCAGTTCTGGATGCGCAATGTGCCGGTGCCGCTGGATATGGTGTTTGTGTACAACGGTGAGGTGAAGGCGATCGCGGCTGAGGTGCCCCCCTGCACCACCCCAAGCTGCCCCACCTACGGCCCGACAGCTCTGATTGACCAAGTGATCGAGCTGCGAGCTGGCAGAGCCGCCGAGCTCGGTCTAGAAGTGGGCGATCGCGTCAGCATTGAAGCAATTTCGCCGTGATGTCTGCTTTTTGAGAGCTTTTTTTGAGAAAGTTTACAAAAAAACACTAAACTACTCATAATTAGACCTATACAAACCCGGTTGGAATTTGCTACGCTTGCAGTCCAAGTCGGCCCCAGGGTTCATCCGGGCGCATCCGGAGTTTATGAGCGTAGATTCTTCACACTGGGTTTTGCTCAGGTTGGGAGATCTTCGTCTATGCTTTGGGAAGACTTTAATCGGAGTGGTGATTCCTGCTCAGATTTAAGGCCAATAGGTCACATGGCTAGCTGTGCTGAACAGCAGAATCGAGTGTCCTAGAGACAAGCCTGACCAGGAATTTTGATTCGTTCTTTCGCCGAGCGAAATTTCCGATATGGCGCTGCGGGTTGGTGTAGTCTTTGCCTACGCCGTGCGACGACAGTCTCGGGAATTTCTCAAGCGGCGGGTGTGAGGTCTTTGGTGTGAGGCGATCGCGGTGTTGCTTTTGCAAGCATCGCATCTGATCGGTAAAGAGCATTGGGACCAAGCGTTTCTTGGTCTGCTGAGGACTTGCGAAGAGCAGCGCAAGTCTCTCGATCTTGCTGTAGGTCTGCTGCTAGAAGTCGCTGAATCTCTGACGCTGGAGGCTCTGCTTCTCTAGCTTAGGTCGGAGGTCTGGGGGTGTTGGCAGTGGCACACTGTGGACAGCTTAAAGACTGGCTGAGCAGTTTTCTGCAAGCGGCGATCGCTGCGACACAATACAAGCTCAATCAACACATACAAGAGGGTAGAGACAACCAATGTTTTCGGGAGGTGAGTTTTAGTCGTGACTCCTGCAAGCTATTCACAACTGATCCGGTTTCTTCGGGAGGATTTAGCCTTATCTTCTTCCTCCATCGAGATGGCCCTGCGGCACTGCGCCCAAGATCCTGGCCCCTTGCCCATGGTGCTTTGGCAGTACGGCCTTGTAACCCTTGATCAGCTCAATCGCATTTATGACTGGCTAGAGACGGCGGCTTAGAGAGGAACGGAGAGACAGTCTAGCAACTGTCATTAGCAGACCGAAAAAGCTTTTCAGAAATTTTGGTCTAACTCCTAACAAATTCTCGTGGTTGGTCAGCCGTCAAACAGTCATCCGGCAAGGGGGAGGCAAGTCTCGTGCTGATATGCTGCAATGTTTGGTTCTATGCAAAAAAGCGGATTCGGTTGAATCCGCTTTTTTGTGTTTATGGGTTTTGTGCCTAGTTGGGCTTTAGCCGATCAGCACTTTGGCCGCAGCAGCAACCCCAGCGCCCGAGGTAAAGGTCTGGTGACCGAGGTCTTGCAGGGTGGCTTCGAGGGCCGCGATCGCCGTCAGAATATCGCGATCGCTCACAAAACCGAGGTGACCCACCCGGAAGATCTTGCCCTTGAGGTGGTCTTGGCCGCCCGCTAGCGCGATGTCAAAGCGCTTACGCATCGCTGAGCGGATTTGCTCTGCGTCCACCGATTGGGGCATGACCGCCGTGATAGCTGGGCTCGCTGCCTCATCCGGCGCAAACAGCGGCAGATCGCACGCCCGCATGGCGGCGCGAGTCGCCTGCATTTGGCGCTGGTGGCGAGCAAAGATATTCTCGAGACCCTCGGCTTTCATGATCCGCAGGGCTGCCTGCAAGCCAAAGAACAAATTCACCGGCGGCGTGAAGGGCGTACTGTTCTTGGCGGCGTCTTTGCGGTACTTGCCCAGATCCAGATAGAAGCGGGGCAGTTTTGCGGTTTTGTAGGCGTCCCACGCTTTGGCGCTGACGCTCACAAAGCCGAGACCCGGCGGCAGCATGTAGCCTTTCTGGGAGCCGGAGGCGACGACGTCGAGGCCCCATTCATCGATGGGCACGTTCACAGCGCCGAGGCTGGTCACCGCGTCTACGATCATCAACGCTTGGCCGTGGGCTTTCACGTGGCGGTTGATGGCTTCGAGATCGTTGAGGACGCCGGTGGAGGTCTCACTGTGGGTGATGATGACCGCCCGGATTTCCTTGTTGGTGTCCGCTTCTAGAGCAGCGCGGAATTGCTCGGGGTCGAGGGGCTTGCCCCACTCGGCGGTGATCGCCTGGACCGTCAGACCGTAGGCTTCGCAGACTTCGCCCCAGCGCTCGCCAAACTTACCGTTGTTGCCCACCAAAACGCGATCGCCCGGGCTCAGGAAGTTGATGATTCCCGCTTCCATGGCGCCGGTACCGCTGGAGGCTAGCACGAGCACGTCGTTTTGGGTTTGGTGCAGCCATTTGAGGCCTTCGGTGACCTCCGCCATAATCTTGTTGAAGTCTCCGCTGCGGTGACCGATGGGGTGCTTTGCCATCGCCAGCAGAACTTGCTCCGGCACCGGTGTGGGGCCGGGAATCATCAGCATTAACTTGTCATCCATTGGTTCTGTCCAACCGTGTGAGGCATCTAAAATTTTGGCGTATGATCCAGGATCGCATAACTCGCTCCTTTCGGCTTAGGGGAGGATGACGAGTCTGGGAAAGGGATTTAAGGAAAAATTCGGCAGCCTCAGGGCCTGAATTTGGGGGGGATGATAGGCCCTCGCAAAAGAGGCAGGAGCGGGCAACCCAGGAGTGGGCGACGAAAAATTACAGTGGCGTGAAAAATGGCGGCGATCGCCCTTCGCTCCCACTAAATTACAAAAGACAACCGTAGAAATATCTATTTTCTGCCACAAGCTGCCCTTATCTAAACGGATCAAGGGTTAGCGGGTGCGTAGAGTGAGCTTAAAAACGCTGGTAGTCATCGCTGATCAGCGGTGGGGAGAAGGGTTTATGAATTGGGGATATGGAGCGAGATCTTGGTGGCGAGCGGCGCTGTTGACTGGGTGTTGGGGGCTGGGGGTCAGCTCGGAGGCGATCGCCCAGGGCACCGCGGACCCTCCGGAGCGAGAGCCGGGCATGGCGCAAGACGCGATCGCCCAGGTGCCGGACCCTAACCGCGATCGCCTACTGCCGTCACCGGGCCTGCCAGAGACCCTCCCGACAGACCCCGAGACTATCCTGCCGGAAGACGAGCCCCTGCTAGAGGAGGAGCCGCTCCTCGAGGAGGACACGCTGGCACCCGAGACTCCCGCAGAGGAGACCCCCGCAGAAGAGGCGAGCCCCCTGATTGCTGTCGAGCAGGTGCAGGTGGTTGGCAGCACGGTCTTTGAAGAAGCCGATTTCGAGGCGATCGTCGGTCCGCTAGAAGGCCGCCAAGTCACCCTTGAGGCGCTGCGCCAAGCCGCCGACAAAATCACCGAACTCTATCTTGGCGAGGGCTATATTACTTCGCGGGCCATTGTTGGCGACCAGACGGTGAGCAATGGCATCGTCCAGATTCAGGTGATTGAGGGCAGCGTCGAGGACATTATTGTCGAGGGCAACCAGCGGGTGAGGGCGGACTACGTCCGCGATCGCATTCGCCTGGGCACCGGCCAGCCCCTGAACAAAAATCGCCTCGAAGACCAGCTGCGCCTCCTCAAGCTCAACCCGCTCTTTGCAAATGTGGAGGCCAGCCTGCGATCGGGCAAGCAAATAGGGCGCAGCCTGCTGTCGGTGCGGGTGGTCGAAGCAAATCCATTTCAGGCAACTTTTAGCGTTGACAACTACTCGCCTCCCAGCGTTGGCTCGGAGCGCATGGGCATCGCGCTGCGCCATCGCAATCTCACAGGCAACGGCGATGAGCTAGCGGCAGCCTACAATCGCACCACGGCAGGCGGCGCCAATGTCTTTGACTTCAGCTACCAGATTCCGCTGAATGCCCGCGAGGGAACCCTGGCTCTGCGGGCAGCTCCCAACAACAATGAGATTATTGACCCGGCCTTTGCAGGTTTTGGGATTCGGGGGGAGACGGAGCTCTATGAGGTGAGCTTTCGGCAGCCCCTGGTGCGATCGCCCCGCGAAGAGCTAGCCCTGTCCCTGGGCTTCACGCTGCAAAACGGCCAGACGTTTTTGTTTGACAATCAGCCCACGCCCTTTGGCATCGGTCCCGACGCCGATGGCTTTAGCCGCACGCGCGTGCTCAAGCTTGGTCAAGACTACGTGCGCCGGGACGTGGGCGGCGCTTGGGCCTTGCGATCGCAGTTCAACCTGGGCCTGGATATCTTGGACGCCACGATCAACGACGACCCCACGCCCGACGGGCGCTTTGTGAGCTGGCTGGGCCAGGCCCAGCGGGTCCAGATCCTCAATGACAGCAACCTGCTGATCGTGCAGGCTGACCTTCAGCTGACGCCTGATACCCTGCTGCCGTCTCAGCAGTTTGTGATCGGGGGCGGCCAGTCCCTGCGCGGCTTTCGGCAAAATGCCCGCTCCGGGGACAACGGCTTTCGCTTTTCGGTGGAGGACCGGATCGCCATCGTTCGCAATGAAACCGGCAGCCCCACTGTGCAGCTGGCTCCCTTTGTGGATGTGGGCAAGGTTTGGAACACTTCGAATAATCCCAATCGGCTGGCGGACCAGACCTTTTTGGCGGCGGCGGGCCTGGGACTACAGTGGGAGGCGCTGCCCGGTCTGACGATTCGCCTAGACTACGCGGTGCCGTTTATCGAGCTGAGCGATCGCACCCAAAACGCCCAGGACGAGAGCTTCTACTTTAGTGTCCGCTACACGCCCTAGGTCGCTCTGGGTAACGCCGTTGTCGCTTTTACCAGGGGTTCCCGATCAGGGTGAAACCGGCCCAGTAGTAAGGGTGAGACAGCACGCGATCGCTCACCAAGTCGGCACTCTCTGGCGGCAGCTCGACCGCTGGCAAGAACTCCAACCCTTGCAGCTTGCCGTCTTCAAGGGTGATTTGCCCCTGGGCCATGGCCAGCTGAGCCCTGCGCAGGGCTTCTGCTTTGATGGGGGCTGTCCGCAGATGGCCGTAGAACTCTGTCATCAGGCCCGCTGTTGCCGCATCGTTGACAAACCACAGACTGGCGATCGCGCTTTTGACCCCGGCCTTCACCGCAAAGCCCGCAAAGCCGAGCTCTGCTTCTTCGTTCCCCAGAGCCGTTCGGCAGGCGCTGAGCACCAGCAGCTCTACCGGCGGATTCGCCAGCCCCAGGGTGCGCAGCTGGTCTAGCTTGAGGCGGCTGTTCCAAAACTGCACGTAGGAGTTGGCCAGCGGCCCAGGCTCAAAGTCCGCATGGGTTGCCAGGTGAATGATGCCGTAGGGCCGCTCGGTGCGCAGGGCCTTGAGGCGATCGATGGTGAAGGACTCATTGAGCAGCGCCCGTCCTTGCCAGAGCTGCTCGATAGCCGCCAGTTCCGCCGGCACCGCTGGCAGAGGCGGCTGCTCTTGGGTGCTCTCGGACACGCCCATGCCGAGGACCTGGGTATCGCGAATGTCACGATAGCGGGTATCGGTCAGGGAGAGGCTGGGCATCATCCCAACGCTGAATTCTTCCACCAAGAACTGCTGACCGTTGTGGAGCGCCGCCATGGGGGTCGATCGCAAGCCGGGCTCCATGAGGAACACCAGATTGTTGATTCGGCGCTGCTCGAGCCTCAGGAGCACCGGCTCAATGATCCATTCATGGAGCTGCTGGGCCGGCAGCAGGTAGTCATCGGAGCTGGTGGAATCGGGGCTGGCAACGGCGGCCCGCAGATCGGCGGCGATCGCCATCACCCGCGATCGCGTCGCCTCTGGGATCCGCTGGAAGATCGGCTCTCCCTCCGCCGTCACCACCAACACCTCCAGCTGATCGCTGTCCTGGGGCTCAAACTCCGAAGTCGCCTCCGAAGACAAAGCCTGGGCGATCGCGCCAAACTGCCACTCCATTTGGCCTGCGCGGTTGGCGCTGCCGCCCCCACTGCCAAAGGCTTTTTCTGGATCTAGGGCCGTTGCTTGGCCGGGGGCGCCAGTTCTGGCCAGCACTTGGCCCTCGGGCAAAAAGCTGAGATAGACCAACGCAGGCCGCGCGCCCGTATTGTCCTCGATGTCGCGCAAGATTTCCCGTGCCTCGTCCAGCGTCACCGGGGGCGTCTCGATCGGGATGCCCAGATGGTCGGCAAACTCATTGGTCAGACGGCTTTCACGAGAGGCGATCGCCGTATCAACCTCCGCAACCGGAACCCTTGTCGCCACATTAATGGGCGATCGCACCGGTTCCTGAGGCGGTCTAGGTCTACGGACCTCAGGCTCGGGAGACGGGGTTGGAGTTGGCTCAGGAGACGGAGTTGGGGTTGGTTCAGGGGTTGGCTCAGGAGATGGAGTTGGGGTTGGTTCAGGGGTTGGCTCAGGAGATGGGGTTGGCGGTGGTGGTGGTGGTGGTGGTGGTGGCGGTGGCGGTGGTGGCGGTGGCGGTGGCGGTGGCGGTGTTATCACCACATTCACTGAAATCTGGATAGGCGCCGATAGGGAAACGCGATCGGTAGCCCGCAGCGTAAAGAGCGGCAGCGTCCCCGTGACCCCCGGCGGCGCTTGGTATTCCACCACATCCGTTGGACTCAGCCGCGTTATCCCCGGCGAAATCGAGCTGCCATTGACCCGCACGATTACCCCCGGAGCCACCGAGTCAATAATGTAGGACTCACCCGCCACCGTCGGCAGATCTTCAGGATTTGCGTCTCCCGGCGACAAGCCTAGAGCCGATGCGGAGAACGTAAAAACGCTGCCAGCCTCCGCATCTCCCACCGTAGGATTCGCCGCCGAAAGCGTTGGAGCCGTATTGCGATAGGTAATGCGCACCCCATCCACATTGGGGTCCCCCAGATCCGAATCCGTGTTGTTCGGAATCGGGGTTCCCGGAGCCGGAAACGTCTGCCCTGTGATCAGCACCCCAGTTCCTGGTGCAGTCGATCGGCTGTCGATCGAGCCCGCCGTACCATTACTCGTCGCATTCCCGACAATAAAGCGCGAATCGTCCACGCCCGTATTCGGCCCACCGTTGTGGCTGATTTTGACAAAGCCTCCTTGGTCACGGGCCGCCGTCAAAATCGTCTCTCCGGTAATCAGAGTCCCCGTTCCGCGCACCACTCCCTCAGCGGTGATGCTGACTGGCCCGCCGCTGGCAACCGAATCCAAATCGTTTATGCGGCCCTGGGTGTTGATACTTTCAAACAAGACATCTCCAGGGTTTCCAGGGAGCACCGATAGGGTCACAGATCCCCCCGATACCTGGGGTACCACGCTAGAGGCAACCGCAGTTGTGTCGATCGCCCCCGTCTCAATCGGGCCTCGGGAGACGATATTGACGGGTCCAGCAACATAGGGGGCAGAGACAAACCCAAAGCTGTTCACTCCCGTATTCAAAGCGCCAGTCTTGACCCCAGCCCCCTGAATCACAACCTCCCCGCCTCGCACCACAGAACTCGCCGAAGGATTGGTCGCCGTAGCCGTAATGTTGCCAACCTGCACGGTCTCCGATGCATTGATGTCAACGCGGCCCGCTTCACCCAGGCCAGGCAAGCCCACATAGCTACTGCTGGTGTTGATATTGCCTGCAACGATTCGCCCCCCACGGGCTTCGAGGATCACAGGACCGCCATACACTTCTGCTGTAAATTCAGAGCCCGGATCAGAGTCAATATTGCTAGAGGTATCAATATCCCCCACCTGGATATTGCCAGCAGAGAGAGTTCCGGGTGTCGAAAAAATCGTTCCTCCCAAAGGTGGCGAATTGGGGGGCAGGGTAAATACGCCGGGACCTGGAGCTGCCGTCAGGGTTGGCTGGCCAGCTCGCAAGATCAGGGCAGGACGAGTGGTGAGGAGGGTAATATCTGGGCTGGGTGGTTGACCCGTCAAGCCGATATCTGGCCCCGTGATGCGAATGTTGCCTGCGGTGATGCTGCCACCAGACTCGATCTTCAGCGCCACGCCGTTGTAGTCACCTAAAAAGACATCGTTGGCTGAGCTGATGATGGGGTCGTAGTAGCTGAAGAAGTCACCCGGGCGCCCGTCCAGCTTCCTGAGTTCAAAGACGCCGCCGCTCGTGAAGTGGGCATCGCCTGAGATGGGGCCGTCGCTGATCAGGCGCATGTCTTCGCCGCTGACGAAGGGCGTGATGTCCAGGTGGTTGAGAGCAAGGATGTCAACGGCTTGGCGGCCCTGGAGGGTGAGATCGCGGCCCGCCTGCGCCCGAAAAGGAACCGTGGCGCTGTCTCGGATGTAGATGCGGTTATCGGCTTGGAGGGTCAGGTCTTGGGCAGCGCTGAAGGTGCCTTCGAGCAGGTTAATGCTTTCGGTGGCCTGGACCCGGACGTTTTGGCCGCTGGCTTGGCGCAGGGTGACGTCTCCCGGCTGCAGGGCCAGGCTGGAGCCCTGGAGGCGGACGCTGCCGTCAGGGTCTACGGTGACGCTGGTGGCGTGGGGAGCAGGGCCGCCGGTGAGCAGCTCGGGCAGGCTGGCGATCGGCAAATTCCAGGTGCCGCCGAGGGGGACTGGATTGACCGCGGCGTCGTGGGGACTAATTTCTAGGCTGAGGACATCCCCGGGCTGAGTGAGACGAACGGTGCTCTGGCCCGGGACAGCGGCGATCGCCAGCTGGCCATTGGGCGTCAAGAGCGCTCCGGTGCTGATCACGCTGCCGCCCAGCAGGGTCAGGTTTTGGCCCGGTGCCAGCGTGCCCTCGTTGACCAAGCTGCCGGGCTGGTCCACCTGGAAGACAAAGCTTTCGGGATTGCCGACCAGGTTGGCGTAGTCTTGGCTGCCGATGGCGCTCCACCAGCCCTCGGCGAACTTCAGGTGGGTAGCCGTGGCAGCGGTAAAGGAGCCGGGAATATCCAGGCGAGCGCTCGGCCCAAAGACAATGCCCGCTGGATTGAGCAAGTAGAGATGGGCGCTGCTGCCGACGACTTGCAGCAGGCCATTGATCTCCGACGGCGTGCCGCTGGTGATGCGCGACAGGATGTTTTGGGTTTCTGGGCTGGTCAGGAACCGGGCCGTTTCGGCGTCAGTGAGCCCAAATTGACTAAAGCTATGGAAGAGGTTTTGGCCGTCGCGCGATCGCGCCCCGCCCGTGATGTCATAGCGGCCTTGATTGAGCTGAACCTGGGTGTTTGTGCCGTCGGGGTTGGCCTGGATGGATTGAGCTTGGGCTTTGCCGGCCTCCGTATTGATCAAAGGCGCGACGATCAGCAGAGCAGGCAGGAGTTTTGGGAGGAGGTTCATGGCAGTGACAAAACGCGGGCGATCGCCCAAAAGGTTGTAGGCAGCGGCACCACTTCCATCGAGAAAGTCTGGAAAGTATTCAGGTCAAGGATTCAGAACCAGGCGCGATCGCCCTTCAATCTGGACCCATATTTCGCAAACTTGGGAGTCTCTTGGTTGGCGGATCGACGTTGAAACCAGACCTCACCATCGAAGCACTTTGTTTGCCCTCAAAATCTCGCCCAGCCAGCGCGGAATCTGCCTCTAGTCTGCGGCACTTTTAGGCCACTTTCCGCCAAGATTTAGGAATACTTCACGGCGGGGTCAGGGCCCTTGGCAAAGCCGGTCCGGGCGGGTCTCTTTTCAGAGCCCCCAAGGGGTCAAACAGGCCGATCGCGGAACCTTTCGGAAAGGTTGGCAGGTTTCTAGAGGGTGCGTTATCGTCAACTGACGCAGTCTCTTGGCGTTTTTTGAGGTTATTGGCCCGAGTTCGCCGGGCAGGCGCAGCCAGTTAAAACGTCCTTGAGCGCGATCGCCCCTCACACTGTTCCGTCAACCTTTGTGCCTGAATGTTTTGCCCATGACCCGTCTTCGTCCTTTACCGAACTCGCTCATCGTCGGCTGCTGGCAGCTTGACGATCGCAGTTGGAAAGCCCTTTCCGAAGCAGAGATTGCTCGGGCGATCGACCTTTATCAGGCCCACGGCATCAACTGCTTCGACACCGCCGACATCTACGGGCGCAGCGAAACCCTCTTGGGTCGACTCCTCAAAGGCAGCGACAGTTTTGTCTTGACCAAAGCCGTCTTTTTTGGCGAGGCGCCGAGCGAGTTTCAGGTGCGCCGCAAAGTCGAGAATTCCCTGCGCAATCTCCAGCGAGACACCCTCGATGTCCTGCAAATTCACTGGCACGATCCGGAAGTGGATTTCGCAGGCACTTTCACCGCCCTAGCGGACCTCGTGGACCAGGGCAAAATCCAGCGGCTCGGCGTGACCAACTTCACCACCGCCATGCTCGAGAAAGCGCTGCAATACGCCCCCATCAGCACTCACCAGGTCCAGTACAGCCTGATCGATCGGCGGGTCGAGGCGGCGATGCAGGCTCTGTGCGTGGCCAATGACGTCGCGCTGCTGCCCTACGGTCCCTTGGCGGGCGGCTTTTTGTCGGACCAGTTTCGCGGCACCCAAGCCCCCAAAATGGAGGGCGATCACGGGCGATCGTTCTATTACAGCCGCATGATCCGGCTTCATGGCGGCTGGCTGCCGGTCCTGCGGATGCTGGACACCCTGGCAGAGGTGGGCCAAAAGCACGGCAAAACCATTTCCCAGGTGGCGCTGAACTGGGTGAAGCAGCAGTCCGGCGTGCAGGCGGTGATTTCGGGCCTGACGCTGAAGCGATCGCAGATCCAGAGCAACGTCGAGGCGCTCCAGTGGACCCTAGACCCAGAAGACATCGAGATTCTCAGCGCGCGATCGCAGTCTCTCTTTGAGCAGCCCGGCGACATTTACTCCTACGAGCGCTAGCGCGCCCGAGGCAGCGCCTCCCCAACTGGCAGACTGGCCTAGGGCGAGTCCACCGCCACCTTCAGGTATTGGGGAGGGACTGCCGCCGTCAGCCAGACCCCGTTTTCGGCGCGAAAAAACTCGTGGCCTGCCTGGTGCATCGCGCCGGAGGCCACGACCAGCACCACCGGCTTGCCGTGGCGCTGGCCAACCTGCCGAGCGGTGGCTGGGTCTGCCGACAGGTGCACGTGCTGACGAGACCCTGGCCGCAGCCCCTCCGCCAAGATGGCCTCTAGAAACCGCGTGGCCGTCCCGTGAAACAGCACCTCCGGCGGCGCGATCGGCGCGAGGCCCAGATCCACCGAGATCGAGTGGCCCTGGTTGGCCCGGATTCGCAGGCCGTCCTCGGACACGCTAAAGCGCTGTTTGCTGTTGGTGCGCACCACGTCCAAAATCACCTCCCGGGTGAGGGGCGATCGCGAGTTTTGGGACAGCCGAACCAAGTCTTCGATCAAGGCCCATCCCTGGGCATCCAGGCTCAGGCCGATCGCCTCGGGCTGATGGCGCAGAAGCAGGCTCATAAACTTGCTAGCAGTGACCAAAGAAGGCGAGTTTTCTGTCATCGATCGCTTCTCCTGCTAAGTCCGAGTGAGATAGCAGTGGCAGTCTGGCTTGGCAATGAATGTTTCTGCTAGAGCGTTTAGGGCCACTGCGGCCAGTAGTCCCCCGCCGAGGCTCCCCTGAACCGTGATGGAAGGAACTGAGGTGGTCATCAGCTGTCGCTTCGCGGCTGGAGCATGGCTAAAGCCGATGGGCATGCCAATGACGAGAGCGGGCTGGATTGTCCCTTGCTCAATCAACTTACAGGCGGTGAGCAACACAGACGGAGCATAGCCAACCACCAGCACGCAGCCCTGGGGAATCTGGTGGAGCCGCTGCTGCCAGCGGTCGTGGTTCCAAAAGGCTTGCTCGGCTTCGCTGACCCCCGTGACGTGAGGATCGTCAATCAGGGTTGCGATCGCGCATTTGAGATGGGCTAATCGAGTCTGATCGAGGGCCGCCGCGACCACCGGAACATCGGTCACAACCGAGCACCCGGCCTTCAGCGCCTCTCGGGCAGCGGCGATCGCCCCTGAGCTCAGCCGCACAGCGCTCACCAAGCTGACATCGCCACACGCCAGCACCAGCTGGTGCAGCAGATGGACCGTGATTTCAGAATAGCCAGACAAATCCGGCAGCAGGTGTTGCAGGGACTCCTGAAATGCTTCTGGATGGTTGGTCGTCTCGGCGTCCAGATTGAGCCACAGCTGGTCGAGCTTTCCCAAGCCCTCCTGGGCGTCGACATCTAGCTGCTTGAGCTGTGCCAGCGCTTCGGCTTGGGTGATTTGGCAGTCTTGGTCGCGCCCCAGCAATCCCTCCAAGGCCGATGCCGTCTGGCGGAGGCGAGTAATCTGCTGAATCACCGAGCGATACTGCTGCTGTAGCTGCGCCATCAGGGTGGGATCGCCATCGTCGTCTGAATGGCTGTCGAGCAGGTGCCGAATGTGGGACAGCTGAAACCCCTGCTGCTTCAGGGCGATGATCCGCTGGAGCCGCTGCACGTCCTGCTGAGTATAGAGGCGGTAGTTGCCTTCGGAGCGCTGGACCGGAGGCAGCAGTCCGAGGGTGTGATAGTGGCGCACCATGCGGGGCGTAACGCCACCGCCAACCGCATCGGTTAGTTCTTTGATCGTTAGGGGGTCGGTCTTCATTTTTTCAGTTTACTCAAACCTTGACATTGACACTAATGTCAAGGTTTAGGCTAGGAGGGCAGAAATCTGACGTTTTGAAGCATGGTTGCAGCTCCCCCTCCTATCCCTCGATTTTCTAACCTTCTCAAGGATCACCCTGACGCAGGAGCGGCGATCGCCTGCGCGGTGCTCGTCTTCCTAGGCTGGCAGATGCTCAACTTCGGCTGGCTGGGCATAGCCCTCTGGGTCCTGGCGGCAGCCTATGTGATCGGTGGGTTCGAGAGTGCCCGCGAGGGGCTCACCACCCTTTTTGAAGAAAAAGAACTGGACGTGGACCTGCTGATGATCGTGGCCGCGCTGGGAGCCGCAGGTCTGGGACTCTGGCGACGGGAGTATTACCTGATCGTCGATGGGGCGGTTCTGATTCTGATTTTTGCGATCAGCGGGGCGCTAGAGGGGTACGCGATGCAGCGCACCGAGCGGAGCATCCAGGGTCTGATGAGCCTCACCGCTGATACGGCGCGCGTGATGCGCAGCGGCCAGGAGCACATTCTTCCCGTTGCGGACCTCCAGATCGGCGATCAGGTGCTGGTGAAGCCGGGAGAACTGGTGCCAACCGATGGCTTGGTGATCGAAGGATTTAGCACGCTCAACCAGGCTTCGATCACCGGAGAATCCATCCCGGTGGAAAGGACGATCGGCGATGAGGTCTTTGCAGGCACCCTCAACGGCAGCGGGGCGCTGCGGCTAAAAATTCACCAGCCGCCCGAAAGTAGCTTGATTCAGCGGGTGATCCGTCTGGTGCAGCAAGCGCAAACGGAAGCGCCCCCCTCTCAGCAGTTCATTGAGCGATTTGAGCGCGGCTACGCCAAGGTGATTGTGCTGGCCGGGATCTTGCTGGGTACGCTGCCTCCCTTTCTGCTGGGCTGGAACTGGGAAGAGACGATCTACCGAGCCCTAATTTTTTTGGTAGTGGCATCTCCCTGCGCTTTGATGGCTTCGATTATGCCTGCGCTGCTGTCGGGCATCGCCAATGGGGCGCGCCAAGGCATCTTGTTCAAGAACGGGGCGCAGCTAGAGCAGATCGGGCGCGTGCGGGCGATCGCCTTTGACAAGACCGGAACGCTGACCACAGGCAACCTGCAAGTCGTGAGCGTGCTCTCGGCCCAGCCCTCTACCAACAAACTTCTGCAAGTGGCGGCGGCGCTGGAAAGCTTGTCCGAGCATCCCATCGGGGAGGCGATCGCCCAGTTCGCCCGCCAGCAAAACCTGACCTGGGCCGCCGCCGTGAACGTTCAGGCCCGGGCGGGCCAGGGAATCACGGGAGACATCGAGGGTCAAGGCGCGATCGCGGGCAAAGCGGCCTTTGTCCAGGCACAGGTCAGCACGGCGGCCCAACCCCTCCGAGAACAAAGCCAGCAGTGGGAAGCTGATGGCAAAACCGTGGTTTGGGTTGCCTACGCCGGAGAAATCTTGGGCATCATCGCGGTGGCGGATACGGTGCGACCAGCAGCAGCCAAGGCGATCGCCCGATTGAAGCGGTTAGGCGTTGAGCAGATTGTCATGCTGACAGGAGACAATTCGCGCACCGCCCACAGCATTGCTCAGCAGGTGGGAGTCGATCAGGTCTATGCAGAGCTCTTGCCCGAAGAGAAAGTAGACGTCATTCGCAAGCTCCAACAGCAGTATCAGTCCGTGGCCATGGTTGGCGACGGCATCAATGACGCTCCGGCCTTGGCACAGGCATCCGTTGGCATTGCCATGGGAGCCGCAGGCAGTGACGTGGCCCTGGAAACGGCAGATATTGTCTTGATGGCGGATCGCCTGGAGCGCCTAGAGCACGCGATTCGCCTGGGTCGGCGCGCTCAAGGGGTGGTCAAGCAAAACATTGTGTTTGCCCTCAGTTTCGTGGTGATTTTGTTAATTGCAAACTTCGCCGGAGATATCACCTTGCCGCTGGGAGTGCTGGGGCACGAAGGCTCGACGGTGATCGTGACGCTGAGTGGGTTGCGATTGCTGAGAGGGTGACAGGCCCCGCGCTGAGGCGACAAGGGTCTTGGCGCAACGCGATCGCTCAGGTTCAGCGATCGGTGCCAGACAGCGCAGCGGCCCAGCCCCAACCTGCTAACCCCAACCCGCTAGATAGGAATGCAGCAGGGAATGATGATGCATCCACTCTGGGCGTTTTGGGACTGGAGGGTCTGGGCCGCCGCCTTGCAGGCTCTGAAGCGATCGGGAGAAAGGCGAAGCGCAGCGCTGAAGTTTTGCTCGGTCAGGATGCGCTTGACGTAGTCCGAGCAGGACTCACCCTGGTGCAAAAGGCGATGGGGGCAACCGAAGCCTTTTCGCGGGGAAATGTGGGCGCGGTAGACATCCAAAGAGGCGATCGCCGCTTGAGTCGCCAAGGTTTCTAAAGAGTAAGCCGTCATGGGATTAGCCAAGAGATGAAGACTGACCCTCACCTTGTAGCTAACATATCCCCATCAAAGCTCTATCAATAGGTCTATCTACAAGATTTGCAAGACCTGTAGCCCTAGACATAGGTTCCTAATTAGAAAATTAGTTCATTTTAGGTATACAAATAAATCTCCAATTCAATATCACCAGATTCTACTGCTTCCTTTATTGCTGAGGAAAGATAACCAAAATCATACCCATCAAGAGATGTACTACTTTTTATCACTACGTAGTCCCAGTCCAAATCTTGCAAGTCTGACAATCTAATGTTTACATCTTTGAATTCAATATCATGCCTGTAGGAGTAGCAGTCATCATTGGAGTCATCAAACCAGTCATCAGTGGAGTCATCATCAACGGTTTTGACCATTTTTGAGACTTCTTCTCCAAACCCCATGTCAAGCATTAAATCTGAAAATCTATCCCAGCTTTTCGCAATTCTTATGCGATCTATACAGTCATATTTTACAAACGTGTCTTCATCTAACCACAGCCCTTGATAGGAAGATGGATGAATATCTTCAGGGAATTGCGTAGTTTCATCATACCGAACACCATCTAAATCAGCACCCCGTAAATCCGCATTCTCGAAATTAGCACCCTTCAGATCAGCGTATGAAAGGTTAACGTTACAGAGGTTGGAGCCGCGAAGATTGGCATTGATCAGAATAGAATTTTCTAAATTCACCTCTCGCAAATCTACATTCTCGAAATTAGCGCCTTTAAGCTCGGCTCGGAAAAAGTTGGCATTCGATAGCTTTACATTGCGAAAATCCACATTTACAAAACTGGAATCCGTTAGATTCGCTCCTTGTAAATCTGCCTCTTGCAAAGAGGCATTGCTGAAGTCGACACAAGCCAAATTAGCATTTGGCAGAATAATTTTGTCTAGATTTGCACCACACAAAAGAGCCTGGCCTAAATTGGCTTCACGCAAATCTGCATCTTCAAAATTAGCCCCTTTAGCATCAATGTCTGACAAGTTAGTATTTCGTAAATCTGCACCGCGAAAATCTACATTTATCAGCTTAGAATTACACAGATCTGCTCCTTGCAGATTTGCCTCTCTCAAAGAAGCATCATTTAACTCAGCATTATCTAATTTGGCATCCGACAGAACGGCCTTGTCAAGTTTTGCTCGGTGTAGGCAAGAATAGCCTAGGTTTGCTGAGCTCAAGTTTGTTTCGCTTAAATCGGCTTCTGTCAAATTATTGTCAGACAAATCGACGCGACTAAAATTGGCACCAACTATCTTCGATTTGATCATCGATAGATAAGAGAGATTGGCATCTTGCAAATCAACTCCTGTAAAGTCCACACCATCGAGATTTAGGTCATCTTCTTGAGAGGAGAAGTCTCGCACTCCTGAGGCATAGAGCTCTTGTATTTTTTTGACCTTTGCGGCTTTATCCTTGGGATACTTCTGCATGGCGATCGCTAGAAAGGAGCGTTTGTTTGTCGATCAAAACCACTAGCAGAAATCATATTTTCTGCTGAATAAGTTTTTATTTCTGACTATGCTATCCCTAACTCAAAGGCTTTTGGGCTGAAAAAAGATTAATTTTTCCTGATCTTATTGGCTCATTAAATCCACAAAATCAAGCATTTTCTGTCTTATTGTGCAGTTGAGGCGAATTAGGAAGCGGCGTGTAGAAGCTGCTCAAAAGCGGCTTGTTCTTCGGGGTTGCCGACGACCAAAAGGCGATCGCCTGGGGCAAGGGTCACCTCGCCCGTCGGGTAGCGATGAAGCTGCTTGTTGCGCTCAATGGCCATCACCGTCGCCCCAGTCCGTCGTCGAATATTGGACTGGGCCAGACTGAGCCCCTGCAACGGCGAATCGTCCTGGAGCACGTACCAGGTGTGGGGCAGGCCATCCAGCGTCGTCTCCCAGTCGGTCACGCCCCAGTACTCTGCCCGCTCCGGCAAAATCTCGCGATAGCGGCCTCGGCGATAGCGATTGACCGCCTGCTGCACCGCCGGGGCCGAGTCCCCCAGTTGCAGGAGCATGTGGGCTCCCATCTCCAGCGCCGCTTCAAACTCCGGCTGCACCACCTCCTGGGCTCCCAGCTGATACAGCGCGTCGATTTCGTGGTTGGCGTGGGCTCGCACGGTGACGTCGAGATCCGGCGCTAGGCTCAAGGCGCGGTTGAGGGTGAGACGAGTGGCCAAGGGATCGGGAAGGGCGATCGCTAGGGCGCGAGCCTTCGGCAGATTGGCTTTTTCTAGGACCAGCACACTCGACGCATCGCCAAACAGATAGGGAATTCCCCGATCGCGCAGGGCCGGCAGCGCCGCTTCATTACTGTCAATCACCAAGATCTGGTGCCCCTGGAAATAGAGCATCCGAACCAGGGTTTGGCCCACCCGGCCGTAGCCCACCACCACAATATGGTCTACCAGCTCTCCTTCCTCAGCCCCCACCAGCACCGGCGGCGGACTGAGGCGCAGCCAGTAGCGCAGCCGGGGCATGTCCTCCAGGACGCGCAGCAGCACCGGCGTCAGCCGGAGAAAAAGAGGCGCCAAGAGCAGCGTTGCCGCCGTGGTGCCCACCACCAGGCCGTACACCCTCGGCGTAAAGAGTCCCTGGGACTGGGCCATGCTAGCCAGCACAAAGGAAAATTCCCCGATCTGGTTGATGCCCAGACCCACGGCGATCGCCGTCCTGAGCGGGTAGCCAAACCCCCGGACCACCAGCCCCACAATGGCCGCTTTCCCAACCATCGACACCGCCACCAGCCCCAGCAAAATTCCAGCGTTCTCCCAGAGAAACTGGGGGTCGATCAGCAGACCAATGGAGGCGAAAAACAGGGTGGCGAACACATCCCGCATGGGCAGCACCCGATCGAGGGCGTGATCCGCGTACTCGATATTGGAAATCATCAGCCCCGCCACAAAGGCCCCCATGGCAATGCCCAGCCCCATAAAGTACGTCATCAGGGCAATGCCCAAGCACAGCACCAAAATCCCCAGCAAAAACAGCTCCTGGGATCCGCTGCGGCCAATGATGCGCACCAAAGGCGGAATCAGCCACTTCCCCGCAAACACCGCCGCAACGAGGAACAGCACCGCCTTGAAAAGCGCAAAGAGCAGCGCGCTGCCAATGGCCTCCGGCGGCTGGGTCAGAGCCGGCAATACCGCCAGCATCAGCCCCAGGCCCAAGTCCTGGACGATCAGCATGGCCAGCATGACTTGCCCATTCACCGTTTGGGCTTCGTTGCGCTCGATCAGGGTTTTCAGGACGACGGCGGTCGAGGACAGCGACAGCACCGCCCCCAGAAAAATCGCTTTGGGAATCGTGCTCACCCAGCCCAGCAGGTAGGCGAGGCCGCCCCCCAGCAAGATCGTCAGCAAGATCTGGAGCGAGCCGCCGCCCAGGGCGATCTTGCGCATCCGCAGAAGATCTTTGAGGGAAAACTCGACGCCCAGGGCAAACAGCAGCAGGGCCACGCCGACTTCGGAGAGCACCTGGATGTCACCCTCGAGGGCGACCAGCCCAAACCCCGCTGGGCCAATGACCATGCCACCCACGAGGTATCCCAGCAAAACGGGTTGGCGGAGCTGGTGGGCCAGGTAGCCGCCGGCGGTGGCTGACCCCAAGACAGTCACCATGTCAACAATGAGTTTCAGCTCACTCGCCATGCGGGTCTCCTGGAAAACTAGAACAAATATTGGGGATGAAAAAGGTTGGCTAGAGCGCTGCGATCGCCTTGCGGAGGCGGGCGAGAAAATTTCCCGCTGACGATCGTTTTCGGCTAGGGTCTAGCTAAGGGCGATCGCCCGTTCAGCGTTCCGAGAGCGCCCCAAATCGTTGATGAGCATACCGCCATGCTAGAGCTTCATTGCCATACCACCTATTCTGATGGCACCTTGACGCCCACAGAGTTAGTGGCTGCGGCCCTCGCTCGGGGGGTCAGGGCTCTGGCGATCACGGATCATGACACAATTGGCGGCTGGGATGAAGCCTACGCCGCTGCTGCGGGCACAGATTTGGAGATTATTCCCGGTCTAGAGCTGAGCACGGTCAAAAATGGGCGATCGCTGCATATTTTGGGCTTTTATCCAGATCCGGAGCGCCTGAAGCCGGTGCTGGCCGAGCGGCTGGCCGGTCGTCAGCGCCGCGCCCAGGAGATGGCCGAAAAGCTGGCGGCGCTGGGCTATCCCATCGAGCTGCCCACCCTCGGCCCCGCCATGGCCCCCGGACGGCCCCACCTGGCGGCGGCCCTAGTAAAAGCGGGTCACGTGCGATCGCCCGAGGAAGCCTTCGATCGCTTTTTGGGAGACGATCGGCCCGCCTGCGTCAGCTACGAGCCCCTCAGCAGCGAAGAAGGCGTGGCCCTCCTGCGCCAGAGCGGCGCGGTGCCCGTGTGGGCGCATCCTTATCTGTTTCGGGGCGGCGGTCTGGAGCTGACCCTGCGAAACCTGGTCGAGGCGGGGCTGCTGGGCATCGAGGTCTACCATCCCCATCACTCCTTTCAGCAGGTGGCGACCCTGGAGTCCCTCAGTCAGCAGTACAAACTGCTCAAGACCGGCGGCAGCGACTACCACGGCCCCCAGGCCAACGCCAAGCCCGACGACTGGGGCCTGCTCAATCTGCTGCGGGTGCCCCTGGATCTGCTGACTCCGCTGAAGGACACCGCCCAAACCCTACGTCAAGAGGGCCTTTCGGGGGCGATCGCTCAGTAGGCTAATCAGGTTGAGGCCGCTGAGCATGGCCGCCACCAGCCAGACAAGGCCCAGCCCCACCACTTCTCCCCCAAAGACGCCGGTCACCTGCCGCAGGACCCCACCCACAACCCAGCCCAGGGCCAGGGCGGTCGACCAGCTCACCACATTCACCGGAATCCACAGCCAGGTTTGATCCTGGCCCTGGCGCAGCACCCACCACTGGGCGCTCCCCAGGATCACGCCGACCTTGAGGCCGTCCAGCAAGCCGTAGACGAGGCGCGGCCCGATGTCGTGGGTCTGGGGCACCACCCAGCCCAGGGCACCCACCCCCAACAGGCCCAAAGCGGCCCAGCCCAGGGCGGTCGCCAAGGCCCAGCGCCAAGCACACAGGCCCCAGCGCCGCAGTCGCCAGCCCTGGGCCGCTCCGACGCACAGGCCGCCCAGCCCCCCGGCGATCGCCCCCAAGTCGCTGCGATAGCCCACCTCGATCCAGTAGAGACTGAGGCCAAAGGCCAGCACCGTCAGCGCGACCCACTGCAGCCAAAATCCAAAACCCACCTCTGCGCGAGAGGCGATGCGGCTAGGGCTCATGTTGCTTGCTCCAACGGATCAAAGAGGGTCTGGAAGGCGGCGCGGCGCTGGCGGGGCGCTTCGGGGGTCAGGTAGCTCCACAGGCTTTCCCAGTAGAAGAACGAAACACCGCGCAAACCGCGATCGCGCACGGCCTGCACCTGCTGCTCGATTTGAGCCATTTTCACCGGCTTCTTCCAGGATCCCGTCAAGATGCCGACTCCCACCGGAATCTTGGCCTGGGCCTGCTGGAGGGCGGGCTGGTCCAGCTCGAGCAAAAAGGCGTCGAGGTGACGGCGATAAACCTGCACCACCAGCTCATCGACCCATCCCCGCTCGACCCAGGTGCTCCAGTCTTGCAAATAGGCTGTGTAGGCAAAGCCCTGGGAGTTGGGGGACAGCGACACGATGCAGCCCGGCCGGGCCTGGTGGACCGCCTCAGCAATTCGGCCCATGAATGCCGTCAGCCGATCGGCCCGCCAGCGCACCCACTCCGGATCGCGGGGGTCCCGGGGCGGACGAGCGCCCCCGTGGTCGAGCTGGTAGCGGGCGACGGTGTAGGGGTCGTAGCCAAACTCCACGGGCAGACCAAAGTGATCATCGAGCTGAATGCCCGCAATGTGGTCATAGCGGGTGACCACTTCTAGGACCAGCTGCAAAATGAAGTCCTGCACCTCGGGGTGCAGAGGATTGAGCCAGACTCGCTGGCCCACGACGCGATCGCCTAGGTGCGATCGCAGCCGCTGCCAGCCCGATTCTCGCGATCGGCCAGAGAGCTCTAGGGCCGCCCCCTCAAAGTCGCCCACGGTTTGGGAGCCGTCTTGGCGCTGGGTCAGCCAGTGGGGATGCTGGCGCACGAGGGGCGATCGCGCAGGGGCCATGAACCCATACTCAAACCAGGGAATCACCCGCAGGCCGTAGTGCTGCCCTTCCCGCGTCATCTCCGCCAGCACGTCGCGCCCCGCCCGCCACAGCCGCAGCGTCGGGTCCTGGTCGCGGCCCGTAAAGCGCTGGCTCACGTCACTGGGATAAAAAGTATGGCCCCGATTCCAGACCACGGGGTATACGGTGTTGAAGTGCAGGGTCGCTAGCTGGCGAAAGGCGCGGTTGATCGCCCAGGGAGCAAAGAGGACGTTGCTGCTGACATTGGTCAGCCACACCCCCCGCAGCTCTGCCGGTGGCGATGCAGGCGCTGAGGCCGTCGGGGCCTGCCGAAGTGCCTGGGGCACGCCCGCCATGAGCAAAACCGCCAGCAGTAGGGCAGCCAGCAGCCAACGGCCCGGCCGGGGCGATCGCCCTCCCAGAGCATGCCAACAGGCTCTCACCGGGGCGATCGCCCGCTGGCAAATTAGGACCGCCTGGCGACCCAGGAGTGGGGACGATTGACGAGCCATAGCCTATCGTTCAGCCCGCTCCAGACCATCCACACAGCCCCCTTTTTCATCCCCCTTCAAAGCATTCACGGCGTCTTTCCTGAGCTGATTTCTCGCGATTTTATTGTTCCGTCTACGGTCCAGGAGAGCAGCGTTTGTTGGCATATCTTTACGCAGGGCTGCTCTGGGACTTCGCGCGCTTGAGGACTAGGTGCAGGTCGGTGATCGTGGCCGAAAGGGCCGTGGTGCCTGCCGCCAGCTCCCACTCTTGCTCTCCCAGCGCATCTAGAAGCCCATCTAGGGTTCCCGTCCAGCTCTTGAGGGGGCCGAGCTTCGTCGCGTCGCCCCGCACCGCCTGGACCCAGCGCTCTCCGTTCTTGTCGTAGCTCAACAACAGCCGCACAACCAAATATTCCAGTTTCATCAGATCGGACTCACAGGCTCAAGCTTGGTGGGGAGTGATGGGCTGACGAATGGGGATCGTGATGATGAACTCGGCTCCCTGCCCCGGGGAGGAAACGCAGTGCAAAGAGCCGTGGTGCTTTTCGGTCACGATTTGGTAGCTGATGGACATCCCCAGGCCCGTCCCCTTGCCCACCGGCTTGGTGGTGAAGAAGGGGTCAAACAGCCGCTGCTGGATGCTTTCGGGGATGCCGGGGCCGTTGTCGATCAGGTGAATCGCTACGCGATCGCCCTCAAGCAGGACCGTTTTGATGGTGATTTGGCTGAGGCACGTTTGGCGGTCGGCGGGCGATCGCCCCTCGTCCCGCTCCTCTAGGGCGTCGATCGCATTGGTCAAGATATTCATAAACACCTGGTTGAGCTGGCCTGCGTAGCACTCCACCAGGGGCAAGCTGCCGTACTCCTTCACCACGGCGATCGCGGGCATATAGGACTTGGCCTTGAGGCGATTTTGCAAAATCATCAGGGTGCTGTCGATGCCCTCGTGGATGTTCACCGCTTTCATCTCAGCCTCGTCCATGCGGGAGAAGGTGCGCAGGGACGTCACGATGGACCGAATGCGATCGGCCCCTACGCGCATCGAGCTGATCAGCCGGGGCAAGTCTTCGAGCAAAAAGTCGAGGTCCACGGCCTCCGAGCGATCGCGAATCTCGGGCACAGGGTCGGGGTAGTGCTGGTTGTACAGGGTCATCAGCGCCAGCAGATCGCGGGTGTACTCGCTGGCGTGGGTGAGGTTGCCCGAAATGAAGTTCACCGGGTTGTTGATCTCGTGGGCGACTCCCGCCACCAGCTGGCCGAGGCTCGACATCTTTTCGCTCTGGACGAGCTGCGTCTGGGTGCGCTGGAGCTCCCGCAGGGTCTGGGCAATCTCGTCGGCCTGCTGACGGAGCTGGGCCTCGGTGCGCTTGCGATCGCTGATGTCCCGCGCCACCGTGGACAAAAACTCGACATTCCCTTCGGGGTCTCGGTGGATGATGATCACCTGGGACACGGGCACCTCCGCGCCGCGATACCCCATGACGTTCTCCCCAGACCACAGGCCGTGCTCGAGGGCAAAGGGCATCGCCTCTCGCTGAAAGCGCTCTCGCTGGGCCGGCACCACAAAGTCGCAGCAGGGAATCCCGCTAATATCGGCATCCTCTGCCAGCCCCATCATGCGGCGACCGGCCTTATTGAGATAGATACTCTGGCCCGTCGCATCCCCAATTCCCACCAAGTCGCTGGTCGCCTCCAGGATGGCGGTCAGACGGGCCTGCTCTTTTTCGACCCGCTTGCGATCGCTCACGTCCGAGGCCGTCATCACCAAACGGTAGACTTCGCCTGCCTCATTGCGCAGGGGCGTGATGTGGGAGAGCCACCACGACTCTTGGCCATTGAGGCAGTAGAGATCCTCGTAGGTGAGGGTCTCCCCCGTGGCCACGGCCTGGGCGTAGCGCTGACGCCACTGGCGGCCATTTTCTTCGCCCAGCGCTTCTTCGAGGGTGCGGCCTTGGACCTGGGCGCTGGTCAAGCCGATGATGCGCGTCGCGACGTGATTCCAGCCCAGGACGCGGAAGTCGCGATCGGGCCGCACATCCAGCACGCTGATGATTTGCTCAATGCCGTCGTAGATGGTGCGCAGAAACTGCTCGCGCTCCAGCAAATTCGCCTCAAACCGTTTGCGATCGCTGATGTCCCGGAAGATCGTCGCCAGACACAGCGGCTCGTTGCTGGTGGGACTGGCGATCACGAAGGTGTTGTGCTCCACCACGACCTCGGCGTTTCCGGCCACGGGCTGCAGCCGCACTTCTCCTTGGGCGGCCCCGTCGCGCAGCACCCGGGGCAGCACCTCCTGCGCAAAGGCGTCGCGCTGGTGGGGCACCAGAAACTCAAACAGCCAGTAGGCCTTGGCGGCGGCCAGACTCTCGACGCCAGCGAGGCGCTGCCCAGCGGGGTTGAGGTAGAGCACGCGGCCATCGAGGGCGGTCAGGCAAATAAAATCACTGCTGTTTTCGATCAGGGCGATCAGCTTGCGGTGCTCTTTTTGGGCCTGCTTGAGGTGGGTGATGTCGCGGGCCACGGCGTAGACGAGGTCATCTTCGCGGGACACCGTTGAGTTCCAGGCCAGCCAGCGGTAGGTGCCGTCCTTGGCCCGGTAGCGGTTTTCCAGGTAGGCGGTGTCTTGGTCGCGCAGGCGGCGGGCCTCGGCGAGGGTGGCCGCGCGATCGCTCGGGTGCACGAAATCCAGCAGGGGGCGCGATCGCAGCTCGGCTTCGGTGTAGCCCAGCACGGTCTCCCAGGCCGGATTGACCCGGCGAAAGTAGCCGTCGAGGGTGGCCACGCACAGCAAATCCTGGGACACCGCAAAGAAGCGATCGCGATCGCGCTCGGCCCGCTGCCGCTCGTGGATCTCCAGGGCCAGCGCAGCAATGTCAGCCAGCGATCGCGAAAAGGTCTGCTCCGCCTGGGACCAGTAGCGGGGCTCACCCACCTGCTCAAAGCACACCACTCCCACGATCTTGCCGCCCAGCTGAATCGGCGAATCTAGCAGCGACATGATGCCCAGGGGCTGGAAATAGTTTTCGGTAAACTCGCGCGTACTCGGATCGGTGCGCGCTTCGCTCGCCACAATGGTCGCCTGATGCTCAAGGGCCGCAAAGTATCCCGGATAGTCTTCTATCCGCAACTCGATGCCCTGGGAATGGCAACCCAGGGAAAGCTGATAGAGATCCTGGCATTGCAGCTGGGTGCGATCGGCATCAAACAGCCAAATGCTCGCCCGCTCAATGCCCAGGGTGGTAGCGGCTACCACCGTCATCTCCTGAAACGCCTTCTCCAAAATGCCGCTGCTGAGCACCTTGTTTTTTGAGAGGTCCAGGAGGGCCTGGTTTTGGCGCTGGATTTGGTACTCCTGGGTGCGCTGGGCTTCTTCGAGCTGCTTGCGGTGGGAGATATCCAGGGCAACGCCGATCACGCCGACGATCGCGCCTCCCTTGTCACGGCAGGGAATGCAGGAGTTCTCGAAATAAACATCCCCGACCTGAATCGTGGCGATGGAGGCCTCCCCCGCCAAGGCCCGATCGACGGCTACCAGGGCCTCCTGGCAGTCTTGATAGAGGTCATACACCAATGCGCCGACCACCTGCTGGGGCTGGAGGCCCAGCAGTCGCAAACCGCTGCCCGCCGAGAAGGTGAAGCGGCCCTGGGTGTCGAGGGTGTAGAGGATCAGCGGGGCATTGTCGAGGAGGATGGTCAGCCACTCGTCGCGCTGCTCGGGGGAATGGGCCGCGATCGCCGCTACCGTCGAGAGTTCTGCCTCTTTGCGCACCGTAATGTCCAGCCACAGCCCCGCCCACACCACGGTTCCCCCAGGCAAAGTTTGGGGATTGGCCGTGGTTTCGAGCCATTTGATCTCCCCCGTCGGCAGGCAAAAGCGTCCCTGCCAGTGCCAAGCCCCCTGAGCCTGCTCCGCAGCCTGGAGCGATCGCCAAAACTCCCCTAGGTCCTCAGCCACGATCCGGTCAAACAGCAAATGCGGGCGATCGCGCACCGCCTCCGCCTCTAGGCCCAGGAGCCCCCAACAGGCCGCACTCAGGTAGGAAAACAGCCATGACCCATCCCCATGATGCTGAAGCTGATACACCACCCCCGGCAAGTGGGTCAGCATCGCCTCTAGCCCGGTATCTTCCTCCAAGTTCACGCCCCCGTCACTGCGAAAGTGGGCATCCTGCGGCCCGCGTCGATTGTATTGCATTGCGTCAGCGTCCTACGTTGAGGGGGTCAGGGTCAGGAAAGTAGACGATCGCTCAACCAAGGCTAGACCTTTGGACACAGCCATTTTGATACTGGCAGCAATCCGCAAAAGCACTGGGCAGCTTGCTCCTCCATCAAGCCGCGATCGCTCCCCAAAAAATTTAATATCCAGTTCAAACCTACCGTTAGCGTGCCCGGCATTCCCCAAAACTTTAACGAAGAGTGAAGAAGCGATCGCCCCTTTGCAGCGCCTCTTGTTCTTAGTAGCACCCCTTCAGCCCCGAAAATTCCCAGAGTCCTCCAGACGCTTTATTTTCTTTTATTAAGATCTACTAGGGGCGATCGCATTTGTCCGCCTCAGCGAAGCTTCGCTGTTTTCGTCCCGTCCTACCCCAGCCCACGCCGCCAAGAGACCCTATCCTCGCCCTCAGCGCTTTTGAATTCATGCTCATTGACGCCCACTGGCTCAGTCGCCCTTCCACCGAAGTTGCTCCAGACCTGATTGGCTGCACCCTCCTGCGGCGACTACCCGACGGGACCTGCCTCGCGGGCACCATCGTCGAGACCGAAGCCTACGGTCCTGGAGACCCCGCCATGCACGCCTATCAGCGCCCCACCCCCCGCAACAAAGTGATATTTGGGCCTGCCGGGACGGCCTATATCTATTTGATCTACGGGTGCTATCACTGTCTCAATGTCGTGACTGACCAAGATGGCATCGCCAGCGCTGTGCTGATTCGGGCTCTGCAACTCGCCAGCGTCCCGGCCTGGGTCGACCCCCAGCGCGAACCCAAGCCCCATCGCATCGCCGCTGGCCCCGGCAAGCTCTGTCGCACTCTCCAGATCGATCGCTCTCTCAACGCAACCCCCCTCCAACCCGGTCAGAGCCTCTGGCTAGAGCACCGCTCTCCTGACTGGCAACACCGCTTCGATCAACAAACTTTTTCCATCACCCAAACCACCCGCATCGGCCTCACCAAAGGCGTCGATCTCCCCTGGCGCTGGTATCTCAACCACTGCCCCGCCGTCTCCCGCAAAGGCTAAAGTTTCAGCCTCATCTAAACAAGCCCGATCAGCTTTCTGTAAATATCACGTTTGGCGATCGCAAATTTGGGAATACTGAAAAAGTCTTGTTTTTAGAATGATGCCATGCTCTTTATATCCAAAGAGAGTAAATTAAAGCCTATAAAGATGATGAGGCTTTGGCTTTATTCGATCAGACAATAGAAAACATTTTCTTACGCATCAATACAGTACCAAAAGGAAGCTTTTACTTTTAATCTAGAGACACGGCTTTATATGAAACAATCGTTGAATCAGACAGAAGCATTCAAGCTTCCCAAGCTTCGACTTTAGAGATTTCACTCAAATTCATAGTAAATCAAAAACCAAAACAGAAAATGAAGCCAAAATCTCCCTGGAACACCATCATTAAGTTTTTGGGTGGCGCTGGACTTTTCGTCTTAGCTTCTAGTCAATTTTTTGACAACTTCAATCCAGTCTCCAAGAGCCCCAGTCAAAGTTCTAGCAACTCCTCTATTCGTTCGGAATGCAATATCAAAGGCAACATCTCTATAGATTCAGGAAGAAAGCTTTATCATGTACCTGGAATGGAAGATTATGAATCTACCAGAATCGATCAATCTGCTGGCGAAAGGTGGTTTTGCACTGAAAATGAGGCGATCGCCAGCGGCTGGACAAGGGCTCCAAGATAGAGAAAAATCTCTCGAAATCAGTGCCCCTGTCAATAGATTTTTTTGGTGATAACCACCTAACAAGAAATGATCAGTCAATACATCAATTCTTGTAGAAACTCTTTGCCGTAGAGAGAATTGCACGAGTAGCAGGGGCAATTAGCTCAGAAACGCATTTGCTAACCCCGAAGCACTCCGCCACTGCGCGAATTGATGTGTTTCCTTGCTTAGAGACCTCAATGATTTTTTGGCGCAGGTCTCTAGAGTAAGCTGGCATGATGGCATTTTGATGTTATGGCTTATCTTATAGTGTCTGATAATTGTGAAAACCGCTGTATTAAAATCATGAGAAGCCCATTAAGATCAAATGCTTGACGTAGCACACACTTAATTCACTTACCGAAAGTATTGATTCTTGATTACAAGGATTCAAATGACAGATCGCAATAAAAAAGTGAATTTCCTTCTTGTCTTTTGGTTTTACAGCTCTGACATAGACGGGAATCATTGGAATATAGGCTGGCACCTTAGATCGCAAAGCAAGTATTGGATAAACCAGCTTATGTTTTGACAATGACTCAAAACTATCAGATGTTTTCGCTTCAATTACAAATAGGGTTTCTCGCTTGTTTTTCCTTCCAACAAATAAAGCATCTATTTCAACTTGGCCATTGATATGATTCCACGCTGAGGGTGCCAAAGGACTTGGTTTAAAGTCAAACGTAAAGGTTCCTTGACCAGACGCAGGCGCAGCTAGGCCACCTTGCTCTTCAACCTGTAAGGCTGCAGCAAGTAATCCTGAGGATGTTGCTAAATTGATGAGCGAATTTTCCGTAAGATTTGCAAGCAGATTAAAAGCAAACAACTGTCTTATAGAAACATTGGGCAAGAATATTTCTGGCTCAACGCCATCAAAAATCAGCTTGTCTATCAAAAAATATTCTGACCAATCACTAGAATTATGAAGTTTTGCCAATCCAAAATATGTATTTGAGTCGTTAAATCTACAACCCAACCGAAAAACCATATATTCATTTTTACGAAGCTCTGGCTTCAAATCTTCTAATTTTTGAATTGAAATACAGGCAGCCGTCTTTTGAGACTTAATCTCATACTCTTTAAGATAGCCTTGAAAAGATTGAGGCTCTGAGTAGCAAACTCCTTGACTTTTCAAGATAGAGATTGCCTGATCAAAAACACCACTCATACTTGAATAGTTTAGACAGTGATATTGACTGAGATGTTTTAGCTAGAGAACCAAAGCCAAAAGCCCTAGCGCAGTTTTTCAGCCATTTGGTCAACGCCTGGATTGGATCGTTCCATATAGTCTACCCACGCATCAAACGCCCAGTCTTGAATTTGGGCATCATTTTCTTGTAGATAAGTCGCCCAATCAGGGTGAACGATGATCGCCTGTGCATCATCGGTAAAAGTGTAGAGTGGCTTGCGAGTTTCAAACTCGTCTTGGGACAGCACCAAAATCTTTTGATTAACCTGGGCATCCTTAACCCTTACTAGTTCGTCATCAAAGAAGGGGCGGATCAGGCGAAAAGGGACATAGCGCAAGAGTTCAACAGTGGAATCGACGACCCGGCCCTGAACCATTCCTCGAAGATCACTCCGACTAACATCGCTAACGCGAAACAAGGATTTTGGCAGAGCATCGTCTAATTCTTTCAGCTTCTCTACAATTCGATCTTGTACCCCAAATTTCAGTTGGTAGATAAAGTAAGGTCTCCAAGCTCTAGCCAACATCTCTACTACTACATCCTTAAGCAGGATTGGCATAGAAACATCAAACTGGCGTTGATGCAATCTATCTATCAGCCCCAGAAAGAATAGATATTTATAAGAATTCGTTGTGTGATCAAACAATCGGCTTAGTGCCTCAGTATTCAGAGCTTCAGAGGGGGATAATCTCATAGTCACCATACTTCCTTAGTAGTATTTTCGGGTCTGTGGGCGATCGCCTGCTGCTCTGGGAAACAAAAATTCTTAGATAAGGCTAATACTGATATTTGAAGTGCCAGCGATCGCTGATTTTCTCGTCTAGTTGGGTGAGGGGAGAGGCTGGATCTTGGTGATAGACGAAGGTGGTCCTGACATCCTTGAAGCTGCGAGTGCTGTGGGTGAAAACGAGCGCCAGGTTATCGGCGGTTTTGAGGATTTCTATAGTGCCATTGCGCGAGAGACCTTGGTACTGGGGCGGAAGCGCGATCGTATCTCGGCAAATAGCGTCAAACTTTTCTAGGATTTGCAGCGTGCTGTCTAGAAAACAGTTGTTGCTTCCCTTGGGCTGGGTGGTCTCGACCCAGCGAACCACCGATTCTCGATCGCTGCGATAAAGATTGAAATCAACCAGCGGATCGCTGATGTAGTGGCTGTGAATCAGGCCGATGGAAAGGGCGATCGCCCCCAGAGAGATCGCCAAAAACAGGCCAGCATTCATCCTGCGGTTGAGGGGCGATCGCTCCTGGACTTGGCAAAAGTAAATCACGCCCAGCATCGACCAATCGAAGATGAGCAGCGGCCCAATCAGCAGGAAGAGCGCAAATCCCAAGCTAATATCAACCAGCGGCGTGTAGGCGGTCCAAAAGGGAACCAAGGTGGCCGTTGCCTGACCGGTGAACAGGAGCGCGATCGCCCCAAAGAACCGCACAGCCAGATTGCCGAGGGTCGATCGAGGGGGTGGAAAGGGCGATCGCACCAGGGGAATCGCCAGCGCGCCCAAGAAAGCGGCCAGAGCGAGCCAGACCAGTAGCGATCGCCCTGGGAAGATCACCGCGATCGCCTGGAAAGAGAGCAAAAACAGACCCGACAGAATGGCCCAAAAAACGGGCAGATAGCGCTCTGGGAGTTTGGCGGTTGCAGGGGCGATCGGGCCTCGGGACAGTCGGCCCAAAAACTGCGCCAAAATCAGGAGCGTCACGCCCAAACTGAAGCCACCGAACGTCAAAAGCGCTTTTACGAGACTCTCCAGCATGGCTCGCCTTCAGATATTCCACGACCTTCGATCGGGGAACTTCAGCAAAAAGCGGCCAAATTCTGCAAGCAGCCTGGATATTTACCAGATAAAGGGAATCAAGCGCTTGGTTTGGGCGCGGTATTGCTCGAAGTTGCTGTATTTCTCGGCCATGCTGGCTTCTTTTTGGTTGATGCGCTGCGCATAGATCGCGGCCACGAGCACCGGCAGAAAATAGGCCCAGGGTGAGCCCGCCACCACTGAGAAGCTGAGATAGCGCAGCAGATCGCCGAGATAGTTGATGTTGCGCGACAGCCGCCATGGGCCATCCTGCACAAGCTGCGCCCCCATTTCCTTGGCCGTGAGTTTTTGGACGTCTGCGGTCGCGTTGATCAAGCTGCCAAAGATGTACAGGATGAGGGCGATCGCCGCGGTGAGCAGAGAAATCGGCGCTGGATTGGTGTAGGCGAAGTAACCCGGCACGGCGTAGATAATGCCCAAGAACGCCACGATGAGCGCCGCCCTGGGGAGCGTCGTCGGCGTGGCAAACATGTAGCGGCTCCGGGCGGGATAGAGCCACTGCTCCAGCAGCCACCAGACGCAGTAGCCGCCGTGGAGGCACAAGTACAGCACGCCGCGCAGATCGTCCTGGGCGCCATAGAACCACAGGCCCCCCAGGAGCAGCACGCCGGTGAGCCATTTACCAATATTGATCGCCATCAGCTCTGTGAGAGCACTGGCTGGGGTTGCGGGAGAACGGTCTTCCATGGGGATTCCTCAAAACGCTTTAGGGGGCTGGACGACGATGAACCAGGGTGGCGTTGGCCTGGTCGGTGGGGACCACCAGCAGCTCGCTGATGTTGACGTGGGGGGGCCGGGTGGCGCAGAAGAGCACCAAATCGGCGATGTCCTCGCCGATGAGGGGGGTCAGGCCTTGGTACACGGCCTTGGCGCGATCGCGATCGCCGTGAAAACGCACTTCGCTAAACTCCGTCTCTACCAGACCCGGCTCGATCAGGCTGACCCGCACCGCCGTTCCCAGGAGATCTTGCTTGAGGCCTTCGGAGATCGATCGCACCGCCGCCTTGGAGCCGCAGTAGACGTGGCCACTGGGGTAGGCCGCCCGACCGGCAATGGAACCAATGTTAATCACATGGCCGCGATCGCGCGCCACCATACCCGGCACCACCGCCCGCGTCACGTAGAGCAGACCTTTGACATTGGTGTCGATCATCTCTTCCCAGTCTTGGATGTCGGCTTGATGAAACTTTTCGAGGCCGCGACTGAGACCGGCATTGTTGACCAAGATGTCGATGGCGGACCATTCCTCAGGGATGGCGGCGATCGCCGCCTCGACCGCCGCGCGATCGCGCACATCCAGGGTTATTAGATGAATCTGCGTGTCAAACTCTGCTCGCAAATCCTGGGCTAGGGCTTCGAGGCGATCGCCCCGCCGCGCCGCCAAAATCAGCCGCGCCCCCGCCTGGGCAAAGGCATAGGCGCAGGCCTCCCCGATGCCGCTGCTCGCCCCCGTAATCATCACCACGCGATCGCTCACCGAAATCACACAACACCCCTTTTCTGCGCTCTACATCATTTACTACAGCTACGCTCGGCCCGACCGGCCCACGCAAAGGCCCGTGACGCGATCGCCTTTCCAGGCATCATCCCGCACGGGCCAACGCTCATCGCACCTTCATCTCCGAACTGCCACAGTCCTAGCGGGGCTGCTTGACCGGTCCGCCCCGGCCCTGCACCTGGAGCCGCTGGGTCGAGAAAGTCATACCGTCCGAACGGACCAGCGCCGTCGTAATCCAGTAGTTATCCGGCACATTGGGCGCACTGCCCTCCCGGAAAATCCCGCCCGCCGTCAGGGGCACCAGGTCCAGCTTGTCCGCCTTGAAGTAGGCATCGGGGCGCACTCGCTCTTCGAGCGCCGCTCCCAGGAGCACATCTTCGCCCAGGGGCTCCTGGACAATGGCGTCTAGGTTGTAGCGCTGGCCCACGCTCACCGTTTCCGGCAGCCGCACCTCAACGGTCGGGGGCTTGTCGCCCGCCGAGAGGGACGACTTCTCTGACAGGATTTCCTGACGAATCATCCGCTGGCCGTCAAACTGCTGCCGGGACTTCACCGTCGCCGTCAGCTGGAAGTTGTGCTCGCCGACGGTCTGAGTACCCGTGATGGTCGTCAGGGTTTCCGCCGTCAGAATGTCGCCGTTTTGCTCCCAAGACAGCAGCTCCGTGTCGTAGTTGAGAGTCGAGTAGCGCTCCCAAAATTCCCGCACCGCCTGTTCGTAGCGCTGGCGGTTGAGGCCGTCGGCGTGGTTGAACTTGGGACCGTAGAACTGCATCAACGCCTTGAGGTCGCGCTGGTTGGCAGCGGTGTCGATCTGGTCGATGGTCTGGACGAGGCTGGCCGGTGCCGACTCGGGACCCTCTGCCGCACGGGCTGCCTGGGGCAGAAACCCACCAAGCCCAACCACGAGTCCTAGCGCTAGGGACGTCAGCCAGCTAGAGGACGACGCGATCGCCCCTTGTTGCCCACGGTTGGGGGTCTCGCTATGGGACGCTCGTGCAGTGAGATACTTCAACATCATCGGTGATAGGGTTGTGATGTATGGGCAGGAAAACTGGGCCATTGTGAAGGGCTTCGACGCCAGAGCCGCAATTGACCCATTAATAGCAGAAATGGCAGATTGATATCCCTAAGGGTAACGCGAGTTTCCAGGAGGGTCTGACCAGATTTGGGGGCGATCGCCCTAGAAGCCCCAAGCCATCGGCTGTTTCCTGCGCTTTGCTTGCACTCTGACGTTCAATCTTGCTATCTGTTTCCCCAATTTCGTGACTATGTCCGACGCCACCGCCCGTCCTTCTCATCGGTCTGCTCCCCGCCTGCTCGTGGCCGCCAGCGGAACGGGGGGTCACCTATTTCCGGCGATCGCCCTAGCAGAGCAGCTTTCGGACTATCACATCGAGTGGCTGGGCGTCCCCGATCGCCTCGAAACCCAGCTCGTTCCCAAGCAATACCCCCTCCACACCATCCGCGTCGAAGGCTTCCAGTCGCGCAGCATCAAAGCCGTCAAGGTTCTCTTTCGCTTGATTAGCGGCATTTTTCAGGTGCGCAGCCTCCTCAAGCAGGGCAACTTCCAAGGCGTCGTCACCACCGGCGGCTACATCGCCGGGCCGGCCATCTTGGCGGCCCGATCCTTAGGGCTGCCCGTGATTCTCCACGAGTCCAACGCTCTCCCCGGCAAAGTGACCCGCTGGCTTAGCCCTTGGTGCACCAAAGTCGCCCTCGGGTTTGACACCTCGAGCCAGTACCTGCCCCGCGCCCACACAGTTTGCGTGGGTACCCCTGTTCGGCCCGATTTCCTCACCCCGCCGTCCCTCAACCTGCCGATTCCCCCCGAGGCCTTCCTGATCGTGGTGGTTGGCGGCAGCCAGGGGGCCGTCGCCCTCAACCGGCTAGTGCGTCAGGTGGCGCCTGTGTGGCTGGAGGCGGGGGCCTGGATTGTGCACCTGACCGGCGACAGCGATCCCGAGGCCGACACGCTGCACCACCCGCGCTATCTGGTGATGCCCTTCTATCCTCATATGTCGGCGCTTTTTCACCGCGCCAATCTGGCCCTGAGCCGGGCCGGAGCGGGCACTCTGACGGAGCTGGCGGTGACCCAGACTCCGTCGATCCTGGTGCCCTATCCCTTCGCGGCGGAAGATCACCAGGCCTTTAATGCGGCGGTGTTTGGAGCGGCGGGGGCTGGTATCGTGTGTCGCCAAGGGGACCTGACGCCGGACCTGCTGCGCGACAAGGTGCTTCACCTGATGAATTCGCCGGAGGTTCTCGCCGAAATGGCCCAGCGCTGCCAGGATCTGGCAGAACCCGACAGCGCGGCTCAGCTCGCGACGCTGGTTCGCCAAACCCTGGCCGCTCGCGCCTAAGAGTAGGGGGCGATCGCCCTACAGACCAGACTGCTGGAACTCAGTGCGGTACGTTTGCAAGACGGCCTCATTGAAGCAGACCAGCCGCACCGTGCCAATTTCGCTGTGGGTCGTCAGGTAGCGCCCGACGGTGGCGATCGCCACTCGAGCGGCGATCGCCACGGGGAAGCCCAGGGCTCCTACTCCTAGCGCCGGGAAGGCGATCGATTGCAGGCCCTTGGCAGCCGCCAGTTCCAGACAGCTGCGGTAGCACTGGGCCAGGATCTCGGTCTCCTGGCGATCGCCCCCCTGCCACTCGGGACACACCGTGTGAATCACCCAGGGCGATCGCAGCTGAAATCCCGGCGTCAGCTTCGCTTCGCCCACCGGACAGCCCCCCAGTTCCTGGCAGGCCACCAGCAGCTCTGGGCCAGCCGCCCGGTGAATCGCCCGCGAAACCACGCCGCTGTCCGACAGAAAGCGATCGGCTGAATTGACAATGGCATCGAGCTCTTGCTGCGTAATGTCGCCGAGCTTGGGGCCACCCTCCAGGGCATAGAGCAAGCTGTTGTGGCCACGGCTAAAGCGTCCGCTGCGGCTGTACACCTGCTGGGTCGCCATTTTGCGGTACTGGAGGTACTCCCGCTTCTGGAGCCGATCATCGAGATCTGCAAGGGCAGCTGCCTCGGGAGCCGACATCGGCAGCTGAAAGTCCAGCATTTGCTGCTTCGTCGATTGGAGCACCTGGCTGGCCGCCGCGTAGTCTCCGCGATCGACTAGCTGCACAGCTTCTTTCTTGGCCCGAGCCGCCATCATCAGCGCCACTTGCTGCTGCACGTCTTGATTGAGGGGCAGCTGCTCCCACTGGGCGAGGTCGACCACCGGCAGCTGGAGGGTTGCGCGCACCTCCTGGGGCCGCTGGTCCGTGTCGGTCCAGGCGAGATGAAAGCTGCACAGAGGCATGAGCTGGGCCAGGGCAGGCACCTTGAGGCGCACCACGATGTCGATGGGCTGCTCCTGGAGCAGGTTGGGCAGCTTGAAGCGACCGCCCTCGTCCACCTCCAGGTCATTGAGCACCGCCTCGACCGCGACGGCCCCTTGGGGCTCGAAGCCCAGGGTGACGGCCTTGCCAACGATGGTGGTCAGGCCCTGCAGCTCTTGCTCAAAGATGCTGGGCAGCTGCTCCGCTCGGGCGACGTAGTAGTAGTTGCCATCCCCGCTGCGGGCCATGGCCTGGAGCAGGTCTTCGTTGTAGTCGTCTCCGAGGCCCAGGGTGGAGGTGCTGACGCCCCGCTGAGCCAGGCCGTGGACATCGCTAGCGATCGCGTCAGGATTGGTTTCTCCAACATTGGCCAAGCCATCGGAGAGCAAAATAATCCGGTTCAGGTCGGCGGTGAGGGACTGGCTGACCTGGATTCCCCCTTGCACCCAGCCTCCATGGAGCGCCGTGCTGCCCCCCCGATAAATCTGCTGCACCCTGCGAATAAAGCTGGCTTTGTTGTTGACGGGGGTGCTGGGAATGATGGTTTGAATTTGGTCATCAAAGATCGTGACGCTGAGGCGATCGCTCGGCAGTAGCTGCTCGATTGCGTAGCAGACCGCCTTCTTGGCGTAGTCCAGCTTGTTGAGCGAGGCCATGGAGCCCGAACGGTCAATCACAAAGCCCAGGTTGAGGCTGGGGCGGCGATCGCTCCGACTGCTTGCCTGCGGCGGCACAATCCGCACCACCACATCCAGGGTCGTCGCTCGATCAGCACACACCGCAGCCCGCAACGGAATCAGCTCAAGTTGAGGAGTCATGACCTAGAAGACCTCCGTTTGGAAGTAGTGAGGGATATCAGCGCTTGGAACAGTCGCTGGAGCAGGGTTTGCTGCTCCTGGGTCGTCGACGGCAGCACAAAGTCACTGCGCACGTGCAGCTCCAGTCCCGGCAAGATTTCGAGGCGCGTCCACTGGAGGGTCGGCGGCGAAACGGGAGCCGGAGAGACGGGGGACGAAGGCGGCGAAGGAGCAGGTCGGGACACCGCTGGGGGCGCGATCGCCGGTTTGGGCGCACTCTCGACCTGGCGCTGCTGGATCTCCTGCAAAAAGGCCAAAGCAGGATTGGCCGGAGCCATGGTCAGCTGGACGCCGCCGTAGAGCAGCGCTTCTAGCTCGGCGTTGCTCTTGGAGCGGGCCAGGGTGTCGATTACGCTGGCCCCGTACCCCTCGGTCAGCAGCCGCCGCACCAGCAGCACTTGCAGCAGATGCCGGTAGGTATAGCGGGCTTCGCGCCCCTCTTTGAGCGGTTCGTCCAGCATCCCCTGGCTGGTGTAGTGCCGCACCAGGCGGGGGGTGACCTCCTCGCGGACCCGTGTATGGGCCTTTTCGTCGGGCAAAAACTGGGGCAAGAACCGGTTGGCGACCTGCACCAGCTCATCCAGGGACCAGTGAGGATTTTGCTGAGCGATTTGCTGCAAAGTTTCCATGTACCTATGCTATTTATGACAACTGCAAGTGTCAATGACAATTTGAATTGTAAGTTTAGCCAACGAAAACGCCGGGGCGGCTCGGGCGGCGATCGCCTAGCGCCACTCTCCCTGGAGCGTGAAAGCCGCCCAGTAGTAGGGCGATCGCCACTGAGGGTCTTGGGACATCTCGATCTGGGCGGCCCGCAGTGCGGCCCCCGGGGCGAGCTGCTCCTGCAACAGCTTGCGATAGAAGAGGCTCATCAGGACCGACGTCCCCTCATCATCGACGCTCCACAAACTCACCAGCACCCGCGGCGCCCCCGCATACATAAAGCCCCGCGTCAGGCCAACCATGCCCTCTCCCCGCACATTCTGGCCGAGGCCCGTTTCACAGGCGCTCAGGACCACCAGCTCAACGGGCAGCTTCAGGTTAAAGATGTCTCGCAGGCGCAAAAAGCCGTTTTGGGATTCCCCATCGGCGCTAAACAGCGACAGCACGATGCCCGAGAGCTCGGGGTTTTGGGCATTGAGCAGGCCATGGGTGGCGAAGTGAACAATGCGGTACTGGCTCAGATCGGTGTCCAGCACCTTCTCGCGACTGGCCTCAAAGCCCGACGCCACAAACTCTTGAGCATCCGGCACGATCGCCCCGATTTTTTCGGCCTCCACCGACGTAAAGGGCAAGCGCCCCAGACCCATTCCCCAGGATTGGCGGGCCTGCCGAAACGCGACTTCCTCCAAATCTGGCGCTGGCTGCGGGGGCGGCACCTTCCAGAAGGTCTGGAAGCGCTCATCGCCTAGGGTAAAGACCGGATCGGCAAAGATGGCCACGGTCTTGGGGGCGGGGGCGCGTTGCGCCGTCTCACGGCGCAGCAGCCCTAGGGTCGAGGCCGACGGCAAATGAATGACTTCATGCTGGGTGATCAGGGGGGCTTTGCCAGCGCCCGGTATCTGCAAGGCTGAAAAGGGAACGTATTGCAGCGCTCCGTCGGCCACGATCAGCAGGCGCTGACCCTGGAGCCGATCGGCGATCGGCCCCAAAAGGACCTGGCTGATCTGGGCATCGTAGGAGGTACCCGCTGGGGGCGGCGGACCCTCCCGCGGAATGGCAATAATCGCGCGATCGTCGCTGAAGGTGGGCGTGGTATCCAGCCTCGGCATCTGTTGATAAAAGGCCTGGGCAGCGGCCTCCAGGCTGGCCCGGCCCGGCAGGGTGTAGCTGCGCAGGTCCGTCGGGCTGACCACCCACAGATAGCTGCGCTCTTCGCCCAGGCTGTACTGCAGCAGCAGGGTTTGGTCATCGAGGACCTGCTGCTGAATCTCGGCGAGGCTGAGAGGCTGGGGCTGGGTCAAGTCCGCGTAGCGGGGGCTGGTGGCGCGAATCTGGGCTTCGAGGGTTTGCAGGCGGGCCAGCAAGCTGTCGACCTCTTGCTGGAGGCCGGTGAGCCGCTCCGGGCTGGCGCTGCGGTTGAGCAAGGTGACTCGCTGTTTTTCGGCTGCTTCGATCTGCTGACCGAGGGTTTCGGCTTCGGCCAACAGCTTGGGGTCGACTCCCGCCCGCACATCGGCCCGAGCGAGGGCAAGGAGATCTAGCAGGCTGCGGGCGCGCGCCCGCTCGCTAGCCTGGAGAGCCATGGCTGCGTAGCCCTGCTCGGGCGCTCGGTCGTGGAGCTGCATCAGCACGTCGATGTACAGCTCGTAGTAGGCCTGCTTGGAGGCAAAGAAGCTGGTGCGCAGTTTGTCGGTGGTGACGCCCGTGCGCAGGGCTTCGACTAGGGCGATCGCCCGCTCTAGGGACGCTTTGGCAGCGGGCAGATTGGCCTGGTCTCGCTCCACCAGGGCTAGCTGGTACAGGGACTCGGCCTGTCCCTCGCGATCGCCCAGGATCTCCCGCAGGCGCAGCTCCCGATCGAGGGCGGCGCGGCCATCGGCAAACTTGCCCTGGAGCCGATAGACCTGGGCCAGGTTCCGCAGGATGTTGGCCTCGGCGACGGGGACCTGGGCTGACCGAATCCGATCTAGGGCGTCTTCGAGGATGGCAGCGGCGCGATCGTACTCCTGGAGGCTGGTGTAGAGGCGGCCCATCTGTCCCAAGGCGGCGGTTTCGCCCAGGAGATTTCCTTGTCGGCGATAGATTTCGAGAGCTCGGTTCAGGCTCTCCGCCGCCGCCTGGGGCCGCTGGTTTTCGGTGTGCAGGCGGCTGAGGCTGGCCAAAAAGGTGGCCTCTTGGAGGGGGTTTTGCTGCTGGCGAGCGAGGGCGATCGCCTGCTCGTAGGACTGGAGGGCCGCAGGGTCGTTTTGGGCCTGCCGCTGGACCGAGCCCATGGACTCCAAGATCAAGGCTTCGGTGCCGCGATCGCCGATCTCCCGCTGGATGGCCAGCGCCCGCTCATAGGTCGAGAGGCTCAGGTCGTAGCTTCCGAGCTGGCGGTAGAGGTTTGCCATGGTGACCACGGTTTCGGCCTCTCCAGGGAGCTGGCCGATCTCGCGCTGAAGGGCGATCGCGTCTGCGTAGCGCTTGAGGGCCTGTTGATAGTTGCCGAGGCCCGCGTCGATGCTGCCCAGGGTGGTCAGAGTGCCAGCTATTTCGGCCTTGTCGTCTAGGCGCTCATAAATTTGTAGCGCCATTTCGGCCATTTCCCGAGCCTGCTGATACTGTCCCCGCTGGCTGTAGACATTTCCCAAACTGGAGTGCACAGCGGCGATCAGGTTTTGATTGCCCACGCGCTGCTGCTTTTCGAGCACGGACTCAAAGGCGGCGATCGCCTTTTGGTGATCGCCCTGCCGAAAATACGCGCCCCCCAAGGCATAGAGCGTCAGGCTCTGGCCCGCCAGATCTTCTTGGGCACCCTGGAGCGTCGCAGCTTCCTGGAGATAGGTGATGCCCTGGTCCGTTTCGCCCATGGCCAAATAGGTGTAGCCCAAGGCCACCAGGGTTCGGGTCAAGACCGCCGTCTGGTTGGGCAGTTCCCGGGCTCCGTCGTAGGCTTGGCGCAGGTACTCGAGGCCCTTGGGGAGCTGTCCGAGCTCGGTGTAGAGCGTGCCGAGGGAATAGAGCACCTCTGCCTTACCCGCCGGGTCGCCCAGGGTTTCGTAGACTGCGAGAGCCTCCTGGTAAGCGTCGATCGACCGCTGGGTCTGGCCCAGGTTGTTGTAGAGAATGCCCAAGAACTGGAGCTGGGTAGCTTCCATCTCGGGCAGGCGCAGTTCTCGGGCGATCGCCAGAGACTTTTCGTAGGTCGCGATCGCTTTTTGGGTTTCGCCGGTCTGTTCGTAGATCCCGGCCATGCCGCTCAGGGTGACGGCTTCTGCCTCACGGTTGGGCAGCGCTTCGTAGATGGTCAGTGCGCTCTGGTAGGCAGCCAGGGCCTGCGGCAGCTCGCCCCGCAGCACGAAAATAAAGCCGAGGGCCTGGAGGGTCAGGCCTTCCTGAGCGCGATCGCCTCTCTGCTGCCAGAGGGTCCGGATCGCCTGCAAGTCGGCGATCGCCTGCTCGACTTCTGCCGGATCGCCGCTTCCGGCTCGCTGGAGAGCGTCGTTGTAGCGCTCCCGGAGCTGAGCCTGGCTCGACAGGTTATCCTCCGTCGTTTCAGCCGCCGGGGCCGCCTGCCCCCACACAGGTCCACTCGGCGCCACGCCCAGCAGACATCCCAAGGCGATCGCGCTGCCCCACAGCCCACCAAACTTAGCCCCAGCCATCATCTGCAACCCGCCCAACAAATTAAAAGCTGAGCCTTATTCTAGAGAGCGCTTTAGGGAAACGGTATCTCGATCGCCCGTTTTGCAATCCTTATTTAGGATTTTCTTTCGCTTTGTAGCGAGTTTTTCAAGCAAGATAATGCCAAGAGCGCGCGCCATGCAAAAACAATGTCAGACTAAAATCTTTGACAAAATCTTGGGCAATTAGAAATCGGCATATCCCAGCGATCGCAAGCTTTTAGAAATCTTGGATTGATTCATCAAAACGTCGTCAACCCTAGCCAAAGAAGCATGAATTTAGATCAAGAACCCCAAAAATTACGTCTGAACAGTTTCCGCCAGAAAAGATTGCTTGGCTTACTGATCATCAGCATCAGTGTCTTGCTGATTATTGTCCGCCAGCAGCTCGCGTTTGTTTGGGACGTTTCTTTACAAGTTCTTGGGCCTTTTATTACCTATGCCTTTCTGATTTTTCCTTATATTCTTTTGATCTTAGGGTTCTTTTTGTACCTTCAAACCGAGAGCACTGGCTCAAAATTTGAAGAAAAAGCCTACCAACAGGCTCAAGTCAGACACGCAGAGGAGCCTGATAAGGCAAAACCAGTCTGGGATATGGCGCAGCTCACCCTAGAAAGCTATTTCAGGCGCAATCTCAGTCAAATACAGTGGATTTTCTGGCTCAGCATTGTTGTTATGACCCTGGGGTTTCTTTTGATTCTCTATGGTGTGGCTCTGAGCTATCAAAATCCTCGTGAAAACTGGATCGTGGGCGCGATCGGCGGCATTGCGGGCATCATGACCGAATTCATTGGCGCGACGTTTTTGTATGTTTACCGATCCAGCATTGAGCAGGCCGGCAAGTATGCAGAGATTTTGGAGCGTATGAATATCGTGGGAATGTCGATGCAGATTTTAGACAGCGTTGCAGACCCTAATTCTGACCCAGACGCGATCGCCGAAGCCAGCCCAGACAATCGGTTGCTTCAGGCAAAAATCGAGATGGCAAAAGCACTCCTAGACAAGCTCTAGCCTCCAGCGATCGCTTCAAGCGCGAATTGAGGGGCGATCGCCTATTCCAAAACCACGAGGGACTGAACCACTTTTTCCAGTTCCTGGGGCGTCACGCTGGCATTTTCGCCACAGCCGTAGGTTTCGCGGTAGTACTCGCCGTCGCCCACCACGACGTTGTAGAGCGGCGAAGGAGATCGCCCACTGAGCGGCGCCGGGAAGCTGCCTAGGCTGGTCTGGGGAGTCGTCAACTGATCAGCTGAGGGAGCCTGATTTTCGCCCGTGGGCGGCCCAAATAGGATCGTCACTTCCCCCAAGACCTCCGTCGGCGTCTGGAACTCGAACTCACTAGAGCCGCCACCCACACCGCCACTGACGCCATTCACCAGCAGGCAGGTATTTTGGGCATTGCGATAGACCAGGGTGTAGCTAGAGCCCTCTCGGCAGTTGCCCCGCTGAGGCGCGTCGGGGCCGCAGAGATTGGCCTTGACCTCCGATATTTCGAAGACATCCGGCAGATACCTCGGCACCACCACCGGTATATCGAGGGCCTGGAGAGAAGATTTTTGCTCGGGGGTGAGCCGATCCGCAGACGCCACTTCGGTGGCGACGGGGCTAGCGGCAGGCGATCGCGTTTCCTCTGCGACAGGTAGGCTCTCGACCCTCGCCTGAGCACAGCCAAAGAGACCCAAGAAAATGACAGACTGAAGCGCTAATACGATCGGCGAGTGAGACATTTTCTCAGATCCCTTGGAAAATTTGCGGAGATAGATACACTCTATAATTGGGCATTTCCGAAGGATAAAGGGAGATGGCGGGCGATCGCCCAATTTCCTGCCCTGTCTACCTCGCAGCTCAGCAAGTCTCCCATTTTTTAGCCTTTTTCCAAGGCTCTACCAACCGATAGAATTATCCCAAAGTCTCCACGAAGCGCTATCAGTCAAGCTCTATTTAAATTCCAAAGTGATAAATCTCCTCAAGAAGCTGCGTGGCGGCACCCTGATCGGCCTGGGCTATATGCTCTCTCCTCTATCTTGGTGGAACGATATCTTTTTTAATCTGCCGATCGCCCTTGTGTTTGGATATGCCGTGAGCTGGATCAAGGCCGACTGGTTTCTGGCAGGAACGGTCGTGGGCTACTGGCTCTCAAATGTTCTGGGCATCTTGATGATGCAGTTTGGAGCGGTGGATGTCTTCATGGATGAGGAGAAGCGAAACACCCGGCGAGATCTGCTGCTGGGGTTGGGCGGCTCGACGCTCTATACCGTGGTTATTGCCGCCCTGGTCTATTTCCACGTTTTAGACGTGCCTGACTTTTTGATGGACTTACATCCTTAATTCTCAGCTATTTTCCAAAAGTGTATTTTTTGGCTTGAAATTGCAATGAGAGCAATTGCAATTTCAAGCTCATTTGACCTGCACAGCATTAAAATTCGAGAATTAATTGGGTCTTTAAATCAAATGATTTTCGATCAACTAAAAACCATTGCAAATGGATTATCATAAATTGAAGATTTAATTTTTCGGTATCGACAAAATGCCAAAATCAGGCTGGATTATTGCATTTGCGGATGATGAGTCCGCTCCTGTCAAAGGATTCTGGGCTAAGAATAAGTGGGTCACAGTTGATGATCCCAACGCTCCTGGAGCATTTGATAGAGCATTGTTTTATCCTGAGTCATGTCACACTGTTCAAGCAATGCGAATGACAAAGGGGAGTTTGCAAAGCAGAAACCAAGATCGCGACGTTCGTCTTGTCAGAGCTGAACAATCTTTGCGTTTGATCTAAAGTAATCGTCTATTTCTTATTTCTGAGTAACTCTTGCGAAAAGCCGAGGCCTGTGTAAGGCCTCGGCTTTTCAGTATCAAGAACTATCGACAGCTAATCTTTGAACCTAGCGATCGCCCTCTTCCAGATCTCTAGCGTCGCTGTCCGAATCGGGATCGAGTTCCCAGCGGCGATCGTCTCGCTGCTCTAGCAAGTCGCGAGTGTGGAGCGGATGGCGATCGCGCACTTCGATACCCGCCGCCGCTGCCAGATCCTCCGTATCATCTTGGTCCGGCGTCGGAGCCGTCCCGCCAACAGCCTCTTCACCGCTCACCGCCGCCTGGTAGTCATACATATCGCGAGCGTTGCGGGGGTCTGGGGTCACCATAGCAATTGCGCCTCTCAGCAGCCTTCTTTCACTGCCACCTTACGATCGCTGCCCCAACCTGCACCTCTTCAGCAAGACAGAAGCTAGAAGGAATAGCCGCCCCGAGCAAAATCAAAAGGCGATCGCCCCCTTGGTTCGTCATGCCTTTTTAACGGTTTAATTTGCGATTGCGTCAGCAGGCCCATCGCTGTCACTATATGCAGGGTGCTGCGTGGTACCACACCTGCACCCTCGAAACATTCACCCCAGCCTGCTAACGCAATGGATCTCAAGTCCCTCATTCGCGACATCCCTGACTTCCCCAAGCCCGGCATCATGTTTCGGGACATCACCACCCTGCTTCGCAACTCCGACGGCCTGCGCTACACCATCGACACCCTCGCCGAGCACTGCGCAGACATGAATGTCGACTACGTTGTCGGGATGGAGTCTCGGGGCTTTATCTTCGGGACACCCCTGGCCTACAAGCTCAATGCCGGATTCATCCCCGTGCGCAAACCGGGCAAGCTGCCCGCCGCCGTGCACACCGTCGAGTACGAGCTGGAGTACGGCACCGACAGCCTCGAAATTCACCAAGATGCCCTGCACGAAGGCAGCCGCATCTTGATCGTCGATGACCTGATCGCCACGGGCGGCACCGCCAGCGCCACCGCAGATCTGATCCAGCGCTCCGGCTGCGAACTCGTGGGCTTTGGCTTTATTATCGAGCTACGCGACTTGGGCGGCCGTCAGCGCCTGCCCGAAGTGCCCATTGTGTCGCTGGTTGAGTACTAAGGCGCCTCACGCCATCGACAAACGCTCCGCAGAGGTCTACAGGTCATGACATTCAGCAGCCTCGATCGCTTCCGAAACTGGGCTAATCCCAAGGGCGGACCGGCGCGGTTTTTGAGGAGTGAAACCACTGTTTATATTCTCAAGCGACTCTTGCAGGCGCTGATCACGCTGTTGTTTGCCTCTGCGTTGAGCTTTTTCGTGATCCAGCTGGCACCGGGCGACTACCTCAGCACCCTGCGCCAAAATCCCCAGATTTCGCCCCAGCGCCTAGAGGAGCTGCGCCAGCAGTTCGGCCTCGATCGCCCGTGGATCGAGCAGTATGGCCGCTGGCTCTGGCAAATTGTCAGCCACGGCAACTTCGGCACCAGCTTTGTCTATCAGCGATCGGTGGCGTCTCTGCTGTGGGAGCGCGTACCGGCGACGCTGCTGCTGGCCTTTTCTTCCCTGGTGATCACCTGGGCGGTGGCGCTGCCCCTAGGGATCATCGGCGCCGTGAATCAAAACAAGCGCGTGGACCGGGTCCTGCGGGTGCTCAGCTATGTCGGTCAGGGCTTTCCTAGCTTTGTGACGGCGCTGCTGCTGCTGATCCTGGCCCAAAATCTGTCGCCGTGGCTGCCCGTGGGCGACATGACCAGCATTGATCACGCTGACCTCAATCCGGTGGGGAAAGCCCTAGATATCGGCTGGCACATGATCTTGCCGACGATCGCCCTCAGCGTGGCCAGCTTCGCGGGGCTCCAGCGGATCACGCGGGGAGAGCTGCTGGACGTGCTGCGCCAAAACTATATCCAAACGGCTCGGGCGAAGGGCCTGCCCGAAAACCGGGTGATCTACGTTCATGCGCTGCGCAACGCGATCAATCCCCTGATTACGCTGCTGGGGTTTGAGTTCGCCAGCTTGCTGAATGGGGCCTTTGTGACGGAGTTTTTCTTCAACTGGCCGGGGCTGGGGCGCTTGATTTTGGGCGCGGTGCAGTCCCAGGACCTGTACCTGGTGATGGCGAGTCTGATGATGGGCGCGCTGATGCTGATTTTGGGGAACTTGCTGGCGGATCTGCTGCTGAAGTTCGCCGATCCGCGGATTCGTCTAGAAGATCTGCGCTAGAGCGCCTGTGGTCTCGTTTTGACACCCTATTGGGCCATCAGCCATGGTTTATGAGGTTTATCATTTGCTGCGATCGCGCCAGGATGGGCGCTACTTGGCGGCTCGTCAGCGATCGCCCGACGCCAGCGAGGGAGCGCCGACCCAGACCTATGTGCTGGTTTTTCGGGAGCACGCGGACGCCCTGAGCTATCTCAACACCCACGCGCCCGATGTGGCGACGAGCTTTGCGGTGGAGTCGGTGCCGAGCTCCCAGCTCTCGTCGGTGCTCCAGCGCTGGAGCTTCACAGGCTTTGGGGTGGTCGGCGATCCGCTGCTGCCAACGGTCGAGTTTTTCCGGGTTTAGGGGGCGGCGGTGCTTTCGCCGATCCATTGCAGATAGGCCGGGAGGCCAGCGGTGATGGGCAGGGCAATGATTTCGGGCACGTCGTAGGGGTGCGCTGACTTTATGTGGGCGGCGATCGCCTCAAACTGGCCCAGGTCCGTCTTGATCACCAGCTGCCATTCGGGCTCGTCGTAAATCGTGTCCTGCCAGCGATAGATCGACGTGATGGGCGTGAGGCTGACGCAGGCCGCCAGCTTCGCCTCGACAAGAGATCGAGCGAGCGATCGCCCCACCGCTTCAGAGGGAGCGGTCACGAGCACCACACCATAGGTCATGTCTTTGGTTCCTCCTCAGATTCGAAAGCCTCGGCCTACCATAATAATTTGGCGTTCAAATTCACCATTCATCACCATGATCAGAAAACTCGGCTTTGGGCTGCTGTGGCTGGGCTTCGCGATCTATGCCTTCGGCTTTGCGCCACCGAACCAGCCCGACACCCTCGACCTGATTGTCCGGCTCTCATCCGGCCAGTGGGACGCGATCAATCCCCTGCTCGTGGCGGAGTTCAACATTATGGGCATCTGGCCCATGATTTACGGGGCGGTTCTCTACGCCGACGGCCACGGCCAAAAGCTGCCGGCTTGGCCCTTTGCCGCCCTTTCCTTTGGCGTGGGGGCTTTTGCGCTGCTGCCTTACCTGGCCCTGCGCCAGCCCAACCCGACCTTCTCAGGCGAAAAAAGCCGCCTGCTTCAGTTTTGGGATAGTCGGCTGCTGGGGGTGGTCCTGAGTTTAGGGGCGATCGCCTGTTTGGCCTACGGCCTCAGCCAGGGAGACTGGAGCGCCTTTGTTGCTCAGTGGCGCAGCGATCGCTTTGTTCACATCATGACCCTTGACTTCTGTTTGCTGTCGCTGCTGTTTCCGGCGCTGCTGGGCGATGATCTGCGGCGGCGCGGCTTGACTCTGGCGTCGGGGCTAGGGGCGATCGCCCTGGTTCCCCTGATCGGCCCTCTGGTCTATCTGTGCCTGCGGCCCTCGCTACCGGGCGCGACCCGCTCCAGCGAAACCGTCAGCACCGCCTCCTAGAGCCACATCTTCACATCCGTGGGCTTGCCCGCCGCCGCCACCACCCGGTGGCAGCCCGAGTCGGGGTAGGCCCACTGGCAGTGATACTCCTTGGGATCGCCCCAGCACAGCCCCAGGTACAGCTCCGCCTGAATGGCCGAAATCTCCGCCCACTCCGCCGCCTCAATCAGCTGCTCTACCGCCGCGCGCGACAGCGGCGGCGGGTCATAGGCCGCCCCCCACAGGGTCAAGGACTCAGCAGCGTCCCACCAAAACGCCAAAATTTCCGCCTTGGCCGCCATCAGGGTTTCTTTGTCGCCCTCCACCGCCGACAGCTGGGGATGCAGCTCTGGCACGTAGACACTCTTGCCGCGAAAGCGACACTCGTGCCACACCAAACCCGAGATCTGGTGCTTCTGCTGGTAGCGGTGGATTTCGGTCCGGAAGTCCTGGTAGGCCATGATCCGGCTCATCTGATCGGTGCCCAGCGCTTTGGCCAGGACCGGATCGTTGATGCGGTCTTCTGGCGACAGCAGCACGCGCTGGCCTAGACGGGTTGCGCGCAGCTCCTGATCCAGTATGCGAATGAGATCAGCGGTGGTGTAGGGCATCGGCTCAGCAAGCGTGGAGGGAGCAAGCAAAAGCAGCGTGGCGATCGCGCCAACAGGTAGAAAGAAGATTGGGCTGGTTTGGATGACCAAACGCCTATGGGAGGCTGCGATCGCCCCTAGAAGGGCGTCTTTGAGCCTGAGACGGCTCTTCTTCCATTTTTAAAGCAAATTTCTGCCCCTTGCACAGTCAAGGCAGCAAACTCACGGCAATCGGCGATCGGGGATCCTTTTTCAAGTACCCAGCCTTTTCCTGAGCTGCCTGAGCGCCCTCGTCACCTATCGCACCCTAGACCTTGCTCTACTCCGACCTCAAAACAAGCGCTTAATATGATTCCCTGGACCCAAAATTCTTAAGCTTTTCTATAGTCAGGTCAGAAAATCTCAGACCCTAAAATCAGACGCAAAAGATGATCGGTTTGTCTATTTTTTCATCAAGAAAACCAATCATCACCGCAGGGAAAATCCTATCGTTACTATTTACTATTATTAATCACTTGGGGCATACAAACTTGAGAAGATGAGCCGGCGCGCTTGGCAGTCATCCGTCTTGGCAAGATCTCCTAGCATACCCAAAGAGATTGACTTTAGGGGTCTTTAGCCCGTTCGATCGAGGTGATTGGCTCACTGGCTCCAAGGGCGATCGCTCCCGTCTCGAGGTACGCCAGACAACAGCAATTCCCTAGAACAGAGCCGATAGTGATAGCATCCCTTCGGAGTCATTCTTCTATCCCTTGAACAAAACCATTTCCTGTCATCCCAAACGTTCCGTTTCTTTTTGCGCGATCGCGCCCTGAGTTACCCCTCTATGGAATCTGTCATTACGTTTTTTCAAGAGGAACCCATCGTTCCTTTCACCCTTTTATTGGCCGTCATCTTGATGGTCCCCCTCATTTTTAAACGCTTGGGCCTGCCCGAACTAGTAGGACTTTTGGTCGCTGGAATTGTCCTAGGCCCCAATGCCCTAAACCTTTTACAATCCGACTCCAAGATCATTGCCCTCCTGTCTGACATTGGTCTTGTCTACCTGATGTTTGTGGCAGGTCTCGAAATTGATATTCAACAATTTCGGGTGACCCGAAATCGGTCAATTGGCTTTGGCAGTCTGACCTTTGCAGTGCCAATGGTTACCGGGATTATTTTGGGGCGAGCCTTCGGATTTGGCTGGAATGCTTCGATTCTGATTGGCTCTTTGCTCGCCTCCCATACTCTACTGGCCTACCCGATCATCAGCCGCATGGGCGTCGTCAAAAACGAGGCTGTTACCGTTACTATTGGCGCCACCATCTTTACCGATATTGGCGCGCTCTTGGTGCTGGCCGTCTGTGTCGGCATTCATGCGGGGGACTTCACGACCCTGAATTTGATCACCTTACTGGGATCTTTGATCATCTATTCCTGTGTCGTGTTGTTTGGGTTTGACTGGGTTGGTCGGCACTTTTTCAAGCAGTCCGGTGATGAAGAAGGCAACCAATTTTTGTTTGTGTTGCTGTCAGTTTTCTTGGCGGCTTTAGGTGCGCAGCTCATCGGCGTTGAGAAAATTATTGGGGCCTTTTTGGCAGGCCTCGCCGTGAACGATGTGGTCGGCGAAAGTCCGGTCAAAGAAAAGGTCATCTTTGTCGGCAGCGTTTTGTTTATTCCCATCTTCTTTATTGATATGGGGCTGCTGATCAATGTGCCGGCGTTTATCAAGACGCTGACATCCTTTGGTCTGACTCTGGCGATCGTTCTGTCGCTGATCGGCAGCAAGTTTGTGGCGGCGCTGTTGGCCAAGCTGGCCTACCGCTACAGCTGGCAGGAGATGATCGCGATGTGGTCGCTGTCGCTGCCCCAGGTGGCCGCGACGCTAGCTGCGACGCTGGTGGGCTACAAGGCGGGCCTGCTCACCGAGGAAGTTCTCAACAGCGTGATCGTCTTGATGCTGGTGACCGCGACGCTGGGGCCGATTATCACAGCGCGATCGGCGGTTGGCCTCAAGCTGCCGGCCGAAGAACTAGCCCTAGAAGCAATGCCCCTGGGCAGCCACGCGACGCCCCAGCATCCTTTTACGATTGTGGTGCCCGTCTCTAACCCCAATACACAGAAGAATCTGATCGAGATGGCGGCGCTGCTGGCCAAGCAGGCCCAGGGGCGTATCGTGCCCTTGGCGATCGCCCTCGGCCACACCCAGAGCCCCACCGAGGAGCTGACCAGCGCCTTCACTCAGGGTCAAAATCTGGTGCAGCGGGCGGTGGAGCTGAGCCGGGAGCACGGCATCGAGGCCCAGCCCCTCGTCCGCATTGACAACAATGTCGCCCAGGGCGTGAGTCTGGCCAGCCTGGAACAAGACGCCCAGCTGATCGTGATGGGCTGGGGCGATCAAACCAGCCTGCGAACTTGGCTCTTTGGCAACATGATCGACAATGTCCTCTGGGCCTCCCACTGCACAGTAGCCGTCACCCGCTTGCTAGACGCTCCCCACAAGATTCAGCGGATTTTGGCGGTGATCGAAACGGTGACCACCCAAGCCGTCCCGGTTTTGCAGTTTAGCCAGCTCCTCGCCGCCCAAAATCAAGCCAACGTGACGCTTCTGCATGTATGCACCCCTCTCACGCCCGCCGCTCAGGTCAATTGGCTCCAAGAGCAGCTGACGGCCATGGCAACTCAGGTCGGCCTACCCAAGGCAACCCCGGTTTGGGTGGTGTCCTCGGAGGATGTGGCAAAGGTGGTCCTGGGCCTAGAGTCTGATTTTGATTTGGTAGTTCTGCGCTTTATCTCCCGCCGAACCAGTGCTGGGGGCTTGGCGATCAGCGATCTGCTCACCCCCATCATCGAGAATCTCGAAGGCTCCGTGGTCCTGCTGGGCGAACCCCACCACTAGGTCAGGCCACTGGTTCGAGATTGATGCAATTCCAGCCTGATTTTTAACCACAAAAAGCGCCCCTAGTAGGGGCGCTTTTTGTGGTTTCTAGAGCCGCGCTCCAAAGCTAAGCGCCCATGCCGGAGTAGCGCTTGAGGCCGCGTTTCCAGAGCCAGCGGTTGAGCACCCAGAAAAAGAGTCCCCAGAGGGCGATCGCCAAAAAGCCTTGGCCCACGTTCACCGGCAGGCCCGTCAGCAAAGCAGCCGGAAAATACACCAGGTACGGAAAGGGCAGCCAGCTGACAACGGCTCGGAGCCCTTCAGGAAAGACATCGAGGGGGGCGATCATGCCCGACAGAAACAGATAAATCAGAAACCAAAACTGCTCAATGGCAGTGGCTCGCTCAGTCCAAAACGAGAACATAGCGAAGGTGTACTGGATCAAAAATCGCAGCGCGAAAACCAGGATAACGGCGATCGCAAACAGCAAAAACTGTCCCGGTTGCGGCACCCAAGCAGCCCGAGGATAGAGCACCAAAAACAGGGCCAGCAAAATCAGCACAAACGGCAACCGGGCAAATCGCTCTGCTGCATGCTCCGCCACATGGCGCCACACCGGATCGATCGGCTGGAGCAGGTAGTTGGATAACTGCCCCTGCACCACCTCTTTTTCAAACTCCCAAATCACCCAAACAACGGTGATTTGGCGCACCATAAAGGCCACCAAGAAATAGCGCACAAATTGCAGCGGCTCGAGGCCAAACTGGCCCTGCTGCGCCGCCTGATTCCAAATTCCCATCAAAATCAGCGGCAGCGAGCCCGACAGCACCCACAGCACCAGCTCCGCCCGGTATTCCAGCATGTAGGCGTAGTACACCGACAGCAGCGTCCCAATCCGCTTCCAAGCCTGATTCATGCCACCACTCCCGAGCGAAACACGCTGCCAATGACCTCTTCGAGGGGCGGCTCCGTCACTGACAGGTCCAGCACATCCAGCTCCGCCAAGATCTGCGAGACACTGCGCGTCAGGCTCTCGCGCTCCACCATCCAGCGCACCGATCGCCCTTCCACCGCCTGCACCGTCCCATAGATCGCCAAGCGCTCCGCCGATTCGGGCATAGCCAGCTCGACCTTGATTTCTCGGTAGGGCGCGAAGCGCTCCAGCAGGCCGTCGAGGCTGCCGTCGTAGATCAGCTCTCCGGCATAGATCAGCAGCACGCGATCGCACAGGGCCGTGATATCGGCCATGTAGTGGCTCGTCAGCAGCACCGTCGCCTGGTAGCGCTGATTGTAGAGACGCAGAAACTCCCGCACGCTGGCCTGGGCGTTGATGTCGAGGCCCAGGGTCGGCTCATCGAGAAACAGCACCTTCGGCTGGTGGAGCAGGGCCGCCAAAAGCTCAGCCTTCATGCGCTCGCCCAGGGAGAGCTTGCGGATCGGCTGGTTGAGCTTGCTCTCTAGGGACAGCATCTCGGTCAGCTCCCCCAGGCGCTGCCGGAAGTCTCGATCCGAGAGGCCGTACACCGTCGCGTTGATCCGCAGCGAGTCCAGAGCTGGCAAATCCCACAGGAGCTGCTGCTTTTGGCCCATGACCAGGGTGATCTGGCGCAGAAAGGCCGCCTTGCGCTGAAAGGGCACATGGCCTGCCACCTGGATCTGGCCCGAGGAGGGATGGATCAGCCCCGTGAGCATTTTGAGGGTGGTGGTTTTGCCAGCGCCGTTGGGTCCCAAGAAGCCCACAATTTCCCCAGGCTCAATGGAGAAAGAAACGCTTTGAACCGCTTTGATCTGGCGGTAGGTGCGACGGAAAAAATGCCGAACCGTCCCCCCCAGACCAGGGTCTTTGAGGGCGACGGGGTAGACCTTGCTCAGATCTTGAACGGAAATAATAGACATTATCGAGAAAGGGGCGATCGCGCAGACAGGGGTCACCGAAGACGCGGCTTCTCGCCAGGAACCAGCAGCGTTGGAAGAGCGGCCAGTACTTTTTATTCATGGGGAGAACCGCGATTCCACTGTAGCGGAAATGGGTTCGCCATGGCCGAAGGTCCTTGCAGAATGGGCGATCGCGGCGCAGGTGTTGAGGCGGTTTAAGAATTTACCGAAAATTAAGAAATTCCGGTGATGTCCGCGCGGCCTTGTGATATACCGTTAGTCAGAAAAACCCCAGTTGCTCAGAACTGGGGCAGTGAATGAGTCTGTCTTTATTAAGAGACTACAACCCCTGGAGGGATTCCTCCGGGGGTGTTTTGTAAAAAGTTAGAGGTGCATGACCGCCAGCAGTCTCGCACAAAGGCGATTGGGGCTGAGATTGAGCGGGCGATCGCTCTTGGAGAAAGCCGCCTCGCCCTCCCCAGGCAGCCGAGCCCGTTGATCAGGCTGAGCGTTACAAAGCCTTACAATCGGAACCTCTCGCTTCAAAGCGCGCAGCTTTTGGAGTTTTTCCGTAAAACCCCGTGAATCTGGCTTTTTGCCTTGATTTTTGATACTTCTGCGGGGGAGTTTTTGAGCCGTATCGGAGCGTTTCATGTCGGATTTGCCAGCCTCTCTCGCCGCTTCAGAAAAAATTGCTTCGGCGATCGCGCGTTTGCGATCGCTAACCCAGCAGGATTTGCAGCAGCAGTGGCGCTGGCACCTAGGAGAGTGGGCAATCGCCGAGGCAACGGACGCGCGCACCTGGGACGCCTGGACCCCAGCGCCCCTAAACGATCGCCGACACATTGCGTGGTCCCGCGGACAGCAGGTGCTGTGGCTGGGCCAGCGGGTGGTGATCCCGGCGACGCTGGCGGGGTATCCGCTGACGGGGCTGACGCTGCGGGTGGCCCTGACTTGGTGGGCGGAGTCTGCCGAGGTGTTTGTCAATGGTCAGCGGGTGCAGGTCGGGGACCTGTTTGACTGCTCGGCGCGAATCTTGCTGGCGGCGGCGGCCCAGCCGGGAGAGGCGATCGACTTGGCGATTCGGCTGGTCAGTCCAGGCCACGACGACGGAGCGCTGGTGCGATCGCAGCTGATCTTTGAGGCCCTCGGCGATGAATCTCGGCCCGAGCCGGGCTTTGTGGCCGATGAGCTGACCGTGGTGCAGGGCTACCTGAGCGCTTTTCGGCCAGAGCAGGAAGCGGAGCTGGCCCAAGCGCTAGGGGGGCTGGCCTGGGAACAGGTGGGCGATCGCCCGGTGTTTGATGCGTCTTTGGTTCGTCTGCGGGCGGCGATCGCCGCTGAGACGCCCTGGATTCGCGATCGCCGCCTGCACCTGCTGGGCCATGCCCACCTCGATCTGGCCTGGCTCTGGCCGATTCCCGAGACTTGGGAGGCCGCCGAGCGCACCTTCCAGTCGGCCCTGGACCTGCAGCGCGACTATCCTGAGCTGCTGTTTGGGCACTCCAGCCCCGCCCTCTACGCCTGGCTCGAAGCCAACCGGCCCGAGCTTTTTGCCGCCATTCAGGCGCAGGTCCGGGCGGGCCGCTGGGAAATCATCGCCGGTCTGTGGGTGGAGCCGGAGTTTAACGAAGTTAGCGGAGAGTCGATCGCTCGCCAAGTCCTCTACGGCCAGCGCTACACCGAGGCCAAGTTTGGCCAGATTAGCCGCGTGGCCTGGCTGCCCGACAGCTTTGGCTTTTGCTGGCAGCTACCCCAGATCTTTCGGCAGGGGGGCATCGATTACTTCGTCACCCAGAAGCTGCGCTGGAACGACACGACCCAGTTTCCCCACGGCTTCTTTCGCTGGCGATCGCCCGATGGCACCGAGATCCTCAGCTGGATGTCGCCGCCCATCGGCGAGGCGACCGACCCGGTCAAGATGGGCACCTACGCCCGGGACTGGGAGCAGCAAACCGGCAGTCGTCAGGCCTTTTGGCTGCCGGGGGTAGGGGACCACGGCGGCGGCCCCACCCGAGACATGCTGGAGGTGGCGCGGCGCTGGACGCGATCGCCCCTATTTCCGCAGATCCAGTTCACCCCCATGGCGGCCTATCTCGACGCGATCGCCGCTGAGCTGCCCGAGCCGCTGCCCCAGTGGCAGGACGAGCTGTATCTGGAGTTTCACCGGGGCTGCTACACCAGCCACGCTGACCAAAAGCTCGCCAACCGGCGCTGTGAGCAGCTTTTGTACCAGGCTGAGCTGTTTGCGTCGCTCGCAAGCTGGGTCGCCAGCGCGTCCTATCCCCAGAGCGCCCTTGAGCAGGCCTGGAAACAGGTTTTGTTCAATCAGTTCCACGACATTTTGCCCGGATCGTCGATTCCCGAGGTCTTTGAGGAGGCAAATCAGTCCTGGGCCACAGCAGCCGAAACGGCTCGCCAGGTCCGAGACCAGGCCCTCCAGGCGATCGCCGCTGCCCTGGCGCTCCCGAGCCCGCCCTGGCTAGAGGCGCGGCCCATCGTGGTCTTCAACGCCCTCAACTGGTCGCGCGCTGAGCTGGTCACCCTGGCGCTGCCCAGCTCCCCGGACCCAGGCCACGCTTGGCAAGTTTGGGACCTAGACGGTCAGCCGATTCTGTCCCAAGTGCTCCAGGAAGATCCAGATTTCCCAGAACCTCGGCTCATCTTTGCCGCCGAGGTGCCCGCCTTGGGCTATCGCACCTACTGGCTCAGGCAGCAGGCGATCGCCCCCGTCCCGGCTCCAGCAGAAACGCCGCCCTGGCGCTTAAGCAACGAGTTTTTGCAAATTGACGTTGACCCTGACAGCGGCGACCTTCAGCGCGTCTTTGACAAGGCGCAGCAGCGCGAGGTGCTCAGCGGTCCCGGCAACCAGCTCCAGGCCTTTCGCGATCGCGGCCAGTACTGGGACGCCTGGAATATCGATCCCAACTACGAAGCGCACCCCCTGCCCGCCGCCACCCTAGAGGCGATCGCCTGGATCGAGCGTGGCCCCCTGCGTCAGCAGATTCGGGTCCAGCGCCGCTTGGGGGACTCTATCATTCGCCAAGACTACATTCTCGATGCCGGGACCGACCTGCTGAAAATCGCCAGCCAAGTGGACTGGCGCGATCGCCAAGTCCTGCTCAAAGCCGCCTTTCCCCTGGCGGTGGAGAGCGATCGCGCCACCTACGAAATTCCCTTTGGCGCCATCGAGCGGCCCACCCGGCCCCAAACCTCCGCCGAAACCGCGAAATGGGAGGTGCCCGCACTCCACTGGGCCGACCTCAGCCAGGACGACTACGGCGTCAGCCTGCTCAACGACTGCAAGTATGGCTACGACGCCCGCCCGAGCCAGCTGCGCCTCAGCCTCCTGCGTAGCCCCAACTGGCCCGACCCCAACGCCGATCGCGGCCAGCACCGGTTTACCTATGCGCTCTATCCCCACCGCGATCGCTGGCAAAGCGCCCGCACCGTCCACCGGGGCCACGAGCTCAACCAGCCCCTTCAGGCCCTTTTGCTCCGCTCAGCTCCCCATCAGGGCACCTTACCCCCCAGCCAGAGCCTGCTGCCGATGAGCGACGGCGTAATTCTCAGCGCTTTCAAGCGCGCGGAAGATGGCAACGGCTGGATCCTTCGCTGCTACGAAGCCCAAGGCAGCGCCAGCACCCTCACCCTCCAAAATTCTGGGGGGTTGGCGATCGCCCAGGGTTTGGACATCCTAGAGCGATCGCTCGACCCTTGCGCTAGTGCACCAGAGTCCCCCGAAAATCTTTCTTTTTCTGCGTTAATTCAACCTTGGCAAATTGCAACTTTTCGGCTGCAAAATCACTCTTTATTGCCCCAGGATTGTAATGAACTTTTGTGAAGCAAAGCGACCATTGCCTCTTTAGTCTTCATGCTCATCGTAGGGATCAGCCAAGTTCTTGGCCGGCGGCCCAAAGGCAGTGTAGATAGAGAGTGCCGTAATGACGACTAGAAATGCACAAATCGAAACACCAAGGGCAAGAGCGGTGGTATCCATAAAAATTAAGGATGCAGTTGAAACATTATGATATTAGTATTACAGAACATTAAAAAATTCTCTCCAAATTTAGGTTATAGGTGACTCATGGCACAGCGGACTAGGTTGGGAGATGTCCTCAAGCCTCTGAACTCCGAGTACGGCAAGGTTGCCCCAGGCTGGGGAACCACCCCTGTGATGGCAGGCTTCATGCTGCTATTCCTCGTTTTCCTGCTCATCATTCTGCAAGTCTACAACTCCTCCATCCTGCTCGAAGGCATCAACGTGGATTGGAGAAGCCTCGGCGGCTAAGCGTCGATCGCACAGCACGCTAGCGAAGACCTGTTTCACCCAGCGGTCTTTCCAGCACTGACCCGGCCCTGCCGGGTCTTTTCGTTTAAATCGCTGCCTGGGCGCACACTATACTAAAAGCTAAGTGACCCTGCCTGGAGGATGACTGCATGAACGTTTTCGGCGTTGGCTTACCGGAAATGGCCATAATCATGGTCGTTGCACTACTCGTTTTCGGCCCCAAAAAACTTCCGGAGATCGGTCGCAGCCTCGGCAAAGCCATTCGCGGCTTCCAGGATGCCTCCAAAGAATTTGAGAATGAGTTTCGGCGAGAGGCCGAGCAGATCGAGCGGGCCATGCAGCCCCCTATGCAGGCATCCCTAGAAACCACGCCACCAGCAGCCCTGTCTCCGGCGACCGAAGGTGCCGGAAACGCTGCCAACAGTACTGAAACTCCCTCTGAGGCAACGGCCGATCGGGTTGGCTAAAAACGCTTCATCACAGCGTTCTATCGCCGCCTCTCCCAGCGAAACGGCGATTTTCTAGCGCCTATCTAGGCGCTCGTTTTCTTTGTCCTTCTGCAATTTTGTTTTCCTCCCATGCCCGCAGCGTCCTCAGGCCCGGTGGTTCCACAACTCATCATTGGGCTCGGCAACCCTGGCTCCAAGTACGACCACACTCGCCACAACATCGGCTTCGATGCCATTGACCGGCTGGCGTCGGGGTGGAGCGTTTCGCTGAGCGAGGAGCGCAAGTTTCAGGGCCTGGTGGGCAGCGGTCGCGGCCCCCATGGCGACAAGATTCACTTGCTCAAGCCCTTGACCTTCATGAACCGGTCGGGGCAGTCTGTGCGGGCTGTCTTGGACTGGTACAAGCTACCGCCTGAGTCTGTGCTGGTGATCTACGACGATATGGACCTGCCGCTCGGGAAGCTGCGGCTGCGGTTGTCTGGATCGGCGGGCAGCCACAACGGCATGAAGTCTCTGGTGGCTCATCTGGGCACCCAGAATTTTCCTCGTCTGCGCATCGGCATCGGGGCGCCCAAGACGCCCTCAGGCCACGACAAGGACACGGTGTCCCACGTGCTGGGCCAGTTCGCAGCGGAGGAAAAGCCCCTGGTGACGGCGGTGCTGAACATCGTCACGGAGGTGACGGAGGTTTGCCTAGGACGCGGGGTCGAGATGGCGATGAATCGCTACAACAATCTCAATTTGGCGGAAACTGCCAAGTCAACCCCCTAAGGACGGAAAAACGCAGCGTTTTGGGTAATTTGCCCGTTGGCACGGGGCGATCGCTGGTCATAGATTTGGAGCTATCTCCACGACTGAGATTGCTGGCGATCGCCCCTCTCCTTCTTTTTGAAAATCATTGCCAATGCCAGGGAACGCACGCTTCAAATCCCTTTGCCTTGCTGCACTCTAGGGGTAGACTGCTCAGATTAGGGTGCTTTTGCTGGAGTGGGCGGCTGCGGGCGAAAGCAGAAAGAGGATGGCCATCCCTTCGCGCAGTCTGCCTTGGAGATGCCAGTTTTGCAGCCCTAGGAGATGCCCTTTTTTATGTCCAGCTACTCTTTGTCTGACTGGCAAACTGATTGGCAACCCGCAGAGACCTTGGCCGAGGCGAGGGTGCTGGATAGTCGCGAGGTTCAGCACTGCCACATTACGGCGCCGGATTTGCCCAGACCAACGGGGGCGATCGCCCATGGCGGCCAGCTCTACAGCTATTTGCGTTTGTTTCCGACCCTCGAAGCTGCCCAGCGAGCCGCCGCTCGCTCTATGAGCCGCGGCAATCAAGTCCTCTTGACGCACGTCCCAAAAGGTTTTGTACTCTGGATACTAGAGCCTGAGGCTCGACGTCTCACCAAGCAAAAACCTTTCTAACCTCGTGAGTGCTCATCGGTTGCCCAACACCACCGCCTACGTCCGGATTACTCATCAGTCTTGGCACCACGGCAAAATCGAGGGGGAGGTCACGGCTAATCAGTTTGCCTGGCAGTTTGCGTGGCACTTTCGCCGGGGCGAGTTGCAGGTCCAGCCATCCCTCGGACGGGCGCTGATTCGCGAGCCCCTGACCCGCTTCCTGGAGCAAAGCGACTACAAGCTAGAGCCCGGGGGCGACTACTCTTTCACCATTCGCGCCAAGCTCTAGGCGCACCGAACGCTCCAGCCCTCAGCCTAGCCACCCTAGGACAAGCCCTGGGCAAGGTATCGCTCAATCAGCAGGATAGCCACGATATCGTCAATGGGCCGCGGAATGGACCGCAGCGATCGCGGCATCCAGCGTCCGAGCCCCTTGGGCGGATACATCTGCCAGTAGCGATCGCGCGCCTCCAGGGTGCTGTAGCGCTCATCGACGCGCACCACCGGCACCGCAGGCTGGAGCTCAGCTTCTAGGCGCTTTCGCCATTCTTTGGAGGTCGTTTGGTCCCCCATCACCACCAGCTCGATCGCGTAGCGCTGGCGCAGCCCCTCTAGATGGGCGATCGCCGCCTCCGACGCCACGATCTGATGGTCATGCAGCGTGCGATCGCGCCCCATCACCGCCACGCCGCACTTTTGGCGGCCCGGATCAAACCCTACAATCACCATTTCTGCTCCTCAGTTGGCCGTGACACCCGCTTCCTCCTCCGGTGGTGCCTCCAGCCCCGTCTCCGGGGTTTGGAACAGCACGCGACTGCCCTGCATCGCCATCAGGTTCACCCTTAGCGGGCTGCCGGTAAACGTATTTTCCGAAGCTACCGCCTGGATATTCACCAGCCCCTCCTGGGCCTGGAGCTGCTCTACAAAGCTCACCAGCGTATCTAGGCGGCCATCCCCAATCTGAATCGACTCCGAGAACAAAATGCCCGCCTGACGCGCCCGAAACTGCGACAGGCGCAGCAGCAGATCGATGCGCTGAGAAAGCTCGTCATTGCTCAAGGTGGCCAGATCCGCCGAGGTCGAGGCAATCACCTCCCCCTCAGCAAATACCAGGCGATTGAGCACCGCATCGGCAAACACCAGAACCTGCGCCTCACCCACCAGGTAGTTCCCCGCCGACAGAATGCGCACCACGTAGTCGCGCCCATCACTGATCTGCTCAATCAGCTGGTCCACCTCGGCCTGGGGCACCTGGATAACCCGCTCATTGAAAACCGTGGTGCCAGGCCGAGTTTTGCGGATGGCGACCCGATTGGCCTCCTGGAGCAGGCGATCGACAACGCTGCTGGCCGTGGCGGGCGACGGAATTCGCACCACTGCCGAGGCCAGAGACTCGTTGCGCAGAAGGGCCACATTTCCCTGGCGCAGCACCTGGAAGTTTCGCTCGAGGGTCCGGACATCCTGCTCCAAAAATTCTCGCTGGGCCTCCAGATCCCGCAGGCGCGCCTCTCGCTGAGCCAGGGTCTGGTCTCGCTGGGCAATTTCGGCATCCCGAGCGCTGATTTCGGCTTCGCGATCGGCAATTACGGCGTCCCGCTCTGCCAGTTCAGCATCTCGCTGACGAATCAACTCGGCCCGCTCTGCCTGGATCTCCTGAATTTCATTGCGCAGGATGCTAGCCTGGCGGGTCACTGTGGCCAGACGATCCTGGGCGATCTGGAAATTGGAGGCGACCTGGCTGAGCTGATCTTCGGTGCGATCGAGCTGGCTTTGGGCCTGGTTCAGCTGCTCCTCGGTGCGGGTCTGGCGCTCCAGCGCCTCGGACAAAAAGCGATTGGTTGCATTCAGGCGGCGCTGAGCGGCTTCTTGGCGCGATCGCGCTTCGCCCAGTTCGGCTTCAACGCCGTCTTTTTGCTCGCGGGTCTCTTCTAGTTCTCGCTGGGCCATCGCCAGCCCATCTTGGATCTCTTGTAGCTCAAAAATCCCGGTGCGCAAGCGGCTATCAATGGCTAACAACACGCCTAAGGTTGCAGCCGAAATCACGCTCCCCGTCAAAATCGTAATCAGCACCGCCGTTTGCCGGGGGCGAAGATTGAACAGGCTCAGGCGAGCTTTGCCAACTTTGGTGCCCAGGCGATCGCCCACAGTGGCGATCACGCCGCCTAGCAGCAACGTTGCCAAAATTAGGATGTACCCAGTGGTCATTAACTCCCCACAAACCCCTACGGCTGATACCAACGCTCCCTTGAACAATCGAGAGAAATTGATTTTCTCAATTGCCCGAGTCTGCCGCTAGGGCAGGCTTTGTCACGGTCAAGGCAGGCCGTCTCGCTGAGCCTTGCTTTTGTTGTACAGCAGATGCCAACAAAAGTCGTCATGAACCCTAGCCTAACGCTTCTAGCCGCTAGTCCCCCCTGGTCCGTTTGTTTAACACGGTGGCAGAGAATGGCAGGCGATCGCGCTCAGCAGGGTCAACAGCTCAGGATCGAGCACCCCCAAGGACAGTATCCCAGCCCCTGGCGGGAAACAATCCAGGTAGATGTATTTTCTATCATGGCTGCAAATCAACCGGGAAAAGCGGGGCGCAGGGGAACCCTGGAAAAGGGTGGGTTTTGGCCCTCCAGCAGCCTCGCCTAGGTAAACTGCTGGCTCAGGGCGACTGGGTTGTGCACCGTGATCTTTTTCTTGTGGATCGCGATCATTTCTTCTTGGCGCAGATCGCCTAGCAGGCGGGTCACCGTCACCCGCGTGGAGCCAATGGCCTCCGCGATCGCCTGGTGGGAGAGCTTGAGGTCGATCGTGATGCCCTCGGGGCTCGGCACCCCAAAGTCCCGGCACAAGATCAGCAAAAAGCTCACCAGCCGAGACCCCATATCCCGGTGAGCTAGGGTTTCGATCATCATCTCCGTTTGCAGGATTCGCGACGAGAGCCCCTGAAGCAGCACCATCGAGAGTTCTGGGTCTTCCTTGAGGGCCTTCTCCATCTGCTCGATGGGCACCGACAGCAGCTCCACCGGCGTAAAGGCCACCGCATGGTAGAAGCGATCGGAGCGATGCCCCGTAATCAGCGACAAAACGCCAAAAACACTGTTTTCTCGCAGTAGCGCAACGGTGATTTCTTCCCCGGCTTCGTAGACCCGCGAGAGCTTCACGGCCCCTTTCAGGAGAAAGTAGACCCGCTCAGCGGGATCACCAGGAAAAAAGATTGTCTTGCCGCGCTCAAAGGTTTCCACAACGGGTGGAAACGCACCGCCACTGATCTGGCGGAAAACGGCTGCTAACGGTTTGTCCTGCGTCACGACCATATCCCCTTCCCTGCCATTACTCCAGCAACTCCGCTGGACCACGCGTGATGAGTCGTCTGAATCAATCACAGTCGCTGCGAGTCGAGTGTGAGCAATTGCTGACTTTACGACGACTTTAGAACACTTAAACGCACTCCCAAGGGCTTTTTTGTACTGCTTGTTACACAATGGCCCTCGAAACTGCCTCGCGACCAGGAGCGCCATAGAGAAAAGTGATCCCCGGAGTCATCCGAAAATCTACGAATTGGCCAAGCTTTTGCTTTTTTCGGAGTCTTGCAGCATAACCTAGCCTGGGATAGTTGACAAAGCAAAAATATTTTTGGCTGAGACTATCTTAGCGGCAGTCGGGGGAAAGTCAGCGATGGGTCTAGCGCCCCGCCAGGTCCGGGCAATAGTGCTGTAGGGCCAGGGTGTGAATGAGATCTTGGCGGGCGGAGCCGCTGGCAGAGCCAGTGAGGGCCGCCAGACGGGCCTTGCGCTGCTGGGCGGCAGCGGGGCCAGCAAAGCGCAGGACCCGACAGGTGGTTTTGGCGGCGGCGATCGCGCTGTCAGGGAAGTCAGTGATGCTGCTGACCAGATCTGGCTGGACGCTGGCCGGGGACTGGCGGGCGATCGCCTGAAAGTCCTGGAGAAATAGGGTGTTGGCGTCTTCGGGCGATCGCCCGCCACCGCGACAGAGGCCCGAGAGATCCACGACTGCCCCGGAGTCATCCTGCCAGTAGCACAGAAAATCGGGCTCCCGAGCGATCGCCTTCGGGCTGGCGACGCTCACTCCCCACAGCAGAAGCAGCGCACTTTGAAAAAGGGGGTGACTGATTTTCATTTTTCAAACTGTTATGAATCTTTGAGATTGAGTTCTAGAAAAAATAATTTACGTAAAATTACGGCCATTTTGGCAGGACCACGGGATTCTACGGATTAAAGATTAGAGGGGAAGCAAAGCTGGACAAGGGGCGATCGCCCCTCGAAGGGCAGGAGGGTCAGCCTCGAAAAATCACAACTCTGGTCACAATTGATGCTGCGATTTCTTTAATCACTTCTTCTGTCGAGTCCTTTGGGCAATTCAATTGAGATCATTCATTTTTATTCTCAGGAAACTCAAAAATTTTTAAAGCAAATCAAGCATTTATTTGCGTCAGACAATATAAGCTATACATCAACTCAATAATGCGCTTCAAATCGTTTTCAGATCGATCGCAACAGGTTTTATTTTGTAAACCAATCGCTCCAAGAACCTTTTGGTGAAGGGTTTGTGGAGAGGGTGGGTTTAGGGCCACAGATGACCCTCAAGGTGCCCATCAAGGGGTTCATCCAAGCTGGCAAAGGCAGAGTCCCGATCGTCGAACATTCGACGGTTTTAGCTGAATTTTGGAGCGCCAGAGTCAAGGGTTCATGTGAATTTTGATCAAGATTTCGGCTACAGGCCTGGGGAAGCGATCGCCCGATAAAGCGCGATCGCTGGTTCTGTAGAGCGGCGGTTAATTCATGAATTGGCTTCCAATTTTTTGCTGCTTTGTCGAGTCTTTTAATCACGTTCTAAAAAACATGCGCTGGCACAAACGCGTTTTAACTTTCTTGCTGATCTTCTTGGCAAGTCTTGCCGCTTTTTTCATCTCTACGATCACCATGGGAGCCCGCAAAAGCTTGGCAATGGACCCTCTATTGCGCCCCGTTCCTACTCAGCCCACAGGCCACTACGACTACTTTGGTGAGCTTTTGAATCCGGCTCAGGCAGCCCGCTTGGTTCGTCGGCAAGGGCTCGATCCCAGGAATGCCGAGTCCTATCTCAAAGTTGGCGCTGTGGAAATTACAGAGGACCTGATCGATCAGGGAGAGAAAATTTTCTTCGAGCGTAAAATTGGCGACACCTTTGGACTTCAAGGTGTCTTTGGGTTTGGGACCGGCCTACAAACGGTTTTCCCGGAGCTGGGGGCGGCGATCGCGGGTCTAGGCGGAGAGCCTACCAACAACGTCGTTCTTCAGCTGCAAAAAGAGATTTCCCTGGGCGGCTGGACCTATCCTGCTGGGGCTTCGGTCCCCACCGGCCTCGATGTCCCCAGAAACGGCAGTTTCCCCATCGGTCTCACCTCCCAGGGCAACATCACCTGTGCCATTTGCCATGTGACCCAGTCTCCCGGGGGCGATCGCCTAGATGGCGTGCCCAACGGCGACCTGAATATTCCCCTACTCGTCGCCCTAGCCCCCAACTCCGCTGCGGCTTTCGCTCGCCTAAACATCAACCCCCTCGATCCCCAGTACCAGGGCAATGGCAAAACCATCCTAGACAGCAACAATCAACCCGTTCAGCTGCCAGATCCTCAAAAATTTGAGGAAGCCTTTGATCGGCTCGTGCTCCAGGTGCCCTTTGGCCACTTCGAAAGCTCGCCCGACAGTATCAGCAACACCACCCAAATTCCCAGTCTCTTCACCTTCCAAAACCATCCCTACACGGCTGGTGGTGAATTTGCAGTGGGGCCTTTTGCCGGTCTGAGCGTCACCAACAACGCTGTTCACTCTTCCGAAATCAACCTCTTGGCCGCAGCGCAGATCAGCGCCGAAACCATTGGCATCGATCCCGAGGTCTACCTCGGCACCATGCTGCAAAACGCCGCCAATCCGCAGCTCCGGCTCCCCGACGGCCCACCCATCAAGCCTTCCCAGTGGCTCAGATTGGTTGCGCCAAACCCAGCCCAGGCTGAACTAGAAGATCAGATCGTCGCCCCCGGCGCTGGGCAGTATCCCAACGCTCGGCCCAGCCTTGCCACCTATAACGGACTCGTGTTTACCCCCGACTCCGGTCAATCGGACGATGTCGCCAGTGGTCCTTTCATGTTCGCCAATAACGCCATGTCCGCCTGGCAAAACAGCCTCGTGCCGCCAGCCAACAAGACCCCGGCGAACCAAGAGGCGATCGCGAGCGGATCCGTCCAGCGGGGTGCCAAGGTCTTCCGGCAGGCCAACTGCGCTAGCTGCCACGTAGCGCCCTTTTTCACGGATAACCGCATTCACCCGCTGCGCCGCATTGGCACAAACCCCGCTCGGGCCGAATCTCGCCTGTCTCTCAATGAGCTGCTGGTAGCGCCCCAGCTCTACAGCTTTGATGCCTCCGTGCCGGTCTCCGAGACGGCGCAAGTGCTGGATGTGCCGACGCGGGGAATCTCAAAGTCATCGACGTCTCTGCCGCGAGGGGTGCTGCCCGATGGTGGTTACAAAACCACTTCCCTGCTGGGTCTGTACCTGAGCGCGCCCTATCTCCATGATGGCGGCGTGGCCGTGAGAGAGGGCGCTTTGGAGGTGTCTGAAGATGGTCGCTTCACGGTCGAAGATGAGAGCGGCTTGGGCCTGTGGGGCACCCTCAGCAAGGGCATTGCGGCGGATCCGGCCAGCAGCCTGCGGGCCCTCGTCGATAGCCAGCTGCGACGCGAGGTCGTGCAGGCCAACCGATCCCACCCAGAGTTGGTCAACGCCAATCTGGATGGCAGCGGCCACGACTTCTTTGTCGATCGGACAACGGGCTTTAATCCTCGTCAGCAAACGGACCTGATCAATTTCTTGCTGGCCCTCGACGATCATCCGGGGCAGTTCTAGTCCTGAGCTGCTGAGATGGAGCTGTGGGGAGGAACTCAGCAGGAGGATTTGGCAACTTCTCCCTGCAATGACAGTTCACTCAGACCTGGACCACAAGAGCAGAGCCGGAGGGTGATGACAGACTCTCCGCTCTCTTCCCGGAGAGCGTGGGGCTTCCCGCCTATCTTGCTAAAATGCAAGACCGGTGGCGATCGCCCCCCGGCTTATCCTCTATATTTGTTGGGTCGATATTGTGAATACGGCTGCCTCTCTCTCATCTACAACCGTCGTCGTACCGGGCACTACGGCCAACCTTGGCCCTGGCTTTGACTGTCTCGGCGCGGCCCTGACGGTGCACAATCAGTTTGGCTTTCGGTTGCAGGAGACCAGCGACAGCGCGGTCACCATTACAGTGAGCGGCACCGAAGCCGATCGCGTGAATGTCGATGCCAACAACTTGGTCTACCAGGCCTTCGTCAAAGTCTTCCAGTTTTTGGGTCATGCGGTGCCGCCAGTGGCGATCGACATTGAGCTGGGCGTTCCGCTGGCCCGGGGCCTGGGCAGCTCGGCGACGGCGATCGTGGGGGGCCTGATGGGGGCCAATTCCCTGGCCGGGGAGCCGCTGAGCGAGGCTCAGCTCATGGAGTTGGCGATCGCCATGGAGGGGCATCCTGACAACGTGGTGCCTGCGCTGATCGGTGGGTGCCGGTTGGCGGCCTCGCGCACCGATGACTCCTGGGAAATCTGCGAGATCGACTGGCACTCGGACATTGTGCCTGTAGTAGCCATTCCCAACTTTGAGCTGTCCACGGAGGAGGCGCGGCGCGTCCTGCCCAGCAGCTACAGCCGAGCGGATGCGGTGTTTAATGTGGCCCACCTGGGTCTGCTGGTGCGCGGCCTGGAGAGCGGGCGGGGCGACTGGCTGGCGACGGCGCTGCAAGACCGGATTCATCAGCCCTACCGGCAAGCTTTGATTCGTGGCTTCAACGCGGTGTACCAGAGCGCGCTGGATTCTGGCGCTTACGGCTTGGTGATCAGCGGCGCGGGACCGACCCTGCTGGCGCTGACCAGCGCAGAGGCAGCCCCCACGGTGGAGCAGGCCATCCAGACCGCCTGGGCGGAGCAAGGGATCGAAGCCGAGGTGCGATCGCTCGCTGTGGATCAGCAGGGGGCGCGGCTCGTCTAGCCTGAGGGCGGCAATGCAGGCCCCGGCACACCCAGGGGCTCGGCGCTATCGAGGATGGACGTCACGGCGTTGACAACAATCTGGGCCGTCCCAATGAAAAAATCCCGATCGAGGGTCTCAGGGCGATCGCTCCTCGTGTGGTAGTGGGGGTTGCGCAGATTGGCCGTGTCCGTCACCAAAACCGCTCCGAGCCCCCGATACCAAAAGGGCGCGTGGTCGCTGCGCATGGTGTCGGGGGTGAGCAGCCCTTTGAAGGGTACGGGCAAAGTGAACACGCCGGGGGAGTCGCTCTGGCGGGCCTCCTGAAACGCGGTCAGCAGGCCGGGATGCTCGATGTCGCCCACCACGGCCACAAAGTCGCCGGTGTTGCTGGGCGGCTGGATGGGCAGGTTCTCGGGATAGGTTTGGCAGTCGGGCTCGCGGCAGGCGTAGCCGACCATGTCGAGGACCACCGCTCCGGCCAAGTCGGCGATCAGCCCATCTTCAGCGGCCATGGCCAAACTGCCCCGCAAGCCCGCTTCTTCGAGGTCAAAAAAGGCCAGCTTGAGCCCCCGAACCGTGGGGCGATCGCCCAGCAGGCGGGCCGCTTCTAGCAAGACCGCCAGCCCGGTGGCGTTGTCGTCGGAGCCTGGAGAGTCCGCCACGGTGTCATAGTGGGCCCCCAGCAGCAGGGTGTCAGCGGTGGGCGCGGCCCCCGGGCGCTCCGCCAGCAGATTCACCCCGGCCCCGTCGTCAAAGGGCTGGGGCGTGACGGTCCAGCCTGCGGCCTGGAGCTGCTGGGTGATGTAGGCTTGGGCGCGATCGCGATCGGCCACCGAAAAGCGCTCAAAGCTCAGGGCTTCGAGGTCTTGCCAGAGGCGATCGCCCACGACTTGGGGTATTGGTGTTGGGGTTGGTTCAGCAGCAGGGACGGGGGCGATCGCGGGCGATCGCGGCGTCGGTGACGGGGCCTCCGTGGGCAAGGGCCGCGGCGCTAGCCCATCGCCCAAGCGCAACAAATCTCGAGGCTGGCAGGCCACCACGACCCCCACCGTCAGCAGCATTAGCAGCAGCGCACGAATCCACACACCCATCACTCTGGTCGGCAGCATGGTTTCCACTCTAGCGTCTGCCCTCCGTTGACGACGGCGATCGCCAGAAGCTCCCGCACTTCCCGTCAAAGGAGCGGCAGAGCGTAGGCTAGGATATTGCTGAAATTTGAAGCCCACAGACGTTTATGACCAGCCCTTTGATTCCCGTTATCCTGGCCGGTGGTAAGGGGGAGCGGTTTTGGCCCCTGAGCCGCCGCGATCGCCCCAAGCAGTTTCTCAGCCTCGACGGCAGCGGCACCAGCCTCTTGCAGGCCACCGCCCAGCGCCTCTTGGCCACCGCGAATGGCTGGGATAACTTGTGGGTGATCACCGCCTCCCATTTGGAAAGCGGGATTCAAACCCAGCTGCCAGAGCTGCCCCCAGCTAACCTACTCGTGGAGCCCGAGGGCCGCGACACCGCCCCCGCCGTCGCCTGGACCACCCTAGAGGTCGCCAAGCGCTACGGCGAAGACGCCATTGTCGGCTTCTTTCCGGCGGACCACTGGATCAGTGATGAAGCAACGTTTCAGCGCACCCTGGCCGCCGCCGCCGAGCTGGCCCAGCACCAAGACGCCATCGTGACCCTGGGCGTCCAGCCCGCCTACGCGGCCACGGGCTACGGCTACATCGAAGCGGGCGAAGCCGCAGGCACCTACCAAGATCTGCCGGCCTACCGCGTGAGCCGCTTCACCGAGAAGCCCGACGTGGCCACCGCTGAGCAATTTTTGGCCAGCGGCCGCTTTAGCTGGAACAGCGGCATTTTCATTTTCCGGGCGGGCGTGGCGCTGCGAGAGCTGCGCGCCCACGCCCCGCAGATCCTCGAGCCCCTGGCCGCGGCCGGTGCCCAGGCCTACAGCAACGTGCCCAAGACCAGCATCGACTACGCCTTGATGGAGAAGACGGGTCAGGCCTACGTGCTGCCGGTGGCGTTTGGCTGGGATGACCTAGGAGACTGGAACGCCCTGGAGCGGCTGGTTCAGGCCGACCAGCCCAATGTGGAGCTGGCCGCTCACATCGGCATGGATACCGAGGGCACCATTCTATATTCCGAAAACCCAGAAGATTTAATTGTCACCATTGGCCTGGAAGACACGGTGGTGGTGCGCGATGGCAATGTGACGCTGATCGTGCGCAAGGACCGCACCCAGGACATCAAAAAGGTGCTCAAGGAAATCCAGGCAGATCCGCGATTCCGCGATCGCCTCTAGGCCGCTCCTGAGAATGCTCCAGCCCAGCACCTACCCCCAGCTCAGTGGCTTCTAGGGTGAATGCTGGGCAGCGCAGTCTAATTCGGCCGTTTTCGGGAGAAGGTTCTATCTGGCGCAGGTGGGCGATCGCCGTGAAAGTTGCTCTACTAAAGCAAGAGAGCCTTTTAGCTTTCCCTTTCATCCCCGGAGGCCCCCGCCGTGTTTGCCCGCATTACCCAAACCAGCTCCCGTCAGCGTGACATCGCCGAAGTCGTCCTGCGCAACGGCTGGGACTACATGCGGCGCCTCCTCACCGGCGGTAAAGCCAACGAGCCAGACCTGCCCACTCCGGCCGTCTTGCGCAATATCTTGACCGAGCTCGGCCCCGTCTACGTCAAGCTGGGCCAGCTCCTGAGCACCCGCCCCGACATTCTCTCGGCGGACTACATCGACGCCCTGAGCGATCTCCAGGCCAATGTCCCGCCGGTCGCCTGGAGCGAGGTCGAAGGGGTCCTGCGGCAGCAGCTCGGTCAGCCCATCAACAGCGTCTTTGCCCAGGTTGACCCCCAGCCAGTGGCCGCAGGCTCGATCGCCCAAACCCACCAAGCCATCCTGGCGGACGGCCGCACCGTCGCCCTCAAGATCCAGCGTCCCGGCATCGATGAGGTCATCGAGCAAGACATCTCCCTGATCAAAGGACTCGCGGAGCTGGTCGCCCTGACAGACTTTGGCAAAGACTACGACCTGGTGGCGCTGGCAGAGGAGTTTACCGACGCGCTGCGGGCCGAGCTGGACTTCACCAGTGAGGCAGCCTACACCGACCAGCTGCGCCGCAATCTCTCCCAGTCAAAATGGTTCGATCCCGATCGCCTGGTCGTCCCCAAAATCAACTGGGAGCTGACCAGCGAAAAACTGCTGGTGATGGAGTGGCTGGACGGCGAAGCCCTGCTCAAAGCCACGCTGCAAACCGCCAAAAACAACGGCGACAGCCAAATTGAGCGGCAAGCGGTGACCACGATTCTCTTTCGGGCCTTTTTTCAGCAGATCTTCATTGACGGCTTTTTTCACGCCGACCCCCATCCCGGCAACGTGTTTTACCTCAAGGATGGCCGGCTCGCGCTCCTCGACTGCGGCATGATGGGCCGCCTCGATCCGCGAACCCAGCGCCTCCTGACAGAAATGGTGCTGGCTATTGTCGACCTGGACGCCCAGCGGTGCTGTCAGCTCACCCTAGAAATGTCGGAGTCAAGCCAGATCGTCAGTCCGGCGCGCCTGGAGAGCGACTATACGCGCCTGCTACGCAAGTACTACAACCTCAGCTTGTCCCAGCTCAACTTCAGCCACGTATTTTATGAAGTGCTGGAGGTGGCGCGGGAGAACCGCGTGAAGCTGCCGGGAAATCTGGGGCTCTATGCGAAGTGTCTGGCCAATCTGGAGGGCGTCGCGCGCCAGTTCAATCCGGAGGTGAATCTCCTGGACGAAATCCGGCCGCTGATGACGGATCTTTTTCAGCGACAGCTTGTGGGGGACAACCCGACCCAGACCCTGCTGCGGACGGCCCTGGATGTGAAGAGTCTGTCGCTGCAAACGCCGCGCAAGCTGGAGATGCTGCTCGATCGCATGACCTCGGAAACCCTCCGCTGGAATCTCACGCTCCGAGATATCGACGGTCTCCGCCGCAGCCTAGATGACTCTGCGAATCGTCTCTCGTTCAGCATTTTGGTGGGGTCTCTGGTGATCGGTGCAGCCACGATCGCCAGCAAGGACCAAACCAGCCAGCTCTATCTCGTCAGCACGATTCTCTTTAGCGTTGCCAGTCTCCTCGGCCTCTGGCTGATCATCAGCATCCTGCGATCGGGCCGCCTGCGCTAGACAGTGCCATTGATTAGCTCAAAAGTCGATTCATACAGCAAATCAAGCAAGCCACATCCCTTGTCTACAGAAGTTCAGCCTACAAATTTTTTCCCACAAGCAGCCAGAACAGCCAAGCAAAATAGTGAACTACAACGATCGCCCAGAAAACACTTTGATAAGACTGTTTTCGGCTTTTGTGACGCAAGATTTTCTGAGCGAGGAATCCTCCTATCCATCCGCCTGCAAGTTCACAGATATGCAGCGTTTTTTCAGAAGTTCGCCAATCGTCTCGTTTGGCTCGAGATTTATCGTCAGCATATAAAACATAGGTCGCCAAGCTCATGCCAGGATACAGGAGAACCGGAATGGCGTTTCCTGTTGTCCGTGCGTAGTAGGCGGCAGCAAGCACAGGAATCAAGGACAGCAAAACTGTCTGAAGAATTAGAGAGCCCAGCTTAAGGGCGTTAGAAGATCGTGCAGTATTTGTTGAAGAGGTCGAAGCAGTATTTATTTTGCTTCTAGCTCCCAGAATGAATGCATTAGAAGCACGAATTTTTCCTTTTGAGTCAGCTACGCAGTAGTAGTAGATCGTGTCGTCTGTCCGCGGTCGACGAGTCGCATCTTTCAGCTCGGAAATATGCAGAAAGACTTCTTCGCCTCCGTCAGCGGGTCGAATAAAACCGAACCCACGGCCATCATTCCACTTTGTGAGCTTTCCGCTGCGCAGACCAGATTTCATAGGTATTTCAGTGATGGATTTTCGCAAATCCAGGAAGCCAATTTTATCTATGATATTGCTGCGTTAGAGCTTTTCACCCTGTATAGGGCACAATGTGGCGACATTTAGGATAAGCCGTACACCCATAAAATTTTTTACCCACATTCGCACCGCTGCGGGCCGTTCGTAGGGTCAGCGGGCTGCCACATTTCGCACAGGTTGTTGTGCTGGAGAGACGTTCCTTGACTGAGTCAATATGTGCGTTTCGTGTTGCCCACGTCTTCGGAAGCGCGCCGCTGCGAAGGGCTTCAACCATACTGACAACTTCATCATCCGCAAAGAGTTGCTGATCAAAGCTCTTGATATAGGTTGCGTAGCCTTTATTCATAACGTTGGCTGGCATTTCGGTTTTGAACTGACACTTTCCCCAGAACATAACGACGGAGTGAATTTTCGATTCTTCGATTTTGAGAAAATCGACGATCGCTTTTACATGTCTGTAGTTTTGGCGCAATGGGTTTTGCATCTGAAATTTGCGACCCGGCTTGGAAACGGTCCACTGGGCAGCTTTGGGGTTACCGAAGATCCAGCCTTCGATATTCTTGGATTCGACGACGAAGATTCCGTATTTTGAAACGATTACGTGATCGATCTGCGTCGTGCCATTGTTTGTTTGCAACGTCACATTGTTGAGAGAAGTATAAACTTTACTGTCGAGAAAAGCCCATTGAGCGATCGCCCCTTTCGTTTCGCCAATCCAGCCTTTGATACTATTTCTTAGGGACATTTTTTCATCCTAATTATCAGACTTTAGCTTGGGCTTCAAAGTCAGCACGTTATTTGGGAACTGAAGATTTTCAGGCCAGATAAAGTACGGACCAAACTTTGAACCCATGCGAAACTCACCACCAGCTTCCTTACCCGTAGCAGTTATAAAGTACTTGCCATTTCGGGTCTCCAAGAACCCAGCCTGCACAAGCTTCTCAGTCAGCTCGACAGTTTTCATTCCTAGTTTTTGAGCAAGCTTCGAGGTGCTCAGCTTACCGATGGTTTTTTCCTCAGCTTCAGGCTGGCCTTCAGGCTCACTCGATAGACGCTCCAGCGAGATTCGAACCTCTTCGCTAATACGAATAATGCGTTGTGCTTCCTCATAGGTATCTTTGTAGAGTTCTACATCGTCGGCGCGACGGATGAGCACACCCATTTCGTTATTATTGACCTGACTAAATTCATAAAGATTAAGACTCGTAATAATGCACAGCTCTTCATTCATATAGCACTTGGCATAAAGATTTTTGCAGAAGCTTGTGCGGATATAGGTCATTGCCTTGAGCCAGTCAATCTCTTCAGGCTGAAGCTCACTTTTGCCATAGACAATACGCACATCGATTTTCAGGCGGTTCTTGTCAGCGAGAAGCTCTTTAATGCGATCGTTGAGTTTCAAGAAGGGACTAATCAAGATAAGGCGGTCCTTCGCACCCTTTATCAGCTCTTCAAGGAAGTAGTTGGTAGCACTGGTATTCAGAAACTTTGGCATCTTATAATCTCGACTTTAAAACGATAGAGCTATTGTGATCGCTAGCGCTCCTATTCAGTGATGACTAGTACTTTTGTCTTGTACACAAGCAGGTTCAGGTAATTCACTTCATCAGAGTTGTCAAGTATCAGTTTGGGCCTTGAAGCGAATTAATCGTGACTTAAGTTCTTCAATACTTAGCGGTGAGGAAGAACGATGAATCATTGCGTGACAGTTGGGACAAACTGGGCGCAAATCTTTTATGGGATCAACCTCATACTCTTCAGCTATTTCAAAAATAGGGCGTAAATGGTGAACATGGATAAAGCCTTCGCCTAGTTCACCAAAAGACTTGCCGAAGTTAAAGTCACAAACTGAGCAACTCGTACCGTAACGATCAATACATTTTTGGCGTGCTTTTGAATTTCTCTCATAATACTTTGTCAGAACTTGACGTACTGATCCTTCTTGAAAAATCTCCTTTGAATTCACTTCATCAGAATAGTCATCATAAAAAATCTCGTCAAGAGACAATTTTCTAAAGCCCAAATCAATAACTAATTCATAAAGAAAAGGCTTATGAAAACGCTTATAAGGAGATTTGTCACAGCGTTCCATTTCATCTAAAACAGCTCGCTTCCAAGCAATTTTTTGCTTAATAGTTAATAGCCTCTCTGGAAAGCCCTCAAAAGCCAAAAAGTAAGGACATTTTTCTGCAACTTCTCCTGCATGAGGTTTCCACTGTCGCGATCTAAATTCTGGCATCTCAGATCGAGATATTAATTCAGATAAACCTTCAAAGCCGTAGGGCAGAGTGAAGCCTACTAGCGGTCTGCCTTTACGAAAGGCAGAAAGAACATATCTCCCATTAATGGTTACAGAGAATTTTTTAGCCGAATTTATAGACAACACAAATCGGGGATCATCATTCTCAAATCTTCCTATGTGAATTACCTCTTCTATCAAATCAAGATACTGCTCCATCCATTCTCGATTCGGGGCTTGCCTAATAACTTGTGTCAGATGTTTTTGAGTAGAATTATCTATATTCATAATTAAGCTTAAGCTACAGTATTTTGTCGTACAGACATAGATCTTGAGTTTTGTAGCCAAAACCCAAATACACATTTTGTTAGTGAATTTATCAATTTTCATGTTAAGCATTAGGTTTTTAGTTATTTTTATATATGATTCAGCTGGCTTATATAATAACAAGCAGGTCTATGACAAATTCTGACTTTTAAGGAAAAAAATAGAACGCGAGCGGGACCCAGACAAGATTTTTAAAAATTACACAACAAGCTAAGCGGTTAGTCTGGGGAATTAGATTGCCACCTCAGCTCTCAAGTACAAGATCAATCTTGTCCACATGTACAGAGGCAAGCTATCCCAGCTCAAGATAGCTTGTTTGACCTAGGCGATCGCCCCTGTTGCGCGCTTGATCAGCAGCTAGGGGCCACATCAGGCCAGAGCAAGTCAAAAAACTTTATACTTTTTTGGATCAAAAATACTACCGATAGAGTTTTGCTTATAGCACGTCCAAAAAAGATTGATTTTTAATTATAGCTATTTGGATTTATGCTTTTGATAGAGCGGACTTGATCCAAGTCCTCATTCTTCATAGTTGTTTGACTGCTTTTAGGCAGCTCTTTCATTTTCGGAGAGAGCCGCCTTCGTTGCACTCACCGATTTTTGCTCGAAGTCCTACAGGTAAACTGGATGGCTCAATTTCTGCTGCAAACCGTTTGGCTGATTCCCTGCTACGCGATCACCGGAGCAGTGACGTCCGCTCTGTGGTCACCAGCCTTGATTCGGCGTACAGGGCCTCGTCCTGCAGGCTACGTCAATGTCTGCATGACTTTTCTCGCATTTCTTCACAGCTTGAGCGTTTTCCCCCTGACTTGGCAGCAGCCAGCTCAGCAGCTCTCGCTTCCGTGGCTGCAGGTGGCCGGGCTAGATTTATCGTTTCCAGTCGAAATTTCTAGCGTGACCGTCGGCGCCAGCCTGGTCGTGACAGGCCTCAATTTGCTGGGGCAAATTTACGCGATCGGCTATATGGAAATGGACTGGGGCTGGTCGCGTTTCTTTGCGCTGCTGGCTTTGTTCGAGGCGGGAATGTGCAGTTTGGCTTTCTGCAACTCGCTCTTTTTCACCTATATCTTCCTAGAAGTTCTGACCCTGGGAACCTACTTGATTGTGGGTACTTGGTTCAATCAATCCTTGGTAGTTACGGGCGCTCGGGACGCTTTTTTGACGAAGCGGATCGGCGACTTGTTCTTGCTGATGGGTGTGCTGGCGATCTATCCGCTGGCTGGCACTTGGAACTTTGACGAGCTGGCGCAGTGGGCGGAGACGGCTCAGCTCGATCCGGCGGTTGCGACGCTGGTAGGGCTGGCTCTGCTAGCAGGTCCGATCGGCAAGTGCGCTCAGCTGCCGCTGCACCTATGGCTGGACGAGGCGATGGAAGGCCCTGTTCCCAGCACGATTTTGCGTAACTCGGTGGTGGTGGCGACGGGGGCTTGGGTGCTGATCAAGCTCCAGCCTGTGATAGCGCTTTCGCCGGTTGTGCTGACGGCAATGGTTGTGATCGGCAGTGTGACGGCGGTCGGGGGCACGCTAATTGCGATCGCCCAGATTGACGTCAAGCGCTCCTTGTCCTACTCGGTCAGTGCCTACATGGGCCTGGTTTTTGTGGCGGTGGGCACGGGGCACACCGATGCGGCGCTGATGCTGATTCTCAGCCACGCGCTGGCCCAAGCGCTGCTGGTCATGAGCACGGGTTCGATCGTGCTCAACAGCATTACCCAAGATCTGACCCAGCTGGGTGGTCTGTGGAGTCGTCGTCCGATTTCGGGTTTGTGCTGTCTGGCTGGCATTGCGGGCTTGATTGGCCTGCCGCCGCTGGGTGGTTTTTGGGCGCTGCTGAAGCTGGCCGATGGTCTTTGGGAGAGTCGCCCAGAGCTAGTTGCCATTTTGCTGGTGGTCAATGGTCTGACCGGATTTAGCTTGGTGCGGGAGTTTGGCCTGATTTTTGCGGGTTCTCCCAAGCCGATGACGGAGCGATCGCCCGAAAATTTCTGGCTGATCTCGCTACCGATGATGGTCATGATGGGAATGACGCTGCATTTACCTTTGATTTTGCAGAGTCTGTCCCTGCTACCGAGCTGGGCAACGCTCAACAAAGAAGCGGCGCTCCTGCTGCTGGTTTCGAGCCTGTTGGGCAGCGGTCTGGGAGCTGTGGTCTACGTCGGCCAGAGCATTCCCAAGCCGATCCAGCTGCCATGGCGACGTCTGCAAAGCTTCTTTGCCTACGACCTCTATACGCCGCAGCTCTACCGATCCAGCATTGTGTTTTTTGTGGATCGGGCTTCTCGCCTGACCGATTGGTTCGATCGCCAAGTCATTGATGGCATGGTTAATCTGGTCGGTTTGGCGTCGCTCTTTAGCGGAGAGGCGCTCAAGTATAGCAACACCGGACAAGGACAGTTTTACATTCTGACAATTGCTTTTGGCATGGCGGCGATCGCCCTCACCATGAGCTGGTCATTCTTCTTGCACTAGCGTACTGAAACGCTAGCAAGCAGGTCCCCATCACAGGCTTAGCGGGCCCTAGGCTACGCTACAGCCGACACTTCCCATCAGCTCTGTACTTCCCATCTGTATTTCCCATCAATTCTGTACTTGGTAATCTGACGAGAGAGATTGACATGCATTTTTCGAGACGAAATGTGCTGAAGCTGGGTGCTGGAGCCATCGGCGCTGGGCTTCTGACGAGAGAGCTGCATAGCCCAGTTCTGGCCGACGAGCCAGTCCGGACAGCTTCTCCTACAGATGACCTAACCCCCGATCAGGCCCTGCAACAGCTGCTAGACGGCAATCAGCGTTTTGTCAGCAGCAAGCGGCAAAATCCCCACCGAACGATGTTCCGCCTCAGAGAGGTGGCAAAGGGACAGCATCCCTTTGCGTCGGTCCTGGGCTGCGCAGACTCCCGGGTTCCTGTTGAAATTGTGTTTGACCAGGGATTGGGCGATCTGTTTGTTTGCCGCGTTGCAGGCAACGTTGTCACGCCCGAGGAAGCCGGCAGCCTTGAGTTTGGTGCCGCTATCTTGGGAACGAAGGTCATTTTGGTCTTGGGCCATGAGCGGTGTGGTGCCATCTCTGCCGCCGCCAAGGGCGCACAGGTTCCTGGCCAAATTGGCAGTTTGATCGATGCCATTCAGCCTGCGACTGAGCAAGCGAGCAAGCAGCCCGGTGATCCCATCGCAAATCTCTGTAAAGCCAACGTTCGGCTTCAGGTTGAGCATTTGAAAGCGTCCCCTGTGCTGGCTCAACTCATTCAAGAAAACAAGCTAAAAATTGTTGGCGGCTATTACGACCTGGATACTGGATCTGTGACCCTGGTCTAATGCGAACCGCTCTTTTTTCTGATCCTGACCCTCTGTGGACTTGTTTATGCTAAGTACACTGATTTGGTTTCCGGTTCTTGGTGCGATCGCCATTACCGTTTTACCCGTTCGCCAATTAAAGCTGGCAGCTCTAACCATCAGTGGTCTGATTTTGCTATGGACCCTTTGGATTGCGACTCAGTTTGATTACACCAATCCGCTCTTGCAGCTCTCAGAGTATTTGCCTTGGCTAGAGTCTCTGGGCTTGAACTATCAGCTGGGAGTTGATGGTCTATCGCTGCCCCTGCTGGTGCTCAACAGCTTGCTAACGTGGATTGCCATCTTTAGCAGCCAAGAAGAAACGCAGCGGCCTCGCCTGTTTTACAGCCTCGTTTTGCTCGTCAGCGGTGCTGTCGCGGGTGCCTTTTTGGCGCAGAACTTGCTGCTGTTTTTCCTGTTCTACGAAATGGAGCTGGTGCCTTTTTACCTGCTCATTTCGATCTGGGGCGGCGAAAAGCGCAACTATGCTGCCACCAAGTTTCTGCTGTACACCGCCCTTTCGGGAGCGCTGATTTTGGTGGCATTCCTGGGCCTAGTTTGGCTCCAAGGGGCTAGCAGCTTTGCCTATGAGGCCCTGATGGGTCAGTCTCTGCCGCTGTGGCTCCAGATCGTGCTGCTGAGCTTTATCATCATTGGCTTTGGGATCAAGATTCCCCTAGTTCCCCTGCACACTTGGCTACCAGATACCTACGTTGCGGCTTCTGCGCCAGTGGCGATCTTGCTGGGAGGTGTCTTGGCCAAGCTGGGAACCTACGGCATCTTTCGGTTTGGCTTTGGGCTTTTTCCACAGGCGTGGGCGACCCTGGCACCGGGACTGGCAACCTGGGCAGCGATCAGTGTGTTGTATGGCTCGACCATCGCGATCGCGCAGAAAGATATCAAGCGCATGGTGGCCTATAGCTCGATCGGCCACATGGGCTACATCTTGCTGGCTGGAGCAGCCGCAACGCCTCTGAGCCTGGTTGGAGCCGTCGCCCAAATGGTTGCCCACGGTCTGATCTTGGCGATCTTGTTCCATCTGGTTGGCGTGATCGAGACCAAGGTCGGCACCCGGGAGCTGGATGTTCTGAACGGCCTGATGAATCCCATTCGCGGTCTGCCCCTCGTGAGCGCTCTGCTGGTCCTCGGCGGCATGGCTAGCGCTGGCATTCCGGGCTTAGTGGGGTTTGTCTCTGAGTTTCTGGTCTTCCAGGGCAGCTACTCCGTGTTTCCCTTGCAAACCCTGCTGTGCGTGGTGGGCACGGGCCTGACGGCGGTTTACTTTGTGATTTTGCTCAACCGCACTTGCTTCGGCAAGCTGGACAATTCGATCGCCTACTTCCCCAAAGTGGAATGGCGCGAGCGCATTCCGGCCTTGGTTCTAGCGATCACGATCTTTTTCTTGGGGATTCAGCCAAGCTGGCTGGTTCGCTGGAGTGAGCCCACCACCACCGCTATGGTTGCGGCCGCAGTTCCGCCTCTGACGCAACCTGCGATCGCCCAAGACCTCAGCAAAAAGTTGCCCTTTATCAGTGGTCTCTCGTCGCTAGAAAAGCAGTAATGGCTTAGCCAAAATGGCTCCGGTGGTCAGCCTAGAGCCAATCAGAAATGCTTCATCTCGAGGACTTCATCATGACTTTCACAACGCTTCCACAGACCATCCTTTCCCCCTCCACTCACGAGTTTTCAGGGATTATCCATCGCCTAGAAGCGGGCGGCTCGATGCTACCTGATACCCCCGAAAATCTCATGCAGATTATTGGGATTTACAAGGCCTATGCCGTGCCAATGGATTTCTATTGGCGAGACCTGCTCTACATCGCTGAGCACGTCTTTCTCAATCCGCTGCCGGCATTCAAGTACTTCTTGCCCCAGGAATATCTCGATCTGCACAATCACTACGCCGGAGATGATGCAGATTTGCGGATTTGGCGGGGAGAGGCGACGGTCCATCCCGAGCTGCTCGAGTTCATTGAGAAGGGGGAACTGAAGCAGAAACTACCCAAGCTGTTTCATCACCTGTCCCACGATCGCGTAAATATGGAGTTTGCTGAAGCCTGCATGCGCGCCATGTTTTGGCATCGCGGCATGGGCGGTCAGTTTGACCCCTACCTCGACACCGACGAGTACAAAGCCAACGCCGATCGCGCCATCCGGGCCTATTTCCAGGGCAATCCTGTGATGCTGGGGCTGTACAAGATGTTCCCCGATATGTTTTTGGAGCAGGTGCGGGAGCTATCCTACTACGCCAATTTGGGGCTGTTTTGGGAGGTGATGGCGCCGGTCTTCTTCGAGATGTCTGACCTCTACGATGAGGGCAAGCTGACCACGGTTCCTGAGGCGATGAACTTCTTGGTCAACGGCATTTTTGCGATCGCCGGTCGTCCGATTTACCACCACGTTTACATTCGGGGCGAGTGCTACGAAATCATTCCCAAGTCCAAGGGCTTTATGTGGCTCTACGAAGCCGCTCTGCCCTACGTGGAAGCGGTGTTTTATCGGACCTCTCCCTTCCGGGGCACGAAGTCCTACAATGCCCAGGCCAAGCAGGTTCCCGGCGAGCAGGACGACTTCCACTACGGGATTCTCTACGCGGATGTGTTTCCGGTTGGCTCCGCCGGCATTCCGCCGACGCTGCTGATGCAGGACATGCTGCATTTCCTGCCGCCCTATTTGCTGGATTATTACAAGCAATACTGCCGGGGTGATGATGACCTCTTGATCCAGTTGGGAATTAGCTTCCAGCGATCGATGTACAATGTCACCTCTGCGGTAATTCAGGCGCTGCGCACGGCGCTGCTCTATCCCCTAGACGATCCAAATCCCAAGCACCTGATGGCCAATCGTCAGTTTTTTGAGATGCAGATCGATCGCTTCAAGCGTCCCGAAGCGCGTCTGCGAGACATTCAGCGTCAGGACTATCGCTAGGGGCTTGGCGCGCCAGATTGGCGCGCCGATCTTCTGTGTTCAAAATCGTCTTGTGAAACAACCGGAATGGCTGACATTGTTGATATTGCAGTAAGTGCAGAAGGTTTCAAAACGCTGGTGACTGCTGTTCAGGTTGCCAACTTAGTCGAAACGCTGAAAGGCCCAGGCCCTTTTACGGTGTTTGCGCCCACGGATGATGCCTTTGCCAAGCTGCCGCCTGGCACGGTGCAAACTCTGGTCCAAAACACGCCGCAGCTTGCTCGGATTCTGACGTTTCACGTCGTCGCAGGTAAGTGGATGAAAGCGGATCTTGAGAAGGTGGATTCTGTGATTTCCATCGAAGGATCGCCCATTCGCATTGATACTTCAGACGGCTTTGAAGTGAAGAATGCAACGGTGATCGCGGCCGATATTGAGGCAGATAATGGCGTCATTCATGTCCTCGATCGCGTCATTTTGATGGGATAGTTTGCGCTGTTCTTAATATGCTGTTCTCAAAAAAGGGGCGATCGCCCCTTTTTTGAGCTTTAAACCCCTTTTTTGAGCTTTAAAAAAGAGACTTCAAGTCATCGTCCAGTTCGAGCTCTAGTTTTCTCCACCAGCCTAGACAGATCTATCGAAATCTCTGTCGAAACCTCTGGGGTTAAAGCGTGCTCAAACCCAAGCGCTGGGGTCGAGCTGGTAGTACTGCCAAAGCTGCTCGTAGAGCTCCGGCTCGCGCTTCTGGAGCTGGCGCGGCTTCTCAAAAAATGTCTCGGTCGCCACGGCAAAAAACTCTGCCGGATTGGTCGCGCCGTAGGGGTTGAGGACGGTTTTGGCACCCCGACCGACGTCCCGGCACAGCTTTTCGTAGCCTGCGGCCATGACCTGCGCCCAGGTTTGATAGTCGGCCCGGTTTTTTAGGAAGGGAACGCCTTCGGCCTCGCCATCTTCTTGGTCGAGCTGATGGGCAAATTCGTGGAGCACCACGTTGTGGCCGTCTCGCCAGTTGGCGCGATCGCGCTGGATTTGGGCCCAGGCCAGCACCACCTGATCGCGGCTCCAGGACTCGCCCAGACGGGCCACCTGGCGCTCTTCGACGATGTGGGGCGCGGTGGCTTTGGTTTCCTGGACCACGTAGACATCGGGGTACACCAAGATGGACCGGAGGCGCGAAAAGTAGCTCTCGCGGCCATTGAGCAGAAGCAAGCAGGCGATCGCGGCGATCGCCACCCGCATTTCCAGGGTCACCACCAGCCCGCCACAGCCGATAAACTGCTTTTCGGCCAAAAAGACCTGAATCAAGCCCCGCAGTCGCTGCCGCTCCAGGGGCGTCAGGCGCGGATACACCGGCACGTATTGCTCGACTAGGGCTTCCCACAGCGGTGGAAAGGGCTGCCGCTTCAGGCGATCGCGCCGCCACTGGCGCAGCCTCGGCCCCAGCAAAATTCCGGCTATCACAAGGGCGATCGCCCCAAATACCCCTATCGCCCGATCCATCTGGCATCCTACTGCGTCGACGTCGGTGCCTTGCAGTCAGGCTCAGCCACCTTGCCATCCGCCAGCGTCGTCCTGCAAAACACCGCTCCCTCTATCTTCGCGCCATCCAGGCGAGAGTATTGCAGATCCGCCTCCGTCAGGTTCGCCCCGCGCAGGTCAACCTCCGCCAGCCCTACCCGCTCTCCATCTGGAAAGCAGTCCAGGCACACGAGGTTTGCGCGCGTCAGGTTGGCTTGGCGAAAGCTGGCCCCCTGCAAGGTCGTGCAGGTACCGGCCCCACAGTGAAAATCCGCCCCCGTCAGGTTCGCGCGATCGAAGATGGCGTCGTCCAAAGACGCCTGGCGCAGCACCGCCCCCGACAAGTCCGCCCGCGTGAAGTCCGTGCCCACCAGGGTCGCTGCTCCCAGCACCGTCCCCCGCAGGTCCGCCCGCCGCAAATTAGCCCCCGACAAATCCACAAACTGCAAATCCAGCCCCGACAAGTTGGCATAGGACAAATCACACCCCACACAGCTCCCCGTGCGAGCCAGCTGGCGGATCGAAGCGCGCGTCGTCTGAATGTCGTGCTTGACCCACACCACAAATCCCCCAAAGCTGACCACGGCCACCACAACAGTCCCCAGACAGCCCCAGCCCGCCAGCTTCCACCAGCGTCTTGGGGTTAGCGCTTTTTGCCTACTCACGCGACACCTTCCCAGAGATTTTTGCCAAAAATTCGATGGATCGAAGGCAGATTCAGCGGAAATCAAGGCTCTTTCGGAGGCGATCGCCCTTTTTTCGGGTCATCTCGAGCTTTGAGATCTCAAAAGTCTTAATCATGCCCTAAAGATATATTGGACATTGGATTCTTCCTTTCCTAGGCTGGTGATCGAACACTTACCGCTCCATCCCCGATCGCGGCCTCCGGCTGCCGGGCGGTTCTGGTATTTCCTCTGCCAAGGTAATGAGCAATGAGCAAAGGCACACTCTTCGATAAAGTTTGGGATTTGCACACCGTCGGCACCCTGCCCTCTGGCCAAACCCAGCTCCTGATTGGTCTGCACCTGATTCACGAAGTGACCAGTCCCCAAGCCTTTGCCATGCTGCGGGAGCGGGGTCTCCAGGTGATGTTCCCCGATCGCACGATCGCCACCGTTGACCACATCGTGCCCACCGAGAGCCAGGCCCGCCCCTTTGCAGACCCCCTGGCCGAGGAAATGATCCAGGCCCTAGAGCGCAACTGCCAGGAAAATAGCATCACCTTCTACAACGTCGGCTCTGGTAGCCAGGGCATCGTCCACGTGATCGCCCCCGAGCAAGGCCTCACCCAGCCCGGCATGACCATCGCCTGCGGCGACAGCCACACCTCCACCCACGGCGCCTTTGGGGCGATCGCCTTTGGCATCGGCACCAGCCAGGTGCGGGACGTCCTCGCCTCCCAGACTCTGGCGCTGGCCAAGCTCAAGGTGCGCCGGGTCGAAGTCAACGGGACCCTGCGTCCGGGGGTCTATGCCAAGGACGTGGTTCTCCACATCATCCGCAAGCTGGGCGTCAAGGGCGGCGTTGGCTACGCCTACGAGTACGCCGGGACCACCTTCGAGCAGATGACCATGGAAGAGCGGATGACCGTCTGCAACATGGCCATCGAGGGGGGCGCTCGCTGCGGCTACGTCAATCCTGACCAAGTGACCTTTGACTATCTCCAGGGCCGGGACTGCGCGCCCAAGGGAGCCGACTGGGACCGCGCCGTCGAATGGTGGCGCAGCATTGCTAGCGACGCCGACGCCGAATACGACGATGTGGTGGTCTTCGACGCCGCTGACATCGAGCCCACGGTAACCTGGGGCATCACGCCGGGACAGGGCATTGGCATCAGTGAAGCCATCCCCACCGCAGACTCGCTGCCCGAAGAGGACCGGTTTGTGGCCGAGGAAGCCTACGCATACATGGACTTTGCGCCGGGCGCCTTGATCAAAGGCACGCCGGTGGATGTTTGCTTCATCGGTAGCTGCACCAATGGCCGCATCAGCGATCTGCGAGAGGCCGCCAAAGTCGCTGAGGGCCGCAAGGTGGCCCCAGGGGTGAAGGCCTTTGTGGTGCCGGGGTCAGAGCGGGTGAAGCACCAGGCAGAGGCTGAAGGCCTAGACGCCATCTTCACGGCGGCGGGCTTCGAATGGCGAGAAGCTGGCTGCTCGATGTGTTTGGCCATGAACCCGGACAAGCTCCAGGGTCGCCAGATCAGCGCTTCGTCGTCCAACCGCAACTTCAAGGGACGCCAGGGGTCGGCTTCTGGTCGCACGCTGCTGATGAGTCCGGCCATGGTGGTGGCCGCAGCGGTCACAGGCCAAGTGACGGACGTGCGAGAGCTGATCTAGGAATTTGCAGCGCGCCCGGGCTATGGGGCGATCGCCTTCAGTCTTGGTTCGTTCTTGGTTCGAGTTTGATTGCCATTTCCATTTAGGAGCAATAGGAGCAACAAGTGATGGTCAGCGAAGTCAAAGCCGTGGTTGGGCGCGGCATTTCTCTGGTGGGCGATGACATTGATACCGATCGGATCATTCCTGCCCGTTTTCTCAAGTGCGTCACCTTCGAGGGGCTCGGCCAGCACGCCTTTGCGGACGATCGCATCCAGCTCCAGGGTGAGCACCCCTTTGACCAAGCCGAGTACCAGGGGGCCAGCATCCTGGTGGTCAACCGCAACTTTGGCTGCGGGTCGTCGCGAGAGCACGCGCCCCAGGCGATCGCCAAATGGGGCATCAAGGCGCTGGTGGGCGAAAGCTTCGCGGAGATTTTCTTCGGTAACTGCGTGGCGATCGGGGTGCCCTGCGTGACCGCCAGCGCAGAAGACGTCAAGCGTCTGCAAGAGGCGATCGCCGCCCAGCCCCAAGCCGAAATGCAGCTCGATCTGGACGCCAAGCAGGTGCGCATTGGTGAGGTCGTCGCCCCCATTTCCATGGGCGAAGGCCCCCGCCAAATGTTCGTCACGGGCACCTGGGATGCGTGCGGGCAGCTCGTCGCCCAGGCCGACGCGATCGCCGCTACGGCGAACAAGCTGCCCTACGTGCAGTGGAGCCGCCTGAGCGCCTAAACGCCCCTAGGGTCATTTCAGCGAAGGGGACAACTGCATCTCGTCCCCTTTTACCTGACCAAAAATCGCCCAGGACTCATCTGAGGAATCACCGTCTCCTCATCCCCGGTCACAAAGCGGGCAAACTGCTCTGCCAATGACGGCACCATCGCCAGGGGATTGCTAAAGCCCGAAAAGACCTGGAGTCCAGGGCGCTGAGGCACCTCACCGATGAGGGGTAAGCCATCTCGGCTAAAGGCCACCAGGCAGTGATGCCATTGAGCTGGGACATCTTTGAGAAACGGCATCACTCGGCCAATTCCCGAGCGCAGGGTCGCCTCACTGGCGGCTGGGCTGACCTGAGCCGAGGCGCTGCTGAGAGCCCGGCTAATCTGGCCAATGCGCAGACTACCGTCGAGGAACTGGATCGCGCCGACGTCTAGGACCGGCGCGATCACTTCTTGATCTGGCTCTTGCCACAGGCGATCGCACTCTGCGGCCCCCGCCAAAGCCTCCATTTGAAAGCGCCGCGTTACCGCCGGCATCACCATCGTTTGCAGCTTGACAGGAACAGGGGGCGCTTCGAGCACTTCGGCATGGCTGAAGTACAGCGGCACCTGCACACCCCCTTGACGCAGTAAATCTCGGCTAAAGCCGCCCGCACACACTACCACTTGATCGGCCCACAGCTCCGTCGTCGCCGTGCGGACCCCTCGACAGCGATCGCCCTCCCACAAAAATCCTTGGGCTTCTCCAAGCACCACGCGGCCCCCCAGCGCCTGGAAGGCCGAGGTCAGGGCAGCCGTGAGCGCCTCCAGGCGCACATGGCCGTGGGGCACTCGCAGCGCTCCGGCGATCGCCTCCCGATGGAGCAGGGGCTCCAGGGCGCACGCATCTTCTTGGCTCAGCAGCTCCGGCACCACGGCGCAGTCTCGAAAGCGGGCCGCGATCGCCCCCGGATCGTCCTCAGGCGCTAGGGTCAGCAACAAATCAATTTCTCGAAATTCGATCGCCCCGCCAAACTCCTCCGCCAGAGCCTGATACTGCTTGCGGCTCGCTTCACCCAGGGCTTGCAGCAGGGGTGTCTGTCCCGCCCAATACGCAATTCCGCCATAGCTATAGCGGCTCGCCCCCACCAGCGGCGCGTGGCGCTCCAGCAACAGTACCGCCAGTCCCCGCTTTTGGAGCTCCCAGGCCAGAGCCACGCCCGTGATTCCGCCCCCAATCACAATCCAATCCACAGCCTCACCAGTCATAGCTTTTCCAAATGCGGCATCGTCCAGGCACCCAAAGGCTAGACCAAGACTCCTCATCTAATCAAGTCGACAGCTCCATCACGACAAAAGCCCAAGGCATTTGGCCCTGGGCTCAGCTTGTGAGGCTAGATTGTCTTCGTCAAAGTTTGACGGTCAGCGACTAGGCTTGCTTGGCCTTGCGGCGACGAGACAGAACAAGGCCACCGCCAATCAGGCCCAGACCGGCCAGCGTTGCAGGCTCAGGAACGCTCTCCGTTGCAGCGCCCACAACCTTGAAGTCAGGACCGTTGAAGCTGGATTGAGACACTAGGCGAACCCCAGCAAAGGAGCCGCTCAGACCCAGATCTGCCAAGTTCAGGCCCAGAGAACCCACCGCTTGCTTGTCGCCAATTTCGGTGGTGTTGATGTTGAAACCAGCCTTGGCCCAAGTCGCAGAGTCAATCAGCAGAGAGCTGCCCAGCAGGTTGCCCGCTGCGTCAATGGCCTGAACTGCCAGCTTGCTGTTCATGCCGCGCTCCCAGAAGAACAGGGTATCCACAGCGCTCTCAAAGAACAGGTCCATCACGAAGGAACCCGTGTCTTCGGTGTCGATGATGTTGTTGAGGTTCAGGTTACCCAAGCTCGAAGCAATGCTGGCGCTGGTGGCCGCTTCGAGCTGGACGCCCGAGGCTTCGTCGCCCCGATCAGAGCTGGCTGCCCCGGTGTTGCCGCCGGTGTAGGTGTCATTAGCGATCAGGTTGGCGCGCTTGACCAAGGAGAAATCGCTAACGGTGCTGCCGTCACCGAGGGTGACAGAGTTGAGCCAAATATTGCCTCGGGAGCCAGCTTCGGCAGTGTAGTTGGTGGTGAAGGAAAATGCTTGAGCAGGAGACGAGGAGAGGGCGAGGCAACCACCCGCAACGAGGCCTGTTAAAGCAGAAAGATGCGTCAGTTTCATTGGAATAGTGAGTGAAAGATCAATGAATTACTTGCGCTTCTCTCCGCGCACCTGCGAAGAGAGAGGAGCGATCGCAAGGAGTGGAATCAACTGCTTGAAACGTCTCCTTGTACTCTCCTAATGTTATTTAACGAACAGGCTTCCTGTCTGCCGTAAATTCAATCTTTCATGAAAGCTTTAAGCTAAAACGCTTTTCATGAAAGGCTTAGAAGAACTCTGTCACCCAGAAGACTCTTCATTCAAATCTACGTACTTTTGCGGATCCGTGTTTCTAGGTAACTCGGGCTACGCAAGGCTCAAAAGAAAGAGAATTTGTGCATTGATGAGAAATTTCAGGGTGTGAACACGGAGATTTTTCAGAGGATTAGCTAAAGCAGCAGAAGCCTCACGCCATCATCTTTGATTTGGCGTTGAGATGAATGCGAGCGAACGAACGACACTCCTCTGACCTATGCCGCAGGCGCGAGAAGAGGAGAGGGAGGAAACGAGCAAACCTCTCATGATGCAAAACGGGTGAGATAGACTCAGGCTAAGGGTTTGAGCTAATCGCCGCCCTGAAACTTGAACCTTGACAACCTGGAATATGGGGTTCTGCCTGGAAACAGACGATTCGTCGTCGCATCTGTGGGCAGGTAAAATTCCAGCAGTACCAAGGAGAGAACAACACTCTTTGTATTGTTCCGGTGCGGTGGGGCATCCCGTATCGTCAACAAAGCTCAGGAAACGCCCGATGGGATACCAGGGGTCACTGAGAAGCCTATGCTGCATACGTCAGTATCAGCGTAGGAGTATGTCACGTCCGATCAATCGAGAAACCCTCTTACCGAAAATTCTGGCTACTGTAAATCACAAAATTGGCCAGACTCCAAGTCTTCAAAAAATGCGTAATACTACGCAGACCTGGGATTAAAGTTCATTGTTTGGGGCGTTTCTTCAAGGATCAAAAAGCGTTATTGATCGATCGCAGACGCTATTTTTGCGATCGCCGAGGTGTCTGGTGCCCAGTCTCCGTAGATTTATCAGACAGCGATCGCCCCTAGGGCTGCGCCAACGCCAAGTCTGCCACCAGAAAGTCAATGAATTGGCGAGCTGAGCGGCCAGAGCGGCCGTTGTGGCGGGTTGCCCACTGCAAGGCCCGGTACTCCAGCTCGGCCAGTGGCAGAGAAAGGTCAGCCTGGGCCGCGAGGTGGCGCACCATCGCCAAGTAAGTGGTCTGGTCTGGGGCCTCAAAGGTCAAGGTCAGGCCAAAGCGATCGCTAAAGGAGAGCTTTTCTTGGAAGGTGTCCCAGGAGCTGATTTCATCGGCGTTGCTGGGCCGGGGGCGATCGCCAAAAAATTCGCGAATCAGGTGACGGCGGTTGGATGTTGCGTAGACCACGACATTTTGGGGCCGAGCCGTCATGCTGCCCTCCAGCACGACCTTGAGGGCCTTGAACTGATCTTCTTCTTCCTCGAAGGACAGATCATCCACGAAAATGACAAATTTCTGGGCCAGCGGGCGGACGCGCTCCACGATCGCCGGCAAGTCCTGCAAGTCCGCCTTGGAGACCTCGATTAGCCGCAAACCGCGATCGCCATATTCCGAGAGCAGGGACTTCACCAGAGAAGACTTGCCAGTCCCGCGACTCCCGTAGAGCAGGACATTCAGGGCGGGGTATCCTGCCAGCAGGGCTTCCGTATTTTTGAGGAGAGTCTCGCGCTGGAACTCATAGCCCACGAGTGACGTCCATCGAATGGGGTCAGGGTTCAGGATGCCAACCCAATCCCCTGACCTCCACCGCAGGGCTCGATATTCAGCAAACAGCCCTGCTCCCCACTCTCGGTAGTAAGCTGCTAGCTCTGAGCAGGCCTCCGACCAGTCATCTAGCCGCTGAAATTTTTCATGCAGTCGTTGCTCTGCCGCAGTCAGCCTGGCCTCAGCTTCAGGCAGATATTCGTCCCAAGCGGTGGGCGGATCGGGCAAGTTACAGGCATCTTGGACCCACTGACTGAGCTGCTGATTGGTGCATTGATACAGAGCTTGTAGCCGCCGCAGATCTTCTTGAACCGCTGTAATCAGAGCCGGGGGAAGCGCCGCAGGCTCTCTCTGCTGAACCTGCCGAGCAAAGGGATTGTCGGCTCGGGCAATTTGCCGCAAAAGATAGGTTTGCCAGCTACAGTTCTTGTCAGCGAGGGCCTGAAACCAGCGACCGTAGGCTTGTAGGCAAGCGAGGGGATCTACATTGGCCTGCAAGAGAGCCGCCAGAAGCTCGAGGAAGTAGCGACTTAGCCGACCCTGCAAGGTGTGCTGATAGATCAAAAGCGAAGCGGCTTGGTACTGCAAGCGCTGGATCTGGGCGATCGCTTGGCGATTCATGGCAAGGGGCACAGCGGCATGGCTATGGACAGGGAACAACAAGGGACGGACTCTCAGCGCCGTATTGCTTAGGCAATATGGCGCTGGCTTCTTCTCCCTTTTCAAGAATTTACGCGTTCTTGACTGAAAGGAGAGAGAAGCAGCTGCGCCTTCGGAAGCAGGCGCTCAGAAGATCTTTGTATCCTAGCTTGCTCGCCCAGATTCTAGGGACGCAAATTCTCGCGAGGCGCAGAAGGCGCGCACGGCAGCTAGGAGCTGATCGATTTCGTCCTCGGTGGTGAAGTAGTGGACGCAAGCGCGGACGCTGTTGGGGTCACGAATCAGGCGAATATAAATGTGCTGAGCTTCGAGGAACTGCACCAGGCGGGGATGCTGGCGATCGGGCTCCGGGCAGCGAAGCTGGAAGGCCACGAGGCCCGCTTCGGGCGGTGTGGTTTTGAGACGGGCGATCGCCTCAATTTTTGACAGCCCTCGCCACAGGCGATCGCTCAGAGACACCATGCGCTCGTAGCGATCGCGCGCGGTTCCCCACTGATTGTGAACCGCGATCGCCGCCCGGAGACCGCAGTACAGCGGATAAGCCGACGTTGCCACCTCAAAGCGTCGACCATCCGGCTGCCAAATCACCCCGTCCGTGACCTGCACCACGCCTCGCCAGCCGATCAGAGTAGGCCGCAGCGACTCTAGCGCCTCGGGCCGCACGTACAGGCCCCCCACCCCCTCAGGACCACACCACCACTTGTGGCCTGTAAAGGCATAAAAATCTACTCCCAAATCCGCCAGATCCAAGGGAATCGCTCCAACCGACTGGGCCGCATCGACCAAAATTCGCAGCGGCTCTCGCGTGTCTGCCTGGCGACAGGCCTGGGCGATCGCCTTCAGGGGCAGCACCTGACCCGTATTCCACAGCACGTGGCTTAGCACCACCAAGCGCGTCTGGGGCCGCACATGGGCCATCACCGCCGCCACCGGATCGCCGCCATTGAGGGTGGTTTGCAGCGGACACACCGACACCTCTACCCCAAAGCGCCGCTGCACCTCATAGGCGGCAGCCACCACCCCCGGGTGTTCGCAGTCCGACAGCAGCAAGTGGTCTCCCGATCGCCAGTCCAGGCCCCACAGCGCGACGTTGCAGCCCGCCGAGACATTCTCAGTCAAGCTAATGGTCCCTGGCTCCACGCTCAGCTCAGCCGCGATCGCCTTTCGCAGCGCCTCCGTCACCTCGGTCGCCCAGCTTCCCGCCGACTGCGAAAAAGGTCCCCGCGCCTGCACCGTGCGGTATCCCTCAAAAAGCGCATCCAGAGCTGCTTGGGGCATTGGGCCTTGGCCCCCGTAGTTGAAATAGGCCTTGCCCTGGAGAGCAGGAAAAAGCTGGCGGTGTTGCGCCATGAGACCAGCGCTGGCAGACCGAGAATCCATAGGGACAGACACCCACAAACAACAGCAGAAGCCCCAGCATTGTATCAACCTCCCTTCCAGGCCTTTGATATTCTCCCTAGGCAAGCCTGCCAGGATTCGGAGAGGCCCTCGCAAAATCCTGCCTCCAGGAAGAATCCTGTAGAATGTTTCTGGCCGCGAAAAAGCGCTGAAATTAGGGCTGGACTTCTTTCCTTCGAGGTTGACGGGAGCAAGATTTTTCTCGCTGCTCTCAGGCCAATTGCGCTTTTGCAGCATTGTCTTTGATGACAATTCCATCAGCCTCAGATTTTCACCACCTATAGCAACCCCGAAATCAGTCAGCCTAAGCGTCTGCTTTCGATCGTGTGCTCCTTCGCTGGCGGACCGGCCTCGCTTCCACGCTGACTCATTCAGCTACAGAAGCGCTTGCTCCATCCCTCAGCAAATCCCTGAGTTTTCAGGGAAACTCTCATTCCGTTGGCCATGAGTCAACCGATGAGAGATCTGTGCAAATTGATTTTTGAGATGTGTGTTTGGCGCCCGGGGTAATGGGCAATGCCGTCAACCCAAGGTTGCTGAGCACCATCCGACAACATCGAGGAGAGACTAGAAACATGCAACGTCTTTACAAAGGCACTCTGGCAACCTTAGCCGTTCTGGGCATGGCCAGCAGCGCGATCGCTCAAGAAGAGGGCACCCGCATGGAGCCCATCGTCTTCACCAGCACCACCGAAGATGCAACCACCCGGACCATTCCTGGTTACGAGCCGCGCTTTGACCAAGTGATGGGCAGCGGTAGCCTCATGGTCAACAGCGACGATGAAGTGACGGGTTACTACTTCACCGTCATGGGTCTCGAAGCAAGCCAAACCGTTCCTTACCACTTCCACGGCGCCATGAACGGCGGCATGCCCACCAGCTGTGAAGGGGACAAGGCGCTCTTTAAGGGTGAAGGCGCTGGTGGCGTGCTCACCGACCTCGGCGCAGCCGCAGCCCTCGAGTCTAGCGAGAGCGGCTTTGCTCGCGTGGGCAGCCCCGATGCTCCTGTCATGCTCGATACTCCGGTGCCCCTGGCGGACATCGGCTACATCAACCTGCACTCGACCCAAGGCGATCCGGTGGGTCCTGGCCTGGTTTGCGCCAACGTGCGCCTCAATCCCGGTGGCTTTGAGCGCTAAGCGCTTTGAGCTTGGTTTTTAGGGTTTTGCCGAGAGCTTCAGTTCAGCACTGACTCCGCTTTGGTAAGACCATCATTTCCCCGCTTGGGCGATCGCCTGAGCGGTTTTTTTCGTCAGAGGCGATCGCCCCCTAGCCGCAACATTCTCCAAAATCCTCACGAAGAGCCCACAAACGGCTGTAAGCTATTTTCAAGATTTTGCGCTAGCGTGAAAGCGTGCTGTTAACTGACGCTCTTCTCCTCCACTATCAGCGCTGCCCTCGACGGGCTTTCTTGGATGTGCACGGGGACCTAGCCCAGCGCGATCCACCCAGTGACTATCTCTTGAAGCTGTTTCAGGACAGTCTGCTGCACCAGCGATCGGTGCTGACAGACTGGGCATGGCTGCCCTTTGGTCTGCCGGACGGTCCCCTCGCCTACCACCGGCCGATCTACCCTGAGCACGACTGGCAAGCAGGAGCGTCCGCCACCCTAGAACTGATGCAGCAGGGGGTCGACGCGATTCATCAGGGCATTTTGCTGATCACCGACCCGGCAGGCCACACTTTCATCAGCAAGCCCGATCTTCTCGTCAAGCAGCCCGGTGATTCTTTGCTTGGCGACTGGCACTATGTCCCTGTCGACATCAAGCTCGGCAAGCGGCCCAAGCTCGAGTATCAGCTCGTTGCTGCCTACCAAGCCCATCTCCTGGCCCAGATGCAGGGAGCTTGGCCAGAAGCAGCTTGGCTGATCTTGCGGCAGCGGGGAGCCTACGAAGTGGACTTGGTGGAGCGAGTCCCCAGGATGCAGTCCATTCTGGAGGAATGTACCCGCACCCTGAGCGAACCGGTGGAGCCCGAGGTTTTTATTTCGCGCAATCGCTGCAGTCTTTGCCACTGGTATGGACACTGCTACGACATTGCGCAGCAGCAGCAGCATTTATCGCTTCTGCCGGGCGTGACGCCCAGCCGCTACAGTTTTTTGCAGGGTTTGAAGCTCACCACCGTAGAGTCTTTGGCTCTCGCCAGACCTGCTCAGCTAGAGCCGCTGCCCGGCTTTGGTCGTGAGGTCGCCCAAAAACTGGTGTGGCAAGCCCAAGCGACGCTGAGTAACCAGGCTATTTTGGTTGCAGACCCCAGTCTTTGGTCTCAGGGCTTCTCCGGGAATGGGGCGATCGCGCCTTTTCACCACTTGCCCACGGCGCCTGTTGAGTTCTACTTCGACATCGAAGCTGAGCCGGATCTGAATTTGGCCTATCTGCACGGGGTGCTGATGGTCGATCGGCGGACTCAAACCGAAACGTTCTATCCGTTTTTGGCCGAGGACCCCTCGGCCGAGGCCGCTGTTTGGAAAGACTTTCTAGAGCTGATGCTGGCCTACCCCCAGTCACCCGTCTTTCACTTTTGCGCTTACGAAGTCCAGACGGTGCGGCGGCTCGCCCAGCTCTACAACACCCCTCTAGATTCAGTCGAGGCGCTGCTTCATCGTTTCGTGGATCTGCACGCCTGGGTCACCCGGACGGTCATGTTGCCGGTCGAGAGCTACGCTCTCAAGCCCATTGCGCGCTGGGTGGGGTTTGATTGGCGAGATGCTTCGGCAGATGGAGCCCAGTCGATTTACTGGTACAACCAGTGGCTGACAACGGGCGATCGCAGCTTCTTGGACTCCATCGTTTGCTACAACGAAGACGACTGCCGAGCAACCTATCACGTCAAGGACTGGCTGGTCGAATTTCTTCGCCAGCCTCGACTTCCTTACGCTTACGTTTCGGACGGCGAAGAATCGCTGCCCAGCATCGGAGAGAGGTAAGCCACCAAAGCACCGATACTAAAGCCAGCCAGGTTGCGGACCAGGGGCAGCCAGTCGGAGGTGCGCGTCACCACAGGTCCAATGCCGAAGGCAATAAACAAGATTCCCCACAAGGGCGAGAAGATCAAAGCCCACTGCCAAGCAACGAGCTGGCCGCTCTTGCGGGGCTGAGCCGCAAAGCCCAGAACAACGCCACCCAAGCAAGAGGTGATCAGGGTCAAGATCCACTGTTCGCGGGGCAGGCCCGGGACGACTTGGCAGCCGCCCTGACTCAGACACGCCTTGACGGAGTGCAGAGAGTCAAGAATGGAGCGATCTTCTCCGTTCTCGCGGACATAGAACTGGTTGCCGTAGCGCGTTTGGAGCTCGACCCAGAAGGTGCGAGGCAACAGCTCATAGACCGCATCGCCGACGTTGAAGTTGAGCAGGTTGCCACCGCGGGGGTCTGCGACGAGGAGCACGCTCTTTTCATTGAGGCCCCAGAAGTCGCGAACGGCTCGGCCGGGGGTGCGATCGTACTGGGTGAGGACCCGCAACTTCCAGCCGGTCCCACTTTCAAACTCTTCGATTTCTTGGGCAAGGCTGTCTTCCTGGACCTGGGTCAGGGCTCCAGCCAGATCAATGATGGGGGTCTGCACGCTGGGCAGCAAGTCAGGATTGTCGTAGGCCTGAGCCGCTGGCGCGATCGCCCAGATTGACAAGGACAAAAGAAACGCACTGAAAACCTTAAGGAGCCGCGAGGGGAAGAAGTGCTGCATCGGAAATCCTAGTGAACCGTCGGAAGCCTCAGTCTGCATCGCAACGCAGATTCGGGAAACAAGGTAGCAAAATGAGGAAAAGCGAAAATTCGTTACACTTGTTTACCTTAAGTTAATAGAATACTACGGACCCGCAGCGATCGCTAGCGGCTATCCGAGGTCTCTCGGGTAGCGACATCGGCCAAAGCAGCCCGAGCCCCGCCAGACGAAAGCAGCTCCCCAGCTAGAGAGTTTGCAAAGGCTGCTTTCAGCATCTTGCGCAGCTAGGTCGCCAGAATTGTTTAAAAGAAATGACAGAAATTATTTAATGATTTTTGCGCTTTTTGGGGTGCCAGGCTCAGGCTTCGTCGGCCGCAGACGCATCTGCTGGATTGGCCACGCGATAGAGGTTTTCGGTCGATTCGCGACCATTTAGAGTGCGCGGCTCAGGAGTTTCTGGGAATTCTTCTCGACCGGAGGCCCCCAAGGGCAGCTTCTCTTCTTCGGTGTCCGCGGCCTCACTGGAGTAGTAGGTCCGCTCCTCGCGCAGATCGAGGGGAGGCCGCGAAGAGGGAGCGAGGCGATTGGGGGTGCGGCGGCCGCTGGTCTGGGCGGGCGCCGGACGGGTGAAAGTTCGCCAAGCGGCGCGGACGCCTGCCGCCAAGCTGCGCCCGGTCGCCTGGGCTCGCTTTGCTTGCTGCCTAGCGCCGTGCAGGCTGTCATCGACCTGCTTCACCACGCGTCCAGCACTCTGGACACCATCGCTCACATCTTCGGTCAATTCGGTAATCTCAAGCCCCGTAAGGCGAATGGACTCTAGGGTGGGCGGCAGTTCGCGATTGAGGGTATCAAAGAGTTTTTCGGCGCTACGGGCTGCTCGTCCCAGTTCTTGAAAAGCGGGGATGGCGACGAAGAGCAGCGCGGTCAGGCTGACAGCAACGAGCAAGATCGAGAGGCCTAGCCAAAAGAGAGGATCCATTACCAGGACTTCTGAGAGGGATCGGAGCGGGGAACGAGCGAGGCGATGTCGGAAGGTAGATAGACACCATGCCTGTCATTCTAATCTTGCCAACCCTGGAGGAACGCGGATCGGCGATCGCCGGCGCTCAAGGTCAGGGTCAGCAATAGAGTAGCCTATTCTCGTAGCGAGGTCGTGTCGAGATCAGAGCTGTTCGAAGGCTTTGGCTTCGCTGCTGTCTCGAGCGGGGGTAGCGATCGGCTCCGTTTGCTCAAAGATTTGCCGCTCGCGGTAGCTCGCTTCTCGGCCAGCCGCGATCGCCTCTCGCAGCCGCGTCAAGGTGCCATCCCAGTTGCGCAGCGCGCTCTCAGAGAGGCGATCAGCCTGAAGCTGCACGCTCGTCGATAAATCTTCAGCCAGTTCTGGCAAAGCATCAGCGGACTTTTTGAGGAGTTGCCGAGTTTCACGGCCCGGGCGAGGAGCGATCAGCAGCCCGGTCACAGCTCCCACCGCCGCACCAAGGAGAAACCCACCAACGAAAGCACCAGAACGATTGTCGGACATGAGTGACCTTTGCCTCTGTCGGAAATTGTCTAAAGGGTCGCTACGGCATCATCGCCAGCGCTCCAAACAATCAAAATACCTCAACACCCTAGCCCTAGGATGCATTGCTCCTTCAGCCTACTCCAATCGCCGCATCCTAGACTGTATTCCCGCAAGCACTCTTTTGGAGAAGGCGATCGCCCTATCCCGAGACTCAGGGGCTCTCCAGCGCTCCGCCACGCCTGGGCATGACGCGTGGATTGGCAAAATGGCCAGAGCGATCAACCCAGCAAAAACGGCAGATGGACGAGAACATTTTCCATCTGCCGTTTAACATCGCTATGAGAATGCCTTAAAGGGGTCGGACTCGCATGAGCACTTGGCCGTACTCCACGGGCTCTGCATTTTGGACCAAGATTTCGACAATCTCGCCTGCCACTTCTGCTTCGAGCTCGTTCATCAGCTTCATCGCTTCGATGATGCACACCGTTTGGCCTAGACGAATGCGATCGCCCGTATCCACAAACGGCGGCTCATCCGGCGCAGGAGAACGATAAAACGTTCCCACCATCGGCGAAGTAACATCCAGCAGCTTTTGGTCCGCCTGAGGAGCGGGTGCCGGCGCAGGCTTCGGGCTCGCCTCAGCAGCCGCCGGAGGAGCAGCAGTCGGCGGTGCCACCGCCGCTGGTGGAGTCATCCCCAGCGTCACTGTGCTCCCTTCGCCCGCAAAAACCGTATCGGCAACCGGCAGATACTCTGTCCGGCCACCGCGACGAATCGTCAACTCAAACTCAGCATCCTTCAACGTCAGCTCCGTGAAGTCTGTCTGGTTGATGGCTGCGAGTAATTCACGGAGTTCGTTTAAATTCAGTTGCACAGTGCCTATGACCCCACAATTGAACAAGAAAGCATTGGGACAAGCGAAGGCGCTGCCCGCAGACTTTCGGCGCTATTCCCGGCCCAGATAGGTATCGTTCCGGGTATCGACTTTGATGCGCTCACCCACCGAGATGAACAGCGGCACCATTACTTGGGCACCGGTCTCAACGATGGCAGGCTTGGTACCGCCCGTTGCTGTGTCGCCTTTGACACCTGGGTCAGTTTCAGTCACTTCCAGGATCACCGAGTTGGGCAGCTCTACCTCGAGAACTTGGCCGTTCCAGGTGATCACGTTTACTTCCATCAATTCTTTGAGGTACTTCACGCGATCGCCAATTTCATTGGCAGACAGGCGGCTTTCCTCGTAGGTCTCCATATCCATGAAGACGTACTGATCACCTTCTTTATAGGTGTGCTGCATGGTGCGCTTTTCGAGCGTTGCCTGGGGAACCGTCTCCCCGGCCCGGAAGGTCCGCTCGATCACGCTGCCGGTTTGGGCGCTTTTCAACTTGGTTCTGACAAAGGCAGATCCTTTTCCTGGCTTCACATGGAGAAATTCCACGACACGCCAGACTGCCCCATCTAGCTCAATCGTGACACCGGGTCTAAAGTCGTTGCTGGAGATCATGAACTTCGCGCTTGGGGAGAACAATCGGCAATTTATTGTACCGCTCTGTGCGTATTTCCCTAGCAGTGCTACGCCAGAAGTTCTCTGGCTAGGTCCGGGCGATCGCCCCTGGTTATGATGCCAAAGCGCCGAGGAGGGGGGCAGCCCTGTGGGAAGATGAAGAAGGCCGTCTCATTCCCGAGCCCTTCGTTTATAGAATGCCTGCGCTTGGGGTGGTCACCGGCATCGCCCATCTGATCCAATCCTGTAGTCAACGATCGACCTATGATGCTCTGGAGCCATTCAAAATTCGCCGCTATCAAGCACTGGATAAAAAATGGTGCACTAGCGCTGCTGCTGATTGTGATGTCGACGGGCCTCAGCGCTGCCCAGTGGGATGGAGGCGGCAGCTCCGCGCGCGAAAGCCGCCTGCCCCAGGGCAACGCTATCACCGATGGCAAAGCCCTCCTGCGCTACGCGCTGCCCATCGACAATGCCCCCGTCCGCAAACTCCAGGCCAACCTGGAAGATATTGCGACCCAGCTGCGCGCCAACCGCCGCTGGAACGCTATTAAGAAAGATCTTGTTATTGCAGAGCGCGTTCTGAATCAGCCGGAGGCCCTTTTGGCGTCGGTGGCCCAGAGCGATCGCCCCAAAGCCGAGGCTCTCATCCAGGAGATTCAGGCCAACGTAGCCGAGCTCCAAGAAATCAGCGACGCCAAAGACAAAGAAGCGCTTTGGCTCAAGCGGGGAGAGGCCCTCGATCGCGTGAGTGACCTCGAAGAGCTGATGGTCTCCGACTTTCCCTTCAGCGTGCCCGCCGAATACGCCAATCTGCCTCGCCTCGAGGGACGAGCCACCATCAGTTTTGAAACCAGCAAAGGTGAAGTGAAAGCCGTAGTGGATGGCTACAGCGCACCGGTCACTGCCGGTAACTTTGTAGACCTGGTACAGCGTGGCTTCTACGACGGCCTAGAGTTCATTCGGGCCGAAGACTTCTACGTGTTGCAGGTGGGCGATCCCCCAGGCCCCGAAGAAGGGTTTATCGATCCCAAAACCGGCCAGTATCGGGGCATTCCGCTAGAGGTCTTGCTTCAGGGCGATTCAGAACCGATTTACGGCGCCACCACTGAGGACTTGGGTCTCTACCGGGCAGAGCCTGTGCTGCCTTTCTCTGCGTTTGGCACCCTCGGCATGGCGCGTCCGGGTGATGAGCCCAACGGCGGATCGTCGCAGTTCTTCTTCTTCTTGTTTGAGCCAGAGCTGACGCCTGCGGGCCTGAACCTCCTCGATGGTCGCTATGCCGTTTTTGGCTATGTTACCGAAGGCAAAGAGGTCTTAGAGAAGCTCAAGCAGGGCGACAAGATCGAAGCAGCCAAGGTGATTCGCGGTGCTGAGAACCTGGTAGCCCCTGCGGCATGACCTCCACGAATCTAGGTCCCGAGGCTGGCGAAGTGCGAGTTCGGGACTTCGGTGAGCAGGCTCTCTTGCAGCGGCTGCAGCGATTTTGTCCGCCCCAAATCGTTGGGGACGATGCGGCGGTTTTGAGCGTGCCCTCAGGGCGATCGCTGGTCGCTACCACAGACGTCTTGGTTGATGGCGTTCACTTTAGTTTGGGTCTCGCGTCGCCAGACGTGCGGACGACGTCACCTGCGGATGCAGGCTGGCGAGCCGCCGCCGCCAATCTGTCGGATCTAGCGGCGATGGGGGCGGATTCGCTCGGGATTACGGTCGGGCTGGCGCTGCCAGGAGAGACGCCTATTGCCTGGGTCGAAGGCCTGTATGAGGGCCTGAAGGCGTGTCTCGATCGCTATGGTGGGGCGCTGCTAGGCGGCGACGTCTGCCGGAGTCCGGTCCTAACAGTCAGCATTACGGCGCTGGGATCGGCGATCGAGGGCCGCATTCTTCGGCGCAGTGCTGCTCAGCCGGGGGATGTTTTGGTGGCGACGGGCTGGCACGGCGCTTCTCGGGCAGGGCTCGAGCTGCTGCTGCATCCTGAGCGGAGCAGGGAGGTCGCCGGGCCGGATCGCGATCGCTGGATTCAGGCCCACCAGCGCCCCCAGCCTCGCTTGGACGTGCTGCCGATCTTGGCCGAAATCTGTGCCGAAATCAGTTCGCAGCGGGCGATCGCCGGCATGGACAGCAGCGACGGTTTGGCGGACGCGGTTCTTCAGATTTGCCGAGCTAGCGGCGTCGGGGCTCATTTGGAGCGCGATCGCCTGCCGATTCCCCCGGGTCTCGTTGAGTGGGTGGGCCTCGATCAGGCTCGCCAATGGACTCTCTACGGAGGCGAGGACTTCGAGCTCGTGCTGGCTCTACCCAAGGCGATCGGCGATCGCCTGGTACAGAGGCTTGGATCGCCCGCCTGCGTCGTGGGCACCATCACCGCCGAACCCCAGGTTCAGCTCATCGAGGCTCATCACCATCCCCTCGAAACGCTAAGTCTCGACCAGGGGTTTCAGCACTTTTAAGGCAACCGTTCCTACATTTCACCCCTTGCTTGCAAGGGCAGACAAGGGAACAGCAGCAGCAAAAACAGCAAGCCCCTCAACACGACGTGTTGAGGGGCTTAACTATAGGGTGGCTAAGCGTTGAAGCGATTAAGCCCAGCGCTGAGCAACGAGCTCAGCCAGGTCAACAACCCGCTGGCTGTAGCCCCACTCGTTGTCATACCATGACACCACTTTCACCAAGTCGCCATCCATCACCATCGTCAGGCTTGCGTCCACGATGGAGGAAGCATCATGACCCCGATAGTCAGAAGAAACCAAAGGCAGATCGCTGTACTCAAGGACTCCCTTCATCGGGCCAGCAGCGGCTTCCTGCAGTGCTTCATTCACTTCCTCTGCGAAGGTCTTCTTCTCAACTTGAGCAACGAAGTCCACAACAGAAACGTTGGGAGTGGGAACCCGGAGAGCCAAGCCGTTCAGCTTGCCCTTCATTTCGGGGATCACCAGCGCTACAGCCTTAGCAGCACCGGTGGAGGTTGGAACGATGTTCAGAGCAGCAGCCCGAGCGCGGCGAACATCCCGGTGGCTCGCATCCAGCAGACGCTGGTCGCCGGTGTAGCTGTGGGTCGTGGTCATTGTGCCTTTGATGATGCCGAACTTGTCGTTCAGGACTTTCACCACCGGCGCCAAGCAGTTGGTGGTGCAGCTGGCGTTGCTGACGATATTGAAATCTTCGTGCTTGTACTGGTCAGAATTCACGCCCATCACAAACGTTCCGACGTTGCCACCTTTGCCAGGAGCAGTGATCAGAACCTTCTTCGCGCCCGCTGCGATATGCTTAGAAGCTCCTTCCTCGGAGACGAAGACGCCAGTGGATTCGATGATCAGGTCAACACCCCAGTCAGCCCAGGGGAGGTTGAGTGGGTTTCGGTCGGAAACGCACTTAATGGTGTGTCCGTTGACGGTGATGGAGTTCTCATCTGCGCTGATATCCGCGTTCAGCGTCCCCAGCATGGAGTCATACTTGAGCAGGTGAGAGTTGGTTTTCGGATCGGAAGTGTCATTGATACCAACAACTTCCAGCTGGCTATTGGTCCGAGTTAGCCAGCACCGCAAGAAGTTGCGTCCAATCCGTCCAAATCCATTGATCGCTACTCTAATCACTGCGTCTCGCCCTCTGTGTACTAAATAAATGCCTAGTATTGAACCCAATCATACACGTTCATGAATCCCTGGTTAAGTCCCTTGCAAAATTTTGCTCAATGGGAGGACGGCCTCGATTCAGGACCCAGGACAGGCTCTCCAGAGGAGCTGAGGGGAGCGATCGCAAGGAGACTGCGCCAAGCTATTCTCGAGTTTCGAGAAAGGTGTCAGTTCGAGGATTAAAATCATCTTGATCCCCTGGCTGGAGTCATGAATGTCGTACCATACAGACCTTCAGTTCATCGGCTTTATCATGGCATCAAGAATCTATTTTTAATGTCATTTTTTGAAGATTTAAAGCTTGAATACCATAGGATTTCGGTCAATTCATTCAAGATTCAGCAATTCTTGAGATCCTTGCCTTACAAAGGATTGAAGCAAATATTTTTATTTTGCCTTGTTTAGAAAGGTACATAAAATATTTTTGAAAGTGCCCTCGAAAAATTTATTCTTTTAAGTTTGTCTTCATTTTTTTGAAGACATACGATTAAATTCGATTTAAAGACAGCCTGATTAAAGCGATGAAATTTCTTGGAGCAATTAGACATCTTTACAATTTTTAATTAAAAATATTTTCTCAGAATTTCATATTTTCTAGGCGAATTTTGCGGTATACAACCATTCTAATTTCATCCGTATCTGCATTTAGACCAAATTTTTCTTGCTCAGATTTTTTGTTTGAATAACCATCCTAAGGATTAAGGCAGATAGATCTAGAATTTACGTATTTTTTCGAGAAAACTTCTTTAACAAGGCTTTTATTAGGGGGATATCAATCATCAAGGCTTAGATGACAAAAAAACTAAATTTTGTCTGTCTCAGGCCTGCTGAAATTGCCTCGCTGGCTCTGCGTTTGGGGGAATGGTCGATCAGGGGTTTAGCGTCTCTCTGGGCGTCCTGGCAGCAGTTTCACCCCGACGGTGCTGCTGTCAGCAAGACTGCAAAGTCAGCTTTCTTGGTCTATGAGAGTCAGCGGTAGATGTCAGCTTTTAGGGAGCTTTTCGAGGTTGTAAATTCTCGACAGCATTGAGGCTGGGTCTCTGCAAGCAAAAATCTAGTATCTTTAGGGTTGTGAATTTTGTAAAATTGAGTATAAATTCCTAAGTATAATTACACCTAAAATTGTGAGACATCTTGGGTCACGTTCAGAAACACTCTATAAGGAAATGCGATCGCCAAAGTACTGGACAGGAAGGCAGCCGCTGGTATGACCATCAACTTGGCAAGTCTCCTGTGACGAAGCCTGTGACGAGGAGTGATCTGGTCCTCCAAGGGGCATGTGCGATCGCCCCCAGCGGCTCATGAAGATCCACTTTCCGCAAAATCCTGATACAGTCGATGCACTTCTATATAGTGGCGAGTAGATTTGGGCACCAAGTTGCCGATCGGCTGTCCAGACTGGCAGCGCGATCGCACCAGGCTCGACGATACTGCCACGGGAGGGATGCCCAAGATTTGCCACTGAATTTTTAGGTGCTGCTGGGCCATTTGCTGGGCGACTGCTTGGCAGGCGGCCATAGCTTGCTGGGTGGTGTCTAAGCTTTGGGTGTTAGCTGCACAAGGGATCGCGGGCACTCTAGCTGCTAACAGATGCCGAGGGACGATCAACCACTGACAAGCCTCGGCAAAGTGCTGACGACCATACCAGCGAGGTAAAGACATAAAGGCGTCTAGACCAATGAGCCAAGACCACTGATGGTGAGGATACTGGGACCGAAGCCCTAAAAATGTATGAACAGCATAGGATGGGTCGGGGTGACGTGCTTCAATGTCAGAGACCGTGAAAGCGGGATAGAAGGGTGCGATCGCTTGCTTCACCATGAAGAGGCGGTGGTAGTAGGGTGCCGGGCGCGATCGCTGTTTGTAGGGCGGATCGTAGGTCGGGACCCAGATGATCTGCTCGAGGTCGGCCAGCTTGCAGGCAGCGTGGGCGATCGCCAGATGGCCCCGATGAATTGGGTCAAAGGTGCCGCCGAAGACTGCTATTCTTCCCATATTCGGGTTAACTGCAAAAGATTGCGGTCAAAAGCAGCAATTAATCTTCTATAAACTTCCGGATAGATATTTGCTTTTCGCCGTATCAATAGAGACAGATAAGAGCGCTGCCCGGCCTGTAGGACTATGCCAGGAGACTGAGTTTTTGCAGATTAATTTTGCGAAAGCGACTTGGGTCAAAAAGCACAAATCCCTAGCAGGTCATGTCGCAAAAAAGCAATTCTTGATATGATATCGCGTGTTATCGGTGTGGTGTGGTGTGTGAGGAGTAAAAATGCTGAATTCTGTTGATTTCAGCGGCAAACCATTCCATTTCATCGGCGTCGGTGGAATTGGAATGTCAGCCCTAGCCTATATTTTAACGAAGCGCAAGCTGCCTGTATCCGGTTCAGACATTCGCCTCAATCACATTACCCAGCGGTTACAGGAGCTGGGGGCTCATATTTTTCTGAGTCAGGACGCTTCTAATTTAGAGTATTTCCAAAAAAATGCTCGCTTGGAAACGGCAGCTACTCTGGAGAAATCAACAGAATTAGTTGGGATCGTTGGCGGCCACGGGGGCATTTGTACAGCCGATCCCCACACGCTTCCACAGGTGGTTTGCTCAACGGCCATCAGTACCGGAAATGCTGAGTATAAAGCGGCACTCGATCTAGGCTGTCCTGTTTTCCATCGCTCAGATCTTTTAGCAGCTCTGGTCCAGGCATCGCGGGGCATTGCGGTCGCTGGCACCCATGGCAAGACGACGACCAGCAGCCTGATTGGATACATGCTGCTAAAGGCGGGCCTCGATCCAACCATTGTGGTGGGAGGAGAAGTTAGCGCCTGGGAAGGCAATGCTCGCTTGGGTGAGAGCTCGCTTTTGGTGGCAGAGGCCGATGAGTCGGATGGCTCGCTAGTGAAGTTCCGCTCTGAAATTGGGGTGGTCACCAATATTGAGCTAGACCATCCAGACCACTACAGCACGCTAGATGAGGTGATCGAGACGTTCCAGACGTTTAACCGTCAGTGCGAGACGCTGGTGGGCTGCTGGGACTGCACGGTGGTGCGCGATCGCCTCAAGCCCTCCATTAGCTACAGCCTCGATCGTGATTCTGGCGCGGATTACGCCGTTGATCAGGTGAGCTACCGGGCGGATGGTACGACGGCTCAGGTGTGGGAGCGGGGTATGGCGCTGGGCACGCTCAAGCTCCAGCTGCTCGGTCGCCACAATCTCAGCAATGCGCTGGCGGCGGTGGCGGTTGGTCGCCTTTTGGGGCTCGATTTTGCGGCGATCGCTGAGGCGATCGCGACGTTTGATGGCGCTCGCCGCCGCTTCGAGCTGCGGGGCGAGGTGAATAATATCCGCTTTGTGGATGACTACGCTCACCACCCCAGCGAAATTCAGGCCACGCTAGCTGCGGCTCACTTGCAGGTGAGCGATCGCCCCGATCGCCGTCTTATTGCCGTTTTCCAGCCTCACCGCTACAGTCGTACCGTTACGTTTCTCGATGAATTTGCTCAGTCATTCTCTGCGGCAGATGTCGTTATTACAACAGACATCTACAGTGCAGGAGAGATCAAAGAGGTTGACATTTCTGGAGAGCAGGTAGCTGAGGCGATCGCCCAGCATCATTCCTGTGTGCACTACCAAGCTTCCCTAGCCGACGTGCGGACCTTCTTGACCCAAACGCTACAGCCTGGAGATTTGGTCGTGTTTTTGGGAGCAGGCAACCTCAATCAGGTGATTCCTGATGTTGTGGCTTCTCTCCAAATGCCCCCTGAACAGGTCTCTGTAAAGCCCAATCACATCGCTGATTCTTGAGCTAAGGGGACGACGCTGTCCTTAGCTGGCGCATCATTCGAGACAAATGAACGGCTGTACTTATCATGACGCTCTCCCAAGATCCTCCCAGAACGACCTCTTCGTCGGTCATTAACGATCCCATCGGCCTAAAAACGCCTAAATCTCGCTCCCCTGTGTACCGCTCAACGCCTTCTACCACTTCTACAGATCCGATCCTCCTGCGAGGTACCAACTGCCTGATCAAGCGCCAAGCCTCCCTTGCGCCCCTGACCTCTTTTCGGGTCGGGGGTCCGGCTGAGCTGCTGGTCTCTCCTCGCACTCTGACAGAGCTAGAACTCAGCCTAGAGTGGGCTCAGTCTCAGCCCGAACCGATGCCTATCACGCTATTGGGCGCAGGCTCGAATCTACTCATTAGCGATCGCGGCTTGCCGGGGCTGGTTATTTGCACCCGTCATCTGCGGCAGACTCACTTTGACGAAGAAACCGGGCGCATCACCGCTGCGGCCGGCGAACCCCTGGTGCGCCTCGCGTGGCAAGCAGCCTCTCGCGGCTGGAGCGGCCTAGAGTGGGCAGTGGGCATTCCTGGAACCGTCGGGGGCGCTGTGGTCATGAATGCCGGTGCCCACACCGGCTGCATGGCTGACATCCTGCTCAGCGCAAACGTGATCACCCCCGATAGCCAAGCGGCAACGTTGCTCTCTGAGGATCTCGGCTATCGCTATCGCACCTCGATCCTGCAAGGCGGGAGCCAGTTTGTCACCCAGGCAACCTTCCAGCTACAGCCCGGTCACGATCCCGAGGCCGTGACTGCGCTCACCAACGAGCATCTCAAGTCCCGCCATCGCACGCAGCCCTATCACCTGCCAAGCTGCGGCAGCGTCTTTCGTAATCCCGGCCCCAAGACGGCGGGCTGGCTGATTGAGCATGCGGGTCTCAAGGGCTACCAAATTGGGGGAGCCCAAGTTGCTGAGCGTCATGCAAACTTTATTCTGAACTGCGGCGGGGCCCAAGCCAGCGACATCTTCCGCCTGATCTGCCATGTGCAGGAAAAGGTTAGCCAGCAGTGGGCTTTGGCGTTGATGCCAGAGGTCAAGATGCTGGGCGAGTTCCCGGTCGCAGCCTAGGGCGGCCAAGCCAGTAAAGACAAATTAGGTTAGTGCTGCGAGCAAGGGGCGATCGCCCCTTGTTTTTTTGTTGGCTGGCTCGGGGATCACGCAAAAAACCCTTGGAGCGATCGCCCCAAGGGTTGGCTATCTCAAATTCACGAAATGGCGGCCTTATCGGCTTAGCACTTCAAGATTGAATTGAGACGAAGTTGAAACACAGAAGCCGTCTTAGCGCTTAGCGAGCTTTTTTGCTGGCAGCTTCCGCAGGCGGATCGACTCCGGCGTCACCTCCAGCAGCTCATCGGGGCCGATGTACTCCAGCGCCCGCTCTAGGCTCATTTCCACCGGTGACTGGAGCTGCACAAGCTCATCTCCACTAGCAGCGCGGTGGTTGGTCAGCTGCTTCGTTTTGCAGACATTCAGTTCCAGATCCTGAGGCCGGTTGTGCTCGCCCACGATCATGCCTTTGTACACTTTCGTGCCCGGCGTGATGAAGAAGGAGCCGCGATCTTCCGCGTTCTTGAGGGCGTAGAAAGTCGCCACACCTTCCTCAAAAGAGATCAGCACACCGTTGCGGCGAGTCTCGATATCCCCCGACAGAGGACGATAGTCCAAGAAGCTGTGGTTCATGATGCCTTCCCCACGGGTCAAGCGCATAAACTCGCCGCGGAAACCAATCAGGCCCCGCGCCGGGATCACAAACTCCAGCTGCGATCGGCCATTGCCGGCCACCTGCATATCTTGCATTTCGCCGCGACGCTGACCGAGGCGCTCAATGCAGCCGCCCACAGCCTCTTCGGGCACGTCCAGCACCAAGCACTCGTAGGGTTCGCAGGGCTGGCCGCCCACTTCCCGGTAGATCACCTGAGGCTGGGACACCTGGAACTCGTAGCCTTCACGACGCATGGTCTCGATCAAGATGCCGAGGTGCAGCTCACCGCGACCAGAGACCGCAAACTTATCCGGGGAATCGGTTTCTTCGACCCGCAGAGCCACGTTGGTTTCCAGCTCGCGCATCAGGCGATCGCGCACCTGGCGAGAGGTCACAAAGTTTCCTTCCTGGCCCGCGAAGGGAGAGTCATTCACCGAGAAGGTCATCTGCAAGGTCGGCTCATCGACCTTGATGAGCGGCAGCGCCTGGGGATTGTCAGGGCAGGTGATCGTTTCGCCGATGTTGGCGTCGCTGAAGCCCGCCACGGCCACGAGGTTACCGGCGGTCGCCGATTCGATATCGATACGGTTGAGGCCTTCAAAGCCCATCAGCTTGGTCACTTTACCCTTCACCACAGCGCCGCTCTCGGTGATCAGAGCCGCTTGCTGGCCCACCCGAATGCTGCCGTTGTGAATTTTGCCGATGACGATGCGGCCTAGGTACTCCGAGTAGTCGAGGGTCGTCACCTGGAGCTGCAGAGGCTTCTCCGGATCGCCCACTGGCGGCGGAACGTGGCGCAGGATGGCTTCAAAGAGAGGCCGCATGTCTGCGTTGTCGCTCTCGAGGGTCTCCCGCGCGAAGCCGCCGAGACCGGACGCGAACAGGTAGGGGAAGTCGCACTGGTCGTCGTCAGCGCCCAGCTCCAAGAACAGGTCCAGGACCTTGTCGACAGCCGAGTGGGGGTCAGCCCGGGGACGGTCGATTTTGTTGACGACGACGATGGGACGCAGGCCCTTCTCCAGCGCTTTTTTGAGCACGAAGCGGGTCTGGGGCATGGGGCCTTCGTTGGCGTCGACGATCAGGATACAGCCGTCGACCATACCGAGGACGCGCTCAACTTCGCCCCCGAAGTCAGCGTGGCCCGGTGTGTCAACGATGTTGATCAGGGTTTCGCCGTAGCGGACAGCGGTATTTTTGGACAGAATCGTGATGCCCCGCTCCCGCTCTAGGTCGTTGGAGTCCATGATGCAGTCCGGAACCTCTTCCCCTTCGCGGAAAACGCCGGATTGCTTCAAAAGGGCATCAACAAGAGTGGTTTTGCCGTGGTCGACGTGGGCAATGATGGCGACGTTACGAATGGGAAGAGTCATAGGTTGAAACTAAGGGATTGTCGGAGCAGAACGTTCGAAAAGATGACGTTTTCCGAGGAATGCTCGCCTATCGATGGATAGGGAGGTTTCGGAGGAGAGCCAAGCTAGAGCGGTAACGTTCACAGACTTCAACAATTTTAGCTTAATCATTAAGAATTATTGGTGATCGCCCGCAAAGCCTTGGGATTATGAGGTAGACTGCGCGCCTCGCCTACCCAACAGCGCCCCGCAGTCGGCTCTAGAAGTCAATCTGTTGAGAAGCTGCTTTATTTCGTCTGTCGCTTCTTCCGATGAATGGCCATGGCCGATTAAGGGCTACTGACCGGGCACCCGCTTCGCCTCAGCCTCTCACGCCCGGGCAGCCGAAGGACGTCAAAAATCTCGATGCAAATCTCTGCATTTCGAGATGAAGGAAGGTTAAAAACCACTCGAAATCGTCAATATCCTTAACGCTTTAACAACCGAATCTTAAAACTAATTGCAATTCGGTCCTAACAGAATCAAAGCCGGGATAATGAGCTTAAGTAAGAGCAGATATCATTTCGCTTCAAGAGTTTTCCTGGATTTCTTACTTAGGGATTGACTGAATTTTAGTTGCGATCGCAGTACTAACGGAAAGTCATTTCGGGGGTGCTGCCAAGGAGATTTTATGATGAACGAAAAAGTCCTGTCCCGTTCACGAAACGTGGCGATCGTGGGTCCTTATTTGAGCGGCAAAACGACCCTACTAGAGAGCTTGTTGTCCGTTACCGGAGCGATTTCCCGCAAGGGCAGAATCCAGGATGGCAACACCGTAGGGGATGCTTCGCCAGAGGCCCGCGATCGCCAGATGACCGTTGAAGTAAACGCCGCCATGACCGAGTATGGCGGCGTTCGTTTTTCTTTCTTAGATTGTCCCGGCTCTATTGAATTTGTTCAGGAAACCTACAACGCCTTGATCGGGGTTGATGCGGCGATCGTCGTGTGTGAACCAGAGCGCGATCGCGCCCTCACCCTCGCCCCCCTCTTTAAGTTTTTAGACGACTGGGAAATTCCCCATCTGGTCTTCATCAACAAGATGGACCGCAGCAATGGCGACTATATGGACGTCCTCCACGCCCTCAAAGAAGTCTCCAGTCGGCCCCTGATTCCGCATCAATATCCCATCGGCCAAGGAGAGCACCTCACGGGGTTTATTGACCTCGTCACCGAGCAGGCCTTCCACTACCACGCAGGCGCGCCCGCTGACCCCGTGCCCTTCCCCGCCGCCCTCAAAGCGCAAGAGCATGCAGCCCGCGAGGAAATGCTCGAGGCCCTCGCCAACTTTGACGATCATCTGCTGGAAGAGCTTTTAGAAGAGATCGAGCCGCCCCAGGAAGAAATCCTGCAAGATCTCAAGATGGAGCTAGGCGCTGACCTGATTGTGCCGGTCTTCGTGGGCGTGGCCTCTGAGGACTACGGCGTGCGGCCCCTCCTCGACGCCCTGCTGCGCGAAGCGCCCGATCCGGAGGTGACCGTGGAGCGGCGCGGCCTCAAGCTCAACCAGACAGAGCCGATCGCCCAAGTCCTGAAAACCTACTACGCGCCTCAGGGCGGCAAGATGTCTCTGGTGCGCGTGTGGAGCGGCGTCCTCGAGGACAACGCCACCATCAACGGGATTCGCATCGGCGGCATGTACCGCCTCCTAGGCCAGCAGCAGCAGAGCCTCAACCGCGCGGAAGCCGGGGACGTGGTGGCCCTGAGCCGCACCGAGGGACTGCAAACGGGGGACACGCTGACGCTCAACGGCGGCGCGACCCAAGAGCTGCCGCGGGCCGAGAAGCTGCCGCCGGTCTTTGCGCTGGCGATCGCCCCCGAGAAGCGCAGCGATGAAGTCAAGCTCAGCAGCGCCCTCGGCAAGCTGATCGAAGAAGACCCTGGCCTAGTTTGGGAACAGCACGGGGACACCCACGAAGTCATCCTGTGGGGCCAAGGCGACATCCACCTGCAAGTGGCCCTCGACCGGCTGCGGCGGAAGTACAACCTGCCCATGAGCACCCACCTGCCCCAAATTCCCTACAAGGAGACCATCCGCCAGGCCCAAGCGTCCATTCACGGTCGCTACAAGCACCAAACCGGCGGTCACGGACAGTTTGGGGATGTCTATCTCGACATCAAGCCGCTGCCCCGGGGCGAAGGCTTCAGCTTCAAAGAAAGCATCGTGGGGGGCGTGGTGCCTCGGCAGTACATCCCCGGGGTTGAGATGGGGGTGCGGGAATCCCTCGCCCATGGTCCTCTCGGCTTCCCGGTGGTTGATGTGGCGGTCACCTTGACCAACGGCTCCTACCACTCGGTAGACAGCTCCGAGCAAGCCTTCAAACAGGCCGCTCGCATGGCGATGCAGGAGGGCATGGCCAAGTGCACACCGACCCTGCTAGAGCCGATCGTCGCCATTGAGGTCTGGATTCCCAGCGACTTTACGTCCAATGTGCTGCGCCTGGTGAATGGCCGCCGCGGCCAAATCCTGGGCTATGAGGGCATCGCCGACTGGAAAGGCTGGGACAAGGTCTCGGGCTATTTGCCAGAAGCTGAGATGCATGACTTCATCGTGGAGCTACGATCGATGACGATGGGGGTCGGCACTTTCCGCTGGCAGCACTCCCACTTGCAGGAGGTGCCGGACAAGCAAGCCGAGCGAGTGCTGGCCACCGCCGGTAGTAGCAACGGCAACAGCAACGGCAACAGTAACGGCAAGCGATAGAAGAGCTCTGAAACGGCTCCGCTAGACGCGCTCAGTCTCTAGCGCACAACCCAAAGCCGAGGGCGATCGCCCTCGGCTTTTGATCTAGGAAGAGGCGCGCTCTCCCCCACTCAATTCAGGGCTTTATTAAGCCCTGAATTGAAGCCCTGAATTGAAGCGTCTATTGAGCCGGTTTTTGAGACTGGGTGAACTCCGAGGTCGGCTTGAGAGACACCAGCATTTCCAGCTCACTGGTTCCTTTCTCGGGCCAGGTCGCCGTCACGCCCACACCCCGAATCGAGGTCAGCACAGCCTTGGCGTTGGGGGGAATGACGCCCTGCTGGGGCTGCACGATGGAGCGATCGAGCAGGGTCATGACGCTGTCCATGTTGACGTAGAAGTAGCCCGCGTTGGGTTTGGGCAGGGAGGCTGTGGCGGCCTTGAAGTTGGGGCTGCTGTCGAGGGGCTGCTCGGGCTTAGCAGCGATCGCGCCAATCAGCGGATCGCCCATGGCAATGAAGATAGAGTTGTTGTCGAGCCAGCCGTGACCCAAGATCGTCTGCTGGGGCAGCCGCCACTCTGTCACCTGGATGCCATTGACCTCTTTTTGGCCGATGGTCAAGAAATTGCCCTGGGCCAGGGTGTCTAGCTTCTTGAGAGTGGCTTCGGCCGTGGCGCGATCGCTCGTTTGCAGGACCATGGCCGCCCCGGCCCCAAAGGGTGCCAGCACCCCTTCATTAGCAGCGATCGCCCCCAGCGCAAACTCCCCATCCATCCAGCCAAACACCTCCTTATCGGCGTCTAAATTCACCATTTGGAGGTTTTGGCGCACCTGGGTGACCAGGGTTTGCGTCGCGGGGTCCGTCTCTGCCTGATTCACCAGACCCGTCCACAGCGTTTTCAGTCCCTGGCCCGACACCAGCGCGATCGTCTCCGCCGGAAACTCGCTGATCACCTTCCCCGGCACCGTCTCGTACTTCACCGTGACCGCCTTGGGATCCACCTGGGTCAGGGCCTTGATCCGCAGACCGTCATCATCGACTCCCACGCCCATCACCACAGATTTCACCTGCTTGAGCTGCTCCAGGGTCGAGGCAGGCAGCGGCGCGCCGGGGTTGCTGGCAGACAGCTGCTGAATCGCCGCCGCGTAGTCAGTGATGTAGACCTGGGCAATGGAGTTGGGCAGGTCCACCGATCGCGACAGGGTCTGGCGGGCTCCCTTGACGTCCGCCAGCGAAGGCTCTCCCTTGAAGGTGTCTACGGCCTGCTGGACAACCGTCTGGGACGGGGAGAGGGCCAGGTGATCACCGAGGAGGGCAGAGTACAGCTTGGTGCTGTTGCGGGTAGATTCGGTGATTTTGACGCCCTTGTAATCTGTTTCTTTGGTCTGTAGCGTCTTGTCTTCTTTGAGCTTGTTGGCAAACTGCTGGGCCTTGAGCTTGTCTTTGACGCCCACGACCATCAGCAGCTGAGACTGCTCCGCCGGAGCGCCCTGGGCCGCCGGGACAAAGGTAGCCATCAGCCCTCCCATCCACGGCTTGAGATCTTGGTCAAAATTGAGCTCGGAGCCTGCGAGGAGCTGAGATTTAAAGGAGTTTAGGTTGGAGCCGACCAGTTTTTGGGCTTCGGGGGTGCCAAATTTTTGCAGTTCTGCCCAACCCTGGGAATCCATCGAGATAAAGGTCGCCAGCGGGGCTTCGTCCGGGACGATCTCAGCACTGGCGAGGGGGCTAGAGGCATCTTTGAGCCCGCCCTTAAACAGAAACTGATAGGCAGCTAGGCCGCCTGCAACAACAATGACGGCACCAACGGCGGGGGCTATCAGTTTTTTCACAGACATTTTGAATTCTCCTGAGCGTAGACAAGGACTGAGCAGGACGAAGAACGGGGCAACGAGCAGATAAAAAATGAATCAGTGCGAATTGAGAGAGGATTTTGAAGGGGTTTTGAGAGATGCCAGCGCTGGGGTGGCGATCGCCCGTCTCTAGAATTCCCATGAGAGTACTAACACGACCCCCCTGGGGAATTCCGGTGCGGGCTGCCACAATGGAAACTGCGTCTTGGCGATCAGGCAGTCTGTCCTTTGATACTGCAACCTTCCCGGTGGCAGGCGATCGCCAAAAGACCGATCGGCTTGGGCCGGTCCTTTCGTGAGAAGACTCCTTGACCACCGTGCAAAGGGGTCGGCGGCTGTTAATCCATGCAAGTGCCCTGAGATGTCTTTTTCTTTGACCCATGCAGCGGACCGGACGATTGATGCGATTTTAGCCTGCGCCCTGGCTGGCGAGGATCTTTCGGAGGCGGACGGCGAAGTTCTGCTGCGCCAGAGCGATCCGGGGGCGATCGCGGCCATTCGGGCGGCGGCAGATGCGCTGCGCCAGCGTCAGGCTGGGGACACCGTGACCTACGTGGTCAACCGCAACATCAACTTCACCAATATCTGCGAGCAGCACTGTAGTTTTTGTGCGTTTCGGCGAGACCTGGAGGACGAAGGGGCCTACTGGCTGGACGAAGACGCCCTGGTGGCCAAGGCGGCGGATGCAGTGGCGCGCGGCGCGACGGAGCTGTGCATGCAGGGCGGCCTGAATGTCCACGCCAAGCGCGACGGCAAGTCACTGCCCTACTACGTTCATCTGGTCCAAACCCTGACCACGGCGTTTCCGGCCCTGCACCTCCACGCCTTTTCGCCCCAGGAGATCCAGTTCATCGCTCGGGAAGATGATCTGAGCTACGAGGCGGTGATCGCGGCGCTGGCGGAAGCGGGCGTCGGCTCCCTGCCGGGTACGGCGGCCGAGGTGCTCGACGATGCGGTGCGGCGGGTGCTGTGTCCCGAAAAAATCAGCGCGGCCACCTGGCTGGAGATTGTCTCGGCGGCCCATCGCCTGGGGATGCCCACCACGAGCACGCTGCTGTCGGGCCACATCGAAACCCCGGCCCAGCAAATGCGTCACCTGGGTCAGCTGCGATCGCTCCAGCAGCGATCGCTGCCCGGCGGAACGGGGATTACGGAGTTTATTTTGCTGCCCTACGTGGGCCAAGAGGCTCCCAAGGCGCTCCGGCGGCGCGTGGGTCGCGACCAGCCCGTCCTGGCGGACGCCCTCCAGCTGATGGCGGTGGCCCGGATCTTTTTGGGCAACTGGATTGCTAATCATCAGCCGAGCTGGGTGAAGCTGGGGCTGACTGGGGCAACCGAAGCCCTCACCTGGGGCTGCAACGACCTGGGGGGAACCCTTATGGAAGAACACATCACCAGCATGGCGGGAGCGACCGGAGGAACCTGCTTGCAGGTCGAAGATCTGCGAGGGGCGATCGCCTCCCTCGGCCGACCGGCCCAGCAGCGGGACACCCTCTATCGCCCCATCCACCAGTCCACCGCCGCAGGCTAGGGGTTTGTCGCCCCCGTCGCGACCGTCCCCGTGAGCCTGCTACATTGGCAATTGCACTGCTGACTCTGCACAAGCCCATGCCCGAGAAAGAGAAAAAGCGCTCCTCAATTTTGCTGACGCTTAGCGCAGCGGTTCTGCTCATCGGGGGCGGAGCAGTCGCTTATTGGCTCATGCAGCGGCGGCCCGTCACCACGGATTTGCCCCCGGGCAGCGCAGTGATTCCCGAGGAAGCGATCGCGACGATTTCGCTGTCCACCGACGCTGCTCAGTGGGACCGGCTGCGCGCGTTCGGCACCCCCAAGTCCCAGAAAGCGTTTGATACCCAGCTCACCCAGTGGCGCGATCGCCTCTTCAGCGCCAACGGCTACAACTTTCAGCGTGACATCCGGCCCTGGGTCGGCCGTGAAATTACGGTGGCGGTCCTGGCCAGCGCGCCGCCCGGGGAGGCCAAGGCCCAAACCGGCTCTAGCGCCACTCCTCCAGCGCCCATCGATCCCCAGAGCCTGCTGTGGGTGATGCCCATCGCCAACCCCGAGCGCCTGCAGCCTCTGCTCAATAAACCGCCCAAAGGAGAAGCCTGGAGCGAGGAAACCTACAAAGAGATTCCGATCAAGACGACGCCCGCCGGCACCGCCACGCCCTACGCCATGGCCAAGCTGGGGGAAGAGTATCTGGTGGTGTCTACCAGCGTGGAAGGGGTGCAGCAAGCCATCGATACCTTCAAGGGCGATCGCTCGTTGGTGACGACGCCGGGGTTTGTGGACGCCCTGGCCAACTTGCAAACGCCGCCCCCGATTTTCCGGGTCTATCTCAATGTTCCGGCCCTGGCCACCAACACCGCCGCAACGCTGGCCCAGCCCTTTCCGCCCCAGGCCATCAGCCTCCTGCGCCAAAATCAGGGCATGGTGGCCCACGCCGTCCTCCAAGAGGAGGGGGTGCTGTTTCAGGGGGTTTCCTGGCTGCGGCCGGACAGCGATCGCAAGCACGCGATCGCCAACGACGCCGGCGAGCTGCCCAGCCGCCTACCAGCCAACACCCTGATGATGCTCTCCGACGGCAACTTCCAGCGGCTGTGGGAGTCCTACGAGCCCGCAGCCGAAGCCAATCCCAACGCCCCCTTTAGCCCCAGCTGGCTCAAAGAGGCCCTGCAATCCACCGTCGGCCTAGACTGGGAAAAAGACTTTCTCAGCTGGATGGAAGGGGAAGCGTCCCTGGCGCTGGTGCCCACCACTAGCAGCGCCCCGCCCAACCTGCCCGTGGGCCTGATGTTTTTGGTGGAGGCCAGCGATCGCTCGGCCGCCGAGGAAACCATGGCCAAACTAGACAGCACCATGGCCGAGAAGTATCGCCTGAAGGTGAACGAAGCGCGGGTCAATGGCCAGCCCGTCGTCAACTGGACCTCGGAGTATGGCGCCATTACGGTGACCCACGGCTGGCTCAGCGGCAATGTCGGTTTCTTCACCCTGGGCGTCGGCGACACCATTGCCCAGACCATCAATCCCGAGCCCGCCGCCCCCCTTTCAGAAAACAGCCTCTTCCAGCGATCGCTGCCGTCCAACCAGCTTCAGCAGCCCTTCAACGGCCGCTTCTTCATTGACGTCGATCGCACCCTCGAAGCGCTCAAGCCCTGGGTCCAGCTCCCCGAAAGTCAGCGCACCTTCATCGAAGCCATGCGCACCATCGGCATCACTGCCGCCATTCGCGACGGGCGCAATACCCGCTTTGATATCTTGCTGCGGCTGAAGAAGGTCGGCGAAGTTCGCCCCCTGCCCAGCCCCACCAGCAGCCGCCTGCTGCCGGACAGCACCGGCGATACCGCAGCTCAGCGCGGACCGGAGGAGGCGAGCGGCGCTGTCAAATCCAGCACGTGACATACTCCTACGCTGATACTGACGTATGCAGCGTAGGCTTCTCAGTGACCCCTGGTATCCCATCGGGCGTTTCCTGAGCTTTATTGACGATACGGGATGCCCCACCGCACCGGAACAATACAAAGAGTGTTGTTCTCTCCTTGGTACTGCTGGAATTTTACCTGCCCACAGATGCGACGACGAATCGTCTGTTTCTAGGCAGAACCCCCTATTCCAGGTTGTCAAGGTTCAAGTTTCAGGGCGGCGATTAGCTCAAACCCTTAGCCTGATTATCTCACCCGTTTTGTATCATGAGAGATTTGCTCGTTTCCTCCATCTCCCCTCCTCGCGCCTGCGGCATAGGTCAGAGGAGCGTCGTTCGCTCGTTCGCATTCATCTCAACGTCAAATCAAAGATGGTGGCGTGAGGCTTCTGCTGCTTTGGCTAAGGCGATCGCCCCTTGGCCTCTCCCATAGGAGAGACGCCCAATAGTCGATAGGATAGTGTTTTGGTGAGCAGCACCATCCCGGCCGCTGGTCCCTGGACTTGCAGGGATTCCCTGCCAGGGCGTCGGCCAGCAGAAGCTCGGGGACCTAGGCCCCCGCTCAGCCGCAACGCGATCGCCTTCCAAGCGCTTTGATATCCGTCTTTTGAGAATCTTCGTTCCTTTTTTGCCGGAGCACACACCATGAATTTGGTTGAACTGCAAGCCACGTTGGATAACGTGTCCTTTGCCGTCTTATTTATCACGATGCTGCTGTACTGGCTGGGGGCTGCCTTCCCTGGGTTGCGCTTCTTGCCAACGGTGGGCACAGCGGGCATGGCGATCGCCAATCTCTGCATTGCGGCCCTGCTGGGAGCGCGCTGGCTAGATGCTGGCTACTTCCCCCTGAGCAATCTCTACGAGTCCCTTTTCTTTGTGGCGTGGGGCATCACGGCCATGCATCTGGTGGCCGAGCGGATGAGCGAAAGCCGCTTGGTGGGCACGGTGACTGCTCCGGTGGCCATGGGCATTACGGCCTTTGCGGCGCTGTCGCTGCCCGACACGATGCAGCACGCTGAGCCCCTGGTACCGGCCCTGAAGTCCAACTGGCTCATGATGCACGTCAGCGTGATGCTCCTAAGCTATGCCGCCCTGATGGTGGGAGCTCTGATGGCGATCGCCTTCCTGGTGGTCACGCGGGGCCAGGCCGTGGAGCTGCGCGGTAGCTCGGTAGGCACGGGGGGCTTCCGGACCTATCGGGTCCGGCGGGCCGACGGAGCAGAAGAAGCTTCAGCGCCGGTCTTGGCCGGAGGCGATCGCCCGGGCAGCACCGCTGTCCTCACCGCCGCCAGCGCCGCTGTCGCTGCCACCAGCCTTTCTCCCCAGCGCCTCAGTCTGGCCGACACCCTCGACAACGTCAGCTACCGGATGGTGGGCCTGGGCTTTCCGCTGCTGACCATCGGCATCATTGCTGGAGCCGTGTGGGCCAACGAAGCCTGGGGCTCTTACTGGAGCTGGGACCCCAAAGAAACCTGGGCGCTGATCACGTGGCTCGTGTTTGCGGCCTACCTCCACGCCCGCATCACTCGGGGTTGGCAAGGCCGGCGACCGGCGCTGCTGGCAGCGAGCGGGTTTGTGGTGGTCTGGGTTTGCTACCTGGGGGTCAACCTGCTGGGCAAAGGACTCCACTCCTACGGCTGGTTTTTCTAGAGTCCCAGTGAGACCTCGTTCGCCCTGGAGCCCGCTGCACGCTCGGTTACACCAAACCTTGCGGCAGCGGGCTTTGGTTTTGTCTCGGGAGCGCCTGCTCATTGCCGTTTCGGGCGGCCAGGATTCCCTCTGTCTGGCCAAGCTGCTGGTTGATCTTCAGCCCAAGTGGGAGTGGACCTTGGCGATCGCTCACTGCGACCATCGATGGCGCCCAGACTCCGAGGCCAACGCCCGTCATGTGCGATCGCTGGCCCAGGCCTGGGGAGTTGACTACTTCCAGGAGGTGGCTGGGCGATCGCTCCCCAGCGAGGCGGCGGCGCGGCAGTGGCGCTATGAGGCCCTGACGGCGATCGCCCAGCAAGGGGCGTTCTCGCGCATCCTGACGGGCCACACCGCCAGCGATCGCGCCGAGACTTTGCTATTTAACCTGTTGCGGGGCAGCGGGGCCGACGGCCTCCAGGCCCTCACCTGGCGCAGACCCCTTGCGGCTGATGTCGAGCTAGTGCGCCCCTTGCTCAACTTCACCCGGACCGAGACCGGCGACTTTTGCCGCACCGGGCAGCTGCCGGTCTGGGAAGACAGCACCAATCAAGACCTGAGCTACCGGCGAAACCGGATTCGGCAGGAACTGCTGCCCTACCTAAGCGACCATTTCAATCCACGGGCCGAGCAGGCCCTGGCCCAGACAGCCGAGCTGCTCCAGGACGATGTGCAGTATCTCGAAGCAGAAGCCACCGCCTGGCGACTGCGCGCCCAGGATCCTGCTGCCGATCAGCCATCCTGCCGGATCAACCGCCGCATTCTCCAGGGCGCTCCTCTTGCCCTCCAGCGGCGATCGCTTCGCCAGTGGCTACAGCTCCATCTGCCTCAGCAGCCTACCTTCGGCGATATCGAGAAAGTTGTGGCGCTGCTGAGCGCCCCCCAGCGCCACCAGAGCGACCCCTTTCCGGGCGGGGCGATCGCCCGAGTCCAGGGTGAGTGGATCGAGCTGGTCGGGCCAATGTCCTAGGGCCAAGATACGCGCGATCGCAGAGCAAAAAGGCCGGGAGAGCGTTCTCCCGGCCCACCAAGGTCATAGGACTATCGATCCAAACACGTCAATCCTGGCCAAAACCTGAGCAAAACGCGCCAGGCAAGGGCACCCCGCACAAGCGACTAAGAAGCGGCCAGCTCCGGCGCTTGCTCGGCCACCAGGCTCTGCATCACCTGCCGCATGTCGGCGATCGCCTGGAGCTGGTAGTCGCTGGCTTCTTGGAACTGTCCCAAAATCCCGGCGATCGCCTCAGAAGCCTGGCGCAACCCATTGAGGCTGTCCTGGGTCGGCTGCAGCCACTCCTGATACAGGTTGACCTGTCCCCACAGCTCAGCCACGGTGCTCCGCTGCGATCGCAGGTTTTCTTCCCACTGCTTGAGCTCGTTGCGCTTGGCGTCTTGCTCTCCCGTTTGCTGGCTGATCATGCCCTGAGCCTGCTCGATCGCGCCCCGCATCTGAGAGACCTGGCCCTCCAGCTTTTGGAGCACCTCTGCCTGCTGCTGCCGCTGGCTATCGAGCTGGGACAGCACCGGCCCGAGGTCCACCGTCGGACGCTCCTGGGACGAGTCCACCTGGATTCCCTGACGGCGCTGCAACACCGATTGGTGCTTGGCCAAGACTTCCTGGCGCTCCCGCAGGTTCCGGCGCTGGCCCACGAGGGTTTCATTCAGCATCTGGTAGCGATCTTGCTCCTCGGCCAGCTCTGTTTCCAGGGCGAGGCGATCGTAGTCATTGGCGCTCTGAATCTTCTGCTGGAGCGCTTCGATTTCTTCCATCTGTAGGCGCAGCTCTTCTTCCTGGTCATTCACAAAGTGATAGACCTTATCTTGGTCGCGCTGGAGGTCTTGGACCAGGGATTGCAGCTCATCAACGGGCATCTTGTCGAGGGCTTCCAGGTCAATGCGGGCGCTGACCTGGACATCGTCAGATGACTCAGCCAGGCGATACATCTGCTGATAGAGATCTTCCTGATTTTGCAGCAGCAGGCTCAGGTTCTGGGCTTCTTCTTGCTTGAGCTGGAGCGTGGTCTGCTGGATTTTGACTTCACCGCAAGCTTGGTCCAGGGAGACTTGGGCTTGGTGCCATTCTTGCCAGCGTGTCTCGAGATCCTGGCTCTGGCGATCGACTTCTGCCTGGAGCTGCTCAGCTTCGCTGCGCTTTTGCTCTAGACGCTGCCAGTGCTGATCGAGGAGGGTCTGCTGACCACTGATCAGGCCAAAGGCTTGATTGACCTGCTCACGGATCTGGTCGGTGGGAGCGACAGCGCCCGAGATACGGCTCAGGATTTCGTGGAGTTTATTGGCCTGCTCAGCGTCGAGACCCGCCGACTTTTGAATGTCTTCCTTGGTCTCTTCTAGGCGGCGCATCTCGCCCCGCAGGTGCTCCCAGGCGCCTTCTAGCTCTTGGCTCTTGCGCTCGATTTCTTCGCGCAGGCGATCGGCTTCTTCACGGGCTCCGGCGATTTCCTGGCGCTGCTGCTCTAGCTTTTCAGAGTCTTCTTCGAGGGCTTGAAGCTGCTCGCGCCGCGCTTCCATTTCCATTTCGCGGCGGTTGAGCTCTTGACTTTGGTAGGTCAAGGACTGCTTCCACTGCTCGATTTCTTCTTCTTGGGTTTTGAACTTCTCCTGCATGCGGGAGAAGTTTTGCAGGATGCTGACTAGCTGCCGTCCGGCTTCCTGCACCCGTTTGACCTGACGGTTGTTGTTTAGGTCGGCAAGTACTAGAGCCCCAGCGTTGAAGTTTTTAGCTTCTTCTGCTGCAATGACTTCTTCTCCAGGAACTGCCGTCCAGTTTTGTTCAGAGCGTTGGCAGGCTAGCAACTTTAGTTCTACCTTGCCGCCTAGGCCAAAGCTCGCTGTGGTTTTTTGTACTTCCGCTAGATACAGCACGCCGATAGTCCTCTTCCGTGTCTATGCCCAGTCCTGCAACAGACTTAACCCCCTACAGATTAATCGCCATGGTAAATCAAATCGCAGGGAGAAATGTTTGTGAAAAACGCGAAACACACCAAGACGAGCGATCGCCCCGAAGTTGCGTCTGCCATGTTATTGAATGCTATCCCGAGATCCTGACCGACGGCCAATGGGTTCTCGATGAAACTCGCCGAAACCCAGTCCAAGGCCAATGGTTGCTACTACAGGTTATACCCTGGTTCTGGCGATGGCGTTTCCGGACAGGAATATTAAGATGCGGGACTTCAAGGAGGTTTTACAATCAAGTTAACTTTTAAGTTAACGTGTTGGCACGGCTTAGGGCAGACCCTGAGGCGATCGCCGCGAGTGAAGACGGAGAGACGCCCCCGGAGGCCCTTAGGAGAGCATCGGCGCTGCATGCAGGGACATTTAAACGAAATCGATATTCGTAGCATTCTCCAACTCATTGAGCTGGGTCAGCGAACCGGTGAATTGTTTGTGGAGACCTATGTTTCGGCGTCGCCGTTTGGGGGGTTGCCGAGCGATCGCGCGCGTCCGCCGTCGGAGCACTCTTGGTTCGTTTTCTTTGTCAATGGTCACATCGCCTATGCCACCAGCGGAGACGGCAATCTGCTGCGGCTGCGGGACTACCTGCGGCGCTACAAAGTCGATGCGGCCCTCGATAGCGTCTCGATGTCGGCGATCGCCTCCATCAACGCTCCCGAGTACGGCTATCTGTGGTCCCTCCTAGAAAACCACCTCCTGACTCCCTCCCAAGGACGCAGCATCATCCGCAGCATGGTGCACGAGACGCTGTTTGATCTGCTCAGCCTGCACCACGGCTCCTTCATTTTTGAAATCAGTCCGCCGCTCACCCCCCAGCTCACCACCCTCGAGATCGCGCCCATCGTCACGGACATCATCAAGCAGGTTCAGGCCTGGAAGCAGCTTCATCCCCACATCCAGTCCCCAGACCAGTGTCCGGCGATCGCCAACCCAGAGCAGCTGCGCGAAGCCCTGCCCATCACCACCTTCAAAACCGTCGAGCGCTGGATCGACGGCAAGACCTCCATTCGCCAGATGGCCCGCTACCTCAACCGCGACATCCTGACCGTCGCCCGCGCCGTCTATCCCTACATCCAGCAGGGCCTCGTCCAGCTCGTCTATCCCACCGTCGCCGCCCCGAGCTACGCTAGCCGCGGCCTCAGCACCTGGCCCGAGGCCCGTCCCCCGCGCATCGTCTGCATCGACGACGGCACCACCATCCGCAAAGCAGTCGAATACATTCTCAACCGTCACGGCTACGAAGCCACCGCCATTGGCAACCCCCTCAAAGCCCTGAGCCTGGTCTTTCACCTCAAGCCCGACTTGATCCTGTGTGACATCGCCATGCCAGAGCTAGACGGCTACGAAATCTGCGCCATGCTGCGCAGCTCCACCGCCTTTCGGCAGACTCCCATCATTATGTTGACGGGCAAGGATGGCTTCATTGACCGCGTCAAAGCCCGGATCGTCGGCGCAACGGACTATCTGACCAAGCCCTTTGGCGAGAGTGAGCTGCTGATGCTCGTTGAAAAGTACGTCGGCGTGGGCAATCCTGAGCTGCCAAAACCGGACGTCTTGCTGGCTGAAGCCCTCGGAGACGAAGTAAAACTTAACATTCACGATCAGGCAGATTCGGTATCATCCTGAATCGCTGGAGGCCTTGATTCTGCGACACTTTCCGTGCTCGCGGTTTTTTGCTGAGGGCGATCGCCCCACCATACGATCATCAGCGTCTTGATCAAAGCCTGCTTTGATATCCCCAGTCGCTAGCCTTCACGTTGGGCCTTCCGCCGCCCGGTTCTTGCGCCTGCCCGTTCCGGTCCCTAGCAAAATCAAAATTTAGTCTTATACTTGACGCACCCAAGCCCAACTTTGTTTTCGGGAGCCCCTGACTTTCCTTCGAATAAGATGCAACAATTCGTGCTCAAAACTCCCAAAGACTCTCCGATCTTTGCAGAGTTTGAGGGTGATTTTGGGCAATCTAACGGAGGGGAGCTAAGCTCATCCGTTCGTTTCCGGAATCCGCCGCCTGCACTTGTCAAGGTTCGGATTAATATACAAGCTATACAGCGGGAAATCGCCCAAGTTGCGATCGCTTTCATTGACTCAATGCAGGTTAGTTTGGACGGGGTATCAAGAGGTCAATTGCAATGAGCACAGTTCTGGTTGTGGAAGACAGCGTCACGCAACGGGAAATGATCACCGACCTCCTCAAAGGAAGCGGTCTCAGCGTAGCCGTCGCCACTGATGGTGTCGAAGCCTTGGAACAGGTGCAAAAGCACTGTCCAGACCTCGTCGTGCTGGATATCGTCATGCCCCGCATGAACGGCTACGAAGTCTGTCGCCGCCTCAAAGCTGACCCCAAGACCCAAAATGTCCCTATTGTGATGTGCTCCTCCAAGGGCGAAGAATTCGATCGCTACTGGGGCATGAAGCAGGGAGCCGATGCCTACATTGCCAAACCCTTTCAGCCAACCGAGCTGGTAGGAACCGTTAAGCAACTACTGCGAGGGTAGAGTCGCCGATGGTCGGGAATCCTGATTTTTTGACTGGCAGAGGCCAAGATCAAGCACCAGAGTTTCAAGAACTGGAAAGTCCAGAAGGAGAGTTACATCTTCGGTTCTTTGTTCCCTCAGGTAATGAGTTTGCGCTGCCAGCGATCGGCATTCGCGAAGTCATCTCCCCAACCCCCGATCGCATTACCCCCATTCCTAATGTCTCACCCCTCCTCTTGGGCACGCTCAATGTGCGGGGGCGGGTAATCTGGGTGGCCGATCTGGGGCAGTTTTTGGGAGACTCAGCCCCCCTGAACACCGACCGACCTGACATTTCTGTCATTGCGATCGAAGATCAGGACCTCATGATGGGACTCGCCGTCGATCGCATCCATGAGATGGATTGGCTCGATATCGAAGACATCCAGATGCCTACGAGCGTCCCCGACAGCATGGCTCCATTTTTGCGGGGGGAGTGGGTCATCAATCCAGACGCTGATACAGTGCTTCGGCTTTTGGACCAAATCGCAATTTTGCGATCGGCACGGTGGGCAACATGAAGCACAGCCCCGTTTGGCAGCCGAGTCATCATCGAAGGCGCGCCGGTCCTTTGAGCAGTGGTTTGCTTCCCCAAGTTCTAGGAGGTCCGATCTGGCAACAGACGAGCTACGGTAGAAGCGATCGGGGTGCCCTTAACAAGCATTACAACAGATAGCGTGAGCTTCTAGCGAAACGGCAGACGTGCAACGGCAGGAGAAGGCAGATGGGTTCGAGCATCGATTACGCGCAAGAATACCAACAGGCCCAAATGGCCTACATGCAGCAGGACTATGAGACTGCGGCCAGTGTCATTGACCGACTGGTGCAGGACTTTCCCGAGGATCCGAGTGCACGCCTGCTGAGGGGGCACATTTACTGCTACGGCTTGCAGCAGTATCAGGTTGCTCAGGAGGAGTACTCAGCGGTGCTGGGGCTGACCTCAGAGCCAGATTTTATTGACTATGCCAATAGCGGTCTTGCTTACGCCGAACAGTTCGCAGGCAGTGGTGGCGCTGCGGCTGCCTTTGACACCTCTGAGTTCAATCTTGCTGCCGAGGGTGACATCGACGCCTACGGGCCGGACGCCTATGGTGTCCCTGACACTAGCAATCTAGAAGAGGCCTACGGCGCCGACGTTGCTGCAACGCCAAACGATGCCTTTGCCCAAGCAGACAATGCTTTTGCCGCTGACAGCTTTGGCGCGGAGAGCTGGCAGTCTTTTGAGGATGAGCATCTCGACGAGAACTTGTTGGGGGATGCTTCGGACTTTAATTTTGATGATTTTGGCGGATCGGCGGCGGCAGCGGACAACCCCTTTGGCACGATGGGCTCAGAAGGGGCGATCGCCCCTTCTGAGCCCGAGACTCCCTTTGACAATCCCTTTGGCCTCGACGCCGATCTGAGTACCGACGAAGCAAATGCTTTTGCAGAAGCCAGCAACCCCTTCGCCCTAGACGATGCCTTTGGCACCGAGGAGGCCGCTGCTGACAATGAGAGCTTCTTTGCAGATGAGCCTAACTTTGGCGCTGAGGAGGCCGACTACGGCGCGATCGCCCCAGAGTCCCCGTTCGACACCTCATCCGCCCCAGAGACTCCGGAGGCCCCGGACTATCCGGCTTCCTACAGCCCAGACGCGGGGAGCTACGATGACACCTTCGATCCAGGGGACTTTGGCCTCGGCGACGAGGGCAGCGCCGACGACTGGGCCAACGCAGGCAGCACCCTCGAAGACCAAGGCAGCCTAGAATCCTTCGACTATGGCTACAGCCAAACCGAGGACGAAACGTTTTTCATGGGGGATGCAGGGGCTGACGCAGCCGGGATGGGCAGCGCACCCTACGGCGGCTTTCAGCCAACCTATGACCAAGACGAGCAGACGTTTATCGCTCCACCCCAGCCTGAGGACGAGGCTGAGTCTTTTGGCGGCTATGACGCCTTTGACGACAACGCTTTTAACGACAACGCCTTCGACACGTTCGATGAAGACGCGGCCTATCGCTCGTCCAACGGCGGCGCGCCCGTCCTCTCAGCGATGGATTCCTTTGACTCCCTCGGTAGCCAGAGCAACGTTGACTTTCTAGACGAATTCGATGAGTTTGACGACCTAGGGGATCTGCCCGACTTCGATTTGTCAGAAAATTCGGCGGGCTTTACGACCCCCTCGGCTGGCACCAGCTTTGGCATGGGGACCGGGCGCACTGAAGCGGCCACAGATGAGGTGCGCTTCGACGACTTTGCAAGCGGCCTCGCGGATGACGGCGATCGCTCGGTGATAGGCGAAGATGAGCTGTTCAGCATCTCCGGCACCTCCGAGCATCTGCCCAGCTTCACCCAGTCCGACAGCCAGATCAAAGAACCCGCCGTCTCCATCGAGCAGGGCTGGCTTGCATTCTTCGAAAATGCACCCTTGGCTGCCAAGCAAATATATACAGCGATCGCTGCCGGGTTCGTTTCGGCTGCCGCCGTAGCCGTGACAGTCCATATCTCTGCAAACAACTCTCCTCCATGGACCAAGCTTGCCATGGTCTTTGCACCCGGTCTGGCCAGCGGCGGCACGACCTATGTGCTGAGCCAGGCAATGGCTCGGCAGGTCAAGCGAACCACCGACGATCTACAATCGCAGTTCCAGTCCGTGTCCCAAGGCAATTTGGGAGCGCGGGCAACGGTCTTTTCGGAAGATGAGTTCGGTCAGCTGGCCTCCGGCTTCAACCACATGGCCCGCGTGATCTTCACCACCACCAGCGAAGCGCAGCGCAAGGCCGAAGAGCAAGAGCAGGCCAAAGAAGACCTCCAGCGCCAAGTGATTCGTCTGCTGGACGACGTGGAAGGGGCGGCCCGAGGAGACTTGACTGTCCAGGCAGAGGTCACGGCAGACGTTTTGGGCGCCGTTGCTGACTCCTTCAACTTGACGATTCAGAACCTGCGGGAAATCGTGCAGCAGGTGAAGACCGCCGCTCGCCAGGTGAGCAAGAGCGCTACGGACAACGAGATTTTCGCCCGGGGCCTGTCCTCTGACGCCCTCCGGCAAGCGGAGGAGTTGGCCGTCACGCTGAACTCGGTGCAGGTGATGACGGACTCGATTCAGCGGGTGGCCGAGAGCGCCCGGGAAGCAGAAGAGGTGGCCCGCTCAGCATCGTCGACCGCTCTGAAAGGGGGCGAGGCAGTGGAGCGCACCGTGGCGGGTATTTTGACGATTCGCGAAACGGTGGCGGAAACCACCCGGAAGGTGAAGCGCCTCGCTGAGTCGTCCCAGGAAATCTCGAAGATTGTGGCGCTGATTTCTCAGATTGCGTCTCGAACCAACCTCCTCGCCCTCAACGCCAGTATTGAGGCGGCGCGGGCGGGAGAAGCGGGCCGAGGCTTTGCGATCGTGGCCGATGAGGTGCGACAGCTGGCAGACCGGGCCGCCAAGGCGTCGAAGGAGATTGAGCAAATCGTGCTCCAGATCCAGAGCGAGACGGGGTCCGTGATGACGGCGATGGAAGAAGGCACCCAGCAGGTGATCGAGGGAACAAAGCTGGCAGAACAAGCCAAGCGATCCCTCGAAGACATCATTCAAGTGTCCAACCGCATTGACATTCTGGTGCGCTCCATCACGGCGGATACGGTGGAGCAAACCGAAACCTCTCGAGCCGTGGCCCAGGTGATGCAATCGGTGGAGTTGACGGCGCAGGAAACGTCCCAGGAAGCTCAGCGAGTTTCGGGCTCTCTGCAAAGTCTGGTGGGGGTTGCGCGGGACCTGCTGACCTCGGTGGAACGGTTTAAAGTTGAGGCGATCGACTCCTCCCAATCGTCTTGAAATGGGGACAGACAAGCCTTCATGTCGATTGGTGAGAGATCGGATACATTAAAGCCAGAGAGGGCTGCTGAGGGTCACCAAAGCCGCAGTCGGTGGTGTGAAGAGGACAAGGGACGGTGGAGTTTTTTCCACTGGCCGTGCCTTCATGTCGGGCGCTCTGGAACCAGAAGCAAGCACATCGCGATCGCCTCTGGAGCCATCTAGAACTTTTAGGGGAAGGGATACCGCTATGCAGTCAGAACAACAACAGCGGATCATGGGGTACTTCATCGAGGAGGCAAGGGACCACCTCAATACCCTGGAGCAAGGTTTGCTGAACCTGCAAAGCACCCTGGAAGATCCCGAGATGCTCAATGAGCTCTTCCGCGCGGCTCACTCGGTGAAGGGTGGGGCTGCCATGCTCGGCATTGACAGCATCCAGCAAACTTCCCACCGCTTGGAAGACTGTTTCAAGATTTTGAAAGAGCACCCCGTCAAGGTTGACCAAGACATTGAGTCACTTTTGCTGAGCTGCCTGGACACGCTGCAGGAGCTGCTGGGGCAGTTGCAAACTCCGTTTGGGCTGACGGAGGAGAAGGCTCGCGAGATTATGGCTGGAGTAGAGCCTGTATTTGCGGAGCTGGGCAGCCGTCTCACCCAGATGGTTGCTGCAACGGGAGGGGTGATCACGCCAGAGACCCAAGAGACCTGGATTGCGCCCGAGGCTGCAGCGTCTGCCAGTGCTCCTGTCCAAGCCGAAGAAGAAAGTGCGCTACAGCTCATTTTCCAAAGCGATGTGCCCCGCCAGCTTCGAGATATGCTGCAGCTGTTTAAGCAGGCAGATACGCTGGAGCGGCGACAGCAGCTGCAAGAGATTTGTAGCGGCCTCAAGCGCACGGGGGAACAGTTTGATCTGCGCAACTGGTGTGATTTGCTAGAGTCGGCTCGGCTGGCGATCGCCAGTCCCGAAAACACGTATCACACCCTGGCCCCGATTGTGATTCGGGAGATTAAGCAGGGCCAGGAACTGGTGCTGGCGGGCCGGAGTGCCGACATTGCGGTGAGTCCCGCCCTGCAAGAGCTGCTGCCAGTGACGGCTGTGACGGGTGAGCTGAGCCTAGATGCGATGTTTGCCGAATCGCCATCCGGAGAGCTCGACTTCTCGGCGATCGCCGACAGCTCGACTAACCAAGCTCCAGCAGCTGTGTCGGCGTCGGATTTGGACTTCCACAAGGCGACGGGCGATCGCCCCGGCCCCGAAGTCGGCATGGCCGAGCTCAATTCCCTGGCCGACCTTTTCGAGGGAGACGTGCCAGATCTCGACATCACCTGGGAGCAAGAAGAGATTCTGGGCAGCACCGCCGACGAGATTCTCAGCTCCCTGGACCTCGACGCAGCGAGCGACTTCTCCGATGACTTTGCCGATCTGCTGTTTGAGGAATCTACCGCGTCTAGCAGCAGCGCTGAAGACGATCTTTCAGGATTTTTGCAGGCGGCGGAGCAGCGCGAGGAAACAGCCGCGATCGCCGACCTTGACTTTGATCTAGGTGACGACTCCGCTGGCCTCTTTGACGATCTGCTCGAGCCAGTAACGGTCGAACCCCCTAGCGATCTGAGCCAGCCGTCGGGAGATCTGGGCGACCTGTTTGCCGAAATTGACGCCGTTGATCTTGAGGCTGAAACCCCGTCAGCGGTCAGCCAGCCGGCTCCTGAGCTGGCGGCCCTCGGTTCGCTCTTCGGGGAAATGCCAGTGGACGATGAGGAGCTGATGACAGACCTCAACGAGGATTCGTCCAGCCCCTTTGATGAAGCGGAAGACCTGTTACAAGACGACTTTGGCGCCTCATTTGAGGATGGGTTGGGCGACCTGGGTCTAGACGAAGAGCTGGAGGGCCTTGATCTGTTGACGGAGGCCCAAAGCGGTGACGCTGACAAAGTAGCGGAGTCTGAACTGGATTTTTCGGCGGCCCTGCTGGAGGAACCTGGCGAAAGCACGACCGCCGATGAGGATTTCCTGGACCTAGGTCTGGAAGAAACAGCGGCGATCGCCTCACCAGAAGACGACTTGGGCAACCTCTTTGGCAGCGGGCTGTCTCAGGAGCGGACCGACCAACTCGGCGCCGCCGAAAGCAGCGAGCTTGCCAATTTGTTCGGCGGATCGGCTGGCGAGAGCGAGCTTACGGACAATCTTTTTGACGGCGATGCTGAGGCCGGTGATGCCTTTGCTGAGATGTCGCTCGACGCTTTTGCTGACTCAGCCGAGCCAGCGCCAGCAGCGCTTTCAGAAGTCGACGAAACAGAAGCAGCCTCAGCCTCCGAGGACGATTTCTCAGGGCTAGACTGGGATGCTGCCGAACTCGATCTGGCGCCAGAAAGCTCAGCAGCGGAGGCAGAGGAAGCAGAAGACTTCGCAGATCTAGCAGGCTTAACTGACGACACTCCAGTCGACGGCACCGGCCTCGAGCTGACAGGCCCAGAGCTTGCCTGGGACGCGATCGAGAGCGAGAACGCCGCAGCCGATGCCGCCATCGATCAGGCCCTTGGTCTAGAGTCCTTCGATCTCGAAGAAGATGCATGGGATACGCCTCCCGAGGAGGCCACAGCCCCCGAAGCAGCCTTGTTCTCCGAGACCAGCGCTCCTGAGGCCGATGTCTTTGGCGAATCCTCCGAGGCGATCGCCGCCGATGACTGGGAGCTGAGCCCTGACGACACCCAAGAGCCAGCCCTCGGCCTCGAAGCGGATCTTTTTGAGCAGTCGACCGGAGCGAGTACAGCCTCCGAGACTGGTACTGGCAACGATTGGGAGACCTTCTTTGATAGCGATCAAAAAGGCGATCGCTCCCCAAGCACCAGCAACGAGATTGAGGACTTCTTCGGCACCGACATCAGCGAAACCAGCCTAGAAGCGTCTGCTCTGACAGATTTCGCATCTACCGAGAATTTGCTCAGTGAGGAGCCAGCGCAACCAGCGGCAGAAGCCGCGATCGAGCTTGAGGAAGACCTGTGGGCCGATCAAGCAGCGCAGACCGAGGCTGCGGCGCTGTTAGACGACAGCTTCGCGGAGGCACCAGACCTTGATCTAGGTTTGGCAGATCTAGCAGGTGAGCCAGCGCCCGAAACCGCAGCGTCTCTGGACATGGAGGGCGCAACGGAGGCGATCGCAGATGACTTTGATCTAGGCTTTGCCGCCGAAGAGCTTACGGCTCCAGAAGCTACAGCTGGCGAGGAAGATCTTGGGCTTGATAGTCTCGAAGAACCCGAACTCGGCCTCGATCTGGCCGACACGAGCGAGGAAGCCGGGGCTTTGGACTTTGACCTCGGCCTAGAAGCGCCGATCGCAGAAACTCCTGAAGCCGCCGATGATCTGGATTTCGGACTAGCAGCAGACGCGTCAGACTCTCTGGAATTCGCAGCGGCCGAAGCTACCGATGAGCTCGACTTTGGCCTAGACCTGACTGAGGAACCCGAATCTCTGGGATTCGAGGCCGCAGAAGCGGATGTGCTCGACTTTGACCTAGAGAGAGGAGAGCCTGCTGAGCTAAGCTTCGAGACCGAGGCAGCCACTGACGACTTGGGCTTTGATCTGAGCGCCGCCGATGAATTCGACCTGGGCTTCGAGGCCGCCGAGGACAGCGGTGAGCTCGGACTGGACCTGGGCGATACCGATGAATTCGACTTGGGCCTCGAGACCGCTGAAGAAACCTCAGAGCTTGACTTTGACCTCGCCGCTGAAGCCACCGACGACTTAGGCCTTGATTTCGGTGAGACTGAAGCGGCAACGGATGAGCTCGACTTTGGGCTGGAGGAGACCGAAGCGGCCTCGGAGCTCAGCTTTGAACCGGAAGGCTCGGAAGACCTGGGCTTTGAGCTGGGTGCTGGCGAATCGGAAGACCTGGGTTTCGATCTGGGTGCTGGTGAGGAAGCTGGAGACCTGGACTTTGACCTGGGTCTGGAAGAGCCAGTTGCAGAAACCGCTGAAGCTGCCGATGAGCTGGATTTCGGGCTGGATCTGGCCGAGGAATCAGAGACCTTGGACTTTGGGGCAGCCGAAACCACCGATGAGCTGGACTTTGGCCTAGACCTGACCGAGGAGCCAGAATCCCTGGCATTTGACGCAGCCGAGGAGAGCGATGAGTTTGACCTTGGGTTCGAGCTCGGAGGCGAGGCAGAATCTTTAGACTTTGCAGCTGCTGAAACCACTGATGAGCTGGACTTCGGGCTGGATCTGGCCGAGGAGCCTGGTGAGCTGAGCTTCGAGACTGAGGCAGCCACTGACGACTTGGGCTTTGACCTGGGCGACACCGATGAATTCGACCTAGGCCTTGAGACCGCTGAGGAAACCTCAGAGCTCGACTTTGACCTCGCCGCCGAAGCCACGGACGACCTAGGCCTTGATTTCGGTGAGACTGAGGCAGCAGCGGATGAGCTCGACTTTGGGCTGGAGGAGACCGAAGCGACATCAGAGCTTAGCTTTGAGCCGGAAGGTTCGGAAGACCTGGGCTTCGATCTGGGTGCTGGTGAGGAAGCGGGGGATCTGGACTTTGACCTGGGTCTGGAAGAGCCCGTTGCGGAAACCGCTGAAGCTGCCGATGAGCTGGATTTCGGGCTGGATCTGGCCGAGGAGTCGGAGACCTTGGACTTTGGGGCAGCCGAAACCACCGATGAGCTGGACTTTGGCCTAGACCTGACCGAGGAGCCAGAATCCCTGGCATTTGACGCAGCCGAGGAGAGCGATGAGTTTGACCTTGGGTTCGAGCTCGGAGGCGAAGCAGAATCTTTAGACTTTGCATCTGCTGAAACCACCGATGAGCTCGACTTTGGCCTAGACCTGACCGAGGAGCCTGGTGAGCTGAGCTTCGAGACCGAGGCAGCCACTGACGACTTGGGCTTTGACCTGGGCGCCGCCGATGAATTCGACCTGGGCTTCGAGACAGCCGAGGACAGCGGTGAGCTCGGACTGGACCTGGGCGACACTGATGAATTCGACCTAGGCCTCGAGACCACTGAGGAAACCTCAGAGCTTGACTTTGACCTCGCCGCTGAAGCCACCGACGACTTAGGCCTTGATTTCGGTGAGACTGAGGCAGCCGCGGATGAGCTCGACTTTGGGCTGGAGGAGACCGAAGCGGCCTCGGAACTCAGCTTTGATCTGGAAGGCTCAGAGAGCTTGAGCTTCGATCTGGGTGCTGGCGAATCGGAAGACCTGGGTTTCGATCTGGGTGCTGGTGAGGAAGCTGGAGACTTGGACTTTGACCTGGGTCTGGAAGAGCCAGTTGCAGAAACCGCTGAAGCTGCCGATGAGCTGGATTTCGGGCTGGATCTGGCCGAGGAGTCAGAGGCCTTGGACTTTGGGGCAGCCGAAACCACCGATGAGCTGGACTTTGGCCTAGACCTGACCGAGGAGCCAGAATCCCTGGCATTTGACGCAGCCGAGGAGAGCGATGAGTTTGACCTTGGGTTCGAGCTCGGAGGCGAGGCAGAATCTCTAGACTTTGCAGCTGCTGAAACCACCGATGAGCTGGACTTCGGGCTGGATCTGGCCGAGGAGCCTGCTGAGCCGAGCTTCGAGACTGAGGCAGCCGCTGACGACTTGGGCTTTGACCTAGGCGCTGAGGAATCCTTGAGCCTTGATGATGATTTGGGCGATCTCTTCGGCACAGAGGCTTCTGAGGTCGGAGAGGGCGAGTCTTCGGCCATGTTTGACTTCGAGCTGGGCGAAGAGTCTGCCGCTACGGCCGATGATTTTGGCCTGGACGGGGCGGTGACATCGGATGGTTTGATTTTTGGCATGGATGAAGGCGATGCCGATTTGACAGAAAGCCTATTTGGCGCCGGGGAGACAGATACCTTTGAGGGGGATCTGTTCGGCCTAGAGTCGGCTGAGATGGGCGGGATTGAGACAGATCTGAGTTTTGATGACGATCTGCTGGCGATCGCCGATGAAGTTCCCGCTTTCCTCGCAGACGACACAGGGGCGATCGCCGTCACCGAGACCCTCGCCCCGGAGGAAGCCCGCGAGCTCGAGTCTCTGCTGGCGGAAGAGTCCAGCTTGCCCCTCGAAACCGGCGATCGCCAAGTTTTTGATGAGCTGGCCGCCCTTCTAGACGACGGGACGATCGCAGTTCCGGCGATCGCAGCGCCCCACGTCACCCAGATCGACATCGAAAGCGACATCGACAACGAATTCGCCGACCTCGAGAAACTCCTAGAGGACGCCGACAACACCCTCGGCCCCTCCACCAAAGCCGCTCGCGGCCCCGCGCCGACCCTCAGCCGTCGACCCCGCGGCCTGGTCGAGCAGACCATGCGCGTCCCCGTCAAGCACCTCGACAACCTCAACAACCTGGTCGGGGAACTGGTGGTCAACCGCAACAGCCTCGAGCAAGACCAAGAGCGACTGCGCCAGTTCCTCGACAACCTGCTCTACCAAGTGCAGCAGCTCAGCGACGTGGGCCAGCGGATGCGTGACCTCTACGAGCGATCGCTCCTCGAGAGCTCCCTGCTCTCCAGCCGCCGGACCCACCAGATCGCCCCGGGCAGCCACAAAAAAGGAGACTCCAACGCCTTCCACGCCACCGGCGAAAACTTTGACGCCCTGGAGATGGACCGATTCACCTCCTTCCACACCCTCTCCCAGGAAATGATCGAGCTGATCGTCCGGGTACGGGAGGCCTCCTCTGACATCGAGTACATCGTCGACGAGACCGACCAGGTCACCCGCTCCTTCCGCCAAGTCACCACCCAGCTTCAGGAAGGACTCAACCGTTCTCGAATGGTGCCCTTTGCTCAGATCGCCGACCGGCTGCCCCGAGCGGTGCGAGACATCGCCATGAAGTGTGGCAAACAGGCAGAACTCGTCATCGAAGGGCGCGACACCCTCATCGACAAGATGATCCTAGAGCAGCTCTACGATCCGATGACCCACCTGGTCAACAACGCGATCACCCACGGCATCGAGGCTCCGGATGTCCGGAAAGCCTCTGGCAAAGCGCCTACTGGCCGCATCACCGTGCGCGCGTTCCACCAAGGGAACCAAACCGTGATTTCGGTCTCCGACGATGGGGCCGGCATCCCCGTCGACCGGGTAAAAGCCAAAGCCGTCGAGCGGGGCTTGGTCACCCCCGTCGAAGCCAAGCAAATGTCTCGCCTCGACGTCTACGACCTGCTGTTCCATCCCGGCTTCAGCATTCGTGACAAAGCCGATGACTTCGCCGGTCGCGGCATCGGGATGGACGTTGTGCGCACCAGTCTCAACGAGATTCGCGGCGCCATCAACACCGACTCCACCCTGGGACGTGGCACCAACTTCACGATCCGTCTACCGCTGACCCTCAGCATTTCCAAGGCGCTGTGCTGCATCAGCAACCACGCCCGCATCGCCTTCCCGATGGACGGGGTCGAGGACATGCTGGACCTGCCCAAGGACCGCATCCAGACCAACGCCGAAGGTCAGCCTTGCATCCTCTGGCGCGACACGATGCTGCCTTTCCGGCCGCTGACAGAGCTGCTGCGCCACAACCGGTTCCTGGGTCGCGGTAGCGTCTACGGCGGTCACCAAGACGATGACATCATCTCCATCGTGGTGCTGCGCAGTGCGGGAACCTTCATTGCGCTCCAGGTCGACCAGGTCTTGGGCGAGCAGGAAATCGTTATCAAGCAGCTAGAAGGCCCCGTGCCCAAACCCGCTGGCGTGGCTGGGGCAACGGTGCTCGGGGATGGCCGAATCATGCCGATCGCGGACGTCCTAGAGCTGATCGATCTAGCGCTGGGACGAGCCCGCCGCGATGTGGGCGGCGCGCTGTGGGAAGAAGGCGATCAGGTGCCAGTGGAGCCCCCAGTGGTCAAGACCGAGCCGACGGTACTCATCGTGGACGACTCCATCACGGTGCGCGAGCTGCTGTCGATGACCTTCAACAAGTCTGGGTACCGCGTGGAGCAGGCCCGCGACGGTCAAGAGGCTTGGGAGAAACTGCGATCGGGCTTGCCTTGCGACTTGGTGTTCTGCGACATCGAGATGCCTCGCATGGACGGCCTAGAGCTGCTGTCGCGGATGCAGAAAGATCCTTCGCTCAATCGCCTCCCCATCGCGATGCTGACGTCCCGAGGCGCGGATCGTCACCGTCAGATGGCGGTGCAGCTCGGCGCTCGCGGCTACTTCACGAAGCCCTACCTGGAGGAGGCGCTGCTAGACGCAGCCCAGCGAATGCTCAAAGGGGAAGTGCTCGTCGGTAGCAAGTAAACACCTGTAAAGGCACAGATACTAACAGTTCACTAGACTGTTCAAAAACAGAATAAAAAAGAGGGCGATCGCCCTCTTTTTTTATTTGTTTCTGTTGACTCCAAAACTTCAACTAACTTCCGACAAATTCCTCCTCTTCCTTTGACTTGAGTTCAGTGAACTTGAACATGTCAGGATCAAGCTCCAAAATTTCCACCGATCGCGTACGAACGCCAATTTTGTGCTCAATCAGCAAGTCAATTAATTTCTCGCCATTGATCAGGGTAATGGGAGCAGCACCTCGCTCTACGGCTGCTGCCGCCGTTCCCTTCGAGAAATCCCCCACCGTGATAATAGTCCCTCGAACCGCGTCAAATCGGTGCAGAGAGCCCCGCAGAGCATCCAGCACAGGACGCTGAATATTGCCTTTTTGGCGCTTGGCTTGAACTACCTCCCGCACCGAGGTAATACCCATTTCAATATCAGCTTTTACATCGATTCCTTTATCATTTGAGGGCGCTGTAACCATGACATTTTGATAGTTCATCGCCTCCAAAAGCTGCTTGATGAGATGCTCAAAGGCGATCGGATCCATCGCTTCCAAATGGTCTCGAATTTTGGCGCGAATGCTGACACTTTGTTGCTTAACAAGGGTCAAAATTTCTTGCAACTCGTCAGGACTATCGGTATCTTCAGAGCCCCCCGTCCGCCGCAAGTAGGCTAGGCCCGCATCCGTGATGCTGTAGGTTGTGCCAGTTCTGGAGAGAAATCCTCGCTCCAGCAGATTTCGCAGACGACACCACAGGGTGTCCTTGATGGTGCCATCGGTCCCAAAGCGGGAATAACGCTGCAAATACTCGGCCCACTCCGGCACGAAGTCACTGTGTCGTCCAGTCCCCTTTTCGGCCACTATCGTCAGAATCTTCAGCAAGCCTTCATGCTCATCAATGTAGGCGACTGCGTCCCCTTGCTCCTGAGTCACAAAGTCATTGCCACGATCAGTCAGAAGCATCGGACCTGCGGCATTCTCGGCCAGCAGGCCATACTGACAGGCCAAGAGCCAGTGACCATAAACATGCCGAGGGTTGACCTTGCCATCGGTCTTTTTCCAGATGGCTTCTGCCAGTTCGCGATCGCTCCCTTGGAGGCGCTGGGGAATCCAAACATCCGGATCGGTCCAGTCCACAGGAGCTTGGGGACTACCCCACAGCGCAGATAGCGTAGAGCGCAACCCCGTAATCTGAGCCCTCAGGTGTCCCTGCCAAATCGGCAACACCAAACGGACTTCTGAATAAATTGGAAACAGTGGTGTTCGAACGCGTTGATTTTCGCTGTTGGTTGCGCTGGGCTTTTGATTGGGCATAAACGGATCTAATCCCCAGATGCGCAGACCAAAGACCCCTGGCCTGATGCGAACAAAGGGGCTTTGTTCACCTTTTTGCTTGATGTCCACGGCCAACCGAGCGTTGAGCGTGGCGTCAGGGGTTTTGCCATCGGTTTGCAGGAAGCCTTGCTCTAGCGATCGCCGCGTGATCTCTTGATAGTGCAATGGCTCTCCAGCAGATTGCAGAATCCTGAAAGCTGCATCAGCAAAGGACATCGGATCAGAGGTCATGGCACTTAGCGATCGACGAGAGAACGATTTCAGCTCATTCCTGGTGGCCAAAAGCGATACCTGAAAAATGCACGCAGGGGTGAGCAGTTCTAGAGTTCCCGAGAAAATTGATAAAGCTTTAGACGAATAATTATTGTTTGAGCTCAGCAGACTTTTGGCGCGGCTGAGCTCAAGGCTGAAAAGTTTAAAAACAAAACAAAAGAGGGACTCTTTTTGGGAGTCCCTCTTTTGCTTCAGAAGCGCTTGGCTTTTTAGAGCTTTGCGCAGGTGCTTGTCTTACGGATGGAGGTAAGCGGATTCGAACCGCTGACCCCTTCAATGCCATTGAAGTGCTCTACCAACTGAGCTATACCCCCGTGACGCGAAATCTATAATGCCTTGAAGGATCGGGGTTCGTCAAGGGGAATCGGAATTTTGTTGGGAAAAGAGGGCCAAGGAGGTCGGCGATCGCGCTAGAGTTTTGATCGGGCCTTCCGGGTCCACCTGTGTTTGAATGTTTTGCTGGTCAGCCTCTAGGGTTCTCATGACAGACTTTTCGGCTTCTCCCCTCAACTCGTCCATTTCCCTCAGCCCCGAAGAAACCGAAGACCTCGTGCGTCAGCTCCGGCGCAAAGAAGGAAACTGGGTGGGCTGGGGAGAGGCATGCCAAAAGCTGCTGAAATCCGGCTTCAATCCTCAGTCGCTGTTCGAAGAGACGGGCTTCGAGCCGGTGCAGCAGAACCAAGTGATCGTCGGGGCGCAGGTGTTTGCGTCGATCACGAGCGGGAACGTGGAGGAGGCTGTCCGGGAGTACTTCGAGCGCAAGGGCAGCGACATCCTCTATGAGTTCCGGATTTTGAATAATGCCGAGCGCCAAGCGGCAGCGGCGTTTGCCTACGAGCGCAAGATGGACATGGACGAAGCCCATGATCTGGCTAAGGCGATGCGAGATTATTCGCGCACCCGCAATGTGCCCGAGGCGTTCAAAAACCATCCGGGAGACGCGATCGCCTATGAGTGCTGGCGTCTAGCCCGCCAAAAGGACGATCTCCAAGAGCGATCGCGCCTGATCGCCCGCGGCTTGCAGTTCGTCCACAGCACCGAGGCTCGCCAATACCTCGAAAAGCTGCTCACCGACTTCACAGTGGTGGCCCGCCGGCCCAAGCCTTTGATGCCAATTTACCGGATGGAGTCGGACGAGGAGTCGCCGCGCATCGTGCCCGTGGCGGGCCGTCTGCCCCTCAAGCGCGACGATCTCCAGGCCGTGCCCTTTTCGGAAGATGAGCCGCCCTTTGGCATCGTCAAGTTTTCTGGGACCGGGGCCTGGGTGCCACTGCCGGGCTGGCAGGTCTTGGTGAATGCCGAAGATCCCGTGGCCGTGCTGACCACTAGCCAGGAGCTACCGACCCCCTTCGAGACGCCCGAAGAGGTGATGGTGGTGGTCGATCGGGCTCAGCGAACCTGGGAGGCGGACGCGTTTTTCATCGCAGAGAGCGCAGAGAGCGGCGACTTGCAAATCCACTGGTTCGAAGAGGCGCCGGATATGACCATCCTGGGGCGAGTCCTGATGATCTTGCGGGCCAAGCGAATTTTTGACGCCAATGTGGCCCGCGATCTTTGGCAGTTTGAGGAATAAAGGGCGCGATCGCCTCCTAGGCGAGCGGCAAAAAGGCGCCAACTGCCCTCTCAGCGGGCGATCGCTCTGGCAAATCCACCTGCGATCTTGAGATCGGCCAGGAAGTGGGAATACTGAGTGCAGCAAGCAAACGAGGCTAGCGGCGCTCAGCACATGTGGCGACAGTTCAAAAACATCCTTCATAGCGTCCAGACCTACGCCGATCTCAGTCCTGACCTCGAAGTCCGCAGAAGCGTCCAGGAGTCTCTCGGCGATCGCCCTGCCCTAAGTCCAACTGAGTGGTTTGAGCAGCTTTGGCGGCCCCTCGGCGTCTCGCCAGAGACCGCTGATTTTGCCTATCGTCATCTCGAAATTTATTCGGGGCTGCCGCTGGCGCAGGTTCGCCCGGGCGATCGCCTGCACGAAGACCTCAAGTGGACCCTCGTGTGCTGGTTTGACTGGGAAGAGGCCCTCTGCGACGACTTCCGCGACTGCTTCGCCGTCGACATCTACGACAGCCTCGGCCTCAATCTTTTTGTCACCGTTGCAGAGCTAGTGTGCTTCCTCGAGCAGCAGCGCCAAGCGGCCGATTCTTTGCCTAGCGCTGGTGTCTAGGAGGCAAGCTGCGGCGGGAGCTCAGGACGCCTGACTCGGCTTTTGGAACGTATAGAAGAAGTAACCATCGCGGAAAGGGTGTTCATCGAGGACGTGGTAAATGAACCCCTCATCCATCAGCCTTTGCCCCACTTCTAGAGCCTCATCCCGAGAGCAGCGCAGGGCCTGGAGCAGCCACTCCACCGCCTCAGACCCCACAAAGCAATCGGGGTAGACATGGAACAGGTAGCGGCGATCGCGCACCTCCACCCCGTGCTCGCCCTGCATCGCCGCCACCAGTTCCGTCAGATCCACGTCCTCCAGCGAAAAGCCGCAGGGAAAAGGGCCGTGAGCTCCCACCGCTAAGGGACTTCGCTCAGGAAGAATGAGCTGGGGATCAGGAGAAATAGGGGTAGAAGGGCGATCGCGAGTTGCCCCGTCCGGATAGTACAGCTGGGGCTCCGGGGCCGGCGCATGATCCTGCAACCACCGCCCCAAAAAAGCCTCCAAATTGGGCGATCGCACGTTGAGGTCTCGCTGGGGAAAAGGCACCTCGACCCCATAGCGCCGCAGATTCACCTCAATGCGGTAGTACAAATCGCTCTTGATGCGATCCTGCTTCTTGGGCTCCCCGATCCACACCAGCAGCTCAAAGTTCAGCGCACTGTCCCCGAACCCCTTAAACCAGACCTGGGGCGTCGGGCTGACCAGCACATCGGGATGTTCCTTCGCCGCCTCCAGCAGCGCCGCCTGCACTCGTTCAATCTCAGAACCATAGGCCACCCCCAGAGGCAGTTTGATCCGGCTGACAGGATTGCCGTGGTTCCAGTTGATCACTTCGCTTTCGAGGAAGCGCGAGTTTGGCACAATGATCGTCACCTGGTCCAGGGTGCGGATTTCGGTGCTGCGCGCGCCAATGCGATCGACAACTCCCACCAGTTCGCCCACCTTGACGAAGTCGCCCACCTGAATCGGCCGCTCCAGGGTGATAATCAGGCCGCTAATAAAGTTATTGGCAATGTTTTGGAGGCCAAAGCCAATCCCCACCCCCAGTACGCTCGCCAGGATCGCCAGGGAGCCCACGTCAAGGCCCCAAATTTGCAGCAGCACAATCAGCCCGAGGAACATCAGGATGTACTGCGTCAGGACGGCGATTACCTCCTGCATCGCCGAGTCTGCGCCAGTGCGCGCCAGCACGTAGGCCTTGAACAGCCGCGTCAGTGCCCGAACCGCAAACCAGAGGCCCACCGTGAAGCCCAAGAGCAGCAGCAGCTGTAGGGCCGAATAGTAGGTATCGCCCAGGCTCACCACAGGAGCGTTGAGCAGGTCAAAGATTTTGTAGCGACCGCTGCGCAGATGGGGGAACAGATCGGTAACGTAGACGCCGACCGCCACCCACAGCCCCGTCTGAAAGCCCAGCAGCGCTAGCTGGATAAAGAGCTTGATGGTCTGCTCCCAGGGGTGCAGGGGCGAGGCTGGGTGCCCCAGCAGACGAGTAACCTGGCGGTTGGCGATGCGGGCAAAGAGGCGGAGCCCAAAGTGGCCGGCGATCGCCGCTAGCAGGACTCCTGCCGCAAACAGCAGTGCCTCGTTAACATAGCGCGGCGATCGCTCCAGCCGCGCTCGGCGAATGGCCATTTCTAGATCCTGCTGCCACACCAGCGCCTGGGAATAAGCGCTCAGGCCCGGCAGCACGTCCCCCTGGGTCACCGTCATCAGCGCGCGATCGGTGCTTTGGCTGCGCAGGGTAATTGAGTTATTGTCCTGGGCCACGGTCAGGTCAACCGGCTTCCCAGACTCCACCTCCGCCAGCAGCGCCGTATTGATGATGTCGGCCCGCTCCTCCGCTGTGAAGTTGCCCGAGTTGCCGATGGCAAAGAGCTCTCGGCCATCTAGGACCACCGGAGCTTTGGCAGCGCTTAGGTCTGGTGCTGACTGGGCCAGGGTGGGCATCGGCATCACGGTGAGCAGCATCGCCAGCACCCCCAGCCAGATCCAGGATCCCTTGCTTCGGCGTCTCCCAAGACGTCCCTGCATTTCTCGCCCGCTCCTGCGCTGCAATCTGCGCGTCAATCCCAGCATGGTGTTCCGGTCTAGTCCTATGTGAGCAGCTTAGCTTTGTCCAGGGCGATCGCCCCCTGGGAGCTCCGCCACAGGTCCTTGCCACAGCAGGCGCTGGCTGGTGGGCTCAGGCGCTTCCTGGAGCTGGGGGCGCGATCGCGACAGCAACATACTAACCAAGGCCCAGCCACCGACCGCCATCAACAGCAGCAGCACGCCCCCCACTGTCCAAATCAGCATCGTATTGCGATAGGGGGGGTGCTCCTGGCGCTCAAAGCTCGTGTGCTCGCGAGGATTGAGCTCCGTGGCATTGAGATCCTCACCGCCCATGAGCGTCGCCGTGATTTTGTAGGGACCGATGCGCAGGGTGTCTTTGTTAGAAAACAACTGCTTGCCGCCGCGGATCATTTGGCCATTGAGAAATGTACCGTTGGCGCTGCGATCTTCGACATAGATTTCAGAGCCGGTCACCGTGATCAAAGCGTGAAAGCGCGAGACCTGGCGATCGTCTAAAACCAGGCGCGACACCGCCTGACCGCCCAGCTCCTCAGGCATTTGATCGAGCTCTCGGCCGATCGCCACCGGGGCCGCTAGGAGGGGGCGCTGCACTTCGCGGGTGCTTGGCTCTTCCCAGATTAGTTGAATGTAAAGGGGCTCAGCAGACATACAACGCCTTCTTTCAAGTCAAGATGGAAGGGAAATTGGTTAGGATCATCCGAAATTAGGGAACACCACAATAGAGCATCCCAAGAATACTGAAGGAGCGATCGCCGCCGAGCTTCAAATATTCCTGTGACTGGGCTGGATATCGCGTAGGGTTTAGGCCCATTGTGAAACTATTTCCAGCCGTTGGGCGTCAGCCCGAGGGAAGCAGGCCAAGCCTTTGTCAGCATCATACGCGACCTCGGATCCTTCCCCAGACCGAGTCCCAGCAAGCCCAGACGCTCTTTGATCCATCCTCCTGGCATCCGATTTCGTCCGGGGAGTCGGCAGGAAAATCAAAGAGCGATCGCCCCCACCCGGGATGAATGTTCCAGCAGGTTCCATCAAGACTCGCACCATGGCACTGAATTTTCTCCGGCGACAGCAGTCCACCGACGAGCCCCAGCCCCTGGGTGGGCGTTACCACGTTCTGAGCCGTCTGGGGGGAGGGGGCTTTGGCCAAACCTTCCTGGCCGAGGACCTGCACCTGCCGGGACACCCGCGGTGCGTCGTCAAGCAGCTCAAGCCCCAAGTTTCAGATAGCGCCAGTCTCCAGACTGCTCGCCGCCTTTTTGACACGGAGGCTCAGGTTCTGTATCAGCTGGGCAGCCACGATCAGATTCCCCGACTGCTGGCCCACTTTGAGCAAAGTCAGGAGTTCTATCTGGCTCAGGAACTGGTGGAAGGTCGGCTGCTCAGCCAAGAGCTCCAGAGCAATCAGCCCTGGAGTGAGGCGCAGGTGGTGGCGCTTTTGCAGGACTTGCTGACGGTGCTGGCCTTTGTGCATCAGCAGAACGTGATTCACCGGGACATCAAGCCGGCCAACCTGATTCGTCGTCAGCGCGATCGCCGCATTGTGCTGATTGACTTTGGGGCTGTCAAGCAGGTGAGCACTCAGCTGGCAGACACGCGCACTCACCAAACGAACCTGACGATTTCCATTGGCACCCAGGGCTACATGCCCAACGAGCAGCTGGGCGGCAATCCCCGCTTTAGCAGCGATCTCTATGCAGTGGGTAAGGTGGCGATTCAGGCCCTGACCGGGGTGCATCCGCGCCACTTGCAGGAAGATCCCCAAACCGGGGAAGTGGTTTGGCGCGATCGCGCTCCCGACACGACGCCCGAGCTGGCGGACTTTTTGGACCGGCTGATTCGCTACGACTTCCGAGCCCGCTATGCGACGGCTGTCGAGGCCCTAGAGGCCCTAGAGGCGCTCCCCGAGGAGCTGCGCGAGGCGTCCACCACCGTGGTGTGGCCAAGCGTTCCGGCCCAAGCCATTCCGGGTCTGGAGGGTCCGCTGGCCACTGAGGGGACCACCGTTGACGCGGGCTCTGTGGGCAGTACCCTAGTCCCGGAGGCGGGGCTCGCGGGCAGCTGGACCCCTCAGAAGTCCAGCCAGACTGGCCCCACGGTCCCGATGATGGTCACAGGATCGTCGCAGAGTGCCTCTAGGGGAACGCCGCTGGCGCTGCAGCCGATCACCTGGGTGGCGGCGGCGCTACTCCTGGGGGCAACCGCCTGGGGAGCGTGGAGCCTCTTGGGCGATCGCCCGCAGTCCCTGGAGGCCTCTGTCCAGGCCAGTCAGTCTCCCGAGGCCAGTCCTCCGGAAACCGCAGCGTCGCCAGCGCCGACTGCCTCGCCGACGCCTAGCAGCGCGCCCAGCCCCTCGCCCAGCGCGAGTCCTAGCCCAGCCGCTGCCACAGCCTCACCGACGGGGGCTTCTCCGGCCCCGGCGGCCCAGCCTGCGACGCCCGCCGGAACCCCGGCCAATTCGGGACCGCAGGCCGCCCAGGTCCTAGCAAGCGCCCAAAAACTCCAAGAAGCCGAGCGCTATCCCGAGGCGCTGAGTGCCTTTGATCAGGCGATCGCCCTTCAAGAGGGTTCGGCGGAGGCCCATCAGGGACGCTGTTTCGCCCTGAACAAGCTCGGGCGCTTTGATGAGGCGCTTTCAGCCTGCAACCGGGCGATCGCCCTCAATAGCAACTACCCCGAAGCGCACTGGAGCCGAGGGTTTGCCCTCGACGCCACGGGCCGCCACGGCGAAGCCCTGGCCGCCTACGATCAGGCGATCGCCCTCAACCCCAACTACAGCGAAGCCTGGAGCAACCGCGGGGCCGCTCTGCTGATGCTCAAGCGAGACGCCGAGGCCCTGGCTGCCTTTGACCGCGCCACCGAGCTCAATCCCCAACTGGCCGAAGCCTGGAACAACCGCGGCGCCACCCTGTGGAACCTGGGACGCTACGAAGAGGCCCTAGCGTCGGTCAACCGCGCCCTGGAAATTCGCCCCGACTACAGCGACGCCCGCAGCCTACAGCAGCAGATGCGCGCCCGGATCGGCGGATAGCCGCCCTGGGGGCGCTGATCCTGAACGTCGGCAGAGGTTCGGCACAGCGATCGGGCGATCGCCCAAATTGGTCCGTGGGTTTTTCTCAGGGGCCGAGTTGCGCGACAATTGCTTTGCAGAACACTTTCCGCGCGACCTCCTCCGCACCCAAGCCCAACCGCTTTGCGGAGAGCTTTTCAGCGCTGCACTAGCGCTCAGCCGCCCTGAATCTCGCTGCTGTCCGCGATCGCACCATCATTCGCCGTAACCATGCACAACTTCCTGCCCATTGCGTACTTTCAGAACCAGTTTGTTCCCTTCGAAGACGCCAAAATCTCCATTGCCACCCACGCGCTGCACTACGGCACCGGCGCGTTTGGCGGTCTTCGCTGCATCGCCGATCCCGAAAATCCCAACCAATATCTGCTTTTCCGCCTCGACCTCCACTGCAAGCGCCTCAGCAACAGCGCTCGCTTTTTGAACTATGACCTCCCCGCCAGCAAAATTCAGGAGGCCATCGTTGAATTTGTGCGCAAAAACCGTCCTGGCAGCTCTTCCTACATTCGCCCCTTCGTCTACACCTCAGACCTCGGCATCTCGCCCCGCCTCCACAAGATCGAAAAAGACTTTTTCATCTATGGTCTAGAGCTCGGCGACTACCTCTCCCCCGAGGGCGTGAGCTGCCGCATCAGCTCCTGGTACCGCCAAGAGGACCGCAGCCTGCCCCTGCGCGGCAAGATCAGCGGCGCCTACATCACCTCCTCCCTGGCCAAGACCGAAGCGGTGGAAGCGGGCTACGACGAGGCGATCTTGATGAACTCCCAGGGCAAAATCTGCGAAGCCTCGGGCATGAATGTTTTCATCGTCCGCAACGGCCAGGTGATCACCCCCGGCCCCGACCAGGACATCCTGGAGGGAATCACCCGTGGCAGCATCATCACCATCGCGCGGGACATGGGCCTCGAGGTGATCGAGCGGCCGGTGGACAAGTCCGAGCTGCTGATCGCCGATGAGGTTTTCCTAAGCGGGACAGCGGCCAAGATCACGCCGGTCAAGCAAGTCGAGAACTACAAGCTCTCCAGCGATCGCCCGATCACCGACCAGCTTCGCGAGAAAATCACGGCCATCACCGAAAACCGCGATCCGCAGTACAAAGACTGGGTTTACGTTATTTCCTGCGACTAGGCTTAGTTACTAGCGACTCTTGGGGCGATCGCCCCCAAACACAAACAATCCCCCCTTCATGATGAAGGGGGGATCAAAAGCTTGTCCTTTGGCGTTGCAGCCTCTAGAGCAGCAATCTAGCTAGTCTAGCGAATCACGTCCTCAGCCTTTTCTTTCATCGACTCCAGAACGTTTTTAGCCGATTCCTCGACGGTCTTGGCCCCTTGGGAGTTGCTGGGGCGATTCATTTTCTCCGCGTCAGCCGCGCCCTGCACTTCGTTAATTCCTTCATTGGCTTTGCGCTGGGTTTCCTTCAGAGAGGGAGAGACGGAGTTGCCGCGCAGAACCTGCTCCGATTCTTTTTGGATTCCCTTCAGGGCGTCTTCACCCTTGCGCAGATCGCTGCTGAAGGCAGGCGCAGCACTAGCAAACACAAACAGCGTGCAGACAAAGGTCAAAACAAGAACTCGAGCTGCTTTGACAATTGCAGAAAAGTTTTGGCGAATGGTTTTCATAATGAAATTCTCACGTTTTTAACATCAGGTGTACTGTGATTCTTTCAAAGCAGCGCTTTAAGGCGCTTTAATGTCACCTTTTCTGATGAGAAAACTCATCCTAGAAGTTCATCTTAGAAATTGGTGAACTTAGGCCCCATTGGCCGCCAGCAAAAGCTTGGCGTCCTAAAATGCTGCTGGAGAATCACACAGCGTCTTGACGGCGATCGCCCATTTTTCCAAAACTTGGATTAACAGGCTGTCGCTACAAACAAGCAGGCTTTTTCCTTGAAATTTCAGGAATTTAGCCTACAAAAATCAGTCAGAAAAATCGAAAGACTTTGATTTGAATGGTTAGCAACAGCTTAAAAAATCGCCGTAGAGGTTGCAGTTGTTTGTCCCTTGGACATCTGACTGAACCCTATATAACCATCTTTGATTTCGGCCTAATTTGAATCTACACGCGGACAGATCTGTGATTTTGGGATATTGTTGCCCAAAACCTCTGGAAATTCGGATTTTAGCAAGGTGTTCCAGAGCCACTCAGGCTTTAGGGACTTTGGCAACAAAAAATTCGCTCTTTCCTGAGATAGAGACCTCAGAAAATGAGCGAACCCAGTCGTAAGCGCAGTTGGAAAAAGAAGTCGTCTAGACTACGTTCCAACAAGTCCAGAAAAGAGATGGTGGTAGGGCCAAGCTGCCCATACCAGAGGCTACAGCGGCAGGGCGATCGCCCCTTGGCGCAGCACTTCCCAGTCTGTGCCGGTCCACTTCACCACCGTCGAGGGCGTGCCTGAGGTGGCTGGGCGATCGCCTTCGATGGCGGCCACCTCCGCCGCCTGGGGCAGCAGCACCTGGGGAAACTGAGCCGCGATGTCTTCAAGGGTCTGCAAAGCTGGCTGCCCGGAGAGGTTGGCGCTGGTGGTGGCCAGGGGACCGGTCTGGGCGAGGATGTGGCGGGCGATCGCCCGCTGGGGCACCCGCAGGCCCACCGTGGTCGGATCGGTGGGGTTGATGGCAGAGGGCACGCGATCGCTAGCGGGCAAGACCAGCGTCAGGGCTCCGGGCCAGTGACGCTCCGCCACCGATCGCCAGAGAGCCTGCTCCTCAGCGCTACCTCCCACAAAGGGCCACAAATCCTCGGCGCTGGCCCCCAGCAAAATCAGGGGCTTGGTTTCACTGCGCTGCTTGGCCGCGAAAATCAGCTCGCCCCGATCGGGGCGCACCGCCAAGCCGGGCACCGTATCCGTCGGCAACCCAACAATTTGCTGACCGGCCTTGGCTTGGGCGATCAGCTCCGGGAGCGAAGTATAGGGCATAGACAAAAAAACTCAGAGTTTCAGCAGGAGCACCCGTCATGGGCGCTCCTGGCTCAGCAAACGTGACTTCCTAGAAGCTGTTGAGGCTTAGATGCGGCTTTGGGCGATCGCCGGATCCGTCGACGTCAGCCCCGCGCCCCGCTGGGGATGGAGGGACGCTCCCTGCTGCAAAGCCGCGCAGAGGCGGTTCAGGGCATTCAGGTAGGCCTGGGCCGACGCCACAATGATGTCGGTATTGGCGGCATGGCCCGAGAACAGCCGATCTTCGTGCTTGAGGCGAATCGTCACCTCGCCAATGGCGTCGATCCCGGCCGTCACCGACTGGACCGAAAACTCCACCAGCTGATTGGGCACCTCAACCACGCGATTGATCGCCTTGTACACCGCATCCACCGGCCCTGTGCCAATGGCCGCGTCCGTCAGCTCCTCACCGTCGGGCGTCCGCAGGGTGACCGTCGCCGTCGGCCGCGCGTTGCTGCCGCAGGAGACCTGCACCAGCTCCAGCCGGAACAGCTCTGGGGCCTGCTGGATTTCGTCGTTGACGATGGCTTCCAGGTCACGATCGGAGATGTCTTTTTTCTTGTCGGCCAGCTCTTTGAACCGCACAAAAGCCCGATTCAGGTCCTGATCCGCCAGGTCAAAGCCCAGCTCCCGCAGGCGCGTCCGGAAGGCGTTGCGGCCGGAGTGTTTGCCCAGCACAATTTGGTTGTCGGTCAGACCGATAGACTGGGCGTCCATGATCTCGTAGGTGAGCTTGTTCTTGAGGACGCCGTCCTGGTGAATGCCGGATTCGTGGGCGAAGGCGTTGGCGCCGACGATGGCCTTGTTCGGCTGGACCAGCATCCCGGTCAGGTTCGAGACCAGGCGCGAGGTTTTGTAGATCTGGCGGGTGTCGATGTTGGTGAGGGGCGCTTCGGAGTCCTGTGGGCGGCCCAAGAAGGGGTTGAAGTAGCGGCGGCGCACGTGAAGCCCCATGACCAGCTCTTCGAGGGCAGCATTGCCGGCCCGTTCACCGATGCCGTTGATGGTGCACTCGAGCTGACGAGCACCATTCTTGACGGCTTCCAGGAAGTTTGCCACCGCCAAGCCCAGGTCATTGTGACCGTGGACCGAAATAATGGCCTTGTCGATGTTGGGGACGTTCTCTTTGATGCCGCGAATCAAGGCGCCGAACTCAGCTGGCGTCGTGTAGCCAACGGTGTCGGGGATGTTGATGGTGGTGGCACCGGCGGCGATCGCCCGCTCGAGCACCTGGTACAGAAACTCCGGCTCCGATCGGCCCGCATCCTCCGGCGAGAACTCAATGTCATCCACGAAGGATTTGGCGTAGGCGACCATCTCCTCGGCGATCGCCAGCACCTCGGGCCGCGTCTTCTTCAGCTTGTACTGGAGGTGAATGTCCGACGTCGCAATGAAGGTGTGAATGCGAGGCTTGGCCGCTGGCTTGAGGGCCTCCGCCGCCGCCTTGATGTCCTGCTGGGTCGCGCGCGCTAGACCGCAGATCGAGGGGCCGTCGGGAGAACCTACCTGAGCAGCGATTTTTTGTACAGCCTCAAAGTCCCCAGGACTCGCAAAAGGGAACCCCGCCTCGATCACATCGACCCCAAGCCGAGCCAGCTGGCGCGCAATGGTCAGCTTTTCATCCACATTCAGCGTTGCGCCAGGAGACTGCTCCCCGTCGCGGAGGGTGGTGTCAAAAATGATGATTCGATCCTGAGGGGGGTTTGTGCTCATAGTTGTTGAGGACTCGCAGAAGTTCAAAGAAAATCAGCAGGGAAAAAGCAATCTCAGACGCCGTCGGGGCTTGAGGCGCATCGCTCAGGGCGAACAGCAGCCCCAGTCTCCGATGGCTGAACACAGGAGCAAGGCGCTGAGTATCAGAGTATCAAGGGTCGTCACCAGCAGCATTCACAGGGGGGGAGCAGCCCCAGGCCGCTGCATCTAGACCCGCTGCGGGGCGATCGCCCCCGTACCCACCGTAAGACCATTCTAGTCGCTGGCTTTACCTCGCCGTATCCCAGAACTCCGAAAAGTCGGGCCGGCGATCGCTCAACCTGGGCAAGCTATCTTTTCGCCAGTCAGGCATCCATTTTTTCGATAAACGGGCGAATATCATTCAGGTCAATATAGCGGTCTGTGGCATTGCGCAACTCGCGCGCAATCATGCCTTCTGTAGAAACAACCGTGATGTGCGTACTTTTCGATCGCAGCAGCTCGATCGCCCGCTCAAAATCACCATCACCGCTAAACAAAATCACCTGATCGTATTGCTCAACGGTATTAAACATATCAATAACAATTTCGATATCGAGATTCGCTTTTTGGGAGTAGCGTCCCGAGTTATCGTCGTAATACTCTTTAAGAATTTTAGTTCGGACCGTATAGCCTAAGCTGATCAGGGCATCTCGAAAACCTCGCTGGTCTTGAGGATCTTTGATGCCGGTATACCAAAAAGCATTGATCAGGTTAATACCGGGTTCTCGGGTGAAATACTCTAAAACGCGACGAGGATCAAAGAACCAACCGTTTTTCTGCTGTGCATAAAACATGTTGTTGCCGTCGACGAAAATCGACAGCCGATTTTTGGGATAACTCATAGAAGGTTAGACCTAAAATTTGTAGAATTGAGCCGAGCCAGCGTCCTTTTATGGGCTGGCTAGCATTGGTGAAAAGACCTGCAAGGGAGATTGATTTCCCTCACACCGAAGTTTTGAGCCTAAAGAAGTATTTGAGTTAAGGGTAATTTTAGTTCTTTAGGAATTGACTACACAGATGAGTAAGGGTTAGGTAGAAGCAAAATTAACTGGGATTCTCATTGAAGGAAGTCTAGAGTAGGAAATAGGCTGAATTAAGAGGGTATTTTGAGCTGATCCTATTATAGGGTGCACTGCAAAGCCCTCTCGCTCATGGTGGCAGAAAAGCTCGATCAGCGATAGAGCCGGGACTCGCGGGACAGCCTTTCCGGTCAAAGAATTTACGGAAAGGGGCGATCGCCGGTGGAGATCAGGGGCAGGGAGACGCGCTTTTTTGTCGCTTGGGATCCCAGACCAATCTTGAGCTAGGTCGATCTTGGGAAAGAAATCGTCTTCGCCTCGGGTTGGACTTGGGCACAATGGTTGCTATCGAACCCCGCTCAATTGCCGCTCCTATTCCGCCCCGCCCTCCAACGACGGGGTCTCTCGGAGGCTTCCGATGACCGCAGAAAAACCTGCTTTTAGCAATACCACGTCGCTGGGCCAGCGCTTGAAGCTGCGAGCTCGTCAGTGGTGGACGCTCCGACGGTTGGGCCATAGCCTGGCGGGGGCGATCGCCTTGCTGGCAGCAGCGGGGACGGCAACCGAAGTGGGCCTGGTCCAGCTCCTAGAGCGCCAAAATCAGGCTTTCTTTTTTGAGGTGCGCGGTCCCAGGACGCCGCCCCAGGACATTGTTATTTTGGCCATCGATGAGCAGTCGATCCAGCAGGGCAAAATCCACGCCATGGAGCCCGAGCGCTACCCGTTCCTGGCGCCGCTGCAATCTTGGCCCTGGCAGCGCACGGCCTACGCGATCGCCATCGAGCGCTTGCTAGGGGCGGGGGCCAAGGCGGTCGGGGTCGACGTGATTTTTGATGCGCCGGGCATCTATGGCGAGGCGGATGACGAGCGCTTTGCCAAAACCCTGGCGCGCTACCGCTCCCAGGTGACGCTGGCAGCGCAGTTTGAGGAGGGGAGCGATCGCGGCGGCTACGTGTTTCAGCTCGCTGAGCCCCAAACTCGCTTCCTGACCGGGGGCACCCTCACGGGATACATCAACTATCCCCTGAGTGCCAACAGCGAAGTCCAAGAGCTCAACAGCCGCTATCTCTGGCACGTCCAGCGCAATAATCCAGATCATGGCGACTTTTTACAGACGATCGCCGACGACGTGCCGTCCTTTGACCAGGCAGTCCTGGCGTCTGCCCAGGCCTCCACGCCGCCTCTCAGCGGCAGCGACATCTTTTTCTATGGGCCTTCCGGAACCTTCGAGCAAATCCCCTTTTGGCACGTTCTCGATCCGAGCAACTGGAATACCTACCTCCAGAGCGGCGCCTACTTCAAAGACAAAATTGTGCTGATCGGCGCCACCGCAGCATCGGCCCAAGACTTTCACAACACGCCTTTTGGCCTCAGCCTCCTGTATCCTCAGCCCATGGCAGGCATCGAGATCCACGCGAATGGCATCGCGACGCTGCTGGAGGGACGAGCGATCGGCGACTTGCTACCCGGGTCGGGGGCGCGAGGCGGACTGGTCTTGGTTTTGGTGCTGGGAGCTAGCGCCCTGCTCAGTCGGCAGCGCCGATTGGAGCACCAGTTTCTCTGGCTGAGCGCACTGGTGCTGACTTGGCTGATTGGCAGCTATAGCCTATTTACCTATGCCCAGCGCCGAGTGCCCACGGCTACGCCGATCCTGGCGATCGCCCTGGGGGGCTTTGGCTACATGGGGACCACCTACTGGCAAGACCAGCAGCGTCGCCGCCAGCTCCGTCGCACCCTCAAGCACTACGCTGGCGCGCCCCTCGTCCAAGAAATTCTGGGACAGCAGGATGATTTTCAAGACTTGCTGGCCGAGCGGGAGCAGGAAGTGCTGGGCAAGCTGCTCGGCAATCGCTACCGCGTGCTAAAAGTCTTGGGCTCTGGAGGCTTTAGCGCGACCTACATCGCCGAAGACACCCAGCGCCCCGGCACGCCCCAGTGCGTGGTGAAGCAGCTGCGGCCCGCCAGCAATGATGTGAAGGTCTTGGCCCTGTCGCGGCGTCTGTTTGAGCGAGAGGCCGCCACCCTCGAAAAGCTCGGCAAACATGACCAAATTCCGCAGCTTTTGGCCTATTTCGAAGAAGATGCCGAGTTTTATCTGATTCAGGAATTCATCATTGGCCATCCCCTCAGCGAGGAGCTCCCCCTCGGTAAGCAGATTCCTTCGGCGCGCGTGCTGCGGATGCTCGAGGACTTGCTGGAGGTGCTGATCTTTGTCCACCACCACGGGGTGATTCACCGGGACATCAAGCCGAATAACATCATTCGGCGCCACAGCGACAATAGGCTAGTGCTGATTGACTTTGGGGCGGTCAAGGAGATGCAGACCCAGGCCAGCGGCGAGGGCGGGACAGAGGCGGCCTTGACCATTGGCATCGGCACGCGGGGATACATGCCCAGCGAGCAGTGCGCAGGGATGCCGCGCTTTACGAGTGACCTGTACGCGGTGGGAATGACGGCCATTCAGGCGCTGACGGGGCTTCCCCCGGACCAGCTCAAGGAAGACCCGAAGACGGGGGATCTCGTTTGGCAACATCGGGCCCGCGTGAGCCACGAGCTGGCAATGATTCTGAGTCAGATGGTGCGCTATGACTTCAAGCTGCGCTATCAGTCTGCGGATGAGGCGCTGGCAGCGCTGCGATCGCTCCAGTCCAGCGGCGCGATCGCCGAAGAGAGCGAGCCTGAGACGGCTGTTTCTGGCAATTTCGCAAACGCCCTGGATGACGGCGAGGACGAGCGGCCCTCGACGCTGCTGTGGCCGGAGGGCTTTGATACTGCCCAAGTTTCTGAAGAGCCAGAAACGGCGATCGCCCCTGACGCTAGCCCACCGTCAACCTAGCGCCGCAAACCGTTCAGGCCCAATAAACACAATCTCAGTTTTGTCTGGGCAAGCCAGGCAAATCAAATACCGGGTTGCCCGGGGGTCTATCGGGTGGGTTTGCTGGCGGGTTAGGAGATTTTCCTGGCTTCCCCCCCAGATTAATCCCCAAATTGGCCAAATTCAGACCAATTCCGACGTCGCTAGAGGGTGTGCTCTCCGGCACAGGAGCGGGGTTAACGGAGATGGGTGGCTCCACCGGCATCGGCGTGACGTCGGGCTCTGGCTGGGGCGATGGAGGCGTATCCGGAGTGACCGGGATCGTCGTTGGCGGCTCGGCTGGCGTAGTAGGCGTCCCCGCAGGATCTGGCGCTGGGTCTACCTGGAGAGGCGGCTGATTAGCCACAGGCCCCTGAGGAGCGGGGTTGCCTGCATTTGGTTGGGCCGGAGTTGCGGGCGTTGCCGGAGTCCCAGGACCATTGGGCTGGGCTGGGGTCGCGGGCGTCGCTGCGTTGTTGTTGCGTCCGCCGGGCTGGGCCGGGGTCGCGGGCGTTGCCGGAGTCCCAGGACCGTTGGGCCGGGCCGGAGTTGCAGGCGTCGCCGCGTTGTTGTCGCGCCCGCCGGGCTGGGCCGGGATCGCGGGCTGGGCTGGGGTCCCAGGACCGTTGGGCTGGGCTGGGGTCGCGGGCTGCGCGGGACTAGCACCGGGCCGCGTCGGGATCATGTCGAGGCCCCGCATGATTGCGGGCTGAGGCTGGGCCGGCGCCACCGGGTTGGGCTCAAACTGGGACGCTGGCACCGCCTCTAGAAACTGGGTTTCGCCTGCTTCGAGCAAGCGGTCTGGGTGGACATCAATCGTGGGGCGCAGGGGAACGCCCTCTGGTGGCGAGCTTTCGGTGCGGGTAGAGACCGCGCTGAGAAAGTCTGGATTTTCCTGCATGGGCATTTCTGCCAAGGAGCCTTGGGACGCCAGACCCCGACGGATCTCGGCTCGCACTTCATCGAGGGCAGCCCCTTCAATGGCGATCGCCTGGGGATTTTCGGAGGAGAGATCTAGGCCCTTGACGATTTCACTGGTGGCGTAGAAGGAGCTCAGGTCAAATTCGTATACGCCTTGCAGGCGATCGCCCTCAAACACCGCCATTTGGCCTGCGGCGAGCGTTTGGGTTCCCTGCTCATTCGACACCGTAATGCCAGAGTCGGTCAGGGCCGCAACAATACTAGTCTGCGTCTCGGGCACATAGCGCACAAACAAGGCAGAACCTCGAATGCCCGCCGTCGCGTTGGGAGTGCGAATGCGAGTCAAGCCTTGACCAGGCCGAATCAGAGCCAAGACCGTACCACCGCGCAGGTCAATGTCTCGGGTGTTGGGCTTGAAGTTGAAGAGGGCTTGAGCGCCCAAGCGGGCGAGGGAGCCGTCGTTGAAGACGACATCCGCTGAAGAGCCACTTCCCGTCGAGAGCGCATCCCCAGGCACCATTGGGTCGGAGAGGCGGGCCGGTCGAGCCGGCTGGCGCTGGGGTTGGAGCCGAACAATATTGCGGATCTGCTGCACGGTCGCCCGGGTCAATGGAGTCAGGGCGTAACTCGCTTGTGCCCCTAGGCTCCAGATTAGGACCGTCAAGACCAGGATTAAACGCCGAGACATAGTCTTCTTTCCTCGCGGCTGAGAACCAAATAAAAACCAGGCGCAGGGGTGTCGCCGCTCGCCAATTCACAATTGAACCCGTTGCGGTGCTGGTAGGTTCCCTGATACTCCCATCTCTATGGTCGCGCATATCGTCCAAGCCTTGCAGTCTGGCGATCGCGGACTTCTTTGATCTGCACCCACCCCTCATCTCAGTGTAATCACCAGACCCAGCGGGTGTGTCGAAAATTGTTAGTTCTTCAATTCAGCGCTTTTTGCGGCGCGAAAATCTCTCCATTGACAGAATTTTGTTAAATTCACTCAATCAGGTGCTTCCGGTCGCTGAGAATCAGGGTTAGGCAAGAGCAGTGATTTCTACGTGAACCCACTGAGGGCAATGCTAGGCTAACGATTTGTGCAATTCATCCCTCGCAAGGATCAGAAGTGCACGATCAGCCGTCTGAAAGCTGACAGCAAGGGATGGGAGAGACCTATGTATCAGAGTTGTTTCTTGGGTCATGACAGCGTTCTAGGACCTCTGGGACTGGGGACGCTGGGGGTTGTTGGCCCGTGGATAGGGGCGATCGCCCTCATTGCTCAGCCCTCGGCTGCGCTAGCCGAGGAAAGCGAAATAACGGCGATCCAGGACGCGCCCGCTGTTTTGGATACGAGCGGCGATCGCCCGTTTCCGGCCCAGAGCATCCCTTTTTCTCCCCCGGACTTTTTGCAGCTGCCGCCGGACGCGCCGGCGCGCCTGCTCGGTCCGGTCTCGGCTCCCTCAGGGCCTAGCCAGTTCGCTCAAGAGTCTCCTCCCTCGACCATTATTCAAGACCCCACAGAGCCCTCTCGGCAGCTTGACACCGTCCCTCGCCCGGGCCAGCCCGCCCCGCCCATCGGCGTTCCTGCCACCCCCACCGACGGCACGGGCGAGTCCGAGGTGCTGGGCGATCCGGAACTGGGCGTGATTCGCGTGCGCCCCTTGCCGACGCCCACCGCAGAAGCCACGCCGCCCACGCCACCCCCCGCCCTCTATCTGCTGGGGAACGCTACCTATTTCAGCAGCGACAATATTTTTTCGATTCGCGATCCGATCGCCGACGGTCTGATCCAGACGGGTCTGGAGCTGTGGGGCGTCTATCCCCTCAGCTCCCGGACGGCCTTGATCGGCTCCGTGGGCGGCAACTTGGTGCGCTATCAGGACCAGTCAGAGTTTGACTACAACGAGCTGCGCTTTGAGGCGAGCGTGCGTCATGCTCTGTCGCCGCGGATGTACGGCGAGGTGGGCTGGAGCAACCAAAACCTGTTTTATCGGGAAGGGGGCGATCGCTTTCTCAATGACCACGCCCTCCGCTTGGCCCTGGGCCGCACCGATCCGCTCACTGACAAGCTCGCTCTCGACACGCTCTATCAGCTTCAGGTCAGCTTTGCCGATCCAGACAACCGCAGCCGCATTTTGAATTCCCTCGGCGCGTCTTTGCGCTACGACGTCACCGAAGAATTTCAGGCGAGTCTGGCTTACCAGCTCGGCCTGAGCAACTTTACCGAGAGCGATCGCGATGACTTTTATCAGCAGCTCTTGGGCGTTTTGAACTATCAGTTTTCGGAGCGCGCCCAGCTCACGGTGTACGGTGGATATCGCTTCGGGAACTCCAGCAACGACTTGGTGGACTTTGATGGGGGGCTCGTCGGCGTCAGCCTCGGCTTCAATCTGCCGCTTTTTTAGCTGTTTTTTTGCAGTCGCCGTCACCGACTGCTCGCTCGTTGAGGCGTAGTACAGTCCGCCCAAACCTGCTGTGACAGACTCCTACATCGATACTGACGTATACGGTGTAGGCTTCTCAGTGACCCCTGCTATTGCATCGGGCGTATCCTGAGCTTTATTTTGAGTCCACGGAATGCCCTACCGCAGACTTTGAACAAGTACCAATGTATGTTCAACCTCGGTACTGTCAAAGTTTTACGCATCCACAGAAACGCGAATTCGCTATGACTGGATGCAACCCCATACTTTGAGTTGTCGTGGTTCAAATTTCAGGGCGGCGATTGGCTCAAACCCTTGCCCTGACTATATCCCACTTACTTTGTGCCATGAAAGATTTGCTCGTTTTCCCCCCCTTCCCTTCCCTAGCCTGGGGCATAGGTCAGAGGAGCGTCATTATCTCACGCCAAGCCAAGGATGATGGCGTGAGGCTTCTACTGCTTTAGCTAATCAACAGCAGCTCTCCCAAGCAGTCGGGCGATCGCCCGTTGTCGTTCCCCGCGTAGTGACCTCTCCCCATGACGACAAAGTTTCCAATTCCCCAAAACTGGCCAAAACTTCAGCAGCAGCTCACGCCCTACTGGTTTTTGCTGCCGGCCCTGGCACTTTTGGGCCTGACCGTCTTTTGGCCAGCGGTCCAGGCCTTTTTGCTGAGCTTCACGCGCTACAGCTACGACCTCACGCAGCCGCCCCTGTGGATTGGGTTTGGCAACTTTCAGCGGCTGCTGGGCGATCCGGTCTTTTGGCAAACCCTGCGGAATACCTTTGTGTATCTGGTGGGGGTCGTTCCCGTTTTGGTGGTGCTGCCCCTCGGGCTGGCGATCCTCGTCAACCAAAAGCTGCGGGGCATCAGCTGGTTTCGCGCCGCCTACTACACCCCGGTGGTGATCTCGATGGTGGTGGCGGGCATCGCCTGGCGCTGGCTCTATAACGAAAACGGCCTGCTCAACCATGTCGTCCGTCTGGTGCTGCCGGGTTCGGAGGGTTTTCCGTGGCTGACCCTGCCGACGTGGTCGCTGTTTAGCGTGATGGCAGTCACGATCTGGAAGGGGCTAGGCTACTACATGGTGATTTATCTGGCTGGGCTACAGGCCATTCCCGCAGAGCTGTATGAGGCGGCGGCGATCGACGGCTCGGACGGGCTGCGCAAGCACTGGGACGTGACGGTGCCGCTGATGCGCCCTTACCTCCTGCTGGTGGGGGTCATCTCAGCGATTTCGGCCACCAAGGTCTTTGAAGAGATCTACATCATGACCCAGGGTGGCCCCAACAACAGCTCGAAGACGATTGTGTACTACGTCTATGAGCGCGCTTTCCAGGATTTGGAAGTGAGCTACGCCTGCACGATCGGTTTGGTTCTCTTCTTGGTGATTTTGGCGCTGTCGGTGGTGCGCTTGGGCCTGCAGCGAGTCGGGGCAGCGCCGGGCCAAGAGTGGCTGTAGAAGAGAAATCCCTAGGGCAGGTTCAGGAACTGGGAAAACGCTGAGTGAGGCATTGAGATAGCGCGTTCTGTTGGTGTGGCTGTCGATTGACTGGCAATCCAAGGCAAGGATAAGTATGAATTCACGTTCTTCTGCGGCTGGAGGGCGATCGCCCGGGGACACCCTGCGCGATCGCCTCCGCAGGTCTCGGCTGCTGCCCCGCCTCGGCCAGCTCATTAGCCTAGGCCTTTTGCCTTGGAGCCTCCTGGCAGCCCAGCCCAGCCTGGGCGCTGAGCGGATTTATCTGTCCTATGGACTGCTGGGCCGATCCATCACGATCAAAGAGCTAGAGATCTATGCGCGGACCGGCGAAATCACGGGGGATTTGGCCCTGTACGGGCAGTACGCGGGGCCAGAGCGCCTGGCTCAGCTGCGGGAGGTGCTGCTGACGCCCATTGGCTTTGATGCGGTGGCGGTGTCCCAGTTTCTCTACTCGCCCCAGGGCGAAATTTTGCTCGATCGCCTGGGCCAAGTGATCCAGTCCGAAGCGCGCCAGTCGGGATTTTTGGGCCTGCGGGCCGCGCTGATTTTGGCGGCGGCGGAGCCCGAGGGCATGACCCTCTTGAATGTGATGCAGCAGTTTCCGACACCGGGCATTCGGGTGGATCTGGGACGGAGTCTGGAGTTTGCTGATGAGCTGAGCACGATCGTCCAGGAGACGCGGCAGGCGGTGGCGGCCGTCAAGACCCAGGCGCGCACCGAGGCGCTGCTGACGCCGCCGCTGCCGAGCGGAGAACTGGTGGATGTGCGATCGCGCGGGCCGGTGGACTACCGGCGCGAGACGCTGCGGCTGCGCGATCCGAGCCGCGATCGCACCTTTCCAGTGGACTTTTATCTGCCTGCGACTCCCAATGCTCCGGTGGTGATTATTTCCCACGGCCTCGGCTCCAATCGCACCACCTTTGCCTATTTGGCCGCTCACCTGGCCAGCTACGGCTTTGCGGTCGCGGTGCCAGAGCACCCCGGCAGCAACGACGCCCAGCTCCAGGCCCTCATCGAGGGGCGCGCCAGCGAAGTGGCCGACCCGATGGAGTTTGTGAATCGTCCCCTTGACATTCGCTATCTGATCGACACGATCACGACCCTCAATCAATCTGGGAGCGCCCTAGAAGGCCGATTTAATCTGGATCAAATCGGCATTTTGGGCCAGTCCTTTGGCGGCTATACGGCACTGGCGGCGGCCGGAGCGACGCTAAATTTTCCGCGACTGCAAGAAGATTGTCTGGACGTGATTAATACCTGGAATTTGTCACTGCTGCTCCAGTGCCGCGCCCTGGAAACCCAGACGGCTGCGTCCCAAGTCACCCTGCACGACCCCCGCATCAAGGCGGCGATCGCCATCAATCCGATCACGAGCAGCGTCTTTGGCGAGACGGGTCTCAACCAGCTTCAGGTGCCGGTGATGATCGTGACCAGCAGCAATGACACCATTGCCCCAGCGCTGGCCGAGCAAATTCGTCCATTTACTTGGATCAATGGCAGTGCCGATCGCTATCTGCTGATGATGGAGCGCGCGAGTCACTTTTCGACCCTAGATGAACCCTCGGAAGGCGAGGAGCCCATCCCGCTGCCGTCGGCCCTCGTCGGCCCAGACCCGGCGATCGCCCAAAACTACATGGAAGCCATGAGCGTGGCTTTTTTCAAGACCTACCTGGGCCAAGAGCCCGCCTACCGCAGCTATCTCCAGGCCAACTACCCGCCCCTGATTGACCAGCCCTCGGTGAGTCTGGCCTTGGTTAAAGATTTCAACTCAGCGCAGCTCACCGAGGCTCTCCAAGAAAAGTCGCCCCCGCCTACCGCCACCGCCGCCCCTGTGAGCCGGCGCTGACCCCGACCTCGAACAAAGTTTGCCCTGGCCGCGTCTAGAAACCCCGACCCAGACAAAACGGCATTGGAGCAGTGCCCTTGCCGATACAATGAACCTGGCCAGTGCGCGCAATTTTGCTGATCTTTTTTACCTGGCACCATAAATATCCATGGATGCGTCCCTAGCACCCGAGCTGACGCCGCTTTCTGCGGACGCCCAGCCTGATTTATCGATCGTTGTTCCCCTGTATAACGAAGTTGAGAGCTTGCCCAAGCTGATTGAGGCGATCGCAGCGGCCGTCGTCGATCTGCCTCATTCCTACGAAATTGTGTGCGTGGACGACGGCTCCCAGGACGGATCGGCCGAGCTGCTGGGCGAGCTGGCGCGATCGCGCACGGACCTGCGGGGCGTCCTGCTGCGGCGCAACTACGGCCAAACCGCCGCCATGGCCGCCGGATTCCAGCACGCTCGGGGGCGCATCATCATCACGATGGACGGCGATCTCCAGAATGATCCCGCCGATATTCCGGAGCTGCTGGCCAAGCTAGAAGAGGGCTACGACTTGGTGAGCGGCTGGCGCAAGAAGCGTCAAGACGCCGCCCTGACCCGCCTGCTGCCGTCGCGGATCGCCAATGCGCTGATCGGCCAAGTGACGGGGGTGCACATCCACGACTACGGCTGCTCCCTCAAGGCCTACCGAGCCGAAATTGTCCAAGATCTCAACCTCTACGGCGAACTGCACCGCTTTTTGCCCGCTTTGGCTTTCATCGAGGGGGCGCGGGTCGCCGAAATCCCCGTGCGGCACCACGCCCGCCGCTACGGCCACAGCAAGTATGGCCTCAGCCGGACCTTTCGGGTCCTGATGGACTTGGTGACGGTGTTCTTTTTCAAGAAATTCCTCACCCGGCCCATGCATGTCTTTGGCTTTTTTGGGATTCTCTGTACGCTCTTGGGGTCGGCCCTGGGGCTGTATTTATCGATTTTGAAGCTGGGCTTTGGCCAAAGCATTGGCGATCGCCCTTTGCTGATTTTGGCGGTGCTGCTGTTCTTGACCGGGGTCCAGCTGTTTAGCTTTGGGCTGCTGGCCGAGCTGCTGATGCGCACCTACCACGAGTCCCAGAAGCGACCCATTTACCGGGTGCGGGACGTGGTGGGACCCGCGGCTCGATCGTGAGGGCGATCGCAACGTCTGTGAGCACTGGGCCTGAGCCTTCCGATATGCAGCCGACCTACTCCCTGGTGATTCCGATCTATAACGAGGAAGCCACCATCCCTGAGATGTACCGCCGGGTGGGGGCCGTGATGGATGGCCTTGACGGGCCTTGCGAGCTGATCTTGGTAAATGACGGCAGCCGCGATCGCTCCTTGGCGCTGCTGCGCGATCTGCGCGATCGCGACCCCCGCGTGTGCTACCTCAGCTTCGCCCGCAACTTCGGCCACCAGACCGCCGTGACGGCAGGCCTGAACTTCGCGCGGGGGCGCATCGTGATCGTGCTGGACGCCGACTTGCAGGATCCGCCCGAGCTGATCCCGGCCATGGTGGAGCAGTGGCGCGCCGGATACCAGGTGGTCTACGCCCAGCGGGTGCAGCGGCGTCAAGAAAGCTGGTTCAAGCGGCTCACGGCCTACGGCTTTTATCGGGTGCTGCGGCACCTGGCAGACGTGGACATCCCCACCGACACCGGGGACTTTTGCCTGATGGACCGCCAGGTGGTCGAGGCGCTCAACGCCATGCCCGAGCGCAACCGCTACCTGCGCGGTCTGCGGGCGTGGGCCGGTTTCCGTCAGACGGCGATTCCGTTTCAGCGCGATCCCCGCTTTGCCGGGGAGGTGAAGTATACCTTCCGCAAGTCCCTGGCCCTGGCCATTGACGGGCTGGTGTCTTTTTCGAAGGTGCCGCTGCGCATGTCCACCTATGTGGGCCTGCTGTCGGCGGCGATCGCCCTTTTGATGGGGCTGCTGGTGCTCTACTGGCGCTTGTTTGAGCCCAACTCTCCCCTGACAGGCTTTGCCACCATCGCGATCGCCATCTTTTTCCTGGGGGCCGTTCAGCTCGTCAGCATCGGCATCCTGGGCGAATACATTGGCCGCATCTACGAAGAGGTCAAGGGCCGCCCCCTCTATACCCTGGCCGAGGTCAAGGGATTTGAGCACCAAAGGCCGACGCCAGCGCTGCATACTCCGCCGCCACCTTGACCAGGCGGCCTTCCTCAGCGGATCGGCGGGCCGCATCGGCCACGCACAGAGCATAGAGGCTCTCGGCGGGGCTCACATAGAGCGATCGCCCGTCTAGCAAGTGGTCCAGCACCGCCGCCGTATCCTTGGCGAATAGGCCCCGGCGGCCGCCCACCTCCAGGGCCTGGAAGCCCTCGGCCTGGATCAGCGTGCCGTCGTTGCCGTCAAACAGGAGCGCTCCCGCCCGCCCCTGCACCTCAAAGCGCCGCTCCACCTGCCACAGCGCCTCTCCCTTGCCGTAGACTATCTCCCCGATCAGCCCGCTCTCAAAGCGGAGCTGGGCGCTGCACAAGCAGCTCCGGTAAGAGCCACTGGAGTTGGCGATCGCCCCCGAATCAAAGCTGGCCTGACAGGTCACCGTTTCCACCCGCCCAAAGGCGTGGGTCAGGCGATGCACCCGCGACAGCGCCCCCACCAGCGGAAACCCAAACAGCTTGGGCTGGTAGGTCCAGCGATCGGGCGCAGGCCGCTGAGGATTGAGGGTGCTGTAGCGCGCATAAACAGGTTCGCCAATCCGGGGCAGGTTTTGCAGTAGGGCCTGATGGACTCCCCCCAGCAGCTCGATGTGCTCCACGTGCAGCAAGCGGTCTTGCTGGTGCGCCAGCGCAATCAGCTCAGCTGCCTCCTGGGGATCTAGGGCCAGCGGATACTCCACCACGACGTGCTTGCCCGCCTGGAGGGCTGCCCGGGCGATCACTCCGTGGGCCTGATTTACATTACAGATCACCACCAAGTCCAGATCCGGCCGCGCCACCAGCTCTTGCCAGTCCAGGGTGTGGGCCGCGCCGTAGGCCTGGGCAAAGGCCGCCGTTTTGTCGGGGCTGTGGCCCGCTACGCGATCGACGCGCGATCGCTCGTCTGCCTGAAACGCCTCCGCCCGCAGCTTCGCCGCGTAACCCGTCCCAACAATGCCAACATGAATCGTGTCCAAAGCGCCCATGGGCGATGATCCCCGCAACCTTTCTCAGACAGCAGCTTAGCAGCAAACTTTGGGTGGCCTTTGTCCCAAAGGGCGCCAGAGCAATGCTTTTCAGCAGCCCTAAGCTCAGGTGATGATTGAGAAATATAATGATAACTAATACTAATTTGTCTCAAAAACGAGGGAAATTTTTGAATTACTAAGAACTGTTTAACGCTTGCCGTTTCTAGGTTTGAGAGCTTAATAATTTGCCATCAATTGAGTTTCTATAAATCGTTTTTTATATAAAAAGGTCTTATCTCAAGTAGCAATAACAACTTCATTACTAATCCTCCTAAACCTTTCTTAATTTTTCCCGTAGTATCAGAGGAGTGAAGCTTGCCAGGGGTTGGCGCTTGGCTTGCAAGACCGCTTAGGGTCTTCCTCTGGTGCGCTTGGAATGCCGTTTCTGTTAACGAGAGGACCACAAATGGCTACTTACAAGGTCACGCTAATCAACGAGGCAGAAGGTCTCAACACCACGATTGACGTGTCTGATGACGAGTACATTCTGGATGCGGCTGAAGAGCAAGGCATCGACCTGCCCTACTCCTGCCGTGCAGGCGCTTGCTCTACCTGCGCTGGCAAAATCAAGTCTGGCACCATCGACCAGTCTGACCAGTCCTTCCTGGATGACGATCAGATCGAAGCTGGTTTCGTGCTGACCTGCGTTGCATACCCCACTTCCGACTGCACCATCCTCACCCACCAAGAAGAAGAGCTTTACTAAGCCTTGTGGGCCTGGGTCAGAGACGGGGTTGCGCTACAAAGTTTGTTGACGTTGACCTGTCTCTGATTCCGGTGGATTAGCGCCAAACAGGCAAAAGAATGAAGGCCCCAAGGGGCCGACCTCTGGGAGAGTCGTTTTTGACTCTCTTTGTTTTTTTAAAGGGGGTTTTAAAAAGATCCAGAGGTCTTTTGGGGTGTTTGGGCGAATTCTTTCCCAAGCACACCCCGATTCGAGTCGTTAGGGCTGCGGGGCCTGGGCCTGGAGATCCTGGGGCTCGCGCCAGAAGGTGATGGCGGGGCTGATGGGCTGGAGCTGGGTCTCAGGGAAGTAGAAGCTGAGGATGCGATCGCTCGACCAGCCGAGCTCGGCGAGGCGATAGGAGCCGGTCTGGCTCATGCCGACGCCGTGGCCCAGGCCGCCCCCGACAAAGGCATAGCCCCGCAAGGTTTTTTGGTCGCTCTGGTAGAGCGGGTCTAGGTAAAAGAGGGTGCTGTTGGGGGTCTCGAAGGCGCGCAGGAGCTCGTCTTTTTCGAGGGTGACGACGCCTTTGTCGGTGGTGACCTGCATCTGCTGGACGCGGCCCGAGGGCGATCGCCGAGAGACCTGAACCTGCTGAATGGTTTGGAAGCTGGCTAGGGGGTTCTTTTTGGCCTGGAGATAGGCCCGCAGATCCTGGTTGAGCTTTTGCAGGCTGCCTTCTTCTCGCCAGCGCAGCCACTTCCAGCCGTCTTCATTGAAGCCTTGCTTGATCTGAATAAAGCGCCGGAAGGCCTGCTCGTCGGAGAGATCTTGCTGGGCCAGGTTCCAGACGTTGTTGACGGAGTCGACTACGGGCCGCAGGTAGGGGCGGGGGGTGCCGTTCCAGACGTCGGTGAAGGAGGCGGTGACGCCGCCGGTCGTGGAGGAGTAGAGGGCGTCGACCAGCTCATCTTGGTAGGTCAGGACCAGGCCGCGGGTGGCGGCGATCGCCCGGTCGGTCTGGGGCGTGGTGCCATCGAGGCCCCAGTACACCTGGCACTGGGTGTCGGCGCACAGCTCGTAGTTGTCGACGGCGAAGCGGCGCAGATTCCGGAGGGCGTAGGTCCGGGCCAAGATCGCCTGGGCTTCGATGGCGTTTTGGGGAGCACCTGCGCCGATCTCGTGGGGCACCACGCCTCGCAGGTAGGTTTCGAGGGGCACGAAGTTCACGAGGGTGTAGGTGCCGTAGGTGTTGGGCTGGAGGCGGAGGCTGCCGGCGTACAGGCTGCGATCGCTGCCGTCCGCTCCTTCCTCCACTCGAATCAGGCCCTGGCCAGCGGTGATGTCCACTTCGTCCCGGTTGTAGCGATAGCCATTCACCACCCACGAGCTCTTGGGCACGGCGGTGAGCGTCTGGGAGTCGAGGAAGGGGCCGCTGATTTCGGCCATTTCGATGCTGCGCAGGAGCAAGCGGCGCAGCAGGGGCGTGCTGTAAACCGATCGCTTGGCCCACACTTGCCAGTTGCCGGGCTGGGCGATTTCTACTTCGATGCCCCGCGATCGCCACTGGTTGGCGCTGTCTTCCGCGCTTTCAAAGCTCCGGTGGGTGCTGAGCACCACCCGCTCTTGGACCACTTGCTCGGTGAGGGGCTGGGGTTTGGCCTCGATCACCATGGTCGTCGCTTCGATGGTTTCGGTTTTGTCGCCGGTCTGGAAGCTCAGCGTCAGGCGATCGCCCGGCTGGGCCTTGAGGGTGAGCTTGTCAGTGGGCTTGGAGCCAAAGCGCTGGACCACGCCGACTTTGAGCTCGATATCCTGGTTCCCTTGCGCTTTGGCTTCTGGCGTGGCGCTTCCGAGCCAGCAGGTTGCTAAGAGGGCGATCGCCGACCACCGCTGCCAGTGAGGTATCCAGCGAGGCAGCACAGCAGACAAAGCAGAAGAAGAATAACCCATGGGCCGCAGCGTGTAAGGAGATCGAGGGTGAACGAACCGCAGAAGCGCAAAATCTCTTTCCCAAGATACAGCCCTTTTGGCGGGAGGCAAGGGCGATCGCCGGGCAGCCCGTTGCGCAAAGTGCCGTATCTTGAGCCCTTGACGCAAAACCTGTGTCCCTTTGTTTCCACCCCAGCGGGTGATGATCCGGACACTGAGCCGCGCCAAGCTGGGAAAAACCGAGTTGCCGGCGATCGCAAGAGCCAGTTGCAACTCGTACTCATAACGAGTATGATTTAGAAAGATTAAACACTGGAGGAACTCACCGAATGGCAAGAGTCCAGGACATTCCCATCGCTGCAATTCGTCGGCCCCTCCCCCGAGGAACCGACCCCGACAAAGTCATCGCGCTGATGGAGTCGATTCGCACCGAAGGGCTGCGCGAACCGATTGATGTGCTGGAGGTGGACGGCCAGTACTACGGATTTTCAGGCTGCCACCGCTACGAAGCGTGTCAGCGCCTGGGTCTGGAAACCATTCGGTGTCGAGTCCGCCAAGCTCCCCGGTCCGTTTTGCGAATGCATTTGGCCTAGGAGGGCCGCATTTCGCCAGGAGAGGAGATTGGGCAGAATAACTCCGCCAGAAGATGCAAAAGCCCTAAAATTTCGCTAGAAACTGAATAAAGCTGCCGAATATTCAAGCATTTTGGATTTTGGCTTGGCTCACCGTTCATTCTTGGAGGAACGCATGGCTGCGAAAGTGCAACCGATCGAAGTCAATATCGGGATTGAAGAAGGTGACCGCAAGGCGATCGCCGAGGGTCTCTCTCACCTGTTGGCAGACACCTACACGCTGTACCTCAAGACCCACTACTTCCACTGGAACGTGACCGGTCCGATGTTCCAGTCCCTGCATCAGCTCTTTGAGACGCAGTACACCGAACTGGCGATCGCCGTTGACGATGTGGCAGAGCGGATCCGGACGCTGGGCTACCCGGCACCAGGCAGCTACAGCGAGTACGCTGAGCTTAGCTCGATCAAGGAAACTCGCGGCGTCCCCAAGGCCGAAGACATGATCCGGCTGCTGGTGGAAGCCAACGAAGCTGTGGTTCGCACGGCCCGGGCCACCTTCCCGGCTGTCGAAAAAGCCAGTGATGAATCGACGGCGGATCTGCTCACCGAGCGGATGCGAGTTCACGAAAAAGCAGCCTGGATGCTCCGCAGCTTCCTGTAAGACTTGGCTGTGAGCAACGTTCCTGCTAACCAAAGCGTTGCCACACCGCCTTAAACCCCGGCCCCCTTCTCCGATATCGCGAGGAGGGGGTTTTTGATGGTCTGGAGAACTGGCGAAAAGGGAGTTTTCGGGACTCAACTGACGGAATTTTTGGCGGAGGGCGATCGCCCTCCGCCGCGCACGCTGGACAATGATCAACAGTTGCAGTGGCAACGGTGAGCAGTTGTTGACGACATCCCAGCCCATGGCTTCTTCAGCAGAATACGAGCAGCGGCTTCAGGCCCACCTGCGATCGCGCAAGATTTCGAGTTTGCGAGTCCTGGCCAAGCAGGCCGGGGTCTCCCGGTGGCAGGTGCAGCAGCTCCGCCAGGGTCGCGCAGATCAGATGCGGGTGGAGCCGCTGCGGAAGCTGGCGATCGCCCTGGGACTGTCGCTGGAGGAGGCGATCGCCCAGTTCTCGCTCTTCCGCTCAGACACGCTGTCAGCCCAGACGGTCGCCACGAGCCCAGACCTCGCCGCCGAGTATCGCCGCCTTCAGGACCAGCTGACTCAGCAGCGCACCCAGCTCCAGCTTGAGTTTGAGCAGGCCAGCCTCGATCGCCTGGAGTCCTGGCTGCGGCAGTGGCCCCGGATCGTCCATCTGGCCCGCCAGCGCCCAGAGCTGTCTGCCGCCCAGCTCGACGCGCTGCTCAAGCAGCTTTTGCCCCTGCACCAGCTCCTCGACACCTGGGAAGTCGAGCCCATCGGCAGCGTGGATGAGGCCGTGGCCTACGCGCCCCAGTGGCACACCCTCGTCCAGGGACTAGCCGCCGAGGGCGATCGCGTGCGGGTCCAGCGTCCCGGCTATCGCCACCGCGACCGACTGCTCTTTCGGGCAGAGGTGGTCGCGGACGGCTAGCCCTAGGTGCGGAGGGGCGCCAAGGGATTGAGCCAGCGCAGGATCTCGTCCCGGAGCGGATTGAGGTCGCGGTACACCTCTTGCTTGACGAACTGGGCGATCGCGTCGATGGGCGAAAACGACTCGCCCACCTGCCACGCGATATCCTGGCCCAGCGGCGTCAAGTGGTTGCCCTTGAGGGTCCGCAAGACGGTCATGCGCGGAAAGCGCTTTTGCAGGACGATGTCGAGGGTTTTGGTCTGGTCGATGTCGTCGTTGGTGAACTGGATCAGCAGGTTTCGGCGAATCTGGTAGTCCCGAGCGATCAGGTCATTGGTCTCGGCCGGAGACGGCGTGAACTCCACCGAAAAGGACGGCGTGAACTGCTGGAACTGCTCCAAAAACGGAATCGATCGCTTCGCTGGATAGTTATTGAAAGCCATAAACGCATTGCCCGCGCGCTCCACCGGATACAGGCTGCCGATGAGCAAGTGCAGCTTGCAGCCCATGCTGTGCCCCAGGCCGTAAACCGGGAGATACTGCCGGTTAAAGTCCGTTTCCTGGAGCTGGTAAAAGGCGCGGTTGAAGTTGCGAATGACCTGCTGGGCGATCGCCTGATGGTCAAAGGTATTCACAAAGGGCGTGGCCACCACCCCATAGCCTTGCTTGGCCAGACTTTCGAGGAGCCACCGATAGGTAATGTGGGGCGCGGTCGCCACAAAGGCCCCTCCCAAAAAATGCACAATGCCAACGGGTCGGCGCGGCATCAGCACCCAGTTACCGTGCAGTTCTTTCCACTCAGCCACAGGTGTCCCCTAGCGCTTGGTTTTCTCCCCAAAGGATTGATGGTTGGGGGTTTCAGAATCTTTTCAGAGTCCTTAAGAAAATATAGATCCTCCGGCGGCGCTCTAGGGGCGATCGCGCCTTAGCCAAAACTGGGCAGCGTGGCTCAGAGAGCTTCTAGGCGGGAGCCAGGGGCTCTGCTAGCCGCGCGATCGCCGGACGATATCCTGGGCTTTTTGCCAGTACCAGTCTTCGGTCTGGCCCGGATAGTCTCGGCGCAGGCGCGAGGCCGTTTTGCGCAGGAGCTTGCCCCGGGACGGGCGGCCCAGCACGGCGATTTTGCGGGAGCGGCCGGGAGACGAAGGGGAGCGGCCCAGCCACAAAAGCCACAAAAACAGACTCACAATGACGGCGATCGCCCCAAGAAAGACCCCCATGGCATTTTTCTCCCTTCAGCAGCTTGGTCTTTAGAGTTCCCGCAGCGATCGGCCCAATCAAGACCTAGGGCCGAAAATTTCGATCGCCGCCCTAGACTCATAAAGATGCACGTTGGGCGCGATCGCCCTTCACCCACCCAAATCTGGAGAGAAAGCGACTGTGACAATGTCTGGGGCTCCGACAACGCAGCCGTGGTGCGGCACCTTGGACCTGGTGTACGCCCAGCGCCAAGGCATCACCCAACCGATCCACAACCTGGCCCTGGCCCCGCTCAAGATTCAGCGGCCGTTTCACCCGGAGGGGGCCGTGTGTCATAGCGTCTTGCTGCACACGGCGGGCGGTATCGTGGGGGGCGATCGCCTGACGATCCGCGCTCGCCTAGAGCCCGAAAGCCACGCCCTGCTTACCACAGCCGCCGCCAGCAAACTGTACCGCAGTAACGGTTTTGAAGCGCAGCAAAGGGTTCATTTAGACGTGGGAGCAGGGGCCTGCGTGGAGTGGCTGCCCCAGGAAAGCATCGTGTTTGATGGCGCAGTGTATCGCCAGGACTTGCGAGTAGAATTGGCTCCAGACGCTTGGTGGTTTGGCTGGGAGCTGACGCGCCTCGGTCGCAGCGCGCGGGGCGAGCGCTTTGTTCAGGGCAACTGGCGATCGCACACCGAAGTGTGGCGCCAAGGCCAGCCCCTGTGGATCGATCGCCAATGGCTGCCCGGAAATCCGGCGTGGCTGGACAGTCCCCACGGCCTCCACGGGCGATCGCTGGTGGGCAGCTTTGCGGTGGTGGGGCAGCCCATCGCGCCGGAGCTGGTGGCCGAGGCCCGCGCGCTGTGGCAGGGCCGCGGCGAAGTCGGCGTGACGCGGCTGATGGCAGGGATGCTCTGCCGCTACCGGGGCGACTCCACCGAAGAAGCCCGCGCCTGGATGCTCCGCGTCTGGGACCTGCTGCGCCAAGCCCTCATTCAGCGTCCCGCCTGTCCGCCCCGAGTATGGCCGCTGTGAGCCTTGGCAAGCGTTTGGCCCCTATTTGGCTCTCATAAATTTGGCTTCTATTTGGCTTCTATCTGGCCTCTGTTAAGGAGATGCACTGGTGCAGTTAACCCCTCAAGAAAAAGACAAACTGCTGATTTTCACCGCCGCCCTGGTGGCCGAGCGGCGCAAAAACCGCGGCCTCAAGCTCAACCACCCCGAGGCAGTGGCCTACCTCTCGGCCGCCATCCTCGAAGGGGCGCGGGACGGGCGATCGGTGGCTGATTTGATGAACTACGGCACGACGCTCCTGGGCCGCGACGACGTCATGGAGGGGGTGCCCGAGATGATTCCTGAGGTGCAGGTGGAGGCGACGTTTCCCGATGGCACCAAGCTGGTCACCGTTCACCATCCCATTCGCTAGGAGCGATCGCCATGATTCCCGGAGAGCTGTTGGTTGATGCGGGCGACATCGAGCTAAACGCCGGACGGCCCACCGTCACCCTCACGGTGGCCAACACGGGCGATCGCCCGATTCAGGTGGGGTCTCACTTTCACTTTTTTGAAGTCAACTCGGCCTTGCGCTTCGATCGCGCCCTGGCCCGCGGGTTCCGCCTCGACATCCCCGCAGGCACGGCGGTGCGCTTTGAGCCCGGCGACGAAAAGCAGGTCACCCTGGTCGCTTTGGCCGGCAGCCGCGAGGTCTACGGCCTCAATGGCCAAATCAACGGCCCTCTTGACACAGCTCCTGACGAGCAGGACACCGGCAAAGGGGCCAAAGCCAAGGGCCACAAAAAGAAGAAAAAGTAACTTCGCAAGAATCAGTTTGGGCGGCGGGCACCCTCTGGGGCGACCAGTCCCGGGGCAAATCAGGCGCTAATGCAAGGGAAAACAGATGAGCTACAGAATGGATCGGCGGGCCTATGCGGAAACCTACGGGCCGACGGTGGGCGATCGCGTGCGGCTGGCAGACACGGACTTGATCATCGAAGTTGAGCGGGACCACACCACCTACGGCGACGAAGTGAAGTTTGGCGGCGGCAAGGTCATCCGCGAAGGCATGGGCCAGTCGCCTCTCTCGCGGGACGAAGGCGCGGTGGATCTGGTGATCACCAACGCGCTGATCCTGGACTGGTGGGGCATCGTCAAAGCCGACATCGGGGTCAAAGACGGTCGCATTGTCGCCATCGGCAAAGCGGGCAACCCCCACATTCAAGACGCCATCGACATCATCATCGGCCCGAGTACCGAGGCGATCGCCGGTGAGGGGATGATCCTGACGGCGGGCGGCATCGACGCTCACGTTCACTTCATCTGTCCTCAGCAGATCGAAACCGCGATCGCCTCGGGCATCACCACCTTGATCGGCGGCGGCACTGGTCCCGCCACCGGCACCAACGCCACCACCTGCACCCCCGGCCCCTGGAACCTCCACCGGATGCTGCAAGCCGCCGACGCCTTCCCCGTGAACCTGGGCTTTTTGGGCAAGGGCAACAGCGCCAAGGCCAAGGGACTGCGCGAGCAGGTGGAGGCTGGAGCCATCGGCCTGAAGCTCCACGAAGACTGGGGCACCACGCCCGCCGCCATCGACACCTGCCTCAGCGTGGCAGACGCCTACGACATCCAGGTGGCCATCCACACCGACACCCTCAACGAATCAGGCTTTGTGGAAGACACCATTGCTGCCTTTCAGGGGCGGGTCATCCACACCTACCACACCGAGGGAGCCGGAGGGGGCCACGCCCCGGACATCATCCGGGTGTGCGGCGAGACCAATGTACTGCCGTCTTCGACCAATCCCACGCGGCCCTACACCGTCAATACGCTGGATGAGCACCTCGACATGCTGATGGTGTGCCACCACCTGAGCCCCAGCATTCCCGAGGACGTGGCATTTGCGGAGTCTCGGATTCGGCGAGAGACCATCGCCGCCGAAGATATCTTGCAGGATCTGGGCGCCTTTAGCATGATCTCCTCGGATTCCCAGGCCATGGGTCGAGTGGGCGAGGTGATCATTCGCACTTGGCAGACGGCCCACAAGATGAAGGTGCAGCGAGGCGCTCTGGCCGAAGATTCGGAGCGCCACGACAACCAGCGGGCCAAGCGCTATGTGGCGAAGTACACAATCAATCCGGCGATCGCCCACGGCATTGCCCACGAGGTGGGATCGGTCGAGGTGGGCAAGCTGGCCGACTTGTGTCTCTGGAAACCCGCTTTTTTTGGTGTGAAGCCGGAGCTAGTGATCAAGGGCGGGGCGATCGCCTGGGCCCAGATGGGCGACCCCAACGCCAGCATTCCCACGCCTCAGCCGGTGCACATGCGGCCCATGTTCGCGAGCTTTGGCGGGTCGATCGCCTCGACGTCTCTTACCTTTGTTTCCCAAGCCGCCCTCCAGGCCGACCTTCCCAGCCGCCTCGGCCTCCGCAAGCAGGCTGTCGCCGTCCGCAACATTCGCCAGCTCACCAAAGGTGACATGAAGCTCAACGACTATCAGCCCCAGATTCAGGTAGACCCAGAAACCTACGAGGTCCACGCTGATGGTCAACTGCTCACCTGCGAACCAGCCACCGTCCTGCCCATGGCCCAGCGCTATTTTCTGTTTTAGGCTGCTCCGCGACGAAATAGATAGGCGATCGCGCTTTGCCAGCGTTTCCAGCCTCCACCCCTTCGCTTGAGAAATGGGGACTGGATTAGCCTGCAAACTTTTTTAAAGTTCAGACCCTGGACCCGGCCCCTCGCTGTAGCATTTCTCACCTAAGATGCTGCAATTACCACAGCAATCCTTCCTAGGGGTGACGAAAATTTCCTAACTTCAAAATCACAATAGGCAACAGAGGATTTTTGATTAATCTCCCCCCTTCCCGTGCCTTTCGCACATCACGGTAGCAAATACCCCGGATTCATGACTTCGTACTCTCGCCTCTCTCAAGACTCCCGCCGCGATCGCATCTTGGTGGTAGATGATTCGCCGGACAACTGCTATCTCATCCAGGCCATTCTCGAAGAAGAAGGCTACGACATCACGATCGCGGACAGCGGCAAAGAGGCGCTCCGCCACATTGATCTGTCGCCGCCAGACTTGGTTTTGCTCGACATCATGATGCCGGAGATGGACGGCTTCGAGGTGACGCGGCGCATCCGTGACAATACCAAGCTCTCGTTTACTCCAATCTTGCTGATTACGGCCTACGACAGTCCAAGCGTGGCTGAGGGCCTCGACAACGGCGCGGACGACTTCATCCGCAAGCCGATGGAGTACGACGAGCTGCTGGCGCGGGTGCGATCGCTGCTGCGCCTGAAGCACAGCGTAGATGAGCGCGACCAGATCGCCCGGCAGCGAGAAGACTTTGTCTCGCGCCTGACCCACGATCTGCGCACCCCCCTGGTGGCCGCGGACCGGATGCTGAACCTGTTTCAGCAGGAGGCGCTCGGGGAAATCTCGCTGGAGATGCACGAGGCGATCGCAACCATGATTCGCAGCAACCGCAACCTGCTGCAAATGGTCAATACGTTGCTCGAGGTCTATCGCTACGAGGCCGGCAACAAGACCCTGACCCTGCACCCCATCAACCTTAAGGAGCTTCTGAAAGAAGTCGTTGACGAGCTGGCGCCCCTGGCCGAAGAAAAGAGCCTGACCCTCAAAGTCAATCTGGATCCCCAGGGCAGTCAGGCAGTCGATCGGCGGATTGTGGGCGATCGCCTTGAGCTGCACCGCGTCTTTACCAATCTGCTCGGCAACGCCATCAAATTCACCGACGCTGGGGATATCGTCATTGAGGCCTATGCCTGTCCCGCCGGGACCGACGGTCGCTGCCCAAATGGCGATCGCGACTGGGCCGTCATCTCCATCACCGACAGCGGCGTCGGCATTCCTCCCCAAGACCTGCAAAGCATCTTCTATCGCTTCCGCCAGGGCAACCACAAGCGCTCCGGCAGCGGCCTCGGGCTACACCTCACCCACCGGATCGTCGAGGCTCACCAAGGCAGGATTACCGTCGAATCCGTTGTGGCCCAGGGGAGCACGTTCAGCGTCTATTTGCCCCTCAGCTAGGCCCCCAATCCTGCTCTGCCTTCATCACACCGTTCGGGAACGGGCGATCGCCGCGCCAGCAGCCGAAACATCTGCTGCTCTAGCACATCCAGGTCAACCGTCTTGATCACGCAGGCATCTGCCTCTGGAAAGAGGTAGTGATCCTCAGCGTCGATCATGCCGGACACCAAAACCATCAGCGGCGGCTGGGTCAGATGGCGCTTGAGGAACTGCACCAGTTCATAGCCATTGTGAATCGGCTCAAAAAAGAACAGTGGCAGCAGCACAAAATCAACTAATAGCAAATCAAATTCCTGCGATCGCTGGACAAAGCACTCTGGATCAGTGAAAGTCGTCACGTCAAAACGGTATCGGAAAAACCGCTTTATCGCCTGACACCAGTGCTCATCATCATCGACCACAGCAACTTTATACATTTCTGGGTATTGAGCATTTTTTTGATGACTCATCCAATTATTCGGCGCCGTTTGACTCGTCAAGTCCCACGCAGAATTTTTCAACTTGCATCGACTTTCATACACCCCATCTTGTCTTCTGTTAGTTGGGACTTTTGGGATATTTGACAAGCACATCACACACTCAAACTCTTAGAGACGATGAGAAATCAAAACGCTGTCATGTAAGTACAGCCTTTTTTGCTGTTAACCAGCACACATTTGGACCATATTCGATGAAACGAAGCAAAATAAAATCACCCCCAGGACACAAGTGCCGAGCTCATACACTGAGATTCCAAAGAATGCCCAGCATTTCGCATTCGATTGGCTAGCTTCCTAACTGAGAGAAGAGAGCTGACGCCAGCAGGAAAAAGAACACAACCGCAGGGCTTCAGCCCTGCAAACACCGCACTTTTTAACAAAAACTTCAGCCTTTTCCCTAGTTCTAACAAGGGCTCTGGGGCAAAAAAACGGACGAAATGCGGGACATTCTACGCCAAAGATGCAGTTCACCCCGATCTAGCGTGCTCCTGCCCTCTACGCTAGCAGCCTAAAGTTCATTCTGGCCGCGATTGATTCGAGGAGCTAGAGCGTTGTGGGTACCCAGAAACGCGGCGCCCTGGCTTCTGGTGAGCGCCCAAAGACATCGATCAGAGACACCAACTTAGGGCTCTGTAGGCGATCGCCCACAGAGCCCGCTCTCTGACCTCGCTTTTTGGCCCTAGCCGCCAAAAAAGCGGTTGCTGTAGCGCTCCTCTGCCCAGGGTTCTCCCCGGCGGTGGTAGCCATTGCGCTCCCAGAAACCAGACACTTCTTTTTCGAGAAACTCTAAACCGTTAATCCACTTGGCACTTTTCCAGGCGTAGAGGTGCGGAATCACCAATCGCATCGGACCGCCGTGATCGGGCGGCAGTGGCTCATCAAAGAGCGTATGGGCAAAGAAGTTTTCCTCGCGCAGGAAATCGGCCAAGGGGACGTTTGTGGTGTAGCCGCCGTAGCAGTGCTCCATCACGTGGGCTGCCTTGGGGTCGAGGTTCAGCAGGGCCATGAAGTCGGCTACCTTGACTCCCCGCCACTTGACGTCGAGCTTTGACCAGCGCGTCACGCAGTGAAAGTCGGCGGTGAAGTCATGCTGAGGCAGAGCCATGAAGTCATCCCAGGAAAACACGCGCTCTTCCGCCAAGCCCCAGACTCGAAACTCCCAGGTGTCTCGATCGACGGGGGGTGTTTCGCCGTAGGTGAGGACGGGGAAGCCATTGGTGAGGTGCTGGCCGGGCGGAACGCGATCGCTGTGTTCAGGGCCGGGTTTGTGAAAAAACTTGCCTAGCATAAGGTGATTTTTACAGAGCTTTGAGCAAAGCCCGCGATTTCAAGGGGGGCTGTAGCATGAGCGGCTTCGGCCGCCATCTTTCTCACTCTACCGTTTGACTCCCAAGCGGTGACAGAGTGCGACCTTTACTCACAAAAAAACCCTGCAATGCGAGGCAAAAAAATAAGCAGGGCTTTGGGAAGCCCTGCTTTGAAAGCGGTAGGACAGTGGAAAATGCCTACTCTTCGCCAGCCTCTTCTTCGTCTTCACTGGGATACACAAAGCCCTTCGAGCGTCCCGTCAGGATGGATTTGCCGAGGGAAAGCGCTTTTTGAGCCTCCAGAGCGGCTTGACGCTTCCAGTGTGCGCGGCGCTGATCGCGCTTACCGTTGGAGGTTTTCTTCTTGGGAACAGCCATGACCGTCCAGTCTCAACCAGAATTTGACAACCTTTCTATCTTAGAGCATGCAAAAGGTTCTGAGGGATCACAGAGGAAGAACCTTGGGCGATTGCTTGCTAGTCGCCCATAACGTTATGGGTAAGCGCAAAAGCCTGTCGCTGAGTGGGACCCATCTCACGTAGTCTTCGCCCTTCCTAGCGCTGCTCCACGGTGCGGCAGGTCCCGCCGGAGCATACGACTGCCGATCGGGGCTGAGGCGCTGTGGTTGTAGGAGCCGGGGCCGCAGGAGCCGGGGCAGGCACCGTTTGTTGCTGGGGAGCGGGAACAGCCGTGGCGGGCGCTGGCGCGGCGTTGGTCGGCGCTGGCGCCGCGCCGGGGGGCGGGGTCGGTGCCGCATTGGTTGGGGCTGGCGCGGCGTTGGTCGGCGCGGGGGCAGTACCGGGGGCAGCACCGGGGGTCGGTGCAGGGGCAGTACCAGGGGCAGCGGTTCCGGGAGCAGCCGTTCCAGGTGCGGCAGTTCCGGGCGCAGCCGTTCCAGGTGCAGGCGCTTCACCCGGCTGTACTTGAGCCGGCGGCGCAGCGCCAGGGGTAGTAGTGGCTGGCGGTACGGCGCCGGGGGCGGCTTGACCTTCACCTGCCGCAGGGGCCGTCTCGGTCTGAGCGGGGGCAGCGCCGGGCGCTGCGCTGGGCAAGGGAGCCGTGGGCGCTGGAACAGGCACAGGAACAGGGGCAGGAGCAGGCGCGGCGATCACAGGCTGGTTGATGCCCAAGAGAAGATCGGCATTGCTGTAGTAGGTTGCCCACTGCTGCGGATCAGGGCGGCGACGCCAGTCTGCGCGGCTGACCTCTAGGGCCAAGATCGGCACGATGAGGCCGCTATTTTGGCCAGCCACAATGACGGAGACTTCTGTAGCGAGGATGTCGTTGTCAAAGGCGCGCTGGGCAGCGGCTCGGGCGGCAGTTTCGGCGCGGCGCAGCAGGGTGTCATAGCTTTCATTAGCGCGGCGATCGAGGCTGAGGTTGACCCGCGCAGTGTAGGCCTGGGCCGCGGGCGGCGCGATCGCCATTTCCAGCAACCACAAGCTCCCCCCGCCAAAGAGCGTTACCAAGCTGAGGGGGAAAGCCAGCAAACGACTGGCTCGCTGGCGCATGGGGCTGGACTGGGGCTGATGTTTCATGGTTTGTGCTCACTTCTCTGGGGAAGTGCCTCAAAGGTGCAATGCGATTCAGGGGTCGGTGCAATTTTAGTGCGAGGTCGAAAGGAATCAGACCGCACAACCCAAAACACAAAATTGTGACCCAGGCAGCCGTGTTAGCGCAGTTTGGAGGGTTTTGGAGGCAATCGCCCGCCACTAGCCAGCCCCCTGGATACAGCGATGGGCAAGATTGCATTAAATCTTAGGCGAGGACGCCATCATTTGCTCTCTATCAGGTGGTGAATTTTCGTTATGGAGCTATCTAAGGGTCAAGTCAGCCTCGGGGAGCGATCCTACGTTGGCGGCCAACAGCTTCTGGGAAAGAAATTTTCTGTGGGACACCCGTGGCATCTCGATAGTTTGCGGGCACACTAGAATAAGCGACTTGCGTGCGCGTCTTGTGCGATCGCTAATCCGTCCAATCCTGGGGTGCAAAGGCTGCCATTGACGGCTGGATCGCTCCGCTTCAGCATTAATTGGCCATGGCTAACGTTCTTAAAAATTCCATTGTTTCGCCGTCCGCAGCGCGTGAGGCCGCTCCCATGACATCGGCTCCTCCGACCAAGGCCTCCCAGTCAGAAAGTGAGACCGGCAATACCCTTGTGTGGCATCGCCTGCTCGTCGTTGGGGGCCTGGTTTTGGCGGCTCTGCTGGTGGGAGTCCTGCTGCGCTACCGGAACCTGATGTGGGCGGCTGCCCCCAGCGCCGAAGCGCCAGGCGCGATCGCGGCCAGTTCAGGGGCGATCGCCCCGACCCAGCCGCCCACATCTGGCCCCGAATCCGCCCAGGGCAACGCCCCAAACCCAAGCACGCTAGCCAGCAGCCCTCAGACCGCACCTGCCCAGAACGCCGCCAGCGCTTCATCCCAGGAACCGGCACAGGCCACTTCCCAAGCAGCGGCGTCCAGCGGGACGGCCGCCTCTAGCGAGAAACCAGCGACCCAGGCAAGCGCTGCATCTACGGCAACCGCCACAACGGCGGCGGCGAACCCTTCGAGCAAACCCGCAAACGCTGCCCCGTCAGCCGCCAACACCAGTTCTCCGGACGCTAACACCGCTTCTGCAAAGCCCAGTTCCGATCGCCCTGCGCCCTCAGTGGCGACAAAACCAGCAGCCACTGCCAGCAAGCCCGCCGCCAAGCCCGCCGCCCCGGCCAGCGCCACCGCTGCGAAAGCTGGCTCCCTAGCGGACGCTCGCAAGCTGGCCGACCCCAACCAGGCCTCTAAGCTGCGGCACGCGATTTTGGCCGCCCAAAAAATTCAGCCCGGAGCCCCGGAGTATCGAGCTGCCCAGCAGGCGATCGCCACCTGGAACCAGCAAATCTGGACCCTGGCCGAACGGCGCGCCCAGCAAGGTCAATTTCAAACGGCGATCGCCGCCGCCAAACTCGTCTCAGACAGCCCCAGCACGCTCAAGCGCCAAGCCCAGCAGGCCATCCCTCAGTGGGAGGTGATTCAGTCCGCTACAGCGCTCCTGCGCCCCGGACAGGCCTCCACCTACAACCGCGCCATCGAAAAAGTCCGCCAGATCAAGCCGGGACAACCGGGCTATGGCCAAGCCCAGCAGCTGACCGGCCAGTGGAGCCAGCAGATCATGATGCTGGCTGAGTCGCGAGCTTCCCGAGGCCAAGTGCGAGACGCGATCGCCGCTGCCTCTTTGGTGCCGACCGACAGTCCGCTGTATAGCAGCGCTCAAAGCGCGATCGCCCGCTGGAAAAGCCGCACCGGCGCTTCATAAGCCTTAGATTTGTTCTTAGCTTGCTGAAAAAAGGGCGTTCTAGGACGCCCTTTTTTGTATCTTCACGCTTTTCACAAATGGCCAGAACCTTCCTAGACAGTTGAAACCTCAAAACTTGCGCAATAATTTCAGTCTTTTTCATCTCAAAAAACAGGAATTAAGTTTTTCAGAAATTAAGCAATATTGGCTTCTCAATGCAAAAAAGTATTGCGAACTTCAAGCGTCCAAGGGGCTTTAGCCCTACTATTGAGGTATGAGATATCAGTTCTAAACGGGATCTCGGCATCGCTTCAACTCACCCTGAGGACGCCCTATGAATATCTCCCTCGCCTTCGAAAACATGTTCCGCTACATATCGGAAGGTGTTGCTCGAATTTTTGGCCCTAGTGATGATCAGTATCCAGACGTCGGAGTTCAACCCTTTGAAGGTGACCCGTACAAAGAAACTAAAACTGTTGATTAGTTAGGAGGACAAATAAATTCATCGCTGCATTGCATTTGCTTTGACTGATATTCTCAACGGCGAATCCAAGAATTCCTTACATTCTTGGATTCGCCCTTTAATCTGTCTTAATGAGAATTCTATGGTTTGAATTCGCTATAAATTTCGCTCAACAAACAGAACTAGCCAGAATAAATACTTTGAATCAACCATTTCAAGGCAGCAAAATCTAAAGCTATTTGAGAATAAGACTGTAATTTATTGGGCAAACGAAAATGGCGATCGCAGTGGATTTTTCTTCCACCAGCCGATCGCTTTCGAGTAATTTTTTCAAAAGCTATTTGACGTCAAAAGAGGAGATTGGGAGAACATTCAGTTGATGCTGACCCCTCAAGCTGTTCTTGGGGATGGTTTCGCATCCTCTCGGCGGTCATGAGGCAGGGGAAACGGCAAAAACCCTGCTACATCTCTGTTCTCCCATCAACTCTTATTCACATTTTTCAAAAGCCTGATGCCCAGACTTTTTAGCGCAACCATTTGCCTTCCTGGCGGCCGTTCTCCTTCGGTTGGCAATCAGCAAGCAAAACAGCAAAAAGCTTGCGATGGTTTCACAGCCTATTGTCAAAAGTTTCAAGATAAAAAACTTCGATTTCTTGCTGTATTGACCTCATTATGGCTACTCCATGAAGGAGCGTCCTCCTTCAAAAGCAATACTTAATTTTTTAGCAATAAAACATCAAGAAGTTAGTTGACGGAGGTGCTGCTGCTGTCGGTTAAATTCCTGTTCTTCGGCGGTCAAGAAAGCGTAGTTCTCAATGGGAGGACGCATATCCCACTGCACCTCTGCCAAAAGCAGCAAACTCCCGGCCATCAGTACGCCCGTCGCTAGAAATTGCCAGCCAAGCATCTGGGGTAGAACGGCGATTCCACAGAGGTGGAACCCTCCTACCAAAAGGAAGGTGCGCGAGCCCATCCCCAGGCCCATTCCCACATATCCAAGGGCGCTGAGCACGAGCCACAGCGAGCACAGGTGCATCAGCACCCATCCCCAGCCCAGGAAAATGCCCAAATCCGTCAGAATGACGCCGCTGAGCATTAAGGAGCCCCAGAGGTAGATCAGCCAGCTGAGGCGCTCAATCCGCACCCAGCACCAGGCCAGCCAGCCCATGAACGCTGTTCCCACTAGCGTCAAGACGCTCCAGGCGATCGCCTGAATGTGCCAGGCGATCGGCATAAACTGGGCTGTCAAAAAGATAACGGCCGTAATCACGCCCCAGAGCAAGAAAACTTGATCAATTCGCGTATAGGTGCCGGATAAAAGCTGGAAGTTACCAATTTTTAGATCAAGCTTCAAAAGACCTTTGAGATCCTGGACATCCAGAGCATGTTGTTTGCGACGCAAAAGGGGCTCAGAAGACCGTAGAAACTGCATCCAAAAACTCCAGCTAGTCGGTTTTGAGAAATAAAAATCTGTCTGAGATTAGAATTCTTGAAATATCGTAACAAGTTTTAATGCTTAGTATTTCGAAATAGGCAATAAGACGGATGTCTTCTCAGGAATTTGGCTGAAATAAGCAGGCCAAAGGGTGAACTCGACCACGGGTGTAGCAAGTTCTCGAAGGCGATCGCCTATGGCCATTCAAGGCGCGATCGCCCTAGGCAAGCCCCAACAGCTGACTGAGCCAAAACGCCAGCGCCGCGCTGCCCAGAGGCACGGTCAGATTATCGATTCCCAGGCTCGAAAAGGCCTCTAGCACCGTAGCCACCAGGGCCACCCCCAGGGCGATGCCCCAAACAGGCCCCTGCCAGCCATAGGCGCTCAGCAAGATAGCGCCGCTGACCGCAAAGCTGACCAAGGCCATGGTGAAGGAGCCCTCAAAGCTTTTTTTGATGCCGCCGAGCTCGTACTTGCGGCGGCCAAAGCGCTGGCCGATCAGGCCGGCCAAGCCGTCGCCCCAGGCCATCACCAAAATGCCAAGGGCTGCGAAGTAGGGCATTTGCAGCGGCCAAAACCAGGCCACCAGCGCGCCAATGCTGACGGCATAGAAGAAGGTGCCGAGGCTTTTGCGGCCGACGCTGTCGATGCCGGGCAAAAAAGGGATTTTGTAGGACAACAGGGCGACGATGGCTGCCAGGACGCCAGCGGAAATGCCAATCCAGGCCGGGATTTGCAGCCACCAGGCCAGCAAAATTACGTTGCCCGTCCCAATATGAACAACTTTGCGAGCAATTTCGGTATTGCCTTGGGTGATGCGGTGAGCGACGGTGGCCAGGGCACCAATGAGGCCGAGCCAGAGCGCCACGAGCACAATTTGAACTATCAGGTTTGAGAGATCCACCGATCGATTGGTCCCATGGGCGACAGGATGCTGCGGCGACCGAGACAGCCTACGACAGTGCAGTCTTGCAGACTCTCACAAACTCGGCACAGCAAACATTTCAAGTAGAATACAGCGATTTTTGAGGCCCGCGATCGCCCCTCGAATATTTCTCGCGGGGAAGGGAGCGATCGCCCTTGGTGATGACTGGAGATCGTCTCTGTCAGGGTGCCGAGGTTAGCATCAGCAATGTTTTGTATACTGAGCTTCAATATGATTGAAATTACTTTTTTACATGACTACTTCTCTGCCCTCAGTCGAATTTTTTGAAGGGATTTCAGAAGAAATTTCAAACGTTAGTCTGCGCCGCAATCGCAACACAGGCGCGCGTTCAGTGCTGCTAAGTTTTGAGAAATTGCGCTGCATTGAGCGCTTTAATAGCTATCGCAAACGCTTTTCAAATGCACTGCTGCTCACGGACAGCGAGGGTCAAATTACGGTCGAGCCATCCTCGGTGCAGTTCATTTTTGGCGGGCCGGAAGGGGACGACCTCGAGCGCGTGGACTGCAAGTTTGAGATCGAGCGGGAGGAGCACTGGGAGCGCTTTCGGAGATTTATGGACCGCTATGCAGAGGCCAACGGAATGGCGTACGGTGAACCCAATCGCGAAAATTCTCAGGATTGAGTCAAGAAGCCATGAAGGTAGCAGTAACGGGCGCAACAGGATTTGTGGGAAGCCGCTTGGTGCAGCGGCTGGCCGGTGAGGGTCACTCGGTGGTGGTGCTGAGCCGCAACGCCGCTAAAGCAAGTCGCGTTTTTCCCAAGACGGCCTTCCCGACGGTGGAGGTGGTGGCCTACGGCGGGACGGAGCCGGGGCCGTGGCAGGGGGCGATCGCAGGCTGTGATGGCGTGGTGCACCTGGCCGGTGAGCCGATCGCGGAGCAGCGCTGGACCCCCGAGCACAAGAAGGTCTTGCTAGAGAGCCGCCAGCTGGGCACGCGCCGCATCGTAGAGGCGATCGCCCAAAGCAACCCCAAGCCCGCCGTCCTCGTCAATGCCTCCGCCATCGGCTACTACGGCACCAGCGAGACAGCCACCTTCGAAGAGAGCAGCCCGCCGGGTCAAGACTTCTTGGCGGAGATCTGCCAGGCCTGGGAAGGCGAAGCCCAGGGCGTGAAGGAAAGCGGCACGCGGCTGGTCATTCTGCGGTTGGGCATTGTCCTGGGCCGAGAGGGCGGGGCGCTGGCTAAGATGCTGACGCCCTTCCAGATCTTCGCAGGTGGGCCGCTGGGCACGGGCCAGCAGTGGTTCTCGTGGATTCATCGCGAGGATCTGGTAAACCTGATTCTGCGATCGCTCACCGACACCAGCATGAGCGGCGTCTACAACGCCACCGCCCCCAATCCTGTGCGGATGCAGGGCTTCTGTCAGGCCCTGGGCGAAGTGATGGGGCGTCCCTCGTGGCTGCCGGTGCCGGGCTTTGTGCTGGAGCTGCTGCTGGGTGACGGCGCCAAGGTCGTCCTCGAAGGTCAGCAGGTCCTGCCCAAGCGCACCGAGGCATCAGGGTTTGTGTTTCAGTACCCGACGGTGAAACCCGCTTTGCAAAACATCCTCAAAGGCGGGTAGCGATCGCCCCCAGCCCCGCCGCAGGGCAACCCTGCGTGCCCGAAGCCATTCCTTCTCTAGACGTGGTATCAATGGGCTGGAGACTGACGAGAAGTCCACGGAGTCGAGCTATGGAAGAAGACAGAAGACCCTACGAAGAGCCCTACGAAGACCCCGAGCGACAGCGGGAAGAGCTGCGCCTGCGGGAAGAAGAGTGGCGCATGTCCGTTGCTTTTCGAGAAGCGCGGGTCAACCGGGCGGTGAGCGTCATTTACTACACCGTTGGAGCGCTGCTGATCTTGCTGCTGCTGCGGTTCTTGCTGCGGCTGTTTGGCGCTAACCCAGAAAATACCTTCGCTCAGGTGATCTACGGTCTGTCAGAGCCTTTTGCCGCTCCGTTCTCGACCCTCTTTATCAGTCCAGCCTCCAGCAGCGGCCCGATTTTTGATGTCAATCTGCTGGTGGCCATGCCGGTCTATGCGCTGTTGGCGTGGCTGGTGGGACAGCTGGTGCGCCTGATTTGGAGCAAGAGCGCCTAGGGCCGAGCTCTGAGCCAGCGGTTTCTTTCCGGACACAGCTTCTATGCCAAAGGAGGCGATCGCCCTTGGGTGCGATCGCCTCCTTTGTTTGGCCGTTTTTGTTGGGCCGTTGTTGTCCTATCTCCGGACGCCTAGCGCCCTTAGCGCACCAAGGCCCCAGTATCCACTGCCAAAATCCGGCTCAGGGCCAGGTAGCAGCGCAGCAGCTCTTCGCGATCGCGATCGCCCTCTACCTCGTCCTGGGAGCAGCCTTCCAGGACGGCCCTCTCCAGGGCCGGTCCCACAATGCCCTGGAAAAAGACCTCTTGGGCGCGATCGAGGCTGATCCCCAGGTGCAGGTGAGCCCCTAGGCGAATCAGGCGCTCGATTTGCTGCACTTCGCTCTCGGCCGTCGCGGGCGCAAAGTCCTGCATCAGGTGCCACAGCGCCCGCAAGATCAGCTGCTCTAGGGTCACTCTGGCGCTGGGAATATTCAGTCGGCAGTGGAGATGCTCCGCTTCTTGGGCGATCGCCTCCAGCTCCGCCAGATGGACCGATCCCGGCGGCTGGGCCGTCACACTGGGATCGTTCATGTCCTGCTCTAGGGACTTCAGGGCCGTCAGCGCCCGATGGCTCAGAGCCACCTCCGCCGCCACCTGAAGCTCTTGGGGCACCTCCAGGCCATCGCGATGGAAGGCCATCAGCACCCCGTAGTTGTCCCGGTAGACCTGGGTGTAGAGCTGGTCGAGCCGCGTCAGGGTCTCCTGACTCAGCAGGCGCATGATCCGGTGGCGCTCCTCCGCAAACAGGTCATGGAGGCTAAAGAACTTGCCGTTGAACAAGCGGTTCATCGCCAAGATGCTGTGGGCCGCGCTGGCGTGCTTCAGCGCCTCGAACAGCTCATCACGCAGTTGCGTATAGGGTCGCCGACCGCTGAAGGGCTGAATGCAGCAGTGGAAATCCCAGCCGCCCAAATGGAGCACCGCAAAGACAAAGTCCCCGGTTTCCCAGGTGATCGACGAGACTAGCTGCACCTGCCCCACCACCAGGGACAGCGACCCGATGCGCTGGAGCTGGTAGTCCATTTGGTGGGCAGTGTAGCAGTAGACCTGCTGCTCCGGCGCGTAGGTCGTAAACAGGGAGGTGATGGCGTAGTGGGCCGCGACCTGCTCCAGGCTGACCTGGGCTGGCAGGACCAGCTGTCGGTACACCTCGCCCCCGTGCTTGAACAGGTCCACGTTGCTGGGAGCCTGGGACAGGCGCTTGACGAACTTCTTCTCGAGCTGGATGCCCGAGACGTCCCCGGCTAGCTCCATGGCGCGGGTGGCGTAGCGCAGGATCTGCGTTCCTTCGGGCCGCGAAATTTCTTCAAAGAACCAGCCGCAACTGGTGTACATCAGCAGGGTGTGCCGCTGCATCTCCAGCAGCCGCAGGACGTCGATTTGCTCGGCGGCCGTCAGGCGGCGGGTGCGGTGGCGGGCCAAAAAGCGATGAATATTGGCGGGACTGCGATCGCGAATGATCTGGATATAGTCATTCCGGGCAGCCCAGGGGTCGATCAGGTAGCGGCTGGCCACCGAGGTGTACACCTCGATCAGCTGATCCCGCAGCCAGTCGAGGGCCTGACGCAGCGGCCGCCGCCACTGTTGGTTCCACAGGCCGCCCCCGCCGCAGCCGCAGTCGTCCTGCCAGCGATCGACGCCATGGGAGCAGCTCCAGGCCGTCACGGGCTTCAGCTCGGCCTCCCACAGCGGCGGGTGAATGCTCAGGTAGTGGGCGAAGTTGGTGACCGTCCAGCCCCGCTGCTCAAACTCCTGAGTGAAGGCGTAGGCCAGACACTTCTCGGTGCCGCCCCGGTGGTGGCCAAAGGTTTCGCCGTCGGTGGCCACGGCGATCAGCTGGGCCGGACGGTGATCCCCGCGCACCGCCATGCCCAGCCGCCCCGCGAAGCTGTGGGAACTGGCCAAGGCGTCGCTAAAGCCCATGTCCCGCGAGATCGGGCCGTCGTAGAAGAACACGTCAATGTAGTCTTTTTGGCGATCGCCCCCCGGCACATAGCAGCGGTAGGGCCGCGTGGGATCGATCTGGCCGCCGCCCACCTCGTGCCACTCTGGGTCGGGGTCGTCTGCCGTGGGCAAGGGGCGGCAGCGCTGGACCTGGGACGGCGCCAGAATGATAAAGCGAATCCCCTCCGCCACCAGGGCCTTGAGCGTGGGGCCGTCCACCGCGGTTTCTGCCAGCCACATGCCCTCGGGATCGCGCCCAAAGCGAGACCGAAAGTCGGCCTTGCCCCAGACAATCTGGGTGCGCTTGTCCCGCTCATTGGCCAGGGGCAAAATGATGTGGTTGTACACCTGGGCGATCGCGTTGCCGTGGCCATTCAGGCGATCGCAGCTCTTGCGGTCCGCCTCCAAAATCCGCTGATACACCTCCACGTCATAGCGCTCTAGCCATGACATCAGCGTTGGCCCGATATTGAAGCTCAAATATTCAAAATTATTGACGATCCCCAGCAGCTCCCCTTGGGCGCTGAGCACGCGGGCAAAGGCGTTGGGCCGATAGCACTCGTGGTGAATGCGCTCATTCCAGTCGTGGAAAGGCGCTGCGCTCGGCTGGCGCTCAATGGCGTCGAGATAGGGATTTTCGCGGGGGGGCTGATAAAAGTGGCCGTGAATCGTGACGTAGACCCCCTGGGCCACAGGCACTACGGGCTGCTCAATCTCCACCGTTGAGCCCAGGGCCGCCTCGGATCGCAAATCCGACTCAGGACTGGGAGAGTCTGAAGCGGGATGGGGATGATAGGAAGTCATGCAAATAAATCACTAAAAGGACAAAAGGACAGCCCCAGACACAAAACGCGAGAGCACTGCGATCGCGCGCCGAGCGCAGACCAGCGGCTCACCCATCCACCCCTCTACGGGCATTTCTGAAACTGTCCACGGGCAAAAAATTCCTGAGTGCTCCTCAAAGGCCGCTAGCAGAATGACCGCCCCTTTCTGGGCCAGGGCAGCCTCGCCAACAGCAGAACTCCGAAATGCTAGGAACACTATTGGTTAAAGTAGCGGAGTCAAAAGTATTCGAAAATCCGCATAAAGACTTAGATTGTCCATGCTGATACAAATTCGATTTCTCTAGCAGTCGATGGAGCGGTAGGGCAGCTTCGGCAAAGCTACCGGTGCCAGATTGCGATCGCCCAACGCCATACCCATCAGAGTCTTGAGCCATTAGCAGGCGATCGCCCACTTACGCCTTTAGCCCTTTCTTATTCAAGCTTTTTGACTCAATGATTCTCAAAACTTGTCGACTTTCGTAATAGAAATTTGAGAATTCATAGAAAATTTTCACGAAAATTTGCGGGGATCAACGTCAATTGACTTGACATGAATTCCATCCTTTGTCCCGTGGAGAAGTGAGTCGCTTTTTTCGACTATCTGCCTCGCCTTCGCGCTGATCGCTCGCACCAAGAAGCATCTCCCCCTTCTAGCAAAGGCGATCGCTCCCCAATGCAGACACCTTTTGCCCCCTCAACCCAAGATGATGGACGTGAGGCGTTTGGCTGATTAAGCTAACGTTGACGGCGCAAGGTCTCACTAACGCCTCCTGACCAAGGACAATCACTATCTCTATGTCAGTCAAAAATCTGATTTTCTTCGGCTTATTACTATTCGTCCCCGTCTCGATCGCCGCGCACTTCTTAGAATGGGGCCCGCTCGTGGTCTTCATCACCGCTGGACTCGCCATCTTGCCCCTAGCAGGCTGGATGGGCACAGCGACAGAAGAGCTCGCCGTGGTCGTCGGCCCCACCCTCGGCGGTCTGCTCAATGCCACCTTTGGCAACGCTACCGAACTGATCATCGCCCTCATCGCCCTCAACGCTGGCCTGATCGACGTGGTCAAAGCCAGCATCACCGGCTCCATCATCGGCAACCTGCTGTTGGTGATGGGCCTAGCCATGCTGCTGGGCGGGATCCGCTTCAAGGAACAAGAATTTCAGTCCATTGTGGCCCGGGTCAACGCTTCGTCCATGAACCTGGCCGTCATCGCGATCCTGCTGCCCACAGCGGTACAGTTCACCTCCGCCGGGATCGAAGAGAAGACCCTGCAAAACCTCTCTCTAGCAGTTGCCGTCATTTTGATCCTGGTTTACATGCTGACGCTGCTGTTTTCCATGAAGACCCACTCCTATCTCTATGACGTCGGCGTGGCCGAAATCGTGGGCGAGAGCGAGGACACCGCCGAACCGATCAAAGCGGAAGAAATCAGCGAGCATAAGCCCAATACTTTGTTGTGGAGCAGCGTTTTGCTGGGAGCGACGCTGCTCGTGGCGATCGAGTCTGAGCTGCTGGTGGAGTCCCTGGAGGTGGCCACCGAGAGCCTGGGCCTGACGCCCCTTTTCACCGGTGTGATCCTGCTGCCGATCATTGGCAACGCCGCTGAGCACGCCACGGCCGTCACGGTGGCGATGAAAAACAAGATGGACCTTTCGCTGTCTGTGGCGGTGGGCTCCAGTATGCAGATTGCCCTGTTTGTCGCGCCGGTGTTGGTGATTGCGGGCTGGTTCATGGGTCAGCCCATGGACCTAGACTTCAATCCCTTTGAGCTGGTGGCGGTGGCAGTGGCGGTCCTGATTGCCAACTCCATCAGCTCCGACGGCAAGTCCAACTGGCTCGAGGGAACGCTGTTGCTGGCGGCCTACGCGGTCTTGGGCGTCGCGTTCTACTTCCACCCGGTGATCTGAGGCTCAAGGAGCATCGGAAGCATTTTCAAAGCGCGATGGCGCGATCGCTCCTCCAGAAGCGATCGCGCTTTGGTTTGTACAGGATCTCCCTCAAGAGCCCTGTATAAAGGGAAGAGATGCGATCGCCTGCACGCTCCCTAGGAAGCCATGATATCCACACTGCGAAACGGCCTCAACTTGATCCAAGCTCGGCTATCGCGGCAGATCACGGCCTGGGTGTTCCTCAGCATCCTGATCATTGAAATCATTATTTTTATTCCCTCCTACTACCGGCGCGAGCAGGAGCTCTTTGCCAATCTGGAGATGATGTCTAGTGAGGTGACAGCGCTGCTGGTGCCCCAGCGTCTCACGCCTGAGGCCCTCGATCGCTTCCGCAATCCTGATCTCAAGGCTGGCTCTATCGTTCTGGGCGGCACGCTTTACGATTTGGACGGCACCTTGATTGGGGCTTTTGGTGAAGCGCCAGCGCTGACGTTTCGGGAGCTGGGCGATCGCCCGCTGGCTCGGTACCACAGCGACGACCAGAAGCGCTACGACGTCGCGCGATCGCCCGAGCAGCTCAGTCGCCCCTACGTGCTCGTCATCCGCCACGACGCAAGCTGGGTCCGCAAGGAGCTGTCTGGCTTCAAGCAGCGCATCGCCGGGTTGATTATTTTGATTTGCCTGTTTGTGACGGCAGTGCTGATGTGGGTGCTCAGTTTCACGGTCATTTTGCCGGTGGTGCGCCTGCGCCAAGATCTCATGGCCGCAGGCGACAGCATTGCTCAAGCCCACATCATGCCCCGCTTTTACAGCCTTTCGCTGCGCCGCCAAGACGAGGTCACCGACGTCGCCAAGGCCTTTCAGGCGATGTTTGGCCGGGTGCAGCAGGAAATCCGCGATCGCCGCCAAGCCGAGCAGGCCCTGCGATCCGAGCAAGAAAAAGCCGATCGCCTCCTGCTGAATATCCTGCCCCAGCCGATCGCCGAAAAGCTCAAGCACAACCAGCAGGCGATCGCCGATCGCTTCGAGCAAGTCACCATCCTCTTTGCCGACATCGTCGACTTCACCACCCTGTCCTCGCGAATCTCGCCCATTGAGCTCGTGGACCTGCTCAACCGGATTTTCTCGACCTTCGATCAGCTCGCCGAGCACCACGGCCTCGAAAAAATCAAAACCATCGGGGACGCCTACATGGTCGTCGGCGGCCTGCCCATGCCCCAGGCCAACCACGCCGAGGCGATCGCCGATATGGCCCTCGCCATGCAAAGCGCGATCGCCCACTTCTATACCGACCTCGGCGAACCCTTTCGGCTGCGCATCGGCATCAGCACCGGCCCCGTCGTCTCCGGCGTCATCGGCCTGAAAAAATTCATCTACGATCTGTGGGGCGACACTGTCAACGTCGCCAGTCGCATGGAATCCCAGGGCGAAATTGGCCGCATCCAGGTCACAGAAGCTGTCTATCAGCAGCTGCGCGATCGCTACCACTTCGAGAAGCGCGGCACCATCGACATCAAAGGCCGCGGCCAAATGACCACCTACTGGCTCATCAGCCGCAAAGCCTCCGAGCAAGCCGCTTGACCCTTTTCTTGGCCAAAGACACCCTGCAAAAACCCCTCCTCTTGCGCTAATCAGCCCAGGAGGAGGGGTTTGCCAGCCTAGGGTCCGCGCGCCCAAGCACGCAGCGTCGCCCCATCGGCTCTAGCGGTGGGAATGCTTCTCCAGCAGCGCCTTCGCCCGCGGACGATAGATCAGATAAAACAGCGCCTCCAGGTAGCGCAGCATATCCTCCCGCTTTTCCTTAGACGTGTAGTTCCAGAAGCCGTAGATCTTCGCCAAAGAGAGCAGCCGCGTCGTGTGGATCCGCCACGTATAGGTGCTGTAGACCCGATCCATGCCGCGCTTCGAAATCTCCTCCCAAGCCCGCGGATCTTGGTCACACTTGGACACGAAATCCAGAATCTTCTGGGCCATTTCCTTCAAATGCGTCGGGTTGATATAGAAACCATTCACCCGATCTTGAATAATCTCAAGCGGTCCCCCAAAGCGCGTCGCAAAGGTCGGCACCCCCGAAATCATCGCCTCCAGAATCGTCAAACCAAAGGCTTCAAACAGCGCCGGCTGCACAAAGATTCCTTGGCGATCGGCGATCACCCGGTAGATCTCCCCCGAGTCGCCCTTGGGCAAGCGCACCCCCAGCCAGCGAATTTTTCCGTGCAGATTGTACTGATCGATCAGCCCGTAGAGCTTCTCAATCTCGCTGATCTCCTCGGGATCGGTGGACTCCTCCCGCCGCAGCTTGCCCGCCACCAAAATGAGGTTGCAGCGCTCTTGCAGCTCCGGGCTGCGCCCAAAGCACTCCGCCAGACCGGTCAGATTCTTGATGCGATCGAGGCGCGCCATCGAAAAGAGCGGCCGCTTGCTCGGGTCATCCAGCTTGCCAAAGATGTGCTCCGGCTCCTCCGCCGTAAACAACAGATCCTCGATGCGCTCGCGATTCGCAGGCACTCGGTCTTCGGTCCGCGAGTAGGGGAAATACACCGATTCATTGACCCCCGGCGGCACCACATTAAATTTCGGGCTAAACAGCTCAATGCCATTGACCACGTGATAGAGATCTGGCATCGAGAAACAAGCATAGGACTCGTACTGCCCCACACTGTCCGGCGTCCCGACAATTTCTTGATAGGTGCTGCTAATAATAAAATTCGCCGCGTTCATGGCGATCAGGTCCGCCGTGAACTGGATCGAGAAATGGTACTGCTCGTCGAGCTCTTGCCAGTAAAGATTGCTAAAGAGGTATTTGGACTTCTCGAGGGCGTGGGCAATGTTGCACTGGGTGACCTGGAGGCGGCGCGACAGCAAAAAGGCGACCAAGTTGCCGTCGGAGTAGTTACCCACGATCAGATCCGGCTTACCCTGGAACTCCGCCAATAGCTCGCGCTCGGAGTCGATGACGTAGGTTTCGAGGTAGGGCCAGATCTCAAAGCGCGAGATCCAGTGGTTGGTGACATTGGGGTTGAACTCGCGGAAGGGGACGCGCAGGATCCAGGCGTTGTCGGTGCCGTGGACTTTTTCGAGGCGCTGGTTGCACAGGGTGCCGTCCGCGTTGGGAATCAGGCGGGTCAGGATGACAACTTTGGGATGGACTTTGAGGACGTCAAGACCAGCCAAGATTAGGTCTTCCTGGAGCTGCTTTTCGAGGCTGCGGGCCTGGTCTAGGACGTAGACGACTTGACCGCCGGTATCGGGCCGCCCGAGGACCCCCTCTTGGCCAAACCAGCCGTGGGGCGACACCAGCACGATCCGGAAGATCATGGGGATGCGCGAGATGAAGGCGTCGAGGGAGCGATCGTCGGGGGAGTCGATGAGGGCGTCAAGGATTTCGAGGGTTTCCCGGACGCGGCTGGCAGTGTTGCCCCATCCGGGCTCGAAGCCCAGGGTCTGGAGATCAAAGCGAAACTCTGCGTAGGGCTGCTCGGGGGGCAGCTCGTTGACGAAGTTAAGGGCCTGCTTGATCTGATCGGAGAGCTGGCGCTGGCTCTTGATCCGGCCGTTGATCAGGAGCTGGGTGCCGTCGTAGGAGTGCAGGTTCAAGAACTCGTAGAGAGCTTCGAGCCACTGGGCGGGGTCCTGGAAGAGTTTGCTGGAGAGGAAGCGGTTGAGGAAGGCGACGCCTTTGCCGATGTTTTTGGGATCGCGCAGGGTGGGGGAGTAGTCGTAAAAGGGCTGAAAGTCGATTTCGAGGACGTCGCCTTCGTTGGGGTGGAAGTGGTTGACGAAGCGATCGCGCACATCCAAGAGCTCCTGCACAGACATGGGCTCGATAGCGAGATCGTCAAAGAGGCGGTAGGTCTCTTGATGAGCGATGTTGGGACGGACAATGATGCAGAGGCTTTCGTCTTCGAGAATGATTTCTTGGGTGTAGGAGATCAGTCGACCGAGGGACGAGGAGGACTGGAAGGAGGCAGGTTTGTCGTTTTGGCTGCAGTAGCGCCCGAATGCGCCCAAAATGTCGTTGCGAAGCAGATAGCGCTGCTCTTCCCCCCGGAGTTCGCTGACAAACTGCCGAAGATCCGATTTTTCCTCACTGTTGAGGACGGCTTGAATCAATGCGGACATAGTGTCTTCCTTCGTAGAACCAACAAGAGATGGGGCAAAGCAGGTAGGTTGCTGAAGCGTTGAGGTGCGATCGCCTAGCCGCCGCTTCTAGGGGAAAGCTTTTGGGGCGAGGGCGGAGACAACTCACAAGAAAAGCCAGCACAAAGTGGCGCTCAGGGCTTTGCTGAAGCTGCAATGGTTTTCTGCCGCTGCTGGGGACCGTCAGGATTCAGAGCGGTATCTAACAGCAGCGGCACCGGGAGAGAGCTCACGAAATATTTGGCCGACGCGAAAACCCTCTGGCGATGTGCGCGCAGCCCTACTGCTAGGGAGTTTGTAGCGTAAATAAAGCGGATGGCACCTCTGCCAGAAGTCTAAACTACGGCCCCGCGAAGTTTCGCGGCAAGCTTTAATGTCTTCGTGAAATCTGGGGGAAATGGGATTAATTTTTGGGCAAGCAGCGATCGCGCCTTTTCTCCCAACTTCGCAGAATCAGCCCCAAAACGCCAAAAGGAGCGATCGCCCACGGTGATCGGCGATCGCTCCCTATCAATCTTTCAAATTTGGCAATAGAGGCGATTGCGCTTTAGCGATCGCTCCCATTCAGCAGCCCCAGAACCAAGCTATCTTTGGCCAGGAAGTGGCCGATATGGTACGCCCGCTCCTCTGTTTTGAGCAGGATCTTTTCGTAGAGATAGCGCGTGGCGCGATCGCCCAGGCTCTCCGCCTGACCCGCCTGCTGACGAATCAAAGAAATGATTGCCTGCTCAGCAGCTAGGTCATTTTCGAGCATCTGCCGACACTGATAGATGCCGTCCGGCTCCGGCGTAAAGCAGCACAGCTCCGCCAGCTTCGCAAAACTCGCCGCAGGCACGCCGCCGAGGCCATTGAGGCGCTCGCCAATCTCATGGACGTGCTCCTGGACCTCGTCGTAGCTCTCCGAAAAGAACTCGTGGAGCGAGTAGAACTCCGCCCCCTCCACCACGAAATGGTGCTTTTGATATTGCAAATACAGCGCTTGGAAGCTCGCTAAGGCGGCATTGAGCCCCTCACAGACCGGCACCGTCACACTTTTTTCTAGCAGGATAGGGTTATCCGTCACCGCTCCGTAGGCTTGCACCAAACTTTGCGTACTCGACATTTCCATCCGTCTCCTGTGCGAAACGTTCTTAATCAACGTCGATACAGCGTCATGGATTCCTCATCCATCAGCCTTGCTCTGGGCGTGACGCGCGCCGCGATTTTGGCTCAGCTTTTCGCGAGGAATGTAGCAAAACTCAGAAAGTGAAGCCTTAATCTACAAAGCTTCTACCCCCTAGCTTAAAAGAGATTCTGAGAAGCTACCGAATCATTATTCTATCGGCTGATGAAATTTAATAGATAAAATTTGCAATTGCTTTACAAAGACCATTGGGCGGCAATGCCTCTGAGGATGCCGCGGGGCGATCGCCCGCAACCGCTCTCCTAGAGCGCGATCGCCCACTCGCCAAATCAAGATCACCCCCGCGATCGTGCCACAACCCTGGTTGACAGTTGAGAATAATTTGCATTTATAATCACAGGTAATTGCTAGCCTTTAGCAAAGTTGAAAGGCTTTAAGCAGTGCTTGCCAGCCCAAGCAACAGCAGCAGCGCCAAAACCACCGTTTCGGAGCAACAGCATGAATCCCCACAATCCTCAACAAGATCTCGAAACCGGCAACATCGTCAACGTCGACTGGGAGATCCGCTGGCAAGTTTATTACCGTCTGCGCGATTTGGGCATTTCCTGCTGCTGCCTCCCCAATCAGCCTTTGCGCGTTTGGATCAACGGCCCCACCGAGGCTGTCCAGCTCGAAAGCGTCGTTCGGCAAATGACGACACCGCGCTCCTCCCTAGCTCAGTGGCTAGAGCGCTGCTGGTCCACTGAGTCATAGCGGTCGCTCGGCACAGGTCTTTTCGGGCGCTGCCCTCATTTTTCTTCCAGAGCTGCTGCAAAACTATTGATACTGATCGTCAGTAGCTCAGCACCCTTGAGATCTTTTAGAAACCCATAGAAATTTGGTAAATTTCTCGAGCGCTCCCTTCATTCCCGAAACTCGCTGAGCGGCAGTGCACTGCCCCGGTTTGGGTACATCCAAAGGGCTGATGACGAACTGACTTTTGAGCGGGAGAGCGCCTAGATAGATGGGGGGGTGTAGGTCGGCTCTAGGTAAATCGCGTGAACGTTGGGGCCAAAGTCAAGGCGATCGCCCGCTTTCAGCTCCCAAGACTCTTGTTTGTGGCCATTCACCAAAATGCCGTTGGTGCTGCGCTTGCCCTCCAGGGTGCCGTCCACAACTTGATAGGCGTAGCTGCCATCGGGCTGAGGCAGACAGACCAAAGTGCCATGGACCCGCGAGACAAATTGGGAATGGATGCGAATCGTGCAGCGCGGGTCGCGACCTACGGTACAGAGGTTTTCTGTGAGGGGGATTTCTCGCTGACCTAGCTCGTCTTCGAGCAGCAGGGCCGGGCGGTAGCGGACCGCAGGCGTAGGCTCGGGGCTACTTTTTTCTACCTCTGGCTTTGTGGGCTCTGGGACAGCTTCAGCGTTCTCGTCTTCGTAGTATCCCCGGCCATACCAAGCTGGGTTGGTGGTGGGCAGCTTGCGATCGTCAATGCCGCCGGCCTTGTCGATGGCGCGGCTGCGGGCATAGCGAATGGCCTGATCGTCGGGACTGAGGACCAGCGCCTGATCGTAGCTGGCGATCGCCTCTGAATAGTGCGCCATCTCCACCAGGACATTGCCCCGATTTTGCCAAGTTGCCGCAAAGCCCGGATTGATTTCGATCGCTTGGTTGTAGCTTTCTAGAGCTGCTTGAAAATGGTTGAGCCCATAAAAGAGAGCGTTGCCGCGGTGGTGCCACGCCAGGTAGTAAGACGGCAAGCTGGCGATCGCGCGCTCATAGCTCGAAATGGCCGCCTCATAATCGCCCAAGCCATACTGCAGCGCGTCACCTCGACTGCTCAGAATGCTGCACGCTATCTCCCGCGCAGGCTCAAGCTCCAGGGCCCGGTTATAGCTGGCGATCGCCTCTGGGTAGCGACACAGGTTTTCTAGGACCAGCCCTCGCTCGTACCAAATCTCGTAATAGTCTGCACAGAGGCCCAGCACGCAATCGTAGCTTGCCAGCGCTTTTTCGTAGGCATTTGCAGCGGCATAGGCTAGGCCCTGACGAAAGATCAGCAACGCGTTGCCTGTCAGTGTGTGTTGACCGGTATCTAGCACAGCGTCAATATCCAAGCATCTGCTAGGGGTACAGTTGGCCAAAGTGCCTGCGAGACGATGCCACTCTTTAGGAGACATTACGTAAATTTTAACCTTTGCACCATGAAGGCAGATTAAAGCAAGAAATGTTCTTCAGCAAAACCACACAAACTTCATGGGCTGATGTCAGCTTTAGCAGGACATCTAGAGGGCGATCGCAATTTTTAAATTTTTCTGACAAAAACTGAAAAGATTCATCTTTAGTTGCGATCGCCTGGTGTCTTTAGCGTTCCGAAAAAACGACCATATGTTGGCGTTTTAATCCGTTTTAGGGTTCTTCAACCCTCTCGCAGAGACACAGTTGCGATCGCCCAAACTTCCCCTAAATTCGACATTATGAGGAGAATTTCGACCCTCCAGCCTGCCAAATCGCCCTAAAGTCTAGCACTTCCCCCTCCGCTCAAACTCCCTCTCTAGCAGGATGTCAGTTTGCACCTCTGTGAGGCCATCGGCCAGAGTATTTGAAACATTCGTCCTAGGTTTAGGCCAAACCCCATAGTCAAATCTCAAAAATCTTTCAAAAGATTTTTTAATGAAGCCTTCACTCAAATCTCCCGTCAGAGCCAGCTGCGCCAGATATCAGAGCGCTTACGCACAAAACACAGGAGATTTACGTTAATTTATATACAGCGCTGCTTGCTCTTGTCCCCTTGCGTCTATAGCGAACTTCCGCTAATGACAAGGCAAATTACCCGTAAAAAATCCTTCACTCTACGGCCAGCGTCAGCATTCTGTCGGTTGCTGAGGTAGCTATCAAAGCAGTTCAATCCAGAAACTCTGGAATCACTCCCAGTAACTTCCATCCCAGGCACCAGCCTTTATCTAGGAATCCCAACTGGCATTAACGTCCCAAGCGCTTCTGATTCTTTTTGACGAATTAACCTTTTAAGCAGTAGAAGATTAGATTTTCTGATTTATTCAATCTGCATCCAGTTAGGAATTTATCTAACGTTCGTCAGTCAAGACAGCAATTAGGCAAAAATATGGATTGACAGGCTATATCTTCTAGAGAGAGTCTTTTGAGAAGTCCCCTTTTTAGAGCTTTAACAGGCTGTCTATTATCGATTCTTTCAGCATTAATAAGAGAAACTAATTCACAGCTTTTTAGGCTGATCAGAATTCATTTTAAAAACAATAAGTTCAGGATGAATTTTCAAAGTGATTAATGTTTTGAACAATCATCACTTTTCAAGTCTTTTTGCAAGTCATTTCAATTCTGGCGATCGCCCTTCAACTGCTTCTCGAGGTTTTTTTGCATCCTGTATCTATCTTTAAAAATTTCTTTTCTTAAGGCTTTTGAGGTTTTCTATGTTTGTGCAGAACCGCTTTTGAGATTCCACCTTTCAACCGTTATTCAGCGATGTAGCCAACTTAACACTTACCTCTTTCTACCTACGGATAGATTTTGTATATTAATTAACAAATCCTATAATCGGAGGAGAATAGAAGGTCAGATTTTTAGTAAATTTAGCCCCAGAGCGATTACGAGTAGATTTTGGGGCTTCAGGAGCTGGGATCAAAGTAAAAGTACTTTGGCCAGCCAATCAATTTTCGACTTGAATAGCGCTTATTTCTGTCAATGGCCCCTTCCTAATCGCCTTGGCAGGCAAATTCTCAAAACCCCTTCCAAGGCGTACTGAGAAGCTCTCCAAAGTGCTGCACAGTCACTCTTTGATTGCGCAAATCACGCCCCAGACAGCTTCGCACCCTGGATCTCCCTTGTAGCCTGTGGCACGTCATAGCGGCGATCGCCCAGCAGCCTTCTGCTATACAAACTCGCCAATAAGTGTCGTTTTTATTGTTCCCCCTCACAACCCCCCGAAATTGTGATCAAAACGAACACCCTCCCCAAACAAAACTCTCGCCATGAGTCATCGTGCATGAATAGAGGGCGCTGCTCTCGGTGTGAAGATCTCCCTCATCCGATCCAGGATGATGTGGGCCATATTTATCTTTGGCTACCGTCTGAGCACACGTTTTACAAGCTGGTGTCAGCTGCCTGGCACCTCAAGCTCAACTGCGAATCCATCGAGGAAGGCAAGTGCTTGAGCATCGACCTGCATTCACCGGCAGCAGAAGATTTTCTAGAGGAGATCGAGCAAAGGCTAACCGAAAAAGAGCTGCAAGAGTCCCGCACGCTGTGGATGAGCGGCTCCCTTGAGCCTCAGCTGAAGGACTTTTCGCGGGTGGTCTCGCTGCGCAACTTCATCAGCTTGCAGCGCTCTGCCTGGATTACGGACCTGATTGAAAAAGGGCGTTTTACCAGCTTTTTCCAGCCCATTGTCTTCGTTGAGGACACCTCCAAGGTGTTTAGCCATGAGGCGCTGTTCCGGGCCATGGACGATGAGGGTAACTTTATTTCGCCGGGAGTGCTGTTTTCCCAAGCCCAAGATGCGGGGCTGTTGCTTCAGCTCGATGTGATCGCGCGCCAGAGCGCCATCCAGCAGGCCAAGCGCCATTCCCTCGAAAGCCTCTTGTTCATTAACTTTGCGCCGACGTCGGTGTACGATCCGGCGACCTGCCTGCGCAAGACGGTGCGGGCGATCGATGAGGCGGGAATTCCCCACAATCGGGTGGTGTTTGAGGTGATGGAGTCGGCTCAGCTGACGGAGCTCAATCACCTACTCAAGATTCTGCGCTTCTATAAGGAAGCAGGATTTTTGGTGGCGCTGGATGATTTTGGGGCGGGTTATTCCAATTTGAATTTGATTCACCAAATTCGGCCCGACTTTATCAAGCTCGATCGCCATCTGATTAGCAATGTCCACAGCGATCCTTACAAGGCGCTGATCACTGAGAAGTTGCTGGAGATGGCTCACCAGCTAGAAATCCAGACCGTGGCAGAGGGCATTGAGACCCTGGAGGAACTGAACTGGGTGCGCGATCGCGGCGCGACCTATGCCCAAGGGTTTTTGATCGCGCGGCCCGCAGAGGCGCCGATTAAGCGGGCTGCGTCGGTGTAGGCGATCGCCCTTCCAAGAGGCTCCGCCAACAGCAGGGCCTAGGCAGATTGGGAGCTGGTGGCTGGGCGGTGCCGAGGGCGCGGCTGGGGGAGCTGGCTCTCAAATTTGCGTAGATAATTCCAGCCGGTGACGCTGCTGATTTTCTTGCCGGTGACCTGCTCGATCCAGCGGGCCACTTTGGGACCGCTCCACAGCCCGCCGTCGGGGGGCGGCGCCTGCAAAAGCTGGAGCAGTTCTGTTTGCTGCTCGAGGTTGAGGATGGGCTTTTGGCCACCCGGGTTTGCGCGGTGCCGATCGACGAGACCGTCGGGACCGTGTTCGTTGTAGCGATGGACGAGCTTGCGTACCCAGTCGGGAGTGAAGCCGATCACTTCGGCGACTTGCTCAGCGCTGGGGGGTTTGGTTGGTCGACTAAGAAGCCAAATGGCCTGCCACCGAGAGCGTTCCTTGGCATCTCGGCAGGCCCGGTATCGTTGGGTCAGTTCTTCGTAGCTGAGATGGGGAACGAGCTTGATCCGAGCTTGAGCCATGCAACCGGGAAAGATTCAGAAGGAAGAAGGTCTTAGCCCAGATATTATAGTGGCTGTGCCATGGGCTGGGATCCGCAGTAGGCGAGAACTTTAGCCCTGCAAAAAGGCATCTAAAAGTTCGTCGGCACCAAAGCGAACGGGATCGGTGCAGGGCAGGCCGGTTTTTGCTCGGACAACGGCGATCGCGAGCTGAGCGGCAGGCTCATCGAGGTGGGCCGTGTTGAGGGCGATCGCCGCTACGCGCGGATGGCCAAACAGGCCAGCTCCCGCCGCCAAAGTCTCATAGAGGGGCACCACCTCCGGCAGCGGCGGAATCAGCAAATCGGGAAAGTTGCGCAGGTGGTCCTGACCAGCGCGATGGACCAGCACCAAGTGGGTCGGCTGAGCGCCCCGCATCAGCGGCAGCGTCGCAGTGGAAGCCGGATGGAGCAGGGAGCCTTGGCCCTCGACCCAGAGAATGTCTTGGTCCGGGGCGGCCTGGATCACGGCCTGCTCGACGGCCCCCGCCGCAAAGTCCACGCGCACGGCATCCAGGGCCACGCCTTCCCCCGCGATCATCAGGCCCGCTTGGCCGGTGGCGATGAATTTGGAGCGCAGACCTCGCTTTTGGGCCTGGCGATGCAGCTCTAGCGTGGTGGACATTTTGCCGACGCCCATGTCGGTGCCGACGGCCAGAACTCGCTGACAGGGGAGCGATCGCGCTTGGCCGGTGCCGGTGCGCAGCCCCGGAGGCTCCTGGCGCACGTCCCAGATCTGCTGTCCCGGCCGCAAGAGTCCCTGAAATTCTGGGTCTGTGGCCAAGGGCGTATGGAGCCCATTGAGGATGGACACGCCAGCGGCGATCGCCGCTCGGATTTCCTGGCGCCACTCCGGGGGCAAGGCACCGCCCGAGGGCGCAATGCCGATGGCCAGCACCGTGGGCTGATGGGCCAGGGCCGCCTGTACCGAATCCACGATGGGCGCTGAGGCCGCAATGCCCGTCAAGGCTTCTAGATTTTGGCCCGCCGTTTGGCGATCGATCACGGCTACGGGCTGGGCAGCGCTGTAGCGCAGCAGGGCCAAGCCGGTTTTGCCCTGGGAAGTCAAAATGCCGTCATGCAGCAGCACGGCCAAGCGATCGCTAGTGCTCAGGCGCACGGTGGTTTACTCCTAGACCGGGTTGATCGGGCGGCACGAGGCGGCCCCCTTGCATCCTAGCGCCACTGAACGGATCGTCCAGCAAGTTGAGGTGGCTATCGAGATCGAGGTGATCGGCCAGGGGCGAAAGCTGGGCCGCAGCGGTGTTGGACAGGGCGCTGTCGGAGTAGCAGCCAAACATCACCTGGAGGCCGCAGGCCCGGGCGGTGTGGACCATGCGCTGGGCCTCGGAGAGGCCGCCCGCCTTCATGAGCTTGATGTTGATGCCGTGGACTTTGCCAGCCAGCACCGGAATGTCGCGACTGGTGAAGCAGCTCTCATCGGCGAACAGGGGCAGGGGCGATCGCCCGTAGAGTGCCGGCAAGTCAGCTTCTTGGCCCCGAGCCAGGGGCTGCTCCAGATAGCGAACCCCGCGATCGCTCAGCCAGTCCGCCATGGCGATCGCGTCCTTCAGGCTCCAGCCCCCATTGGCATCGACAAAAAACTGCGAGCCCGGAGGCGCCTCCTCCTGCACCGCCAGAAACATCGCCTGATCCGCCTCGATGCCTTCGGGACTGCCCAGCTTCACCTTAAAGAGTCTCGCCGGAAACACCTCCAGCCAGCCCCGCAGCCGCTCCCGCGCCGCCTCCGGCGAACTGATGCCGATGGTCACCGAAATGGGCGCTGTCGTCCGCTGGACATCGAGCCCCCACAATCGCCACAGGGGCAGCTGCACCCGCTTGCCAAGCCAGTCGTGGAGGGCCATGTCCAGCCCTGCCCAGGCCGCCGACAGGAGCCCCGCCTCTCGGCAGTGGGCCTCGATGGCTTGGCGATCGCCCGCATGGAAGCGCTCTAGGTCCGGCAATACCGTCGCCAGAGACGCGGCGATCGCCTCTGGGGTCTGCTGCACCTCCCCGATCGAAAAGGCCGTCGCCTCGCCCCAGCCTTCGATGCCGTCCTGCTGCACCCGGATCCACCCATTGGTGGACTCCGCCGTGGTGCCTCGGCTGATGCGCAGGGCAAAGCGTTTGTGGACCGTGAAAGGCTCTAGGAAAACCTGCATGCTGGGAGTTACCAGTTCCACATCACCATTTGATCATCCAGGGTATCAGTGCCCTGGCGGCTAAGCATCCTATCAACGACACCCCAGCCAAAAATCTTCTCAGAGTTCCATAGCAACCCGTCAGCCTGGCAGGTATCGTGAGGGCAACTATCTCAATATAGATTTGAGTTTGACCCTATACGCTGCTGCACCAAGGACAAAGAGTCATGTCTACGAAGGAAATCGCGATCGCCGCTGCTGACCAGGGAAGCTTCAGCGCCTACCTCGCCACACCCCCCAGCGGGACAGGGCCTGGCCTGGTGATTATTCAAGAAATCTTTGGCGTGAATGAGGTCATGCGTCACATCGCCGATCGGTATGCGGCGGCTGGGTATGTGGCCGTGGTGCCCGACCTGTTTTGGCGGCAAGAGCCGGGCATCCAGCTCACCGACCGCACCGACGAAGACTGGAAGCGAGCCTTCGAACTCTATCAGGGCTTCGATGTCGATAAAGGCATTACCGATCTCAACAGCACTCTGCAAACCCTGCGTCACCTGCCCAGCTGCAACGGTCGCGTGGGCTCGGTGGGCTTTTGCCTGGGCGGTCTGCTAGCCTACCTGATGGCTACCCGCACCGACACCGACTGCAGCGTCAGCTACTACGGCGTGTCCATCGACCAGTACCTAGCTGAGGCCGCCAATATTCACCAGCCGCTGATGCTGCACCTGGCCGAAAAAGATCAGTTTGTCTCGCCCGAGGCCCAGGCCACGATCCGTCAAGCCCTGGATGGCCACGAGCAGGTGACGCTGCACTCCTACGGCGGGGTAGATCACGCCTTTGCGCGCTTTGGAGGGCAGACCTACGACGATGCAGCCGCCACCCTGGCCAACGGGCGAACCGAGGAATTTTTGCGATCGCACCTCAAGGGCTAACGCTGCCAACCAAATCGGGGGCGATCGCCCGCACCACCTCCAAAAAACGCTGCACCGTCGGCGAGGTGTCGTGGGTGCGCCACACCAGAGCGATCGTCGCTTTGGGCGTCGGCTCCGCCACCGGCCGGTAGATCACCCCCGTGCGCTGGAGATTTTGCAGCGACGCAGGCACCAGCGCAACGCCCATCCCCGCCGCCACCAAGCTGACGATGGTCTGCATCTGAATCGCCTCTTGGACCACGTTCGGGCTAAAGTCTGCCTGCTGACACAGACTAATAATCTGGTCATAGAGCCCCGGAGCCAGAGGGCGGGGAAACAAAATAAACGGCTCACCAGCCAGCGATCCCAGGGCGATCGCCGCCTGCCGCCCCAAAGCATGGTGCTCCGGCAGCGCCACCACCAGCGGCTCCCCAAAAATCGTCATCTGGCTAAACGCCTCATCCTCCACCGGCGGCCGCATAAACCCCACATCCATCCGGCCCTCCCGCAGCCGCTGGACCTGCTGATCCGTCGTCAGCTCCCGCAGGCTCAGATCAATATCGCCAAACCGACTGCGGAACGCTTGCAGCATCGGCGGCAGCACATTGTAGGCCGCCGAGCTGACAAACCCGACCACCAGCTTGCCCGTCTCGCCCCGGCTGGTGCGCCGCCCCAGCTCCACCGCCTGCTCCAGCTGCCGCAGCAGCCGCCGCGCCTCCCGCAAAAACACCGCCCCCGCCTCCGTCAGCTCCACGCTCCGCTTCGTGCGCCGAAACAGCTCAAATCCCAGCTCTTTCTCGAGCTGGCGGATTTGCTGGCTCAGGGGCGGCTGGGCCATCTGCAAGCGCTCCGCCGCCCGCCCAAAGTGCAGCTCCTCCGCCACCGCCACAAAATACCGCAGATGCCGCAGCTCCATCTCCTGGCTACCAGACAGACCTCATCTGTAGATCGTGACAGGCTTTGCCAGGTTTTGAGCGGTCAAGCTGTGATCAACCCTTGACCCTCTAGTCAGCTTGAGTGTTTAAGCTAAAGGAGTGACCTTTTGAAGACCGCCGGGAGAAAGCACCTATGCTGACCGCTAATTTGCTGAAAATCGGGGAAATCTCCAAGAAAACGGGCGTCTCAGTGGGCACGCTGCGCTACTACGAGAGCTTGCGCCTGCTACAGCCAGCAGAGCGCGGCGAGAACAGCTATCGCTACTATCACCCAGACACCGTTGAACAGGTGCAGTTCATCAAGCAAGCTCAGGCGCTTGGCTTCTCCCTCGACGACATTCGCAGCATTCTAGAGGTGCGCAATCACGGCCAAATGCCCTGCGATCTAGTGCAAACGCTGCTACAGCAAAAAATTGCTCACCTCGACTCCCAAATTCAGCAGATGATCGCCTTCAAAGAGGAGCTAGAGGAATACCGCGATCGCTGGTCAAAAATGTCGGACTCGAAGATGGCCAGTCATCTCAGCGAAGATCAGGTCTGCCCCCTGATTGCGACTGTTTCTTTAGACACGAACAGCAAGCCAAATCAGAGCCTAGAGCGTTAGAAAAAGACAAATTTTGCCTGGTTCTTCCAGGGCGCTATTTTTGCGTAAAAAGGCGCATTTTTAGCAAAATTGCGGCACCTCTTTACACTTAGAAGTACCGCAATTTTAGTTCAGATTCTAGCGAGTTGCGATCGCACAATTAATACGATCGTAATCAACAAATTTGCGCCATTTCTGCACAAATTTATTGATTTTTAGCCGCCTTCTGAGTTCTTTCCTGGGTTGCCATACGAGAGATAACGTTATATTCTCCCGCACCCAAGTTGCCGTTTTCTTGAATCCCTTCGGTCGGTCCACCAACGGCTTTCCAGCCCTCCAGGCCGCCCTTGATTTCAGCGACGTTGCGGAAGCCCGCTGTGCGCAGTTGGCTGACGGCTTGGGCGGTCTGGCCTTCGTCGGCGCCGTAGAGATAGATGTCTCGTACCGGCTCCAGAGCAGCCCGGACGCGATCCACCAGCGTATCCAGGGGCATCGAAATCGCTCCCAAGATTCGGCCGTTATTAAAGGCCTCGCGATCGCGCACATCAATGATCGTGAGCGCAGGTTCGCCCCACTCCAAACGCGCTTTCAAATCTTGGGCGCTAGAGTGCTCCTTAAACTTGGGCGGAGTCGGCGTCAAGTTTGGCATTTTATCTTTGGCGTTTTGCAGAGTATCAGAGATATTGTCCATGGTTAAGTTTTTGTTAGATTCCCCTGCACTCTAATGAAGAAAGAGAGTTACTTTTATCTCTCTTTGGTCATAGGCTCTAAACAATCTCCCCTGGGGAATAGCGCTGTCTGAAAAGCAGTAATTTTAATGATTCTGGGCGCAAATCATCGAGGATTTTCACGGAAAACCCCAGATTATCAACTCGATGCTTTTTGAGCGGAATCAGCAGAGTTGAATAGCGTTTTTGTCGCTAAAACAGATAAATATAAAAGCGTTTCAGCTTTTATCTGGGTTTTCGTGACGAGCGCTCCTTCATGCAGCCTTTTGAGCCAGCTTATGGACACTGATAGCGCTGGTAGGGGACGCCGATGCGGTAGTAGTTGGTGGGGTCGAGGGTGCACTGAAGGGGCTGTCCCTGGCTTTGGAGCTCCAAGGCTGGGGGAAACTGACTTTGCTTGAGGCCTGGACCGACGATCCACAGATCGCTTTGGCTAGGCGCATCGAGCCGGGAAAGATTTCGCCAAATGGGCTCGTAGCCCCGGACCCGGCTAAAGAAGGCAAGCTGCGTGGGCGGCGACGCGGCGGGGCGATCGCCCTCTGAGAGGGCGAGGCCAAAACTCAGGCCCAGAGCGACTTCCTGAAGATCTTGGTAGGCCAGAGCCACCACCAAGGGCCGATCGGGGAACTGCTGCCAGTGCTGGGCGACGCGATCGGGCAGGTAGGGCTTGAGAAAGACCCAGTTGGCGCTGACGAGGAGGCTGCTGGCGACGCCCAAGGCGATCGCCCCCAGCACGGGGGAAACTCTGGGGCGCGGGAAGGGAGCCGCCAGACACAGGCCGAGCAGGGACGCCAGGGCAGGATAGTAGACAAAGTTGTAGCGGGGAATGGCGGTGAGGTCTTTGTTGAGGCCGTAGGCGATCGCCCAAAACTCCAGCGTCATCAGGCCGAGGAATCCAGCCAAAACCCCAATCGTGGCGCGATCGCCGCTGGTTTGCCACGCGTGGCGTGCTCCCTGGATCAGCCAATACCCCAGCCAGACGATCGCCCCCAGCATCAGCAGCGCCGACACCACGATTTGGCCCAGGGGCTGCTCCTCCACGGGCAGCGCCACCACCGTCCACACCCAGCCCAGCAGCGTTTGATACAGCGGGGCCACCGGATTGGCTAGGGTCAGCCAGTTGGTCTCGGGGCGCTGGAAATGGAGCCAAAAGCTGGGCCAAGCGGGACCGTAGGCGAGGCCAATCCCCGCCACCGCCAGGGCGATCGCGATCCAGGTGCGCCAGCCCCGGCGGTATAGCCCCGCCAGTCCCAGCAGCACCCCGACCTGAGCCGCGATCGCCAGCAAAAAGAAGTAGTGAACATAAAGGCCCAAGGCATTCACCGCCACCCAAGCCAGCCATCGCCAAGGCCGATCGCGCTGGTGTCGCAGATCCCGCTGGAGCGAGACCAAGAGCGTGAGGGCCAGGGTCACCAAAAGCATGGGCAGGGTGTAGTGACGGCCTTCCTGGGACAGGTACACCGCGAAGGGCGACACCGCCATCACCCACGCCCCCAGCAGGGCCGCCCGAGGCGAAAAGGCTACTCGGTTGAGGCCGTACAGGGCTGCGATCGCCCCCACCCCCAGCAGGGCCGGCAGCGATCGCAGCGCCCACACCCAGGGCACGCCCACGCCCAGCAGCCCCTGCATCCAGCGGTGCATCAGGCAAAAAAACAGCGGCGGATGGGTGGACTCCGTCAGCAGGTGCTGGGCGATTTGGCCGCAGGTGGTGCCCGGCTGGAGCTGAAAAATCGCCGTCACGTCCGCCAAGCTCAGCGGGCGATCGAGGGGCAGACTCGCCAAATGGTGGCCCAGACTAAACAGAGCCGTCAGGACCTCATCGAGCCACAGCGGCTTGCTCTCGAGTTGCCAAAACCGCAGCGCCGCTCCCAAGGCGATCGCCCCCAGCAGGCCAAACCAATGGTGGGTTCTTTTCATAAACTCTCTGCCACTGCTCCCGCAGGCTTCGGGCCTGTCCCTAGAGGCGATCGCGCCGTCACCCCGTACAATAATTGAGCAAATTTGCGTCCTCGTCACCCATGGGCACCGATCGCTCTGCTTCTCCCACCGCCAACGTCATCGGCATCGATCTTGGCGGCACCGCCATCAAACTCGGTCGCTTCCGTGCAGACGGCACCTGTCTGGCCTCCCTCAGCGTCCCCACGCCCCAGCCCGCCACGCCCGAAGCGGTCCTGCTGGCGCTCCTCGAGGCCATCGACCAAGTCGATCCCGACGGCCAGAGCTTGGCGATCGGCCTGGGGACTCCCGGCCCTGCCGACGCACCAGGCCGAGTGGCCCGCGTCGCCATCAACCTAGCAGGCTGGCGAGATGTGCCCCTCGCGGACTGGCTCGAAGCCAAAACTGGCCGCCCCAGCATCATCGCCAATGACGCCAACTGCGCCGGACTCGGAGAGTACTGGATCGGCGCGGGCAAAGACTTTCAAGACTTGATCCTGCTCACCCTGGGAACGGGCGTCGGCGGCGCCATTATTCTCAACGGTGAGCTGTTTGTTGGTCGCCAAGGCACCGCTGGGGAACTGGGCCTGATCACCCTCGATCCCGATGGTCCTCCCTGCAATAGCGGCAATCAGGGCTCCCTCGAGCAGCACGCCTCGGTCCAGGCGATCCGGCGACGCACCGGTTTGGAGCCAGGAGATCTGGGGCAGCGCGCTCTGGCGGGGGATCGAGAGGCGATCGCCTTTTGGGAAACCTACGGCCGCGAGCTGGGCGCGGGCTTGGCCAGCTTGATCTACGTGCTCACGCCAGAAGCCATCATTATCGGCGGCGGCATTAGCGCCAGTGCGCCTTTCTTCTTTCCGGCGGCGATCGCCGAGATCGAGCGCCGCGTCCTGCCCAGCTCCCGCGAGGGACTCCAGATCCTGCCCGCCCAGCTCGGCAACCAAGCCGGCATGGTCGGCGCCGCCAAACTCGCGTGGCAGCACCTTGCAGCAGCGAATTAAGGCAACGAATGGCCGGTCGTTTTTTGGATGTAGTCCATCACGACCTGGTAGCCATCACCGCAGTTATGGGCGTTGAGGGCCAGCGTCATCCCCCCAGCCGGCAGACAGAAAGAAATTCGGCCGTTGGGCGCAAAGGAAAAGGCGCTGATGCGGCTGAGATCAATGTAGTATTCGCTGCGATCGTAGGGCATCCGAATCCAGGTGGACCGGGGAAAGTAGGTTGTTCGCTGCTTGAGGTAGTCCAGCACCGCGCAGTGGGCCTCAGGGTTGGACTGGGGAGTCAGGACTACAGGAATCGCACTTTCGGGCAGCCAGAACGTCAAACGCCCGTTGGGAGCGTAGACAAACGCACTAATTTGGTCTAGATCGACCACGTGAATTTCGCGCTCATAGCTGAACTTGATCCAGTAGGCCACACAACCTCCTCATCGTTCCTCCCCGCTTCCTCAATGTGTTTCGGTCGCTGCTGATTTGGGTTCGGAGCCTGCCCGTTTGCACATTGGCCCCGAACCCCCTGTAGCAATCTACTCAGGTCAAGAGACCTCAGCCGGGGAGGTGACGTCCGACTGAGCAACGGGTGACCGAGCGATCGCGGCTTCTACCACCCCCCGGAACAGAGGATGGGGATCATTGGGCCGCGACTGGAACTCCGGGTGGAACTGGGTCGCAATAAAGAAAGGATGATCGGGCAATTCGACGATCTCCACCAGACGACCGTCAGGAGAGGTCCCGCTAACTTTATAACCTGTCTCTAGGAACAAGTTTCGGTAAGCATTGTTGAATTCATAACGGTGGCGGTGCCGCTCGTACACCACTTCCTGCTGATAAAAGCGGCTCGCTAGGGTGTTAGAAGCCACTCGGCAGGGGTAGAGACCCAACCGCATCGTACCACCGAGATCCACCACATCCTGCTGCTCAGGCAACAAGTTAATCACCGGATTGGTGACATTGGGGTCAAATTCGGCGCTATTGGCGTTTTCTAGGCCAGCGACGTGGCGCGCCCACTCGATGACGGCGCACTGCATGCCCAGACACAGTCCCAGGAAGGGGACCTGGTGGGTGCGGGCGTAGTGAATTGCCATGATTTTGCCGTCGATGCCGCGGGTGCCAAAGCCACCGGGCACAACCACGGCGTCTACGCCACCCAGGTAGCGCTCGGCACCGTAGGTTTCGATGTCTTCGGAGCTGACCCAGCGAATATTGAGGCTGCTGTCTTGGGCGATCGCCGCGTGCCGCAGAGCCTCCACCACCGACAGATAGGCGTCGCTGAGGCGCACATACTTACCCACAATGGCGATTTCAACCTTGCGGGTGGGGCGATACATCTGATCGACCAGCTGCTGCCACTGGCCGAGGTCGGGCTGGCGCGGCTCGAGCTGGAGCAGGTTCAGCACCTGCTGGGCCATCCCTTCGCGCTCCAGCATCAGGGGCACTTCGTAGATGCTCTGGGCGTCCTGGGCCGGAATGACGCAGGCCGCAGGCACATCGCAGAACTCGGACATTTTGTCCCGCAGGCCGGGGGGCAAGGGGCGATCGCAGCGGCACACCAAAATGTCGGGCTGAATCCCGATCGATCGCAGCTCCTTCACCGAGTGCTGGGTCGGCTTCGTCTTCATTTCCCCCGCCGACGGGATCCAGGGCACCAGCGTCACGTGCATATAAAGGACATTCTGGCGGCCGACATCCTTGCGGAACTGACGAATCGCTTCGAGGAAAGGCAGCGACTCGATGTCGCCGACCGTACCGCCAATCTCAGTGATCACGACGTCAGGATTGGTGTTGCGAGCGACGCGGTGAATCCGCTCGCGAATTTCGTTCGTGATGTGGGGAATCACCTGCACCGTTCCCCCCATGTAGTCGCCCCGCCGCTCTTTGTTGATCACGGCCTGGTAGATCGAGCCCGTGGTGACGCTATTGAGGCGAGACATGGAGGTGTCCGTAAAGCGCTCATAGTGGCCCAAGTCGAGGTCCGTCTCAGCACCGTCTTCGGTCACAAAGACTTCACCGTGCTGGAATGGGCTCATCGTGCCGGGGTCTACGTTGATGTAGGGGTCGAGCTTCAGGATCGAAACAGAGTAGTCCCGCGACTTCAAGAGTCGTCCCAAGCTCGCGGCAACAATTCCCTTGCCAATGCTGGAAACAACTCCACCCGTCACGAAGATAAACTTAGCCATAGAATTTGAAAGCGCCCGAGGTTCCGGAAATACACCCCGTCAATTGTGCCACATTGACTTTACGAACGACATTGAAAAAGATGCGGCCCTTGGTGTGCAAAAATAGCTCGCTGAATCCGTGATTTTGCGCCTGTAAATTGAAGCCTCCTCTAGCACTTTTGGGGACGGTCTTTCACGGATGGTGATGGGTGCTGTCTTGATAATCGGCGATCGCCCGCTGGCCTGAGTTTCTGGCCGGTTCCAGTTCTTGACGCCGAGCAGCGGCGGTCTTTGGCCTACCAGCCTCCTTAGGCGCGCTGCCCAACCATCGGCGATCGCCCTGCTCTAGTGCCTTCAGCTTGCCTTTCCGGAGACCTTGATATGTGGGAACGCTTTGTTAATTTCACGGTTTTTCAAAACAGCATAGGGGACTACATTGCCTCTTTGGTCACCCTTGTTCTTGGGTTGATTGCGATTCAATTAACCGACCGAGTTATTTTGCGCCGTCTCAAGCGATGGGCCAACAAAACGACCAATCCTTGGGACGATTCTCTGGTCGAAATTATTGAGCGATCGGTTTTGCCCTTGGCCTATGTAGGCCTGATCTATATCAGCCTTCAGAATCTCAAGCTCTACAGCATTCTGGACCGAGTGATTGATTCTTTCGGCATCATTTTGTTGACCCTTTTGGGCATTCGGGGCATCAACTCCCTGATCGAGTATTTGCTCAAAATCTATTGGCTCACTCGCGAAGAATACGCGGCGCGGCAAACCAGCCTCAACATTCTTTTGCCCAGCATTCGAGTGTTTTTCTGGGCCTTGGGCATCATCTTTTTGCTCGACAACTTAGGCTTTGACATTGCGGCGGTGGTCGCCGGTTTGGGCATTGGTGGCGCGGCCGTGGCCCTAGCGTCCCGCGGCGTCCTCGAAGATCTGTTTAGCTATTTTGCGATCTTGTTCGATCGCCCCTTTGAAATTGGCGATTTGATTACCGTGGAGGGCTTCACGGGCACGGTCGAAAACATCGGCATCAAGACGACGCGTCTGCGCAGCATTGGGGGCGAGCAGCTGGTCTTTTCTAATACCAACCTCACCAATTCTCGCCTACAAAACTTCCGATCGATGGAGCGTCGGCGGGCGCTTTTCAAGTTTCAGGTATCCTACAACACACCCGAGGAGCAGCTGCACACGATTCCTCAGATCGTGAAGGCCATCATTGACGATATGCCCGGCGCTATTTTCGATCGCTCACACTTTGCGGCCTACGGGGAGTTTGGCCTGATTTTCGAGACGGTGTACTACGTCGAGGGCAATGAGTACCTGCGCTATATGGACATCCAGCAGCAGATCAATTTGCTCATCAAGACGAAGCTCCAGGAAAAAGGGGTGGAGTTTGCGCTGCGGCCGCGGGAGCTTTAGGGCATGGCCAAGGCGTAATACAGTAGGGGACAAATCTAAGTGGGCAGGCCATGAAGCAGTTTTTGGGATGGATGGTGGTGGGAGGGGCGATCGCCGCGCCGGTCCAGGCAGAACAACCCTTGTTTTTGGCCTATCCACCGCCCAACCACGAAACCACGGCAGAGCAGATTTTTCTGATCGGGACGGCGGCCCCTGGCGGCGAGGTCGAGGTCAACGGCCAGGTGATCCAGCGCAGCGAGGCAGGCCACTTTGCGCCCAGTTTTCCGCTGGAGATGGGCGAGAATCGCTTTACCCTCCGCTACGGATCCCAGGAGCTGACGACGGTGGTGACTCGGCTGCCCAGTCAGCCGCCAGCGCCTCAGGGACTGGCGTTTGGGGAGGGATCGCTGAAGCCCAATGGGGCGATCGCCCGCCTGCCGGGAGAGCCGATCTGCTTTGGGGCGATCGCGCCGCCCCAGGCCCAGGTTTCGGTGCTGCTCGGGGGCCAGGTGATTCCGCTTCAGGCTCAGGGCCGACAGACGTCGCTGCCGTCGAATTTGTCCGTGCTCACTCAGCAAAATCAGCCCCAAACTGCGGGCGATCGCGGCGTGTTTCAGGGCTGTAGCACTTTCTCGACGCCGGGGGTGCTGGGCACGCCGGAGTTTCAGCTCAGCCTCGGCGGCCAAATCCGACGAGAAGCTGGTGCAGGCCCGGTGGAAATCTTGTCTCCGGCCAATCTAGCGGTGGTGACCGTGACGGCAGAGGAGGCGATCGCCCGCACCGGCCCGGCCAGCGACTACTCCCGCCTCACCCCCCTGCCCAAGGGCAGCCAAGCCGCCGTCACCGGCCGGGAGGGAGACTGGCTGCGCCTCGACTACGGGGCATGGCTGCGGCAGTCTGAAACCGAACCGCTGACGGACACCAGCGCCATTCGGACCACCAGCGGTGATGCGGCCCGCTCGATTATTCGCAGTGCGCGATCGCGCGCCGTGCCGGGCTGGACCGAGATTGTTTTCCCGCTGGAGGTGCCCGTTCCCGTGAGCGTGCAGCAGGGCGACGACGTTCTGACCCTCAGCCTCTACAACACCACGGCCCAAACAGACATCATTCGGCTCGATGACGACCCGATCATTGAGCGCCTCGACTGGCAGCAGGTCAGCCCCAGCCGCATCGACTACCGCTTTCAGCTCAAGTCCGAGCAGCAGTGGGGCTACAAGCTGCGCTACGAAGGCAGCAGCCTGGTGCTGTCTCTGCGGCATCCGCCCGCTCGGTCCGATCGGCGGCGGCCCCTCGAAGGCGTGACGGTGCTGCTCGATCCGGGCCACGGCAGCGAAAATGATCTGGGCGCGCGGGGACCCACCGGCTACCCCGAAAAAGATGTGGCGCTGCGGGTGTCCCAGCAGGTGCGCGATCGCCTGGAAGCGCGGGGGGCCAAGGTGGTGATGACGCGGGAAGGGGATGACGATCTCTATCCCCAAGATCGCGTGGACATCATCAACCAGCAGGAACCGACCCTCGCCCTCAGCCTTCACTACAACGCCCTTCCCGACAGCGGAGATGCCGAAAATACCCAGGGTCTATCGGCATTTTGGTACCATCCCCAGGCCCACAGTCTGGCAGTATTTCTGCATAACTACCTGACGGAAACCCTTGATCGCCCGTCCTACGGGGTCTTTTGGAATAACTTGGCGCTGACGCGTCCGGCCGTGGCGCCAGCGGTCATGCTGGAACTGGGCTTCATGATTCACCCCGAGGAGTATGAGTGGATCGTGGATCCGGAGGCCCAGGAGGACCTGGCAGAGGCGATCGCCGAAGGCGTGAGCCGGTGGGTCAGCCAGAGCACCCGCCAGCCCTAGGCCAGGGTCAGCAGCACCAGCAGCAGCGCCTCGGTCCACTCCACCACCGCGCCGTAGGTGTCCCCTGTGTGGCCGCCCAGCTTGTGGTGAAACCAGGCGCCCGTGGCCAGGGCGATCGCCCCGCCGCCGCCGGTCATCAGCGCGGCGCGCAGCCACAGATCCGGGGCGATCGCCCCCTGGACCCCGCCCAGGATCACCAGCAGCAGCCCCGTCGGCAGGGCTGCCCAGCTTGATCGAATCGCCGCCTTATGAAAAGCCCCTTTGCCCTCGGCCTTCAGGTAGGGGTAGCGGGCGATCGCCATGAGCTGGCCCCAGCGCCCCCAGCCCGCCGCCGCCATCAGCACCAGGGTGCGATCGCCCGTCAGCTCGCTCAGGGCAACGATCTTGAGACTCAAGAGGGCGATCGCCGCCATCACCCCAAAGGCCCCCGCCACGCTGTCGGTCATCACCGCCAGTCGCCGCTCAGGATCCATCACCGCTAGACCGTCTGCCGTATCCATCGCGCCATCGAGGTGCAGCCCCCCCGTCAGGGCCAGCCAGACCATGACCACCAGGGCGCTGCGGGTCAAAATCGGCATCCCAGCCAAAGCCAGCCCCCCATCCAGCGCCCCCACAATCGCCCCCAGGATCACGCCCACCAGGGGCGCCACCTTGGCAATCCCGTCAAAATTAAGCGGCCATCGAGCTGGCAGAGGCACACAGGTATAGAAGACCCACGCAGCCGCCAACGTACTAAAAATTTTTTGCCCCATTAGGAAAAACGCTACTGTTGCCCAGGGCCAATCTACTGAGACTTTTGGGCACTCAGGATCGACCCCCGTCCTTCCGCTAAAATACTGAACTTTTGGCCCGATCGCCGTGCAATGATGGATCTCACGGGGGAGATCCCAGCGATCGCTCCCCCAGATGCTAAACATTTTTACCACCGCCCAGCAGATGGGATTCCGTCCCCCGGAGGGCAGACCTCAGATCCTGGGATAAAATTGTCTGGTATCTACACCCTCTGCCTAGAAGCTAGCTCCTGAAGAGCTTTTGGGCACCCCGCCCCCCAATTACGGACCATCCCTCCCTCCAGGATTGAGCGTCTATCACCCAGTGTTTTCGCTAGTCTGCGCCTTTCACTGATTCGCTCTTCCCAGTACCCATTGGATTAGCGCAGCGATCCGCTTTCCTAACTGTCCACAATTCTGAGCTGCCTACTCTGGCTAGAGGCTTATTTTCATGAGTCCCGAACCATCTTCTCAACGCACGCACCTGCCGGCTCCGTGCATAGTCGATGTTGGCACTGTTGTTCATAAACGCGACATGCAGCGGCTACTGGCTGATTTGGGTCGTGTTCGCTATGTCTATCAACAAGACGGAGCGATCGCCAGCGAAGGAGAAGCCTGCATCCTGGAGGTGTTTGCCGACTCCCAACAGGCGACCCTCATTGCCAACCAGAGCATTTATCTCAACACCCACAGTTTTGACTATCTGGAAATGGGGCGATCGCCGGACGGCAGCGCCTACTTTGACCTGATCCAGGACAACCGTCAACTGCGGCTCATCCCCTTGCACAACCCGTTTCAGGAGCCCGGCTGCCGACCGCTCAGCACGGCAGCCCTTGAGGCTGTCGTAGCAGATGTGCTCTCCGCCAACTGGGATGCCCAGATTGATGACGAAGAAAATTTTTCCTGATAGAGTCTGAGATCGCTTGCGGCCCTCGGGAGGCGATCGCCCCCTGACGCCGCGCGAGACCTCTCGCTAGGTTTTTCTCCTTTGGGCGCCAGTCGACTGTGGCTGACGCCATTGGTGTTTGTTCGCTTTTGTCCTCTCCTCGCTAGCTGCCACCTTGAGCCAATCCGCTTTTTCCTACCAGTGCCAGGCCCAGTGCTGCCACACCCACGCCCGCGCGGGTGTCTTCATGACGCCCCACGGCCCCGTCGAGACGCCTCGATTCATGCCCGTCGGCACCCTCGCCAACGTCAAGACCCTCACCCCCGCTCAGCTCAAGGACACGGGGGCCCAGATGGTCCTGGCCAACACCTACCATCTCCATTTGCAGCCCGGCGAGAATATCGTGGCCCAGGCCGGCGGTCTCCACCGCTTCATGCACTGGCAAGGCCCCATGCTCACGGACTCGGGGGGATTCCAAGTCTTCAGTCTCAGCGAGATGCGGGTCATCAGCGAGGAAGGCGTCAAGTTCCGCTCGCCCAAGGACGGCCAGCTGATCAATCTCACGCCAGAGCGATCGATCGAAATTCAGAACGCCCTGGGGGCCGATGTGATCATGGCCTTTGACGAGTGCCCGCCCTATCCGGCATCTCGCGAGGCGGTCCAGGAGGCCACAGCCCGCACCTACCGCTGGCTCCAGCGATGCATCGCGGCCCATCAGCGATCGGATCAGGCCCTGTTTGGAATTGTGCAGGGGGGCGTCTATGGGGATTTGCGGCAGGCGGCGGCGCGCCAGCTCGTGGAGCTGGATCTGCCGGGGTACGCGATCGGGGGCGTGAGTGTCGGAGAACCCGCAGACCTGATCGAGGGCATCGTGCAGGCGACAGCGCCGCTGCTGCCGGCCCACAAGCCCCGCTACCTGATGGGGGTGGGGACCTACCGGGAGATGGTGCAGGCGATCGCCGCTGGGGTGGATCTGTTTGACTGCGTGATTCCGACGCGCTTTGCTCGCCACGGCGCCGTCCTCAGCCACGGCACCCGCTGGAACATCAAGAACTCCCAGTACCGAGAAGATTTTTCTCCCATTGACGAAACCTGTCCGTGCTACACCTGCCAGCACTTTACGCGGGCTTATTTGTGCCACTTGGTGCGATCGCAGGAGCTGCTCGCCTACACCCTGCTGTCCATCCACAATGTGACTGAGCTGATCCGCTTTACCCAGCGAATTCGGGACTCGATTTTTGCAGGCACTTTCACCACAGAGTTTGCTGAATGGCTCTCGCCTGAGTCTCTGCGGGCCTGAGTTGCCATGTTAAAATGTGTTCCAATTCTGAAAACTGTGTTGGAGAGGTGGATTTATTCATGGAAGCAGCCCTGCTGTTGGCAAAGTTGCCGGAAGCCTACGCAATTTTTGACCCCCTCGTCGATGTTTTGCCGATTATTCCGGTCTTTTTCCTGCTTTTGGCTTTTGTTTGGCAGGCAGCCGTTGGTTTCCGTTAAACCTACGTTTGACCCTCGGTTTCAAGATATAAATTTGCAATACGAGACAGGAGGTAAGTGCGCTTACCTCCTGTTTTTGTCTGGGCTGCAAGGACGCGATCGCGCCCTTGCTGCTTGGTTTTCGCCTAGAGCGTTTTTCTCATTTTTGCGCCCTGTCCCGGCCCCAGCTCTCTAAGCTTGGTAGCGAATGCCGATGGCTTTCTGGTAGGCAGGCCGATCGGTGATGCGGGTCAGGTAGTCGGCGATCGCCGGATAGTCGCCATAGGTCAGGCCCACAAAAAGCTGCATGTAGGCCAGGGTCGCGCCCACCGCAACGTCTGCAACCGTCAGCTCCTGTCCTGCGAGATAGGGATGCTGAGCAAGGACCGTTTCGACTGCGCCCAGCAAGCGCGGCGCTTCTTTTTCGCGCAGAGATTCATTGAGCAGGCCCGGGCCCAGAGTCGCATTGGCAAAGCTCACCCACTGGGCCAGCGTGCCGCGCGTTTCGGGAGTCGTGCCCGGGCCATACTTCTCGGCCAGATAGAGCAAGATCGCGCCCGATTCCCACAGGACATAGTCCCCATCAACGATCGCAGGCACTTTGCCCACCGGGTTGATCGCCAGATAAGCGGGCTGGCGATGCTCTCCCGCCTGCATGTCTAGCATTACGAACTCGTAGGGAAGACCCAGCTCTTCCAGATACCACTGGACAATTGAGGCGCGACTGCGCGCCCCGCCATACAGCTTTAACAAAATATTGCCTCCTACAGCACCTGATGAGTATAGGCGTGCTGTTTCACATTATCCTCGGTGCGAATAATGCGTTCGGAGTTGAGCACCCGCTTGCGCTCGACGGAGAAGTTGAAGTCGCTGCGGCTGGTCCCTAGGGGCAAATGGGTTTTGGCTTCGGGCTTGCGCTTGTAGGTGCGGGCCGTGGCGGTGAGGCGAAAGGCGAAGTCGTCGCAGAGCTGAGTTTCGGCGGGAAAGTCTGCTGGCAAAGCCACGCGATCGCCCTGCATCAGGGCACCGAGGGTGGTTCCCAGAGCGGTTTCGTAAGAAGTGGGCACGCCTTTGAGCAATGCTTCTAGGGCCGCCGACGGGATCGGCTCCGCAATCTTGACCTGGTGAATCTCGCCGTCTTCGCGGATAAAGCAGGTGGCAACGCCAATCACCACATAGTCTTCCGCAGTCAAATCAGAGACGTTGGGATAAGCCAAATCGGTTGTCATAGAGATTTCTCAAAAGTCACAAATTCAAGGCGTCACGGTGTTGGCGACCGATGGGAGATTTTGCAGCCAAGGTGCTGAGCGTCATCGCCTACCTCCCGATCCTAGGGTAGAGGCCCCAGGGCTCTGGCCCCGCGTGGGAAAACTTGACATACCGTTGCGTTTCGCAGCGAAACCAGTGTCCAAGTCAGGGTTTCGGCACAAGCTCCATCAGGGTGACTTCCCAGACCAGGCGGGGCTGGGCGTACCCCAGCAGGTGCTGGCGCGTCTTCTCCAGTCTCAGCAGGAAATGGGAGCCCAGGCCGTGGGCGGCCATCTGCTGCCAGTAGCGGTGCTGGAGAAAGTCAACGAGCCACAGCTGGGCCTCGGTGTCGAGGGTCTGGTCGATTTGGCGAGCGAGGGTGAGGGCAGCCCGCAGCGATCGCGGCGGCTGGTGAAGGGCGTCGAGGATCTCCGGCGGCATCGCCTGGATCTGCTCCCAGGCAACGATCGCCGCTCCCGGGCTCCCCTGGGCGATCGCCAAAACCTCAGGGTGCTGGAGCAGCTCGTCGTGTCCCAGACTGGCCAGCACCTGCACCATAGCCTCTCGGGTCAGCCGATAGAAAGGGATGCGCTGACAGCGGGAAACCAGGGTCGGCAGCAGCGACTCCGGCCCCGGCGCAATCAAGATCAGCGTGGCTTTGCCCGGTTCTTCGAGGGTCTTGAGCAGCCCGTTGGCCGCCGCCTCGGCCATGGTGTCCGCGTCCTCGAGGACCACCAGCGATCGCGGCGCTTCCAGGGGCGGCCGTCCCAGAAACTGGGCGATCGATCGCACCTGCTCAAGGCGAATCTGGGGCGGCGCTTTGCGCTTGAGGCCCGCCGAGGCCGCTTCGGCCGCCGACAGCAGCTTGCCCTGGTGGAGGTAGGTCGGCTGCACCCACAGCACATCTGGGTGGTTGCCCCGCTGGAGGCGATCGCGCAGGAGGTCCCCCTTCTGGGGCGGCAGGCTGCGGCTCAGCAGCTGCGCCATAAAATATCGCGCCCCCAGCGATCGCCCCACCCCCGGCGGCCCAGCAAACAAATAGGCCGGCGCAACGCGATCGCGGGCGATCGCCTGATTGATCAGCTCAACGGCTTGGGGCTGGCCGATGGGCGGAAAGCAAGGGCTGGATACCATAGACAAAGCCGCTCCGTCATCACCGTCTGAATCTCCTGGGCCACCTGGGCTTCTGAGCCGCCCGCATCGATGGCCACCATGCGCTCCGGATGGGCCGCCGCCAAAGCCCGAAAGCCCGCCTGCACCCGCTCGTGAAACGCTTGGTTCGCCTGCTCCATGCGATCGGCTTGGCCCCGGCGCTGGGTGCGGGCCAGGCCCACTGTCACCGGCAGATCGAGCAGCAGCGTCACATCACTGGTCAGGCCCGCCGTCGCGATCGCGTTGAGCTGCGCGATCAGCTCGCCATCGAGCCCCCGGCCAAACCCCTGATAGGCCACCGTCGAATCCGTAAAGCGATCGCACAGCACGATCGCCCCCTCCGCCAGCAGCGGCCGCAAAAAACCTTCCACATGCTGAGCCCGGTCCGCCGCATAGAGCAGCAGCTCCGCCCGATCGCTCATCGGCTCCTCGCCAACCTCCAGCAGCAGCCGCCGCAGCTTGGTTCCCAGGGCCGTGCCGCCCGGCTCCCGCGTCACCACCACCCCAGGCCCGCCCGCCGGAATCAGGTCGCGTCCAGCGCCCTCCGTCAGCCAGTGCCGCAAGCGTTGAATTTGGGTTGTTTTCCCTGCGCCTTCAACCCCTTCAAAAACAATTAGTTTTCCCTTCAGCAAAACAATTTCTGACCCCAAGCATGTCCCTTTGGATCATACGAACGAAGGGAGCAGTGCCCAAAGGATTAATTCCTGGGCGATCGCCCCTTGGGGTATTCTTTCGTCGCGAAATTCCGTGCTTTCACAGGCACGCTGGAAGAATCGCGCTACCAAGCGCAAAGAATTCCAGCAATGCCCTTGAACATTAGCCCAAAAGGCTCCATGATTCAAAGTGCCGGCGTGATTGTTTCTCGCCCGAGCCTATCGATCCCTAACCCCGGCATGATTCAGTTCTTCGGGGCCCCTTCGGTAAGATAGGGTTAACTTCTTGATGTCGCGCTCCTAGGGTGGCCTATGGCCCGCTACACTTGCTTTTTTACCGTTGCCGTTCCGCTCAACAACCTTCGCCAACTTCTAGTGCAAACCCTCGAAGATTGCGACTTCGACATTATCTATGACACGGGAGACTACATGATGGCGCGGGAAGTCCCGGGCCAAGTCTCGTTTTCCAAACTGGTGACCGTCGAAGTCCTCATCGACAAGACCACCGCCACAGATGAAGCGATCCGCATGAACTTGGTGATGAAGAACGAAGAGTTGCCTCTCCAGGTAGACAACCACTGTCACAAGATGTTCGATCGCGTCAATCAGGCCATTCTGGAAAACCGGCAATGGCAAATGATCGAAAACGTTGTTGGCTAGAGCACCGAGCTCCAGTCTTTTGTCAAATTGAGGCACTGCTGTTTAACTCATGGGTTAGGCAGCAGTGCATTTTTTTAGTCTTCTGGATCGCCCACCATGTTGGGGCTGATCAGCGTGATGTCGAATTCATCCGGCGGCACCGTCGCGATGGAGTCGCGCTGGAGTAGGTAATAAATCGCTCGGACCTGGGGACCAAAGACAATTTCGTCCTCATTTTGGAGGTCATGGGCCTGGAGCTTGCGGCCATTGATCAGCAGGCCGTTCGCGCTAGGCTTGCCCTTGAGGTTACCGTCAACGACCCGATAGTAGTAGCTGCCGTCTTCGTTGGGCAGCTGGACCAGGGTTGCGTGGCGGCGGGAGACAAATTGGGAAACCAGTCGAATGTCGCACTTGGGGTCTCGTCCGATGGCGTAGACCGGGGCATCTAGGATAAATTCTCGCCGCCCTTTATCGTCTTCGATGATAAGTAGGTGGTTTTGACTCGGTTCTGATGGCATTGTAAGGAATGCTTTCGTAAATGAATCCAGCAGGATGGCTCTGGGTAGCGATGATCACCTAGGAGAGGGCGATGCAAAGCCAAGAGCGTTTACCAGAAAACACTGGTGCTGGGCTTTGGTGGCGATCGCTACAGGCCGGAGTCTTAAAGCTTTCGTGAGGCGGTTAATGAGTCTATTATGCCTCGACTTTAGAAAGACTCTACTTAAGAGTGCCCAGGCTGACAGTATTATTAACGAGCTTTGCTCGAGGGAGCAGCCGAGAAGCGGCGAAGCAACAGAGAGTTGGTGACGACGCTCACGGAACTAAAGGCCATCAGTCCACCGGCAGCAGCAGGGCTAAGAGAAAATTCAAGGGCGGGCAGCAAGATTCCGGCCGCGATGGGAATTCCCAGAACGTTGTAGGCCATGGCCCAAAAGAGGTTTTGGCGAATTTTGGCCAAGGTGGCGCGGCTGAGGCGAATGGCGGCGACGACATCGGTCAGGCGATCGCGCATCAGCACGATCTGGGCGGTTTCGATGGCGGCGTCGGTGGCGGACTGCAAAGAAATGCCCAGGTCTGCCTGGGCCAGGGCGGGGGCGTCATTGATGCCGTCTCCGACCATGGCGACCACCTGGCCCTGGGCCTGGAGGTGGGCGATCGCCGCTGCTTTGCCGCTGGGCTGAACGCCAGCGAGGGTGTCCTCGGGCGAGAGGTCCAGGGAACGGGCGATCGCCGTCGCGGCCGCGGGCTGGTCTCCGGTGAGGAGCATTACCCGGATGCCCATCTGCCGCAGCTGCTGGACAGTTTGGGCCGCGTCGGGCTTGAGGGTGTCGATCGCGGCGATCAGGCCCAGGAGCTGCTGGTCAGCGGCCACATACACCACGGTTTTGCCATCGGCGGCGTAGGTATCCCCGAGAGCCTGGGCCTCTGGCGAAAGGTCCACGCCCTGGGCCTGGAGCCAGTCCGCCGTTCCCAGCATGACCTGCTGCTGCTGCACCTGGGCCGCTACGCCGCAGCCCGGCTCGGTGGTCCAGTCCTTGGCCGGAAGTAGGGCTAGGGTGCGATCTTCGGCGGCCCGCTGGATGGCCTCCGCCAGGGGGTGACGGGTGCCCTGCTCGACGCTAGCGGCCAGCCGCAGCAGGGTCTCAGCGCTGCCGTCCGGGGTCAGGGGCTGGCAGTCGGTCACAGTGGGCTGGCCGGTCGTCAGGGTGCCGGTTTTGTCAAAAATCAGGGTGGACACTTGCCGGACCCGCTCGAGGATGTCGCCGCCGCGAATCAGCAGCCCCTGCTCGGCTCCGACGCCGGTGCCCACCAGGATCGCCGTCGGGGTGGCTAGGCCCAGGGAGCAAGGGCAAGCGACCACCAAAACGGCGATCGCCAGCCGGAGGCTCAGCATCATCGGGTCGGTTTCACTGGCGTGGCTGACCATGTGCCCCATGAGGTCGTGGGTCATGGGGTGGGCCATGTCCCCGTGGGCCAGCACCTGGGGCCACAGCCGCGTCCCCAGGAAGTACCAAAAGCCAAAGGTCAAGGCGGCGATCGCCATCACGCCATAGGCAAAGTAGCCCGCGACGGTGTCCGCCAGCCGCTGAATCGGCGCTTTGCGGGTTTGGGCCGTTTCCACCAGCTCGATGATGCTGGCTAGGGCCGTGTCAGAACCCACGCGGGTCGCTCGCAGGGCGATCGCCCCGGACTGGTTGAGGGTGCCCGCCGAAACGCGATCGCCGGGCTGCTTGCGCACCGGGACCGATTCCCCCGTCAGCATGGACTCGTCCACCGTGGTCTGGCCCGCCACCACTTCACCGTCAACGGGGATTTTTTCCCCCGGCAGCACCTGGATCCATTCCCCCACCCGCACCTGATCCGCCGGAATCTCGATCGCCTGGTGCGTTTCGGTCAGCTCCTCCTCGGGCAGCAAGTCTTTTTTGGCGACGAGGCGCGCCCGCTGGGGCTGGAGGGCCAGCAGCGCCTGGAAGGCCGCCGCCGCCCGAGTTCTGGCTCGCTGCTCTAGGGTGCGACCCAGGAGAATGAAGCCCACCAGCATCACCGGCTCATCAAAAAAGCACTCCCAGCCCAGTCCCGGAAACACCAGGGCCACCACGCTGGCAGTGTAGGCCGACACGGTGCCCAGGCCCACGAGGGTGTTCATGTTGGGGACGCCGTGGCGCAGGCCCTGCCAGCCGTCGACCAGCAGCGATCGCCCCGGCCCAAAGAGCGCCACCGTCGCCAATCCGCAGTGGAACCAGATGTCGCTCAGCAGCGGCAGGGTCGGTCCCCCAAACAAATTGAGGTGGCCGATGGCAGAAAACACTAGCAGCAGGGTGGCGATCGCCAATCGGCGGGTTTGCTGGCGGGTTTCCTGCTGATGACGCTCGGCAGGGCTCCAGCCTTCGGGGGCACTGCGGCCCGTCTGGCGCGGCTGGCTCGGAAATCCCGCTTCGGTCAGGCGCTGGGCGATCGCCGCTGGATCGGCCTCCGTCGCGCACTCCACCGTGGCCACCTCCGTCACCAGATTGACGCAGGCAGACACCACGCCGGGATGACTCAACAACTGCCGCTCGACTGCGCTCACGCAGCCAGCGCATTTCATGCCGCTGACATCGAGGGTCACAGTTTCCGCAGGCGCAGGCACAGCGGTTTCGCGGGGAACGGAGGAAAGCTGCATAGACTTCAAAAGCTCAAAGAAAGCCCGGAGAGGGGCCAACAAAAAAGACTGCTCTCTAATAGCCTAAGAGAAGCAGTCCGCGAAAGTCCGTACTTTCCAAGGGTTTAAGATTTTTTACTTAACTCTAGAGCTGCTAGGTTTGGCGCTGTTGCCAATGGCGATAGACAAAATAAAGCAAGACTGCCCCTTGCATGGGCAGCAGCGTGAGCCAGGGCTTGAGCAGCATCGGCGCGTCTAGTCCAGACATCTGCCCAAAGTACCCAAAACCGGCGATCGCCAGCAAAGCCAACCAGGCCAAACGCTGAGGGCGTGCATTCATTGCTTAGAGTGTCCCGATAGTGTCTTTCTGCTTTGCTAGGAACTGGCTGTCCAGAGCAAAAGCCATTGCCCTAGAGGCGATCGCGCCATTGCCAGCCCCAATTCCCCCGAATGCGCCAGCAGTCCTAAGCGCAGAAGGTAGTAGCCGCCAACCAAGCAACCCGCAGCTACCTGGAGAGAAAGCTTGCGCACCCAAGCTTCATAGAAAGCCTTGAGGCGGCGCCCCGTCCCCAGTTCCAAGCAGCAGTGCAGGGTCAAAACCAGAAACGCCAAGAACAAGGCCGGCCCAAATAAATGGTAGGCGATCGCCTGTTCCCAATCTCCCTGCACCAGAGCCGTGAACGATCGAGTCATGCCGCACGTTGGGCAGGGCACTCCTGTCCAGTAGCGCAGCGGACAAACCAGAAAGGGAATGTGCAGGCCGCGAGCGTAGAAATAGGCCCCCACAACGGGCGAGGCTCCCAGGAGCAACCCAGCCCAGCGCACAAGTTTGCCCACAGGGGTTAGAGGGTGTGCTGCTTTAATCCACACCGTTAGAACTGGCTCCCAAAACTCTAGTAGGGCGTGATGTCACGCCTCTGTCAGGCTCTTTTGAAGATGCTAGAGCCAGCCTTTGCGACCGACAATGTAGGTGCTGACAAACTCTTCATCCGTCTTGGTTAGGTAGATAATGCCTTCAATCAGGCCCACTACCCCCATGATTGCTCCGCCAATTCCACAGGTCAGCAGAGTGACCAGCAGCATAATGAGGCCTTCGGTGTTGTATCCCAGCAAGAACTTGTGAACACCCAACGCCCCTAGCAAAATTCCGCAGATGCCTGCTGCAACTTTTTTGTCGGCGCCGCCGCTTGCATTGGTCATGGGCAATTTCCTTCTGCCTTCAGATAGATGATGGATTTTGCCCGCCAGTATAGCCACGTCCCAGAGGTAAGCCGAGTAATATAGCCGACTTGTGATGTTTTTTTACGTTGCAAGCAGGCGCTTTTCGGCTCAAACCAAGCCTGGGAGAGGCGATCGCCTCTCCCAGAGCACCTAGCACCAAGATTGAAAGCTTGAATCAGGTCTAGTTGAGACCGCTGCCCAGCACCACCAAACTGACGAGCGTGCCGCTGTTCCAGAGGCCGTGGAGCAGCATCGGGGCCAGCAAGTTGCGCGATCGCGTGTAGACAAAGCCCAGCACGCAGCCCAGGGTTGCCAGCGGCAGCACCTCGGATAGGCTCAGGTGGGCCAGCGCAAAAATCAAGCTGCTGAGGGCGATCGCCCCCCACACCGGCACATAGCGCGTCAGAGACGGCAGCAAAAATCCTCGGAACAAGATCTCCTCAAACAGGGGCGCAGCAATGGACGCCGTCGAAAAGAAAATCAGCAGCGCCACCGGATCTTCGGCCTGGAGCGCCAGCGACAAAATGGGATTACTGCCGCCCTGACCCTGCCAAATTTGCTGGTTGATCAGCGACACAGCAATCACCAAGGGCAGCGCCACGCAGTAGCCGCCCACCGCCCACCAGACCCAATTTCCGCGCAAGCTGAAGCGGAACCAGTCCGGAGGCAGCGGCCGAAAAGGCTTGATCACCCAAAACAGCACGCCCAGAGAGCCCGCGGTCAAGAATCCATAGGTGATCAGCGTCAAAACAGCCTGGGTGCGCACCGTCATCATCGCCGGATTCAGGCTCAGGCCCTGCACCGTCAAAGGCACCAAAATCTGGCTCAGAACAATCTGCCCCAGGAAGAAAAATCCGCCCATCAGCACGATCAGCAGATCGGACCAGTCCCAGGGCGTCGACCAGCGCAAATCTCCTCGGCCCGCCAGCACCGCCTGCTTGCGCTTGAGCCCCCACTGGATCAGTAGCCCGATCAGCAGCACCAGGCCAATAAACGACCCCAATCCCGGAATAGCGCTGACTAGGAGCAGCTTGTAGACTGCCTGCTGAGCCGTCACCTGCTCCGCTGCCTGTAGCGCTGCCAGATCGCTCTGGCGCTGCTGCAACTCGTAGAGGCGCGCGAGGGCCTGATACTCAAACCACCCCTCCATGGACTCTTGAATCAGAGATTCGTCAGCGGTCGGCAAGAGACGGGGCGGCTCGCTCCAGAGCCCTGCCAGGACGCGGGGCAGGTCCGCATCGAGGCCAGCAACCGGCTGCTGCTCGAGGCGATCGCCCAAGGCTGTCCAGATCTCCACCGCTCCTGGGCGATCGCCCTGCACCGCCTTCAGCACCCCCAGTCGCAGATCCAGCCGCAGCTGGAGCAGCAGCAGCTCCTTCAAGGTCCGCGTCGACAGTTCCTCCAGGCGGAGCTCCGCCACCGGCCGCCCCGGCAGCAGCTGGCTGAGGGTCTCCTGGGTTCCTTCGCGAACCGACTCGTACTGTTTTTGCGCCGTCTCTAGGGGCTTGTCTCCCACCAGAGTCTGGCTTGCAGCAGCAATTTCTTGGTCTGACTTCAGTTCCGTCGCATGGAGCAGCAAGTCTGTTTGATAAAGCTCCAGGCGACTCTGGATTTGGGGCTGCTGCCAGCTTCCCAAGAGCAAGATCACCAGATTAAGGGTTACGAAGGCCGTCAAAAGGGCCGCAAAAATTTGCTTCAAGGTCATGCCGCTGGAGGGTGCCGTATGGGGGGCAAAAATCCGTTGGGACGGCCGGAAATTTGGTCAGTCCAGTCACAAAGGCTACTGACGCAAATCCTCAGGCGCACCCGAACAGGGTAAAATTCTCCTGGTCTTTTGCCGGCTCCTAGGGTTTTGCCAAGAGCCATTGAAAACACATGGAGGATAGAACCCTGACCACTCGCGTCATTCTAGTACGTCACGGCCAGAGCAGCTACAACCTAGAGCGGCGAATTCAGGGCCGCCTGGACGCTTCAACGCTCACCGATCTTGGTCGTGCAGCCGCCCAAAAAGTGGCGGAGGCCTTCACTGATCTTTCGTTTGATGCGGTTTATACCAGCCCGCTACAGCGCGCCAAGACCACAGCCGAGACTATTTGCGATCGCCTGCGGTCTCTGGAAATATCGGTGCCCGAGCTCCAGCCTCGCGATGACTTGCAAGAAGTGGACCTGCCCCTGTGGCAAGGAATGCTGTCTGCGGAGGTCAAGGAGAAGTTTCCAGAAGACTATCGCTGCTGGCGCGATCGCCCCCATGAGTTCAAGATGGTGCTGCCCGGCCCCGACGGCCCCACCGAGCACTACCCGGTCCCCAGCCTCTACGAGCAGGCCAAGCAATTTTGGGCTGACATCCTGCCCCGCCACAGCGGCCAGACTATCTTGATCGTCGGTCACAACGGCATTAACCGCGCCCTCATCAGCACCGCCATTGGCCTAGCGCCCGATTTCTATCAGCGCATTCGCCAGTCTAACTGCGGCATCAGCGTTCTCAACTTCCCCAGCGGCTGGGGTACGGCGGCTCAGCTCGAGTCGCTCAACTTGACCAGCCACCTGGGCGAAGCGCTGCCCGACGCCCTCAAGACCCATCAGGGACCGCGGCTGCTGCTGGTGCGCCACGGCGAAACCGAGTGGAATCGCCAAAAGCGCTTCCAGGGCCAGATCGACGTGCCCCTCAACGAAAATGGCCAAGCCCAGGCCCAGCGCGCTGCTGAGTTTCTCCAAGAGGTCGCCCTAGACTTCGCGGTCAGCAGCCCGATGCTGCGGCCCAAGGCAACGGCTGAGGCGATTTTGGCGCGCCACGCAGCGATCGCCCTCGAGCTCGAAGACGGCCTGCGGGAAATCAGCCACGGCCTCTGGGAAGGCAAGCTAGAGTCTGAGATCGAAACGGAGTTTCCAGGCCAGCTCGAGCAGTGGAAAACTGCGCCGGAAACGGTGCAAATGCCCGAAGGCGAGAACCTGCAAGAAGTCTGGGACCGCACCATCGCAACCTGGGAAGCCATCGTTCGGCGCAAGGCTGACCCCACCCACCAAACGGGCATGGTCGTGGCCCACGACGCCGTCAACAAGGCCATCTTGTGCCACGTGCTGGGCCTGGGTGCCAAGGACTTTTGGCAGTGCAAGCAGGGCAATGGCGCAGTGAGCGTGATCGACTATCCGGACGGTCCCGACGGCCCGCCCGTCCTCCAGGCGATGAACATTACCACTCACCTGAGCGGGAGCGTGTTGGACAAAACGGCAGCGGGCGCTCTCTAGGCCCTGTAGCGGCGATCGCCCTTTGTGTTTCCTGAGGCTCTGAGAACCCCATGACGAGTGAACTGCTTCAACAGGTCCGGGTGCTGGACCCGACCACCAACACCGACCGCGTGGCCGATGTCCTGATCGAAGACGGGGCGATCGCGGCCGTCGAGGGCGCGATCGATTCGTGGTCCGCTGACACCCAGGTCCGCAGCGGCCAGGGCTTGATTTTGGGGCCGGGGCTGGTGGATCTGTACAGCCACTCCGGGGAGCCGGGCTTTGAGTCGCGGGAAACCCTCGAATCCTTGGCCCAAGGGGCGATCGCAGGCGGATTTACTCGGGTGACCCTGCTGCCCGACACCCAGCCCGCCCTCGACCAGCCAGAGGCGATCGCCGCGCTGCAGCGGCGATGCAGCAGCCTGGGGGTCCAGGTTCAGGTGTGGGGCGCTCTCACCCAGGGGCTCAAGGGGCTCCAGATGACCGAGCTGGCCGACCTCGTCGACGCGGGCGTGGTCGGCTTTGCCGATGGTCTGTCTCTAAACAACTTGATGCTGGTTCAGCGGGTGCTGGAGTACGCCGAGCCCCTGGGTAAGCCAGTGGGGCTGTGGGCCTGCGAAGGAGCTCTCGATGGCGGCGTTGCCCGCGAAGGCACCCACGCCCTGCGGCTGGGCCTCGCCAGCAGCCCAGTCGCTGCCGAAACTGCGGCCCTGAGCAGCCTTTTGGCCTGCGTCGCGGCGATCGCGACCCCGGTGCATTTTCTGCGCATTTCCACTGCGGGCGGCGTCCAGCTTTTGCGACAGGCCAAGGCCCAGGGTCTGCCCGTCACCGCCAGCGTCTCGTGGCTGCACCTGCTGCGCAACACCACCCACCTCGAGAGCTACGACCCGAATTTGCGCCTGGCGCCACCCCTCGGCAACCCCGAAGACATGGAGGCCCTGCGCCAAGGCCTGCTAGACGGTACCCTAGACGCGATCGCCATTGATCACGCAGCGTACACCTACGAAGAAAAAACCGTCGCCTTTGCCGAAGCACCGCCCGGAGCGATCGGCCTAGAGCTGGCGCTGCCGCTGCTGTGGCAGGCCCTGGTGGAAGAAGCCGGCTGGTCGCCGCTGACCCTGTGGCGCTGCCTGAGCAGCCAGCCCGCTCAGTGTCTTGGCCAAGCTTTGGGGGCGATCGCCCCAGGCCAGCCTGCGGAGCTGACCCTCTTTGACCCCCGTCAGCCCTGGAGCGTCACCGAAAGCAGCCTGCGATCGCGCTCCAGCAACACCGCCTGGCTTCACCACACCCTGCAAGGCCGCGTGGTCAAAACCTGGTGTCCTGGGGCATAGGCCCCACAGTTAGTGCGATCGCCTGCGGGCGATCGCCAGAATTTAGTGCCCCAAGCTCAAAGTTCCGGACTCAGATTGAGGCACCGCCATACTCTCCGACGGATTTTCTCGGTACTCTGGCGTCGGCGTGATGCCCCCAACCCGACCTGGCGGCCAAAAGCGCACAGCGGCCCGGCCAATAATATTTTCCCGTGGTACATAGCCCCAGTAGTGGCTATCGTAGCTGTTGTTGCGGTTATCACCCAGCACCAAATACGAATTCGGCGGCACCGTCTCCGGGCCCCACTCATAGTTGGGTCTTTCAGCCGTGTAGTTCTCCGGCAGAGGCTCATTGTTGACGTAGACTCGGCCGTTCTTGACCTCTACCGTTTCCCCCGGCAGCCCGATCACCCGCTTAATAAACGCCTCATTAAACTCTGCCTGGAGGGCTGGCGTCGGCCGGAAAACCACAATGTCGCCTCGTTTTGGCTCACTGAAACGGTAGCCCATCTTGTCGATGATCAGGCGATCGTTGATTTCCAGCGTTGGCAGCATCGAGCCGGTGGGAATGTAGCGAGCTTCCACAACAAAGGTCCGGATGCCAAAGGCAAGAATAGCAGTGAGGCCAAGGGTTTTGAGCGCCTCGATCAAAACACTTTCCGAGGCTGGCTGAGGTTTTTGTTCGGACACTTGATTTTGTGCGCGCGCCATAGACGTTTAGTTCAATTCTGGATGCAGTCTGAAAATCATCGTGCTGCGAGGCCCCTTGCTGGGCAACAGAGCAGAAGCGTTTGGGTTAGCTGCAAGTTGAGTTTAGCCTCAAAACAGATGCTGCCAATCGCAAGTTTGCTGAGCTTGACAAGGTGACATCTTCCCATAACCCCTCTTGGTCTAGTGTAGGCGTCCCAGCGCTGCCTGCGATCGCCTTGGACGTTCTGAGCAAGGCTGGGCGATTACCCTCCGATTCCCCAAAAATTGCTAAACACAAGATGCACGATCGGGAGAGCGGGAACAATCCTACCTTCGTCAGAGTTTGACACATTCGCTCCCGTCAACGCAGAACACTGGGTCCTCAAGGCAGCGCTTTGTTTGGCATTTTGCAGGCTCTAGGGCAAAGCAGTTTTTCGCTCGAATTCTTGTCTCACCTGGATTTTGACTATTTTTAGCCGCCGAGATTTATGTTGTCTGGGGCGCGATCGCCTTTGGCCTGAGAGGCCGGGGCTGGGCTCGCCAACGCCTAGATTACGGGCCTGCACCCATCCCAAAGGACCGGTTCATAGGGCTTTCCAGCGAAGACATCGACTCCTTGCTACTTTACCAATCTAGCCTTGCCTGTGTTGAGATGCCGTCGCGTCCGTAATTGTTCCGAGACCCAGAGACCTAGTGGTTTCGGCGGCGGGCAGGGCTTGGAGTTGCTTTTGGGTTTGCTAGCAAAGGGTTGGTTGTAGCGCCAGAGCCTGCAAGATTCAAGGCGATCGCCTCCTGAGGTTCCTGAGTTTGCGTCGAAAATTGGGTTAGCTAGCTCAGCCAGAAGCCTCAAGTCCATAATCTCTGATTTGGCGTGAGACGAAGGCGCGTTCATGGCAGGGCGGTCGGTGAACTGTGTTTGACGCGAGAACCGACCAGCCCCGCTATCAACCCCCTCTTTCGCCTCAAGCCAGAAAGTCCTACTCTCCAGCTCGGTGAGCGGATGCTGAAAAATCTCACCCAGTAAAATACTCAAATGAGAACCGCCTACCAGTACCGATTGCGCCCAACCGTCAGCCAAGTCGCCTTGATGGGCGAATGGCTGGAATTGCTGCGCAGACAGTACAACTACCGTCTCGGTGAGCGGTTCTCTTGGTACGAGCAAAACCGCTGTGACATCACCGATTGCCCGCTAATCTGCCACCTGCCAGAACTTCGAGAGAATCCTGACTTCTACTCCCAGAAACGAGACTTGGTGAACTCCAAGACTTTATTCCCGGAGTACCGACAGATTCACTCTCAAGTGCTGCAAGACTGCATTGGCCGGGTGAAGAAGACCTTTGACCGCTGGCTCAAGGGAGACTGCAACGGCAAGCGAAGCGGCAAGCCTCGACTCAAGGGGGCAGGCCGATACCGCTCTTTCACCTTCCCTCAAGCAAAACAAGACTGTATCCAGGGCAAGCAGATCAATCTCCCCAAGATTGGCTGGGTGAAACTGATTCAGCATCGCCCCTTACCGGAAGGGTTCAAGATCAAGACTGCCACCGTCAGCTACAAAGTCGATGGCTGGTATGTGACTCTGAGTCTTGAGGATTCATCAGTTCCCACCCTCACTCCCGAGGCCCCCAGTCTTGAGAACACGATGGGGATTGATTTGGGCTTGAAGTCGTTCTTCGTAGACGACTCAGGGAGAGAAGAACCCATCCCCCAGCACTACCGCCAAGCCGAAAAGCGTCTGAAGCGGTTGCAGCGTTCACTGTCACGCAAGAAAAAAGGGTCCAATCGCCAGAAGAAGGCAATTAAGCGAGTTGCCAAAGCACACCTGAAAGTCTCGAATCAGCGCAAGGACTTTCACCACAAGGTCGCAAGCAAGCTTTTATCCCAGGGAAAGCATGTCGCCCATGAAAAGCTGAATATTCGAGGCATTGCGAGAACGCGACTCGCAAAATCGACCCAGGATGCTGGTTGGGGGCAGTTCCTGCAAATTCTGGCAATCAAGGCTGAAAGAGCTGGATTGCTTACGGTTGCAGTGAATCCCAGCGGCACGTCTCAGAACTGCTGTGGCTGCGGGGTCAAAGTTCCTAAAATACTTCAGGACAGGATTCACGTCTGTCCTGAGTGTGGATTGACGCTGGACCGTGACCACAATGCAGCGGTCAACATCAAGTATTTGGCGGTAGGGCATTCCGTCAATAAAGCTCAGGAAACGCCCGATGGGTTACCAGGGGTCACTGAGAAGCCGACACCGGATACGTCAGTATCGGTGTAGGAGTATGTCACGGTCAGGTCGGCGACTTCCGATCTACCGGTTTTCCGTCGTTTCGCTGACGAGGTACTTTCCCATGCGGTTTATGGCTCCGATTTCTTGGGGGGCAGGGCAGTGGCTGTGGCTGAGCACAGCGGCGATCGCCCTGGGGCTCAGTCCGTCGGCCCAGGCCATGCCCCCGACTTCTGTGATTCCGCCCCATCTGCCCAACCTGCGCATCAGCGTCTACCAAGAGTCGGGCAACTGTCCGCGGCTGCTGGGCCTGTGGGCCTGGGAGCGCAAGTACGAGGGCGGCACCGAGTACACCGTGATTCCGGACACCCTGACCATCGGAGGGCCTGCAACCCTTGTGGGGGCCAGCGATCGGGGCATCGAGTACACAGCGCCCCTCCAGAGCCGCTACGCTAGCTGCGTCGGAGAGACCCTAGAGCAGCCAGAGCGCTACTATCACGCCCGGTTTCAAAATGGTCAGGTGACCTTTCGGGTCGACTTCACGGCCCTCCCCAGCGGCCTCTACAGCGAAATCACCCATCTCAACGTTGTCAACGCCCGCCCCTACGTTCGCTGGGCGGTGGTGGACTAGCGCGCTAGCCTAGAAAAGCGTTGGTTTGAAGCGTTTGAAAGAATCGCCATGGCTGCTTATTACGTCATCTACGACGGCAACTGCAATCTCTGCGTCAACCTGGTCAAGGTCCTAGAGCAAGTCGATCGCGGCGATCGCTTTCAGTATGTGCCGATGCAGGACACCGAAACCCTGGGCCGCTTTGGCATTACGCCCCAAGACTGCGAGATGGGCATGATTTTGCTCGATGGCCAGCAGCCGAGCCGCCGCTGGCAAGGCAGCGACGCGGCGGAGGAAATCGGCCGCTTGTTGCCGGGGGGCAGTCCTTTTGTGCAGGCGTACCGCGCCCTGCCCGGCGCGAAGTGGGTGGGCGATCGCGTATATGCCCAGGTGCGCGATCGCCGCTACGAAATTTTTGGGCGGCGCGACCAGACCTATCACGCCGCCTACGGAGTCTGCGATACCGGCACTTGCGGGCCTACTGGTCGCACAGCTGACGCAGAGAGTCGGTGAAGTCGGGATAGGAGATCGCAGCGGCCTCGGCCCGGTGAATCTGGGTTTCGCCCGTCGCGTTGAGGGCGGCGATCGCCAAGCTCATGGCGATCCGGTGATCGGTGTAGCTGTCCACCGCCGTTCCGGTCAGGGCCGCCCCGCCGGTAATCTCTAGGCCGTCGGGCAGCTCCGTAATCTGAGCGCCCATTTGCCCCAGCTGCGTCGCCATTACCGCCAGGCGATCGCTCTCTTTGACCCGCAGCTCGGCCGCATCGCGGATCACCGTCGTCCCCTCCGCAAAGGCCGCCGCCACCGCCAAGATCGGAATTTCGTCGATCAGGCGAGGAATAATATCCCCTGCGATGGTGCAGGCCTTCAGCGCGCTGTGGCGCACTCGCAGATCGGCCACCGGCTCCCCAGCCACTTCCCGCTCATTTTCGGGGGTGATGTCGGCTCCCATCTGGGCCAGCACTTCCAGAATGCCGGTGCGGGTGGGGTTGACGCCCACGTTTTCGATCACCAGGTCTGACCCCGGCACGATGGCCGCCGCCACCAGCCAGAAAGCCGCAGAGCTGATGTCTCCCGGCACCACCACGGTTTGGCCGCGGAGAGTGGCGGGGCCGTGGACCGTGACGCTACAGGTCTCCGGGTCCACGGTGAGATTCGCGCCAAAGGCCCGCAGCATGCGTTCGCTGTGGTCGCGGGACAGGGCTGGCTCGGTGACCGTGGTGTCCCCTTCGGTCATCAGGCCCGCCAGCAAGACGCAGGATTTGACCTGGGCCGAGGCAATGGGGGACTGGTAGTGGGTCGGCTTGAGGCGCTGGCCCTGGACGGCTAGGGGGGCGAGGGAGTTGCCTTTACGGCCCCAGATCTGGGCGCCCATTTGCTGGAGGGGCTTCACGACGCGGGACATGGGGCGCGATCGCAGGGAATCATCCCCCGTCACGACAAAAAAGCGATCGCTGTGGGAAGCCAAAATGCCCATCATTAGGCGCATGGTGGTCCCGGAGTTGCCCGCATCCAGCACGTTTCCCGGTTCGCGCAGATTGCCCAGACCAATGCCCTGGATCCGCACCTGCTGGGAATTGAGCTCTGAGATGTCGGCTCCCAAGGCCCGGAAGCAGTGGGCGGTGCTTAGAGGATCTTCGCCCAGCAGCAGCCCCTCGATGACGGTTTCGCCCTCGGCCAGGGAGCCCAACATCAGGGCGCGGTGGGAAATTGACTTGTCGCCGGGCACCCGCAAACGCCCCCGTAGCGCCAGTCCGTCGGCGGCAGGTTTGATGACGAGAGTTTGGTGATTTTCCGGGGTTTTCCGCGTTTCGATCGCAACAGGCATTGGGCTAGACTGGCATGGAACTGCGCTAGAGATCGTACCGTTTTCTTCGCGCGATTCATCCTTCGCCGCCTGGTATCTGCGCTTCACACCATGCTCACACACCACCGCAAGCCTGTTTGCCTCTCGCTGGTTTCGACGGATCTCCCGTTTTGGTCAGTGGTGGAAACGGCGGCTACGATTTATCAAAAAGATCGCGATCGCTTTCATCTGGTGCTGACAGAGCCAGCGTTACCAGAGCGATCGCCCCGGGAAGACGGCGCTTTGGAACCCTCAGAGGCTGCCCTCACCGAATCCACGACGGCCGTTCGCGAGTCTCCTCGGCTGCTCTGGCTCGAAATTTCGCCCTATCGGGTCATTTTGACGATGCAGGGCCACGGAAACTTCAGCTATCGCCACTTTTGGGAGCAGGGGGTCTACGGGCTCAGCCGCTACTGGCTCCGGAGCGAGGACTTTGGCCATGATGGGCAGATGCACCTGCGCAACTACACGCGCAGCCTGACGGTCAAGAATCCTCTGATGCCGGAGCACCTGCGGGTTGAGTACGAACTGTGGGCGGCCAAGGTACAACTGGGCCATTACGTGTTAAACGTTGAAATTCAGCATTAATCCACGGGGCGATCGCCCCCCATCCCCGGCAATCCTTTGAAATACGGGGAGAAGCTGGATTTGAGACAGTGAAACGAGGAACACGACATGAGGAGCGATCGCCGAATAGCCACTGAGATTCACTGCGCAGATCTCACCTCCGAGGCCCTTCAGCATCCGCTCTCGCCCGGCTACGTCTTTCGCAGCTATGGTGGCCACTTTAGCTATCGCGTGCTGGGCGCATGCTGCCGGCTGTTCGATCGCGAGGAGCTGCCTTGGCCATGCTGTCGCCTACAGTGGCGCGGCAAGGAGCCCAGCTGGCGGCGCGTGGGCCGTCGCTTTGTGCTGGACATGGCCACCCAAGGGCATCCATCCTATTGGGTCGAGATCGTGGGGCCAGGTGATGGAGGAGAGCCGTTTATTTTGACGCTCTATCCGGTGAAGCTAGCGGGACCGCTGCGGGAGTGGTGGTACTCCAAGCGGGTGGCGATCGCTAGCACGCTGCCCCCCAATCAGGCTGAGCCGCCGCTTCCGCCCACTGCTGCAAACGAGCAGGCGACACTGACGCCATAATCACCGAGGGATAGACCTGGGCACCCCAGCGGGGATGCAGCAGCAGCAGGCAGCCGCCCCGCCGCACGGTAGGGTAGCCGAGGGCGGTTTGGGCGATCGCCACATCGTCTAGACACAGGGTGCCAGCGGGCGATCGCGTCGGCAGCCCCGTGCGCGGATCAAAGATTTCGATCAGCTCCTCCGGTCCGTGGTTTGCCGCTACCAGCCCCTGCCCGAAGGCCAGAAACTGCGCCCGAAGACAGTCTTTCGCCTGCTCGGAGGCTTCAACTCGGTCCCACAGCGCCGTGGGGCAGTGCTGCAGCGCAATCAAAACCGAAGCAATGGGCCGCGACCAAGCCGGCAGCAACTGGCTCTGGTGAGCCACCACGTAGGCGCTGGGCGCATGAATGGAATACTGCCAGCTAGCCGTCGCAGCCATGGTCTTTACTCCGCCACAGGCTCAAAAGTGAGAGCCGCCGAATTGAGGCAGTAGCGCTGACCCGTGGGGCGCGGCCCGTCCTCAAATACGTGGCCCAGATGGGCATCACAGGCCGCGCACAGCACCTCTACTCGCCGCATAAAGAAGCTGTTGTCTGATTCGTAGCGAATGGCCGACTCACTCAGGGGAGCCCAGAAGCTAGGCCAGCCCGTACCCGACTCATACTTGGTTTCAGCGCTAAAGAGGGGTGTACCGCAGCACACGCACCGGTAGGTTCCGGGGGCTTTGTTGTCATGGTAAGCGCCTGTAAAAGCTCGCTCTGTGCCTTTTTTGCGCGTAATTCGGAACTGCTCGTCGGTGAGTTGCTGTTTCCACTCAGCTTCGGTCTTTTGGATTTTGGGTGCCATGAAGGAATCCTTTTTCACGAATGCGTTCCCGAGGCGATCGCCGTTGAGCGCGACACGGCGAACTGTGGAGCGATCGCCCTCTGCCCCTCGATCCTAGCGTTCCCTCAGAGACCAATGGAGTCGAGATTTCCACCCATTAAGCTCAATTTTTTAGATTGCGGCAGATTAGGGTTTGAGAAATTTCCAACCTATTTCTTGCTGGTGAAAATCGTGGTGAACATCATCAACATTCCGCCCACAAAAATCGCCACAGCCAAACCCCCCGTGATTTGGTCGAGAAATGCAGTGTTTTCCATATTTCAAAAGCCTTTTTGACAGCACGCAATTTGCCTGAAAGTCCTCGCCTTCGAGTCCTTGAAGCCTTGCCAAGGGCACGATCAGCGAGAAGCCTTCACCCTCAAGTTTAGCGGCCTTCGGATCCCCGTTTTTCTTTGGGAGCGGCCCCGGACCAGGCGTTTTTCCCGGGGCGATATGCTGAAACAATGCCCTTTACAGGAACGTTTACAGGAAGGTTCTGTGTCTCCTCGGTCCAAGCGCTCTGCTCCGCCTGCGGCGGACTTGCCCCTTTTGCAGGCGATCGCCCGCTCTGCTCAGCCCGCGCCGCCCCCCACCGTCACCGAAGTCGCTGACTTGCGGCGATCGCTCCTCACCTGGTACGGCCATCAAGGGCGCGACCTCCCCTGGCGAAATACCCGCGATCCTTATGCCATCTGGATCTCGGAGATCATGCTTCAGCAGACCCAGGTCAAGACGGTCATCCCCTACTACCAGCGCTGGCTCAGCCAGTTTCCCACCGTCGAGAGCCTCGCCGCCGCCGACCAGCAGAGCGTCCTCAAAACCTGGGAAGGCCTGGGCTACTACGCCCGCGCCCGCAATCTTCACCGCGCCGCCCAAGACATCGTAGAGCGCTTTGGGGGACGCTTTCCCAGCACTCTGGCTGAGGCCATCAGCCTGCCCGGTATCGGCCAAACCACCGCTGGCGGCATCCTGAGCGCCGCCTTCAACTTGCCAACGTCCATTCTCGACGGCAACGTTAAACGGGTTTTGGCTCGCCTGAGCGCCCTCGCCACCCCGCCCGCCAAGGCCATGCCCCAGCTCTGGGCGCTCTCCGGGACCCTGCTCGACCCCCAGAACCCGCGAGACTTCAACCAGGCTCTGATGGACTTGGGCGCTACGGTCTGTACACCCTCTCAGCCAGACTGCTATGGTTGCCCTTGGCAGAACCACTGTCGGGCTTATTCTCTAGGTATTCAAGCAGCTTTACCCATGCGCGAAGCGTCTTCTCCCCTTCCCCACAAGCAGATCGGCGTGGCGGTCATCTGGAATGACCAAAACCAGATTTTGATCGACCGGCGCCCCCAAAGCGGCTTGCTCGGCGGCCTCTGGGAGTTTCCGGGCGGCAAAATCGAAGCGGGCGAGACCGTCGAGGACTGCATCGTTCGGGAAATTCGAGAGGAGCTGGCGATCGACGTTGAAGTGGGCGATCACCTGATCACGATTGACCACGCATACACCCATTTTCGGGTGACCCTTCAGGTGTATCACTGCCGTCACGTAGCCGGTGAGCCCACCCCGATCGAGTGCGATGAAATTCGCTGGGTGACCCTCGATGCCCTAGACGAGTTTCCCTTCCCCAAGGCCAACACCCAGATCATCGAGGCGCTGCGCGCCAACGCCCCAGATCGGGCCGAAGCTTAATCCCTCGCTCAACTATCCAATATCAAAACAAAAGGGCAGCCGATTGGCTGCCCTTTTTCAGTTTGGGAGCGGGCGATCGCGCCCTAGCTCGCCAGATATTCCCGCATGTCGGCCTTGCGCTTGCGCAGCTTGGTCAGGGCTTCTCGCTCGATCTGGCGGACGCGCTCCCGGCTGATATTCAGGCGATCGCCGATTTTTGCCAGGGTCATCGCCTGTCCATCCCGCAGCCCAAAGCGCAGCGACAGCACCTCCCGCTGCTGGGGCGTCAGGTCCGCCATCAGCTCTTCGAGGTCCATACGCAGGGCCACCTGAGCCGTGAACTCCTCCGGCGAGGGTCCCGTATCCTCTAGCAGCTCGCCCAGTTCTGTATCCTGGTTGTCTCCCACGCGCAGGTCCAGGGACAGGGGCTGACGCGCCTTCTCCAGGTAGTCGCGCACCTGCTTGGTCGTCAGATCTAGCTCTTCGGCCAGCTCTGCCGCCGAGGCTGCCCGACCAAGCTTTTGGGATAGCTGGCGCTGAGCTTTCTTGATCTTGTTGAGCTTCTCGGTGATGTGGATCGGTAGCCGGATCGTCCGGCCTTTTTCGGCGATCGCCCGCGTGATCGCCTGCCGAATCCACCAGTACGCATAGGTCGAGAAGCGATACCCCTTCGTCGGGTCAAATTTCTCGACGCCCCGCTGCATCCCGATCGTTCCTTCTTGGATCAGGTCCAGCAGGTCCACATTCCGCTTGATGTATTTCTTCGCCACAGACACCACCAGGCGCAGGTTGGCCTCGACCATGCGGCGCTTGGCCAGCTCACCTTCTTGGATGACCTGCTCTAGATCGGCCTCAGATACGCCCGCCGCCTCAGCCCACTCCGTCGAGGTCGGCTCGCGGTCCCAGCGCTCGACCAGCCCCTCTCGGATGCTTTGCAGCCCAGACAAGCGCTGTACCTGCTTGCCATACAAGATCTCTTGCTCGTGGGTGAGCAAAGGAACGCGACCAATTTCGCGGAGGTAGGTGCGGACCAGATCGGTGGAGCTCTGAGCGGTTTTCATAGGACTGCACAGTGGAGAGTATCGGAGGCTGGAGTAAAAATAAGGGACTTACAGGCTAACCAGAGGTCAACCTGTAAGGGGGCAGATTGTTCAGTTGATGGGGACCGAGGGGCAACTAGGAGCGGTAGCGCGTCTCGTCTGTCCGGATAGGGATGAGAACAGCCTCGGTTTGATGAGAAGCCCGGCTCTGCCAGTACCAAGCTGCCACCACGCCCGCAACGGAGATTAAAGATAGAAGAGTTGTGGAAAAGCTCATTGATGGCCTCTATACAAACGATCTATTAAAAATTGTAACAATATATCCGAGCAATTTGACTACTCTTCCTAAGGTAGAACTTGCGAGCTGGAGGGCGATTGTACAGCTAGATTACCCAGAAATTCTATTTATGAATGCATCCTGTGAAACAAATTTTCGCCAACTTTCTTAAGATTTCGTCAGGAGCATTTTTCATATTCGCAACTTTACTTAACAGAAATATTTTACATTTGGTTGCGTCAATTCAATCCATTGGGATGATACCGCTCCAGGTTTCGGCGATCGCCCCTTGAGGCCTCTCGCGCTTTTTGGGCCAACCGGCGAAGGCTTGCTCCCACGCCCCGCAGCCACAAAAAAAGCTGCCCCGGAGGGCAGCTGAGAGGATGTCACGAAATGAATCGATGACCGGGCAAATTTCGAGTTATTGCTACTCGGCCAGGTAGTCTTGCAGGGCCTTGACGTCAAGGGGATGGGACTGGAGCGATCGAATCGCGTCCACCGTGGCCTTGGCGCCAGCGATCGTGGTGATGATGGGGATCTTGTAGGAGAGGGCCGTGCGGCGAATGGTGCGATCGTCGAGCTGCGCCTCTTCTCCAGCGGGCGAGTTGATGATCAGCTGGAGTTTCTGGTTTTTGATCCAGTCGAGGACGTGGGGACGTCCCTCGTGGACCTTGAGCACCAGCTCGACGTTCAGGCCGTTTTCTTCGAGGATGCGCTGGGTTCCCGAGGTGGCAACGACGTGGAAGCCCAGATTGATCAGCTCTCGCACCGCTGGCACGACGGCCTGCTTTTCGCGATCGTTCATGGAGACAAAGACCGTTCCCGATAGCGGCAAGCGCTGGCCTGCGGCCAGTTCCGCCTTGGCGAAGGCCTTACCAAAATCGGTGTCGATGCCCATGACCTCGCCGGTGGAGCGCATTTCAGGCCCCAGGATGGTGTCGGTGCCGGGGAATTTCTCGAAGGGAAGCACGGCCTCTTTGACGGCGACGTGGCGCAGCGATCGCTCCTCGGTGAAGTTGAGGTCGGCTAGGGTTTCGCCAGACATCACGCGGGACGCGTACTTGGCCAGGGGAACGCCGATCGCCTTGGACACGTAGGGCACGGTGCGGGAGGCGCGGGGGTTCGCTTCGAGGATGTAGACCTGATCGCCCTGCACAGCAAACTGGATATTCATCAAGCCGACGACTTTCAAGGCCTTGGCCAGCTTGATGGTCCAGGTCCGGATCACCTCCAGCACCGGCTCACCCAGAGTGATGGTCGGGATCGAGCAGGCAGAGTCACCGGAGTGAATGCCAGCTTGCTCAATGTGCTCCATGATGCCGCCGATAACCACCTGGCCCGTTTGGTCGGCGATCGCGTCTACGTCCACCTCGATGGCGTTTTCAAGGAACTTGTCGATCAAGATCGGGTGGTCGGGCTCCACCTGGACCGCAAAGGTCATGTAGCGCTCGAGCTCAGCGTCTGAGTAAACGATCTCCATGGCGCGGCCCCCCAGCACGTAGCTGGGACGGACCACCACCGGATAGCCAATCCGCTGAGCTACCGCCAAGGCTTCTTCGTAGCTGCGGGCGAGGCCGTTGGGGGGCTGCTGAATGTCCAGCGCCCGCAGGATTTTCTCGAAGCGTTCGCGGTCCTCCGCCGTGTCGATGGAGTCCGGCGAGGTGCCCCAAATCTGGGTTGGCACGTCTCCTTTGGTGTCGCCGCCCAAGAACTCAGCCAGGGGAACTGCCAGCTTCAGCGGGGTCTGGCCCCCAAACTGGATGATGATGCCTTCGGGATTTTCGGCCTCCAGGATGTTGAGGACGTCTTCCTTGGTGAGGGGCTCGAAATAGAGGCGATCGCTGGTGTCATAGTCCGTCGAGACCGTCTCGGGGTTCGAGTTCACCATGATGGTCTCAAAGCCCTGTTCGCGCAGCGCGTAGGACGCATGGCAGCAGCAATAGTCAAACTCGATCCCCTGGCCAATCCGGTTAGGGCCACCGCCCAAGATCACGACCTTGCGGCGGTCCGAAGGACGCACTTCTGTCTCGGTTTCGTAGGTGGAGTAGTGGTAGGGCGTGAAGGCCTCGAACTCGGCGGCGCAGGTGTCCACGGTTTTGTAGGCGGGCACCACGCCGAGCCCCTTGCGGTAGGCTCGCACGTCGTCCTCGGTGGTTTTGGTCGCGTAGGCAATCTGGCGATCGCTAAATCCCTGGCGCTTGACCTCCCACAGGTGATCGCGGCTGAGGCTGGTCAGGGGCGTCCGCTTGAGGAGTTTCTCGACTTCCAGCAGGCTTTGGAGCTTGTCCAAGAACCACGGATCGATCCCGGTCAGGTCATAGATTTCTTCGTTGGTGAGACCCAGGAGCATCGCATGGCGCACGGTGAAAATGCGATCGGGGTTGGGCGTGCGCAGGCCTGAGCGGACCTGGGGCAGGCTGGGCAGCTTCTCCGGGCCGTCGCAGCCCCAGCCCGCGCGCCCGATCTCCAGCGATCGCAGCGCCTTCTGGAAGGACTCCTGGAAGGTCCGGCCAATGGCCATCGCTTCGCCCACCGACTTCATTTGCGTCGTCAGCGTCGGCTGGGTTCCCGGGAACTTCTCAAAGGCAAAGCGCGGGATCTTGGTGACCACATAGTCAATGGTCGGCTCAAAGGACGCGGGCGTCTTCTTGGTGATGTCGTTGGAGATTTCATCCAGGGTGTAGCCCACCGCCAGCTTGGCCGCAAATTTGGCGATAGGGAAGCCCGTCGCCTTGGACGCGAGGGCCGAACTACGGGAGACGCGGGGATTCATCTCGATCACGATGAAATTGCCATCGTCGGGATTCACCGCAAACTGGATGTTGGAGCCCCCGGTTTCGACGCCGATCTCTCGAATGATGCGAATCGAGGCATCGCGCAGCCGCTGGTACTCTTTGTCCGTCAGGGTCTGGGCTGGGGCCACCGTGATGGAGTCGCCGGTGTGGATGCCCATGGGATCAATATTTTCGATGGAGCAGATGATCACCACATTGTCGGCGAGGTCTCGCATGACCTCCAGCTCGTACTCTTTCCAGCCGATCAGCGACTGCTCCACCAGGATTTGGGAGACGGGGCTGGCGTCGATGCCGGCCGCTGCCATCTCCTCATATTCTTCTTTGTTGTACGCAATGCCGCCGCCGGTGCCGCCCAGGGTGAATGCAGGCCGAATAATCAGCGGATAGGTGCCAATTCTTTCGGCGATCGCCCGCGCCTCCACCATGTTGTGGGCCAAGCCAGAAGGACACACGCTGACGCCAATGCGCTCCATCGCTTCTTTAAATAGCTTGCGATCCTCGGCCTTTTCGATCGCCTCTAGCTTGGCCCCAATTAGCTCGACGCCGTAGCGATCGAGCACGCCGTTTTTGGCCAGCGCCACCGCCAGATTGAGCGCCGTCTGGCCGCCCATCGTCGGCAGCAGGGCGTCGGGCCGCTCCTTTTCAATGACCTTTTCTACTAGCTCTGGCGTCAGCGGCTCGATGTAGGTGCGGTCAGCGGTTTCTGGATCCGTCATGATCGTCGCGGGGTTGGAGTTGACCAACACCACTTCGTATCCTTCGTCCCGCAGCGCCTTACAGGCCTGAGTACCCGAGTAGTCAAACTCACACGCTTGCCCAATCACAATCGGGCCAGAGCCGAGGAGCAAAATCTTTCGGAGGTCATTGCGACGGGGCATAGTTCGTGTCGACTTGGCATTACAGCATTGAAATCCAGACCATTGTAAAGGCTATCCCTAACATCGCAGCGTCCTGTTTGGTTTGCTTTTGCTGATGCGCTTTTTCCTGCCAGCGCGCCCCACAAACAACTGAACAATCGGCCCATTGGGATCCGAGAAACTCAGGATTTTTGCCGTTCATCGCTCCTGCACGCGGGGAGGTGGGCGATCAAAACCTTTTTGAGAATTAGTTGCATTAGTATTGACGGCGATCGCGAAATGCTTTAGGGTCATAAGGCATTAAAATTCACGTCTTTGTCTTGTAGCGATCGCCCTTAAATCAGCGCAAATTAGCGTCTCGAAGAGATTTTTTCTCAAAACCTTCAGAAACTTGCTTGCTGAAGCCAAATTTTGCTCGGCATTCGCTTTGGGGTGCCGACGTTAGCTGCGATCGCCAAACGCCTGAGGGCAGCGCTTGTCTGTCCGGCCCTTCGGTTTTGGGACTTAGCGCCGCTCTTGCTTGCCCTAGGCGTCTTGCCCCTGTTTGTATCCCCCAGTTTGTAAACGATTAGGAAAACGTCCGTGAAACGCCGCAAAGTCTTGTCCTTAATGGGATTGGCCATCGCTTCTGGCAGTCTCGCGATCGCCTGCTCCAGCCCCACTTCTACCAACACCGCTAGCTCTCCCAGCGCCAGCCCCGCCGCCAGTCCGGCCAGCCCCGCCGCCGACGCTGACGCCCTGGTAGTGTATTCGGGACGCAGCGAAAGCCTGATCGGCGAGCTGCTCCAGAAGTTCGAAACCGAAACCGGCACCAAGATCCAGGTCCGCTACGGAGACACCGCCGAGCTGGCCGCAGCCCTGCTCGAAGAAGGGGACAACAGCCCTGCTGACGTCTTTTTTGCCCAGGATGCCGGAGCCCTCGGCGCGATCCAGAAAGCCGGCAAATTCACCCAGCTCCCCGATAGCGTCCTCAACAAAGTTGCTGCCACCTATCGATCGCCCCAGGGAACCTGGGTCGGAATTTCGGGTCGCGTACGCACCGTCGACTACAACGTCGACCTCGTACCCGAGGCTGAGCTTCCCCAGAGCGTCTTTGACTTGACTGACCCGAAGTGGAAAGGCAAGGTCGGCTGGGCACCAACCAACGGCTCCTTCCAGGCCTTCGTGACGGCGATGCGTATCAGCGAGGGCGAAGATCGGACCCGGGAGTGGCTCGAAGGCATGAAGGCCAACGAAGCCAAGGTCTATCCCAAAAACGTCCCCATTGTAGAAGCCCTCGGCCGCGGCGAAATTTCCCTGGGCCTGGTCAACCACTACTATCTCGATCGAGCCAAGAAAGAAAATCCCTCCCTGCCGGTGATGCACCACTTCACCAATGACGTTGGGTCATTGGTGAACGTGGCGGGCGTGGGCATTCTGAAGACCGCTGACCAGGGCGACGCAGCCCAAGAGCTGATTAATTTCTTGCTGAGCGAAGAAGCTCAGACCTACTTTGCCCAGGAAACGGAAGAATATCCGCTGGTGGAAGGGATTGCCTTGGGTGAGGGCACGAAGCCGCTGAGCGAAATCCAGACTCCCGATGTGGACTTGAGCAATTTGGACGATCTGGAGGGAACGCTCCAGCTGCTCCAAGAAACGGGTGTGATCTAGAGCAGCCTCTTGACTCAGGGGCGATCGCCCCTCGCGCTGACTCTCCGCCCTACCAACAAGCCACCCTAGCTGAACTGTGATTTTCACCAGTTCAGCTATTGGCGTTTCTGGCGTCTACTATGTTTCTGGCTGATTTTTGGTGAGTGCCTGTGTTAGAGCGGCTTCGTAGGCAGATTTCTCTCAGCAATCTTGGGCAAGGCTCGGCTGGCAGCCCACCGATATTTCTCACGATCCCGGCTGCTCTGACGGCGGGGGCGATCGCGCTGCCGCTGATATACCTGCTCCTGCGCGCCGCTGGCATTGGCCCCGAGAAGCTAGAGGCTCTGATCACAGCGCCCCGCACCCTAGAGGTGCTGATCAACAGCGGCCTGATGGCCGCCATCGTGACGCTGCTGTCGGCCCTCATTGCGGTGCCGTTGGCCTTTTTGACCATTCGCACGGACTTGCCGGGGCGGCGGTTTTGGCTGGTGGTGACCACGCTGCCCCTGGCAGTGCCCAGCTACGTGGGCAGCTTCACGCTGATTGCGACTTTTGCGCCCCGGGGGGGCTTTTTGCAGCTGCTGCTAGCGCCCTTGGGTGTTGAGCAGCTGCCGTCGCTCTACGGCTGGCCGGGGACGATCGCAGGCATCACGCTGTTTACCTATCCCTACCTGCTGCTGAGCGTGCGATCGGCGCTACAAGGCATGGACGCCAGCCTAGAAGAAGCAGCGCGCAGTCTGGGCTATGACGCTCGCCAAACCTTTTTTCGGGTCACGCTGCCGCAGCTCCAGCCGTCGATGGTGGCGGGCGGGCTGCTAGTGGCCCTGTATGCGCTGCGGGATTTTGGCACGCCGTCGCTGATGCGCTTTGACTCGTTTACCCGCGTCATTTTTATTCAGTACAAATCCAGTTTCGATCGCAGCTCGGCGGCGGTGCTGGCGCTGGTGTTAGTGGGGCTGGTCTTGGGAATTCTATGGTTAGAGTACAGAGTGCGATCGCGCGCCGCGTACTACAGCCGGGGCTCCACCAGTCGGCGATCGCCTACGCTAATCCCCTTAGGACCCTGGAAATATCCAGCTCTGCTGTTTTGCGCCCTGATCACGGGCTTCAGCCTCGTGCTGCCGGTCGGGATCACGCTCTTTTGGCTGGCGCGGGGCATCGCCAGCGGCACCGATCTGAGCGGCATTCTCCAGACGACGGGCCAGGCCCTGGGCAATTCCTTACTGGGGGGATGTCTGGCGGCGATCGCGGCTACGGTGCTGGCCTTGCCCATCGCGGTTTTGGCCGTCCGCTTTCCCAGCCCCATCACGACCCTGATTGAGCGCTGCTCTTACCTCAGCTTTGGTCTGCCGGGCATCGTGGTCGCCCTATCCCTGGTGTTCTTCGGCGCTCGCTACCTACCCTGGATCTACCAGAGCTTGCCCATGCTGATCTTTGGCTATGTGGTGCTCTTTTTGCCCCAGGCGGTGGGCAACGTGCGCACCTCGCTGCTTCAGGTCAACCCCCGCCTCGAAGAGTCCGCCCGCGTCCTCGGGCGATCGCCCTGGCAGGCGCTCCGGGCCATTACGCTGCCCCTGATTCGGCCCGGTCTGGCCAGCGGCGCCATTCTGGTGTTCTTGACGGCAGTCAAGGAGCTGCCAGCCACCTTGCTGCTCGCCCCCATCGGCTTTCGCACCCTGGCCACCCAAATCTGGCAGGCCACCGAGGATGTGTATTTCACCGACGCGGCGATCGGGTCGTTGGCCATGTTGCTGATGTCGACGGGCTTGACGCTGCTGGTGGTGCTCCAAGAGCGATCGCGCTAAGGCTCAGCCGTCTATTCTCGGCGGACAAATTGATGAAGTTCTCGACTGTTGCGTTTATCATGGCCTTTAGTTGAAACTTTGTCGCAATAACTCCCACACTAGAGATTCGTCAACTCGCATGGCCCAGCCTCCCATTCTCCGCGTCGAACAGCTTAGCAAGCGCTTTCCCCGGACTCCCCACCCCGCTATTAACCAGGTGACCTTAGCGCTACCCCAGGGAGATTTGCTGGCGCTGCTCGGGCCGTCAGGCTGTGGCAAAACGACTCTGCTCCGGATGATTGCCGGCTTTGAGCAACCCGATAGCGGCACCATCGAGCTCGCGGGCCAGCGAGTGGCGGGTCAGGGCAGCCACGTTGCGCCAGAGCAGCGGGCGATCGGCATGGTCTTCCAAGACTTCGCCCTCTTCCCTCACTTGACCGTGGCCCAGAATGTGACCTTTGGCCTCCAAAAACCCAAAGGCGGGGCCGTCAATCCGACCGAAGCGCGCGATCGCGCGGCGGAGGTGATTCGACTGGTCGGTCTCGAAGGCTTCGAGGCGCGCTACCCCCACGAGCTTTCGGGCGGCCAGCAGCAGCGGGTGGCCCTAGCCCGGGCGCTCGCGCCGCGGCCCGCCCTGATCCTGCTCGACGAACCCTTTAGCAACCTGGATGTCTATGTGCGATCGCACCTGCGCAACGAAGTGCGCCACATCCTGCGAGAAACCGGCACCTCTGGCATTTTTGTGACCCACGACCAGGAGGAGGCCCTCTCCATCTCCGACTGGGTGGCCGTGATTCGCCAAGGCTGCCTGGAGCAGTTTGGCCCGCCGGAGCTGATCTATCAGGAGCCGGTGTCTCGCTTTGTGGCGGAGTTCGTTACCCAGGCAAACTTTTTGCCGGCCCAGCGCCGAGGAGAAGTCTGGGAAACGGAGGTCGGCAGCTTTCGCTGTGGGGCCGAGGCGCCTGAGGAGAAGGGCACCCTCATGATCCGCCAAGAAGACCTCATTCTAGAGCCCTGCGACGATGCGCCGGTGGTCGTGCGCGATCGCCTTTTTCTGGGCCGCGAGCTTTGCTACTGCCTGCTGAGTCCCTCGGGCCGCGAGCTCCACGCCCGCACCACCGCCGCCACCCAGCTGGCCGTTGGCACCCGCGTCCAGCTCTCAGTCGCCAGCCCCAGCCTGCGCGTCTTTCCCGCCGCCTAGCGCTCCGAGCTGCCGCAATTTTTTGCCCAAAAAACAGCGCTCCTGGCTTCAGCCTTGCACGGCTCACTCGCCAAGAGCACTTTGGGTTTCCATGGGATCAAATCAAGCCGGTCAGGCTCAAGCTCGGTCAGCTCAAACCCTATTCAGGCAGCACAGCGATGCACTCGATTTCGACGCGAACGCCCTTGGGTAAGCGAGACACTTCGACGCAGGCCCGCGCAGGCGCCTGCTCTTCCCCAAAAAATCGCGCGTAAACTTCGTTCATCGCGGCAAAATCGTTCAGATCGGTCAGGAAAACGCTGGTTTTCACGACATCTTGGAGTGTCGCGCCTCCTGCCTTGACGATCGCCTCTAGATTGCGCAGCGCCTGCTCGGTCTGCTGAGCCACGTCATCACCACCGACCAGCTCGCCAGTGGCGGGGTTGAGAGGAATCTGGCCAGCCACAAACAGCATGGAACCGCGAGCCGCGATCGCCTGGTTGTAGGGGCCGACGGGGGCAGGGGCTTGATCAGTCTGAATAATTTTTCGAGTCATGGCTCCGGTGCCAAACATCTCAAAGGTCCAACGGGCAGTATACGGCGAATTGCCCTAGGAAAGGCGAGGGCGCAGGCCGTGGTGACGATACTGCCAGTAGTCCCGCAGAATTCGGTTGTGATCAAAGCACAAGTTCGCCGGAACCCGCCAAAACTCAAAGACTCCCACCGTCTTGGCGTCATCTCCGGCGTAGGGTTCCCCCGTTGCCGTCGCCAGCAGCACAACACTCAGGGTATGCTGGCGGGGATCGCGCCCCGGATCCGAATAGACTTGAAACTGCTCCCGCAGCTCAACCCACAGCCCCGTCTCTTCGTGGGCTTCCCGCTGAGCCGCAGCCTCCACCGATTCACCGTAGTCAATAAATCCCCCCGGTAGCGCCCAGCCCAAGGGAGGATTTTGGCGCTCTACCAAGACAATCGGACGATGAGGCCGATCGATGAGTTCGATAATAATGTCAACGGTGGGGGTGGGATTGCGATAGGCCACTGAGGGCATCCGGAGTTTTGCGCTGTCTTTTCAGAGCTTATCCTACCGTGTCCTGCGCAGGCCGAGGCGGCACGCGCTTTTTCCCAGCCTCACCTAGCCCTCAGCGCAAGCTTCTTGCAAGGGTTTGCGCCCTTTCGGCTCACGACGCCGTTTCATTTGGCCTGTCTCGGGCTACGGCCGTCGTTGACGTTGGGCGACGCGATCGCCCACTGCTGTTTTGTTTAACCTTCATCTGAACTGTGTATGGATTTTCCTAGATCAAGCGGTATCTTGCTGCATCCGACGTCCCTGCCCGGCCGCTTTGGCATTGGCGATATGGGACCTGCAGCGTACGAATTTGTCGATTTCTTAGTAGCCAGCGGTCAGCAGATTTGGCAGGTGTTGCCCCTAGGCCCCACCGGCTACGGCAACTCGCCTTATCTGTCCTACTCAGCAGCGGCCGGCAACCCGCTGCTAATCAGCCTCGAGGTGTTGCAGCAGGCAGGGCACCTCAGCGAGGCGGATCTGGCCCAGCTGCCCGAATTTCCGGCAGACACTGTGGACTTCGATCGGGTGATTGCCACCAAGTTTCCGCTGCTGCGTCTGGCCAGCGACCATTTTCGAGATCACGCATCTCCAGAGGAAAGGGGCGAATTTGAGGCCTTCTGCGGTGACGAAAGCTATTGGCTAGATGACTACGCCTTCTTCATGGCGCTGAAGGACGCCCACGGCGATCTGCCCTGGAACCAGTGGGATGAGGCGATCGCCCGCCGCGACCCCGCCGCTCTAGAAGAATGGCGATCGCGCCTTGCCAACGACATTTTCTTCCGGCAGTACACCCAGTTTGAGTTTTTCCGGCAGTGGGCCAAGCTGCGGGCCTACGCCAACCAGCAACGAATTTTGATTGTTGGAGATATTCCCTTCTACGTCGCCCACGACAGCGCAGACGTTTGGGCTCAACCGGACAACTTCTGCCTCGATGAGGAAACGGGGGCAGCGGCTCTGATGGCGGGCGTTCCGCCAGACTATTTCAGCGCCACCGGTCAGCTCTGGGGCAACCCGGTCTACAACTGGGAGCATCTGGAGGCTCAGGGCTTTCAGTGGTGGGTTCAGCGCTTCAAGGCGCTTCTGCGCTACGTCGATGTGATTCGCATTGACCACTTCCGGGGCTTCGAGGCCTACTGGGCCGTCCCCATGGGCGAGGAAACTGCCGTCAACGGCGAGTGGATCAAGGCCCCCGGCGAGACCTTTTTCCAGGTGTTGGGCGATCGCCTTGGCAAGCTGCCGATCGTGGCCGAAGATTTGGGCGTGATCACCCCCGAAGTAGAGGCGCTGCGGGATCAGTTCGGCTTCCCAGGCATGAAGATTTTGCAGTTTGCCTTTGGGTCCGGCCCCGGCAACCCCTACCTGCCCTTCAACTACCAGGGCTCCAAGTGGATCGTGTACACCGGCACCCACGACAACAACACCACCTTGGGCTGGTTCTCCCAGTGCGGCCACCACGAGAAGGAAGGCCTGCTGCACTATCTGGGCTGCACTGGCCCCCACGGCATCCACTGGGACATGATTCGCTTGGCCCTCAGCTCCACTGCCTGCCAAGCCATCATCCCGCTTCAGGACGTCTTGGGGCTGGGCAGCGAAGGCCGCATGAACACGCCGAGCGAGAGTCATGGCAACTGGGGCTGGCGCTATCACGCTGGCGCGCTGACGCCAGAATTGCGCGATCGCCTGCGCGGCATGACCGAGACCTACGGCCGCCTGCCCCACTAGTTCCCTAGCACAGCCCTAGTCGCGAATCACACTTGCCGTCGTCGTCACGCTGCCCAGCACCGTCGGCGGCAAGGCGGCTGACGGGTTGTTGAGCTCAAAAGTCACTTCTTCCACGTCTCCGGGAGCCCCCAGAGCCTTGGCTTCGCCGCCGTTGAGAGCCACCAAGACGCCGCCAGCATTGCCAGCGCGCACCACCACCTGCTCATCCGCTGACCAGGAGCGCTGAGCGCCTTCCTGCATCATGCCCTCGAAGGCCATGCGCCCATCCGTCACGATGCGCACCCAGGACTGCTCCTTGAAAGTTAAACTCACTTCGACCGATCGCTGAGAGCGCTCAGGCTGGCTAGCGACTGGCTTAGAGGCTGGACGAGGGGGGGCTACCTTATCGGTCCCGTTAGGCCGGCTAGGAGCCTTAGCAGAGGAGGGCTGCTGCACCTGATCAGGCACAGGCCCAGATTTCTCAACGGGCAGGGGCTCTTCATACAGGTTAGCCGTGTTGACCGTCGCTGGAGCAGAGTCTTCGATCAGGCGGGACAAGCCGTTGACGGCGACGACAATCACCGCAATGTAGAGCAAGTACAGGTGCATCGGGCGGGGCTGGGTCAAGCGCAGACCGAGCCAAGGGAAACGGCGGTGCGATCGCGTCATCGCCATCGTCGTGGGGAACTCGCCCGCCACATCTACCCCTTTGAGCCCCAGAGAGTCCGCAAAGCGTCGAATAAAACCATGAACATACACCGGCTCAGGCAACTGCTTGAGGTCGCCACCCTCGATCGCGCGGAGCGTCCGCACAGGAATCATCGTCTTCGCGGAGATTTCCTCCAGCGACAGCGATCGCCCTTCCCGAGATTGACGCAGGTAGCCTCCGATTTCAGACAGCTTTTCCGCCCGCTCTTGTTCAAATTGGGGTAGATTCTTCCTCATAAGTCGCGCTCCTTTGTAGCTTGTGCTGGCAGAGTCAGGGTCAATTTTTGGCAACGGGGTTCCCAAGGCATTTTGAGTTGTGCAATTTCATCAGGAGTGAGGAAGCGATACTGCCCGCGGCGAAGACGCTCCAAGCGAATACTACCTATGGCGACCCGATGCAAACGTTTAACAGGGTGACCCAGCTGTTCAGCAACACGGCGAATTTGTCGATTTCGCCCTTCTTTCAACATGATCTCGAGGCAGGTCTGATCGTCCGACTGACACAATACCCGAACTTGGGCCGGCAAGGTTCGGCGCCCGTCGAGCATCACCCCTTGGCGCCAAGCCTGTAGCTCAGACGCAGAAGGATGCCCCATTACCCATACCTCATAGGTTTTGGCGATTTCATGGCGGGGATGAGTAAGCTGGAACGTCAATTCTCCATCATTAGTCAGCAATAGCGCCCCAGTCGAATCGGTGTCAAGTCGCCCCACCGGATGGATACCCTGACCCTCTTGGAGAGAGACGGGCAGCAAATCCAGGACAGTTTTGCGTTTCTGGGGATCTCGACACGTGGATACGAAGCCCGCTGGCTTGTGAACCAGCAAATAAACTCTCTGAGGAGAGTCTTCTGAACGCAAGAGCGCTCCATCCACCCGAATCTCATCGCGCCAGGGATCGGCGCGCTGTCCCAAAAATGCCACGCTGCCGTTCAGCATTACTCGCCCCGCCAGGATCATCGCCTCCGCCCCTCGCCGAGAAGCAATACCCCGTTGGGACAAGATTTTTTGCAGTTTTTCAGTCACCATTGCGGGTTTTGAGGCACTCTGCAACAAGCTGGGCAACACTCCGGGCCGGACTAAACACACAAGTTCTATGTACAAATATTACAGCCTTGGTTGAGAGATCGAAGCATCTCTGGTGCGGTTTTATGGAGAGATGCACGGCAGGGTGACTTGCAACCAAGCGCCACCGGTTTCGGGATGGTTGCTGGCAGTGACAGAGCCGTGATGCGCTGCAACAATCTGACGGACGATGGCCAGGCCAAGACCGTTTCCCCCACAAATCTGGGGATCAAGGGCGCGATCGCCTTTGAGGTTCGCAGGCCTCGCGCGGCCCTGATCCACTCGAAAAAAGCGATCAAACACGTAGGGCAGCGCAGCCTCCGAAAAGCCAGGACCAGCGTCAATAACCTCTAGATGCACTCGATGTCTGGTTGAAAGAGCAGAATTCGCTGGATTCGCCTCAGCCTCTTGTATTTCGGTCAGACAAACCCGAATGGTCTGGCCCTCAGGACTGTACTTGATACTGTTGTCGAGAAGATTGAGCAAAACTCGGTACAAGCGGGACTCGTCGGCTTGGATGAGGAGGTGAGCAACGCCCGTATACTCCAATTTTACTTGTTTTTGGCGGGCTAAAGGCTCTAGGTTCAGCCAAGCCGATTGGATCAGGTCCGGCAAGTTAACGGACTTGATAGACAGACAGTGCAGGGTGCCGCGCTCGAGCTGACTCAAGTCAAGAACGTCCTGCACCAGATTGCTCAGACGCACCACTTCATTGAGCAGGCGATCGAGCCAGTGGCGCAGGGCCGGATCAATTCGGTACTGAAGCGTTTCGGCCACGAGACGAATCGAGGTCAAGGGCGTTTTGAGCTCGTGGGCGACATCTGAAACCCAGCGATCGCGCTGCTGAGTGAGCAGGGCAATTTCCTGGCGATTTTCTAAAAAGACCCCCACATGTCCCCGGTGCAGAGGCAGCCCATACCCCCGGAGCGCACAGGATCGCGGCGGGAATAAGTGCTGGGGATCAGCGTTAATGGCATGAAAATTCCACTCCTGACGACACAGCTGCTGAGTGTTTCGAGTTTGTTCAATCAGCTGATCGAGTTCGTAGGAGCGCACCAGTTCGAGCAGCAGACGCGGTCGGCGATAGTCGGACTGCTGGATTTCGAGCAGCTGCCGGGCCATCGGATTGGACCAAGTCACCTGATTTTCTTCATCTACTTGAAGATAGCCAACCGGGGAAGCGTGCAGGATGCGGTGATAGAGCTCAATCTCTTGCTCTAGGGCTTGCTGGGACTGCCGCTGACGGGCGATCGCCCGCAGCCAAGCAGACGGAAAATACAGAAACGTCCATGGTTTCTGAGGATGCTCTTCCTTCAGCAGCTGTTCCAGGCGTCGACCAAAGCGAAACTGCCATAGCACCAACGCCACGGCACTAAAGGCTACGCCCAGCACAAACCCCAGCAGTCCCACCATCCCATTACCCATCGGGAAAACGGACGTCTAGCCTTACCAAAAACTCATTTTTGATTTGGGCAGCGCCCCTTTGGAGCGTTCCTTCGAGTTTCGCCAAGCGTGCTCTTTGGAACTACCCGCCGGAACAACACCCAAAATTAGCCAAAACGGTATCCGAAGCCCCGTACTGTCAAAAGGTACTGGGGGCGGCTCGGATCGACCTCCAGCTTCTCGCGAAGCCAGCGAATATGGACGTCGACCGTCTTGCTATCACCCATGAAATCTGGTCCCCAGATCCGCTCTAGCAGCTGCTCTCGAGACCAAACCCGGCGAGGATGGCTCATAAACAGCTCCAGCAGCCGGAATTCCTTGGGCGACAAACTAATAGACTCTCCCGAAAGGGTAACACGACACTCTTGGGGATACAGCACAATATCTCGAAAGCGCAGCACCGGCTCTTGAACCCGCGTTTGGGCGTGGCGATGGCGACGGAGCAGGGCTCGGCAGCGAGCGATCAGCTCCCGCATCCCAAAGGGCTTGGTGAGGTAGTCATCAGCCCCAACCTCTAGGCCAACCACGCGATCGGTCTCGCTGCCTTTGGCGCTCAGCATCAGGATGGGCACATTATTGCCTTCGCGCCGGATCAGTCGGCACAGATCCAGTCCATTTACGTAGGGCAACATGAGATCCAAAATCACCAAGTCGATCCCATCCTCGTCAGAGTTCGCCCGCGCCATAGACTGGTGGGTCAGCTCCAGCGCCGTCCGACCATCTTCTGCAACCACGACTTCGTAGCCTTCGTCCGTGAGGGCAAGTGCGATCGTTTCTCGGATTAATTCTTCATCCTCGACAATTAGAACCCGGCCGAGCTTAAGGCTTGCTTGGGACAGGCTGGCTTCTGCTGATAGCGTAGTCGGCATGATAGGGCTGCCGTGACGGTTCAGCCCGATTCTATCATCGATAACCTACCAGTATGGGAGAATACAGCCCCGATTATTGAAGATGCGGAGACGAGGCTAGCCAAAGAGCTGGAGCCACAGAGGCAGCGTCAGGAGCAGCATGGGCGTGGTTAGCGCGATGCTGCTGGCAATCAGTTCATGATCAAGGCTGTACTCTTCTGCCAGGATGAGTCCAGCAAAGGCCGTTGGCATGCCAGCCATCAGCACCATCGACAGACGAGCGTCTTGCACAAGGCCTGCTGCGGTTGCCACGCCTCCAATGGCTGCTGGCAAAACAAACATTTTGATGGCGCTGGGTAAGAGAGCCAAACGCAGACTGGTCAGACCATTGAGTTGGCTGAGGCGCATTCCCATCAGCAGCAGGGCACAGGGAATCACAAACCAAAGGCTGCGCTGAAGATTTGTTTCTAGCACGCTAGGTAGTTTCACGGAGTGCGTAGCGACGCCAAGGGTAAAGGCCCAGAGGGAGGGAACGCTGAGCATGGTCCGAAGTTTTTGCGGCCAAGAGGGCGCTTCGCTGAGTCCCCCAAAATGGCAGGACAGCAGGATGCCAAGGCCGTAGGTCCCAAGAACGTTCTGAGTCATGTTGTAGAACACGAGCCAGCCCAGCTGGGTATCGGGAACAAACTCTGGCAGGACGGTGAGCCCCACGAATCCGGTGTTGCCCAGCATGGCGGAGAGGAGCAGGCTGCCCTGGCTGGGCGCTTCGCTCAGCCAGCGGGGCGGCTCAAGGGCAGGTGCTAGGTCTGCTAGGTCTGCCAAGTCTGCGGTACTCTGCTGAGTGCGATCGCGCTGATGCTGGCTCCAGCGCAAACCCGTCCAGCCAAACGCTAGGCCCAGCAGCAGAGCGGCGATCGCCATCAGGGGCGCCCAGCCGATGGACTGAGAGAAGTCCGTTCGGCGGGTAAACGCCAGAATCTGAAGGGGCACTCCGACCCAGTACAGGCCGCGGCCCAGCAGGCGGGGAAAGGATTGAGGGACAAACCGAAAAGCTAACAGGCCTAAGCTGACCCAAACCAGCAAAGGCGTATAGGCATGCACAAGGGTTTCTGTCATTCCGGGAGGACTTAGTCCAGGACTACCATATCCTGAATTCGCCATTCTCCTTCCTGGCGCACCAGATCGTAGCGAACTCGCAAATTGTCATCGTAGGAGGAAGCGGCGTTGAGGGTCCCCTGTTCATAGAAATCCGCTTTTTCTCGAACCTGGGCTTCGACGCTGGCCTGGTTGGAATCGTTGGGGCTCACCTGCACAGATTCCACCGAGAGTTCGTGCTGGTACTTCCAGTGCCAGCCATCACGCTCGGCTGCGATCGCCCGCTGTTCCCATTCCGCCAGGGCTGGGTTGACCAAAATCTGGGCCAAGCGATCGCGAGAGTGCTCCTCGCCCAGGGCCGAGGATTTGGCAGCTAGCCAGGCGTTGATCACGGCTTTGGCCATGTCCGCGTTGAGATCGGCTGGGCTCTCGCTAGCAGCTTGCAGCTCAGGCGGAAATTCTAGAATCGGCCGATCTAGCTGAACCAGCAAAGGCTCTGAGTTGGCCGAGGAGGCGGCAGGCTCCCGGTTGCCCAGCCAGGCAACAGCCCGCGTGATGGCCCAGCCGGTGCCACCCAAAACCAGCAGCGCAAGGGTCACCAGCAGCAGCAGCGGACCGATCTTAGGCGATCGCCGCGAGCCGCTGCCCGGTCGACGGGGCGGCAGGTCTTCTAGGTCTGGAACTCGATAGCCGTTCTCGAGCTGGCCTCGTACCCGATCCTCGCGGCGGCGACGGCCACCGCTGCCGGAATCCGCAACGCTCAGCGCCCCCTCGCGCCGCGTGATGGCCAAGGCCGAAGCCGCAGCGGCAGGCTTGGCTGCCGCATCAGCGCCTTTGGCAGCGCGGCCCACGCGCACCGCTGGGGGCGTTTGGCCTGCTTCTGTGCCCACGGGCGGGGACGATGCGGCGGCTGTCGCTGTCGGCATCGAGCGCGCAGCGGGCGCTGCCACCGTCTCCATCGACGGCGTAGCGGTCTCCGCCACGCTGCTGCGGGCAGCCCGCGATCGCCGCGGCATCGGCACTACTTCCTCTTCCGCTTCGCTGGGCAGAGCCTCTAGGTAGGACTGCACCTGCTGATCGGCAAAATAATCCTTCAGGGACACCTCATCTTGGGCCAGGTCGCGAAAGTGCTGAAACACCTCCGACTGCAGCCAGCGCTCCGCATAGAGGCACAGGCCCGGCAGCATATCCGGCGATCCTTGGGAATGCTCTCGAATAAAGGCCAGAGGCTCATACTCCTGGCTCAGTTCTAGGGCTCGACTGGCTTCTTCGGTTTGCCCCAGCAGCAAGGCGCACACCCCTTGCTCGAGGTGGACATCCTGCCGGCTCCCTAGGCGCATCAGCAGCCGCTTGGCTCGCCGGATCAAGGCAGGCTGACGCTCTGCAAAGCCGCGCCCCAGCAAGGCATACACCGCCAGATAAGTCGCCACGGCAGAGGGACGATCGGCCTCTGCCTCAAACAAAACCTGCTGCTCAGCCGCTGTGAGATAGTCCCGGAGCTGCTGAATGAACCGCAGAAAATCGTCAATGCTCAGGCCCGACTGATCGTCTCCGGTGCCATCGATGCCACTGCGCGCTTGCAGCATGGCCTGCAATAGCTGAAGGCCTTGCTGGCGCTCCTCTCGCGCCGTCTCTGGCAGGGCCAGCAGCTCCAAAATCCGGTAGGGACGCAGCTTGTGCAGATCCGAAAGAATTTCGGCTTGGACCTCGTTGAAGGCCCCCTCGCGCTGAAGCAGCTCTTGGCCCATCTGCAAAGAGGCCGCTGCATTCTCGTACTGGCCTTGCTGCCAGTGCTCACGCCCCAGCTCCAGCTGGGCTCGAGCCACCGTCAGGAGGATATCTGCCCGGGCGATCGCCGGCTCACCAAAGCGCCCCTGCTTGAGCCCGAGGGTATCACTGCTCAAATACGATCGCCCAAGCTTGAGCACCAGCTCGTATTCGCCCAGTTCTTGGAGAATCAGCAGTGCGCCCACCAAATGCTGATCATCAATCTCGATGCTGGGGCCGTCTGTCAGCTCCGTAGCCTCACCCTCAGGCCCTTGAAGCGCTTGGGCCGTCTCAGCGTCTAGCTCGTAGGTCGTGGCCAAAAAGCGCGCATCATATTCTTTGCGCTGCTCCACATCGGAGAGAACAGCGTAGGCTTCGTCCAGCAGATGACGTCGAGAGGCGATCGCGGCTTCCGAATATTCCCGTCGCGGCAGCTGAAGCATGCGATCGCGGTGGGCTTGGCGAAGTTGTTCAGCCGTTGCCTGAATCGGTAGTCCCAGGATTCTGTAGTAATCAAGCGGAATCCGCACAGTTCACTCCCCCAGCAGTGAACAACTAATCCAGTCCATAGCCTGGGCGTCGCCTTTGCCCCGGCCAAAGTGCCCTCATCATAACTCGTTCCTCCCCAATCAATGGCACTCCATCCTAGCGGAGTTTAGGCGCGATCGCAGCTTTCAGAAATTTTGGCCCCTCGGTTTTGCAGTCCGCAGCCTTCCAAAAAACCAGAGCGCGATCGCCTCCTTCCTCGACCCAATCCGCCCAGTTCACAGGTGGAGTCCGGGTCGGAATCTTGATAGGCTTAACAAAGCGAGTAATCTATAACAGAGCCGCTTGACGCGATAGGTGACCACCTCCTTCCCTTTTGGGACAGTGGAAGCGTCAGAAACCCCGTACATCTCCAGTTCGGGGTCGTCCACTCATGACGGGTATTGCCGCAAGGATACGAACAGATCGATGGTTCAGGAACGGACTTTACCAGTATTTTCGGCTGCTTCCGCCGACCTTGACCGCGAAGAAGGGCTACGACTGTACGAAGACATGGTCCTCGGGCGCCAGTTCGAAGACAAGTGCGCCGAAATGTACTATCGAGGCAAAATGTTCGGCTTCGTGCACCTCTACAACGGTCAAGAAGCCGTCTCCACAGGCGTCATCCAATCCATGCGCCCAGGAGAAGATTACGTTTGCAGCACCTATCGCGACCACGTCCACGCCCTCAGCGCGGGCGTCTCTGCCCGAGAGGTGCTCGCAGAGCTCTTCGGCAAAGAAACCGGCTGCAGCAAAGGGCGGGGAGGCTCGATGCACCTGTTCTCCGAGCCCAAGCGCCTGCTGGGTGGCTTTGCCTTCATCGGTGAGGGCATCCCGGTCGCTCTAGGAGCCGCCTTCCAGAGCAAGTATCGCCGCGAAGCCATGGGAGATGCCTCCGCTGACCAGGTCACTGCCTGCTTCTTCGGCGACGGCACCACCAACAATGGTCAATTCTTTGAGTGCCTGAACATGGCGGCGCTCTGGAAACTGCCCATTCTGTTTGTGGTCGAAAACAACAAGTGGGCGATCGGCATGGCCCACGAGCGCGCTACCTCACAGCCCGAAATCTATAAGAAGGCCAGCGTCTTTGGGATGCCCGGTCATGAAGTGGACGGCATGGATGTCTTGGCCGTGCGCCAAGTGGCCAAAGAAGCCGTAGCTCGCGCCCGAGCAGGGGAAGGCCCCACGCTGATCGAGTGCCTGACCTATCGCTTCCGGGGACACTCGCTGGCAGATCCCGACGAGCTACGCTCCAAGGAAGAAAAGGAAGAGTGGTTTGCTCGCGATCCGATCAAGAAGTTCTCGGCCTACCTGACCGAGCAAAACCTGGCGACCCAGGAAGATCTCAAGGCGATCGACCAGCGGATCCAGGCCGTGATTGAGGATGCGGTGCAGTTTGCAGAGAGCAGCCCCGAGCCCAATCCTCAGGACCTTTACCGCTACATTTTCGCTGAGAGCTAAAGCCTCTTAGGGCGATCGCGTCCCAGCTAACGATTGAACAGGAAGCGGCAGAATCTAAAATTCTGCCGCTTTTGCGTTGCTTGCTAGGGCGCTGTGGGCTTCTGGGCCGGGATGCCTTCACTCGCCAACAGGACTTCCATAACCGCTTTCACGATGGGCGCTGCAACGGTGGAACCGAAGGCGTCGCCGCCCTGGGGCTCGTCGATCACCGCCAAAACCACGTAGCGAGGGGCTTCAACGGGGACAATGCCAACGAAGCTCGTGATCTTGGCGTTTTCGTAGTAGCCGCCGTTGGGGTTGGCTTTTTGGGCCGTGCCGGTTTTGCCAGCAATTCGGTATCCCGGAATCTGAGCGGCTTCGCCTGTGCCGTTTTTGACCACGTTTTCCATCATGCCCAAGACAGCCTGGGCGTTTTCAGGAGAGAAGATGGGGCGGGGGGTGTAATCGGGTTGCCAGTGCATTTTGCCGTCGGTACTGCGCAGGCCCCGGACGACGTGGGGAGTAACGAGTTTGCCGCCGTTGGCGATCGCCGCTTCGAGCTGCACCAGCTGGAGCGGCGTGAGCGAAAAGCCTTGGCCAAAGGCCGTGGTTGCTGCTTCTACCGGACTGCCTAGGAACTGCTCGCGGTTCTTGAGCTGGCCGCTCACTTCGAAGGGCAGATCGGTACCCAAGGGCTGCCCAAGGCCAATGCGCTCTAGCCAGCCGTAGTAGACTTCTGGCTTCAGACGCTCCACGATGTGGACCATGCCGACGTTGCTGGAAACCTCCAGAATCTCGGCGATGCTGAGATTGCCTCGGGCGCCTCGGCTGGAGTAGTCGAAGTTGGAGATCGGCCAGCTGTCGACAAAGATTTGGCCTTCGTCGTAGATCTGGGTGTTGGGCTCGATGACGCCCGCTTCGAGGGCGATCGCCACATTGATAGGTTTGAAGGTCGAGCCTGGCTCGTACAGGTCGCTCAGCAACCAGTTGCGGAAGCGATCGATTTTGAAGTCGTAGTAGCGGTTGGGGTCGTAGGTGGGCTCGCTGGCCATGACCAACAGGGCTCCGTCCCGCACATCCATGACGATAACGCCCCCCCGTTTGGCGCCGTAGCGAGAAATTTGCTGCTTCAGAGCGGCCCGGGCAGCTCGCTGTAGCCGACCATCGATGGTGAGCTGTAGCTGAAGATCGTCATTGTGCAGAAACCCCCCAGGCACCTGGGTGGGGATATAGGTGCCGTCGCCCATGCGGCTTACGCGCAGTGCCTGCACATGGCGCTCGAGAATTTTTTGCTGGCTGTACTCGACACCGGCCTGGCCCTGGCGATCGACGTTGACGTAGCCCAGCACGTCGGCAAAGAGCTCTTGCTGGGGATACAGGCGCATCTGGTGGGGCACCAGCTCCAAGCCATCGAGGCCCAGGGCCGTGACGCGGGCAGCGCTGTCTTCCGGTAGATTTTCGATCAGCTCGATCCCGCTCTGGGCCGCACTAAAGCGCTTGAGCAGCTCGGCAGGGCTCAAAGCGACGATGGGAGAAAGCTTTTCGGCGATCGCCTCCGGCGGCTCCTTAAAGAGCTTGGGGTGAACGTACAGCGTCGCCACCGGCTGATCCACCGCAATCACATTGCCATCGCGATCCACAATCGGGCGGCGGGGCACAAAAGGCCGCAAATAAACCTGCTGCTGGGCCTGGGCTTTTTCTTTCAGCTCAGCCGTATGGACAATTTGTAGCCGCACTAGATTGGCCACCAAGCCCAGGGTCGCCGCCAACAAAATGCCCCCAACCAAAAGCATTCGCGATCGCGTCGGGTGAACCGGAGTCCCCGCCGAGGCCTGACCCATCCGGCGGGGGACAGCCCTAGAGTGCCGCAGGGCTCGGCGAGAATTCGGAGGAACAGAAGTTGCCATAGAGAAAGGAACCAAGCCAGACACAGCAGAAAGAAGCGCGGGACCCTGCCCTAGTAGCCCAAGGGCATCGGGGTGGCCTCAGGGGACTCAGGCTCGGGGGGAACTGCCAGCGGTTGGCGCTGGGGGGCTGGCGTCAAGAAGATGGTGTTGTTGGGGCTCTGGGGAACAAAGCCCGAGTCGGGGCGCTCGGCCTGACGGGCTAGCTGATTTTTGAGCAGCTCATTATTGGCGGTGAGCTGGCGCTCGTTGCGGCGCAGGTGCTCTAGGCGATCGTAGGTCCGTCCCCAGAGCTGCTGGGAATAGACGGTCCAGCCGTAGGCTCCCAGTACCGCCACAACCATCACGAAAGCGGCGATCGCCGAGGTCCGGTGCATCACCACCAGGCAGCGGAACCACAAGGGAAGCACTGAGGGCTTGCGCAGGGAAGCAATACCTTTTGGGAGACCGGTCTGGGGATCGATCGCCGCCAGAGGCCGTCGGCCAGCACGCCCCTGCCGCAAGGCAATCACTTCAGCCTGAGGCTGGCCCTTGACACGCTTTTTGGGTCGCTGACGCGCGGATGTTTTGGATCCCATTACTGTCGGCATAGACTCTCCTCCCCACCGTGATTTTGCATCAAAGGTCTTGCCTACTGCTTGCCCTGCTTACTCGCTCAGCAGGGGATCGCGAGCGCTGTTCCCCTGATTGTCGCCTGTCTTGCAACAATCAACGCCTTTGTTTTGTGTCTCCAAGGCTTGCGGCCCACGCTGGCAACTGCTTTCTAGGTGCTATTTAGCTGCTCTGGCCTTTGGGAGACCCCTTGCTGGGCTCCAATATAGCCGAGTTTATTGCTGTCAATGCAACCGTATCATGAGACTCAGCTGGGATTGATCCGCGATTTGGCCAAGCTTCAGAGAGTTTTAAGCTTTTGACTCGCTGAGATGAGCGGCGGCTTGGGCGATCGCTCGGGTATGGGAGAATGCTGAAAGACCGACTTTCTGGCCCATTTCCTGTCATGGCAGACGCTAGCGCCAAAGACCAGCAGCATCCCCAAGAACAATCCGATCGCCAGCTCACCCAGCAGCTGCTCGCCAGCGATCCCAGTGACTTGAATCTGGCTGAACTAGCGCGGCTGCGGGTGAGGTATCAAGGATTTCCTGGAGCGCGAGACATCCAGACAAACCTTGACAAGGCCCTACAGCGCTGGAACCTGACCGAAGAGGAGCTCTTCGCGCGCACCCGAGAAATCCACAACTCCACCCAGATCTACAAGGGACGCAGCAACCAGCGCGAGGACTGGAGCTAAGCCCAGCCCTTTCGGTTCTTCAGTTATGAAGGTAAGTCGTTAATTTCCCAGTTTCATCTCGAATGGGGAATCAGCACTCTGAGAGTCCGTATCAAAGATCAGAGAAGACTCAGCTGCTTCGGCGGGCAGATCTGCGGGGGACTCAGGGGGGTCTAGCTGCAACAGCGATCCTGGCAGCTCATCCGGCGATCGCGCCACTCCCGCAGCGCTCGGCTTGGTCGGCACACTGGCGATCGCCCCCAGAGGAGCCAGTTGCTGCGCGATCTGCGTTTGCTCATTGAGCTGCTGCGTCGAAGACACCAGGCCCCCTAGTCCCTCCACAAGGCGCTTGAGATCGTCCCGAAAAGACGGATCACCGGTCAAATCATCCAGGTCCGACGTGATTTTCTGAGTATTTTGAAAAGTGGCTCGGGCCGCATCCAGAGTCTGCTGTAGCAGCAGCACCGTTTCAGGGTTGTTGAGCGACACAGACGCATTCCGGACGGCCTCCGACGCCTGAGCCGCATTCGTCGTCAGCAGCTCCAGGTTACGCACTGTCACATTGAGGCGGTTGGCCACTTCGCCCTCACGGCTCAGCGCTGGCGACAGGTCCGTCAAAATCTGGCGCAGCTGACCGCTGGTCGCATTCAAATTCGTCAGCGTTCCTGTGAGGGCAACGCGATTGGCCGCCAAAAGCTCACTGGCCTGATTCGCCGTTAGCCCTAGCTGGGCCGCTGCCTGCCCCACCGCATTAGAGGTTGTCACCGTCGAGGCAGACACTGCCCGCAGTTCTTGGTTGGCAGCCTGGGTCAGGCTCGACACATTTCGGCTCAAGACGGCAATCTCCTCCGTCGCCCCGGCGATGCCCGCCGCCGCATCCGAGGCATTTTTGGTCAGAGAGTTGATGTTCGCTGACATCTCGGGGTCCGTCAGCAAATTGGTCAGGCGCAGGGTCGCGCGAATCAGCTCATCAAAGTTGACGCCAATACTGCCGCTCAGGCGCGTACCGTCACACACAATCAGGCTTTCGTCGCAGTCCGGATCGAGGGGGCGGGTGTCTACTTCGGAGCGGGTCAGTTCGACCAGGGGGGTGATGTCGATGGCCACTTCGCCGATGAAGCCGGACTGGTTGGATTCGATCAGCACATTTCGAGGAATCAAGAGGTCTGCTGAAGAAATCTCGATGTCGACCTCGACGCTGCCGATCGCGGGCTGCACTCGCGTCACTCGACCAACGGTCACGCCCCGATACCGCACAGGCGCGCCGGGCTGGATACCGCCGGTGTTGGCGAAATCGACGGTCGCTTGGTAGCTGCGGTTGGCTGGATTAAAGCCTTTGAGCCATAGGATCAGGCCTCCTGCTAAGCCAAGCCCCAGCAAAATCAGCAACCCGACTGAGCCTTCTCGAATTGTTCGCGCGCGCATGTCGTCTCCTCACTGCGTTTCAGAGGTGAGCCGTCAGAAGTTTGGGGCCTGCTGGAGGGTGGCCGGCAGTTTGCCCCACGGTTGATGCATCCAGTACATCTGATGCATTAACGCCCCTCTCAGCCGTTGTTTATTCTCCTACGACTTGGATGGGTCCCTCGATGCTGCCACTGAAAAACTGACGCACCATCGGATGATCGGACGTATCGATGTCGTTGACGGTGCCTTCCCACTGCACTTTACCCTGGTACAGAAGCACGATGCGATCGGCGGTGCGCCGAATGGTGCTGTCTTGGTGAGTGACGATGATGTAGGTGCCGCAGCCGTCGTTGGCGGCCTGGAGGCTGCGAATGAGGTCTTCGATCACGGTGGAGGCAATGGGATCGAGGCCGGCGGTGGGCTCGTCGTAAAGCAGCAGGTCGGGGGCTCCTTCATCGTCCGGATTGGACATGATTGCCCGCGCAAAGCTAACACGTTTGCGCATGCCGCCGGAGAGCTGGGCGGGGTAGCGATCGCCCACTCCCGGCAGTCCGACGAGCTCTAGGCTGTGGTCAACGAGTTGGCGAATCCGCGCTGCGGACAGATTGGAGTGCTGATACAGCAAGAAGCCAACGTTTTCGTCGACGGTCAAGGAGTCAAAGAGGGCCGCCTGCTGAAAGACCATGCCGATCCCTAGGGGTTCTTCGTAGTCCCCCGCTAGACCTTCGCGCCGCTGACCCATGACGTAGACTTCTCCAGCATCTGGGGCCAGCAGGCCTGCAATAATGCGCAAGATTGTGGACTTTCCAGTACCGGAGGGACCAATGATGGCCAGAGCTTCACCCCGATAGATGGTGAGATCAACTCCGTCCAAGATGAGACTTTGGCCAAAGGATTTGGTGATTCCCTTTAGCTCAATGATGGGCTCCCCCATGGCGTTTGATTCTGTAGGGCAATCTCGCAACGGTGATTCTATATGAGACGGTGTGGATGGGCGATCGCGGCCAATGCTGGGACACCCCAGCGCACCCAAACGGGGCTGCGCCCCTAGCAGTATAGCTTTGTCGTTCTGGCGGTTTGGTACTGATTCCGCTAATTCGGCGATTCCCTCAAGGCGATCGCCGCTTTTCCTTCCCGGCTCAGCAACCTTCCATCCTCAGATTGAGTCCAAACTGGACTAGAACCGACCCAGGATGGACTGATACAGTCAAGGCATTTCTTCTACATCTATTCTGGGTATTTCTCCCAGCCTCTGTTGCGATCGCCTGTGCCCCCCAGTTCGCTTCTTTGCCCCACCCCATGTCTGACCTCGGTTCCCAATGGCATTTAGCACCTTAAAACAAGCCCTACACACCCTCAAGCGGGAGTCGCGCTATCGGACCCCCAACCGCGTCAACCAGTGGTTCAAATGGCTCGCCCCTGGTCTTTTGGTCAAACGATGGCTCTTGGTCAGTGCCGGCGGCGTTCTGCTCGCTAGCCTCGGGCTAGCCACCTGGGTCAATCTCACCCCCGTCCACTATCTGATCGAGCTGGTCGCACAGGTTTTAGGGACGATCGCCACCCTCGTCCCCAACTATATCAGCGGTCCTGTCGCCATCATTTCAGGACTCATGCTCATCTTTTGGGGGCAGACCCGGACCCTCGGCTCCATCACCGAAGTCCTCATGCCAGAAGGGGACGAAGAGCTGGTTGACGTCCTGCTGACCCATCGTCGCCTCAATCGCGGCCCCAAAATCGTCGCCATCGGAGGCGGCACCGGCCTCTCGACCCTGCTGCGAGGCCTCAAAGAATACAGCGCCAACATCACCGCCATCGTTACCGTCGCCGATGATGGCGGCTCCTCTGGCCGTCTGCGGCGAGAAATCGGCGTCCTGCCGCCCGGCGACATTCGCAACTGTCTAGCTGCCCTCGCCGATGAAGAGAAACTGCTCACCGAGCTGTTTCAGTACCGCTTTCGCGCCGGCGATGGCCTAGTCGGCCACAGCTTTGGCAACCTGTTCCTCACGGCCATGAGCGAGATCACCGGCGATCTGGAGCAAGCCATCAGCGCCAGCTCCAAAGTCCTCGCCGTGCGCGGCCAAGTTTTGCCCGCGACCCTGAGCGATGTGCGTCTATGGGCCACCCTGGCGGACGGACGCCGCATCGAAGGTGAATCCAGCATTACAGAGGCCAAAGGCACCATTCGCAGCATTGGCTGTATCCCCGCCAATCCTCCCGCCCTGCCTCGGGTCCTGCGCGCCATCCGCGAAGCGGACTACATCATCATTGGTCCCGGCAGCCTCTACACCAGCGTGATTCCAAACTTGCTGGTCCCAGAAATCGCAGAGGCGATCGCCCAGCGCCAGGTTCCCAGCATCTATATCTGCAACATCATGACCCAGCCCGGAGAAACCCAGGGCTACACCGTGAGCGACCACATCCGCGCCATTGATGAAGCCTGCGGCGGCCGTCGCCTCTTCAATGCGGTGCTCGTCCAAAAGAAAACGCCCTCCGCCCAGGCTTTGATCAACTATGCCCAAGAGGGCTCCTACGCCGTCGCCCTCGATCGCGAAAAAGTAATTAACTTAGGTCGGCGCATCGTTCTAGCCAACGTCATGGACGAGGACGAAAAAACAGCCCTCGTGCGCCACAGCCCAGAGCGTCTCGCTCGGGTCTTGCTGAAGTGGTACAGCCGCGTTGAAGGACTTTGAGCGCTCAGCAGATCATGAACCAACCCAACACTGCCACGCTGTATCTGCCAAATGCTGAGGCAACTCAAAGCTTCGGGCGCTCTCTCGGGCGATCGCTCCCCGTGGGCAGCATCCTGCTCCTCGAGGGAGACCTCGGCAGCGGCAAAACCACCCTCGTCCAGGGCCTCGGTGAAGGCCTCGGCATCACCGAACCCCTCGTCAGTCCGACCTTTACCCTCATCCAGGAGTATCTAGAGGGCCGCCTACCGCTGTATCACTTCGATCTGTACCGTCTCGAACCCGCCGAAGCGGATGCCCTCAGTATCGAAACCTACTGGGAAGGCTTCGAGGTAGAACCCGGCATCGTCGCCATCGAATGGCCCGAACGCCTCACCTACACGCCGCCCGCCTATCTACATATCCAGATCGCCCCCACCGAGGAGGGTCGCCAAGTGCAGATTCGGGCTGTCGGTGGGCTCTCTCTGGAGGATTTTGACCTTACGCCAGACGCGCTCGATCTCTCTGCAAGCACTCCTCAGCCATAGATTTTGGGAAATATGGTCCTAGGGGGTTTCGCGATCGCACTCATATTTGTTATATTGATTCCCCAGAGTTACGGCGGCATGGCCAAGTGGTAAGGCAGAGGACTGCAAATCCTTTACCCCCAGTTCGAATCTGGGTGCCGCCTTCAAATTTTTATGCCCAAAAGTGTACAATCACGAATTCTTTGTCGTGTTTCACGAATTCGTGTCGTTTGGGCTAGTTTTGACACCCATTTCACAAATTAATGTCGTTTGGGCAATTTGGGGCACGTTTCACGAATTAATGTCGCAGTTGACATTTGGACGTATTCCTGATTTTGCCACATAAGACTTAATCTAACCATAGCCCACTCGTGATGAAGTAAGATAACTTTTGCAGACCCCTGCCTCTTTCAAACCTTCCTTCGTCGATAGCCACTTGGTTGTTAATGGGCATCTCGCTGTCAAGCTTTCAAAGCGCATTCTTCAGACTAACCAGATTTAGTAAATCTGAATGGAATGATGTATTGCCAGTTTCTTACTTTCAATTCTTCTGCACAGGAGGGTGAGCATAGTAGCTCATGCTCGAACAAATACAAACCCACTCAGTTTGGTGTCGAGAGGGCGAATCGCAACTTTGATAAAGACGCAACCTAGAGAACCAAAGCTGTATCCCTTCTAATGTCGGAACAGCAGTGCAAAGCTGTGCTTCCTAATGCTCACTCCTTATTCCAGTTGTTTCTAGACTGGCTGATGCTGAGAAAGCAATTGGAACTTGACTGCTGCGGTAATGTATTTGCCGTGACCTTACTTTCAGCCCTTCCAGTACCGGAAGGGCGATCGCAACTCTGCGGAGTAGGTTGTCAGGCGAAAACGGAGTGTTGCTTTCAACCCTTCCAGTACCGGAAGGGCGATCGCAACTCTGCTGGACGAACAAACTCTCGGCGCGATGATCCCGCCTGGACTTTCAACCCTTCCAGTACCGGAAGGGCGATCGCAACTCCCGGTAGCCAAATCCAAACATAATCAGGTTTCGGCAACCTGTTCTGTCCAACCAAACAGATTTTAGAGGTTAACTTTTCTGTTTGAATAAATCATTTAAATGTAGGATTCTGAACCCTTACGTATAAAGGATTTGGATTCTGGCAAACCTACCGGGAAGTTGTCCCTAGCTTTAGTTTGTCAAAAATTGAGGAAGGTCCCCTTGATCGGGGAAACTTTAGTGGCTGTCTCGCAGTACGTCTGCACCCTTATCAACCGATTAGCTGAAAGAGCTTTACTCCCTGGTATCAGGCTCGCCAGACCTGACCCCGAACAGTAGGCTAAGCCTACAGATGTCATTGGACTTTGGTACTCATGATGGAGAACCTAAGCCATCCACATAGCGACAGAAAACTGTTACTGAACTTTGATACCTGTAATGGATGTCAAAGCGTTGATACAGCAACAGAACCACCAGGCTAGAAAGTACCTGCTCGTTGAGCAGTAAACTTACCCTTATTTTATGCACTCGCCAATGCGATAGCGGCGGAATTGCTCTAATTCTATTGTCAAGGTGCAAAAACTATTTCTACCTTTCGGCAGACTCTCGGGTGTAGTAGGCAGCTTGGGCAAGGTCTTTTGCCTTGTCCTGTAAATCTCCAGACACCGGTTGCCATGCTGTCTCAATCAAAACTCCAACACGGGCTGCTTTAGAGCGAATGGCGGTATCAAGCCGACCGTAACTCCATTGATGAAAACTGATCCGAAACTCTTTAGCATACTTATCCTGGGCTTCCTTCAAACCAGGAAATTTCTTTTCAGCTCTTGCTCTTATTTCACTTTCAACACTTTCACGAATGTTTTCGATCTTTGGTAGAGTAATACTGCCAGCTTTCCATTTGATTGCTAGCTCGACAATTCTAGCTGCCAAAAGTCTGTCCACATACAGACCCAGATTTGTTTCTGATTTGGATTGCTGGTACATACCTCGACTTCGCTCTTGATTACGACGGCGCAATCTATTTCGACGCAATCGTTGATGACGACCAACCAACCTATACTGTTGAAACTTTAATTGAACAATAGTCTGATTTCCTCTTTTATCCTGTACCTTCCGGTCAACCAGTAATTGACGCACAGTTTGAGTTTCTAGAATTTTGTCCTCCTTTGCATCCCACACTACAGCAGTAGCAGGCTTGTGTCGGCTAAAACTTACCCCAACCACGATGTCAGGCTGTCCTTGATAAGGTTTTTTGCTAGGGCGTGAAAAAGCAGATTTATTATTAAGTCGAGTCAGTGTAGATGATTTCCTTTTCCTGTCTGCCATTTGCCCAGCAGTTAGTTCCTGATTGTCAGTAACCGCTTTCTTCTTTCTGGAATCCTTTGAATCGCCCTCCAACTGTTTAATGATCTGACCAATCTCTTCCTGCCGTACCTCCTCAGTTCCTTCTGCAGTAAGCAAGCGAGTATCGATCGAGCATTGAAGATACAACCGATGAGTATTCCAAGGTTCAGTTTTTCGGTTGTCTGAAGAACTGCCAACATTCTTGCCCGATGCCACTACCGCGTTATTTTTCTGTTTCCCTTTCTTCTTGCGAAGGCTTTTGGGTGGAACCCGATTGTCCTCCCTCCATATCAAACGAGCAGACCGGAGTAAAAATAGACTGGCAGAGCACTTCTCTGAGTCAGCTTTTCCTTTCCTGTCCAACTCTTGGTACGTTTTCCAGTCAGTTACAAACTGTTGAAAATGTGGTAACTGACGGCGATCGCACAGGATCTTAAAGCTATGGTTTTTCAATCCCTGAAAACGGACAATGATTTGGTTTCTTGGTTTGTTTGTTTTCTTACCCTTGAGGGTTTTACGCTCCTGTGTCTCTTGGAACCATCGAAGATCGGTATTGCTACCAAAACTAATTGGGTAGGGTAAAGATTTTGGCAATCTCATAACAGCAATTCGTCTTTGCCCTTCTTCCGCATTCCATTTAATGAATTCTGAGACATCCTCTTCAGAAGTTGAAAGTTTGCTTGGCAATTCAGTAGCAAACTCTAAATTCTTCTGGTACTGCGTTCCAAAAGGATCTCGCCCCTTTGGCAATTGGCTCTTCAGTTGTTGATCCAAACGCTCAATTTCAATTCTGGTTTTCTCAATCTCTAAAGGAATCTTATCTGGATCTTCCTCTTCATTCACTTGAGAATGATTTCTGACCAGATGGGCAATGGCACGTCGTGTCACAGCATCCGTTGAAGAGTTATACAGTTTATTCAGCTTGTATATTGATATAAATTTTCTTTCTTCTTGCATTTCTTCTGAATCTGTTTGAGCCTTATCTTTCTTTTTTGTGGCTTTTTTCCTCCTAACTTTTTTATCTTCCGACGTTTCATTGGCTTCCTTTTTCATCTCGGACAAAAGTTGAGATAGAATTTCATGAGCCTTTTTTATGATTGAATCCAGTTGAGATTCATCATATTCCGTGAGCAAATCGTCTTCTACGATATCTAGCCAGAGCTGCTTTCTATTACGTTGTTGTTGCCGTCCATGCTGTAAGGCAAGCCATGATTTATAAGTAGTCTGGACGGTAGAAATCGCTGATTTATAAAATCGATCAGGTAGTTGGCTGAAGCGTGGCTCTAAAAGCAACGGAGGTTCTTCATTACTTGATTCTTTGGCAAGGCGTTCTACAGCTTTTGCTGGTAAATTGCCAGCACTCTGCCATCTTTCAAAATCTGGATGCTGAGCGGCTCTTTCCAAAAGCTCTCTTACAAGGACTGCATGCTGCACCATAAGCGACCATACATATTGACGAGTCTCTTCGCTAGCAGCCAATAGGCACTCAACGGTGATGATAGGCATAACTCTTCCACACAACGAGTTTTCTCTGATCTTTGGAATTTTGACCCTGCCTACACTGCCTCACCAAACTGAAGGTATGCATTACTTAGCGGCAATGAGAAAAGTGAAAGCAACACCGTCAATCACTAACTCTTGATTCTTCCTACATACCTTAGAAGATAAATCTAAACTGGTAAGCATATGATAGCCTAAACTTGTCACCGTGACAAACAAGATGACAATGGCTATTGCTCCACAGACCCCGGCTCATAGACACTGGACTGCGTTAGAAGCGTATCTCCAGCCATTAGAAGATGACAGCATGGAACTCGATGAGTTTCTGAAACACTGGGATGTGACAAGAGAGGAACTGGCTTACATCTGCGACTGTTCACTGACGACGGTGAACCACTGGTTCTCGCAGGGAGAGCATCGTAGATTCCCCTCCGAGAAGCACAAGCAGAAGCTTGCGCTTGCTCACCATATCTGGACGACGATCGAAACTGAGCCGGAGTATCTTCAGACCCTCCGTGAGATGTACATCAAAAAACATCGGAAGCGATAAAAAGCTGCTTGCCAATTGGCAAGTTTTTCTTGTTGCTGTGGGTAGATCATTTTACTGTGGGTATTGGGGGAGTAGTTACCCCATTCCTTGGCCCGTAAAAATAGGTTGTGTCCGCTGCATTGATTTGACATATACGGGTGAGCGGCAATTTGGGTCATTGGCTCATTAAGCCGGGTTTGGGCAAAAATCTTGCGAATCACTGTCACTTGTTATGGAGAGGCTTGAAGATTGCTCAAACGACAACCCAAATCAGCAGACAAGGAGGGGTGATTTGACTGTCTTCAAGGGATTTCTCGGAAATCTGACTGTGCTGCAATTCTCAGAACTCGACTCTTGTAAGCTTCCCGCTGAGTTTCCAACGATGGCTTCTGCACCTAAATTTAGTTTGGGAAGTCGGTGTCGATGGATACCCAACCCAAATACGGATTGGGGGACGGTTATTGGTCACGTTTATATTCCAACCAACCACGATCGCTCATCGTCTGAATGGTCATGGCTATACTTGCTGCTGCTTGATGTTGATAGTCCGTCAAGGCAGTGGGTTGCAGTGGATTGGGTTGGTGAGGAGGATTTGGAGTTGATTCCTTTTCCACCTGAACGATCGCGAGGAGGTTGATCTATGAGCCATCCTGGAGACCAGAAGCCTTTAGGGGATGTGGAGCGATCGCTCTTCCGTCTCTACGTCAATTGTCAACTACCTGGTATTAGCCCAGAGCAGCTTTACCAGGAGTATGACTTCAATTACGAACAACTTGCCATGATCGCGGGGTGTAGCATCCCAACGATGACTCGATGGATGACCCAAAACCGACAACCTCATGCGTTGAAGGAAGTCTACAGTCGTCGATTGGGAGAGTTTTATTTTCTTCTCCACCATTATCAGGAGATTCCGCCTGACATTTGGGATGTGATATGTCCTCTACCTCCACGATTACGAGCGATTCTTTATCCTTCAAAACGACCTTGATGTGTTTGGTTGGTCCTATCATTTGATAGGAATTTAGACAGAACACTTGATCTACTTCAATTCCAGGATCTATTGTTGCCAACATCGAGTTCTACCCATTTCCACATGGCGACAATGAACACACCTATTTCAGCGTTTGATTTATCCAAGGAAGCCTTGCCAGATCTGTTGCTGAAGATTCAACAGGGCTTTATTCAACTTCCTGATCTTCAGCGCAGTTTCTGTTGGCACGATGACCTGGTGATTGATCTCCTTGCAAGCGTCAGTCAAGGGTGGCCGATCGGTGGCATCTTGTTGCAAGAAGTGTGCAATGGTTCCTGGAAGGTTTGTTCTCGGCTGGTTGAAGGAGTGCAGTTGGAACAAGTTCCAATTCCTACCGAACTAATTCTGGATGGGCAGCAGCGGTGTACCACGCTCTTTATGTGTTTGTTCTCTAATCGCCCTGTACGAGTGCAGAGCCGACGGAATGGCAAAATGAGCGATCGCTGGTATTACGTTGACATCCAGAAAGCCCTCGACCCTGATGTTGAGCGGGAACAGTCGATTCTGGGTTTCAATAACCGTCGGATTCGTCCTGGCTTTGCAGGACATCCTGCCATCAACTGTTCCTCTCCAGAGCAAGAATACGAACTGGGATTGTTTCCCCTGGCTCAAGTGTTTAGCTATGCTGCCTGGCGGCAGGGGTATTCCAAATACTGGCAGTACGATCCCGTCAAACTAGAACTTTTAGATCGATTTGAGCGAGAGGTGATCAAGCGATTTGAGCATTTTCAGGTGCCAGTGATTCGCCTCAAGCCAGGACTGCCAAAAACCGCAATCTGCCGCGTGTTTGAAAAGGTCAACACTCAATCAGAGCAGCTCAACTTCTTTGATTTGGCAACCGCTTGTTTTGCCAGTCAGGACTTTTCGCTCCGAGATGACTGGGCAAAGCGGGAGGACCGCCTCAAGCAGCATCGGGTCTTACAGACCGTAAAAGAGACTGATTACATTGCTTGTGTGGCGCTGGTCGCTACTTATCATCAACGCCAACAGGCGATCGCAGCAGGCAACCCTACCCAACAACTACCCGCAGTCGCTTGTAGCCGAGAGGAAGTGTTGGATCTGTCGCTGGCAGACTATCAGAAGTACGCTGATCAAGTCGTTGCAGGCTACGAGGAAGCAGCACGATTTTTGTATGGGCAAAAAATCCAAACGGCTGAGAATTTGCCATACCAAATTCAGTTGGTTGCTCTTGCGGCAATCTTGGCGGTTGTAGGTTATCCGCAGGATCGGGTGCGGGCGAAGCTGGAGCAGTGGTTCTGGTGCGGAAGCTGTGCGGCTCTATATACCTCCTGGCATGAACGCCGTGCCTCACGGGATATGGTAGAAGTTCCTATCTGGTTAAATGGGGGTGGAGAACTACCAAACACGGTTCAAATGGCACATTTGCAGGCTGAACGGCTCTTGCTTGTGCGGCGGCGGCATGGAGCAGTTTATAAAGCTATCAATGCTTTGCTACGGAAAAATGGGGCGATCGATTTTGCCGCTGGTGAGGCATTAGCCGAGATTAATCTGTTCAACGACCCAATCGACAGCCACCACATTTTTCCTGTGGCGTACTGCAAGAAGCAGGGGATTGATAAAGACCGGTACAACAGCCTGGTGAACCTGACACCCCTGTCCCGATTATCAAATCAGAAAATTGGTGGAAAGGCTCCAAGCCAGTACTTGCGGGTATTAGAAGCAGAAGGAATCAGTCGGCGACGGATGGACGAAATCCTCAGATCTCACTTGATTGAACCAGAAACTCTGAGAGCAGACGACTTTGAATCCTTCTTGAGCAAACGTGCCTACGCTTTGATGGATTTGGTGAATCGTGCAATGGGCAAGACATCAACAGGTGGGCTGATGGAAATTGCTGCCAACCCAACTTCCAAACGGGCAAGTGCTTGATTTTCCTATGACCCATAACTGGGATAGCCCTTATGTCTCAATCTCTGGAAGATTACCGACTTGCATTAGTGGAACGGGCATTACGGATCAGGGACAGCGACAAACCGCCAAACTGGTATTTGCCTGAAACAGTACGATTTGCAAAGGATGCAACAAATTTCCTGTACTTATTGCTGAAAAGCGCGATCGCGGCAGATGTGCCATTGATACCACCACAAAACCAAACGATATCGCAATCCTCCTCTATTCAGGAACTGCGATATCAGTGCTGTGAACTGGCAGAGAAACTGTATCAGGCAGAGTTAGCCCAGCAAATACTGGTGGCGCTGGAGTTAGTTGGACACATTGCTCGACTGGTTCGGTTGGAATCTGAACGCGCTCAGCAGTTTGCTAAAACTCGTGGGATTCATCCTTATTTGGGTAAACGAAGTTAGCAGACCGTTCCTACTGTTGAATTACCCCAAGGCTTTGTACGACTCATGTTCAAAAAACGCTCACTCCTATTACCCTGCAAACGATATTTAGTTAGCTCTCTATTCCTGGCGAGATTACTTGGAATCAATAAGTTCTTGTTGTTTCAAGGTATCTTGCCCTATGGCAAAGCATTGAAAATCCAAAGTTGTCTATTGAATCTGTGGATGCTGGAGCAGAAACGACTGTGCGCTACTACATTCAGAGTATTGGAAGAATCGTTTGCTGATGGTAGCGTCCCTTCAGACGCTAATTGCCTGGAATATTTCCAAGATTTGAAAACCTTGGAAGCAGAAGGTCGTTACGATTGTGTGCTCAACCAGTTGTACCTACCTCGAAACGAATTTCTTGAAATCAATCACGATGAGTATTCAACTCCCGATCGCAGCCAACTTTAGTAATTCCTGGAAATATTCCTGGAAATATGCAATATAGGCATTCTGAGGCTTCCACAAATTCCCAACAAGTTTGTGGGAGCAGGTTCGAGAGGTAAGGGGGATCGGTTCCAGAAAAATCTGGATTGTTTTCTCTCCTGTTCCTACAGGTTTTCCAGGATTAGTCAAACAATGGTTTTCAAGAATTATCGGAATTATAGTTTTCAGAATTTTTAGGATAAACAACTGCGTGGTAATCAAGCTCCTACTCCTTGTGCAGTGGGATTGGAATAGCCTTGATGACTTGATCGCAAAAATATTAAGCGTACTGAAATAGAACACCTATATTCTCCCATCCATGCAATGGAATAGCGGTTTGCTTCCAGCATGGCTAACTACACATTTACTGGAGAGTTAGTTGTGGGTACTTACTACGTTTTCATCAAGGAAACCTATTACAGACCTGTAAAAATCGAAGCTGCAAGCAAAGAGGATGCTGTTGATCAGGTGGCAGACGATCGTGGAGCAGCGATGCCAATTGAGTTTCACTCTACTGGGCATTGGTCAGAGTGGTTGGTGGAGGACGAGCAGGGAGTTCGGTATCAGCATGTGATTGGGGTGGGTTACACCCGCCTCTAAATACGCCTCTAAACGGTACAAGTTTTTTAGAAGCGAGAAATCACCTCTTCACTGTCCACACCTTGAATACACTCTCACTAGGAGAATTTTTATGGAGCTTGTCCTCCGGGCTGTACCTGTGCATCGTGGGTTGTTGAGTGAACATCAGAGCTATGTTGCTAGTTTGCTATTTGGTGACATTGCCCGATTATTAGACGTCGGCTGCCTCTACGTTCCAAATGATCCAGAATTACCAGACTTTGCCCAACGCAAACCCAATCCAGTCAGGGTAAAGACGATCGCCCAGTATATCCTGGAAACCTATGAAGATGGCAGTACCTTCTTCCCAGCCATCTGTCTTAACGTCCAACCGCGACCGATCTATCGGGATGGTAGCATCGTGCTGCCCTATCATTCCGTAAGCTTGCGACTGACCGATGGGCAACACCGTTGTTTTGGAATTCGTCAGGCGCTCAAAAATGTAGAAGATGATCCAATCAAGGAGGCTGCTCTGGCTCAGTTAGAGTTGGGAGCTTTGATCTACGCTGGGTTACCTCTGGAACAAGAGCGACAAGCATTCCGGGATCAAAACCTGCTGGTTCAGCGTCCGAGCGTATCTTTGGCTCACACTTTTGATCAGCGATCGCCATTGGTGCTGATTGCGAAAAAGCTGTTGGAGCGGGTGCCACAGTTTCATAACAATGTGGAAATGGTTGAAAACGGGCTTGGGAAGCACAATCCTAAACTGATGACGTTTTCAACTTTGGTTACTGCCACCCAACATATGTTTCCAAATCTGAAGTCAAAGAAGGATTTGGAAGCTCGTGCTGATTGGGCTATGACATTTTGGGCGGCCGTTGGTTGCACGCTACCAGACGATCCCTGGAAGGTGGTTAGTAAGAAGGAGCGCGATCGCCAAAGACAGGAGACTTTAACAGTGACAGCCGTTGTGATCCAGGCTCTGGGGCTAGTGGCACGCGATTTGTATGTAGAGGGGGTTCCTGATGAGAACTTGATGAAGCGATTGTCCAGGCTACGGGAGATCAACTGGCATCGGGAAGACCCCTTCTGGCGAGAACGGGGGGTAACGCAAGTCGGAGCTAAAGGTGACCCCATCATTCAAAACACACGGACCACTGTAGATGCTTGTCATAGGGTATTACGCGAGTTCGTAGGGGTCGTTCCCACTGCTTGTGTTGTCTGAGGTCGCAAAGACTTCTTGTAAAGCATCACGATCGCCAAATCTTTGTTGGTCATAACGGGCATCCCACCAAAGCCAATTGGTCGAATCCGCCCAGACTCGGTGCTTTCTAAGAACCTCCAATCTTGACAATGCGAGTCCACCCAGAACAAAGTCAGGTCTGCTCCAAGTTAAAAGTTCATCTAACTGTTCGTTAGACAAACCAAACTTTAATCCCATTGGCATTGTACTTTCGGCTCTGAGCAGACCTCCTAAAGCAATTTTTTGGTAGCCAATTTCTTTATACTCACTGATCAGAGCCACTAGGAAGCTCTTTGGAGAGTAATAATGTGGCAACAATGCCTCCAGATGAGGCTGAAAATTGTCTTGCCAGTTGTACAAACTTTCTCCAACTTGAACAACCCCAATTAGCTGGTAGGGTCTAGGCTTCGATGAATACTCTTGCCATGCAATTCGAGCAAGATGTAACGATAATAAAGGCTCTCGAATTACATCAGGGGCAAACACATAATCTGGTTCAAACCGATCACAGCGATCGAAAAAGGTTTTGAACTGCTGCTGAAACTGTTGATGATTAGCCAACTTAAATTCACGAACCCATCTATTTCCGATAAATGCACAATCAACTTGGTAGTACCACGGTTTTCCCTTATTCTCAAACACACCACTGTCAATGAAATATGGCTTACCTTGGGATCGAAGCAAACCAAGAAAATTATCAGACTCGATGAAAGTTGCCAAAATACCAAAATCGCCTTTAATCCTTTGCAGCTTTCTTAGAAGATTGAGTCGATTGACAGCAAAGACAGGTAGAAAGTTTTTTTCCATACAATTAAGTGCGAATAGTATTCAGCTTTTAGCCGTTTTTATTATTTAGGAAAGAACTTTTATTATTATGAAATACTTTTTTAATTCTCAAAGAATTGATGCATTATTCTCAATTCTAAGGATGTTTTCTTAATATTGCTCAGTTGAAATTACAGACACAACTATAAGTATGATTTGAACGTATTTTGAGCTGTGCTAAGAATCACAAGATACTTCTGCGATTCCTTGGAAGTATACATGATGGGAGAAACTTAAAAGTTGCCAATTGATAAGTTTTAGATAGTAAGTTTTTCCAGGTTTGTAGGTTCCTTACAATAAATTGACTTTCGTCAAGTAAGCTAGTGGCTTTTCTTCTTTCACATAAGATTAAGGATGGGCACAAAGCTTTGTGCGGACTTGTCTCGTGCGTAATTTAGTGGTGTGGCTTGATTTGTGATTTCCTTCGAAGCCTACAAAAATCTTATTCGTGAAACCCTTAATCGTGACCTAGAGGGAAACTCAGCACAACATGACGGAGTCGGTCATGAAAGCAACGATGTTCTTATGCTTGTGGCTGGACCAGGATCTGGTAAAACAACGGTTCTAGTACTACGTGCATTGCGCCATGTTTTAGTGGATGACATTCTGCCAGAACATATACTTATTACGACATTCACTAAAAAAGCAGCGAAAGAGCTTCGAACTCGCTGGCTTGACTGGGGTAATGCCTTCCTAAACGCTTTGTCAGCTAATCCTCATTTTCAAGAGCGCATTCATCAGCTTGATCTCAACCGATGTCGGATTGACACCTTAGATAGCATTGCACAACAAGCTTTAACAGAAAATCGCCTTCCTGGAGAGCTTGCACCAGTTGTTGCGGAAGGGGCCACTTCAAAGCTTCTACTTAAGCGGTTCTCCTTTAGATCCGTTTATGATATGCATCAGAATGAGTTAGATGAACTTTTCTCTCGGTACACTTTTGAAGGAGATCCACCTCGTAACCGTGGTGAAGCCTTATCTGTTGCAAAAACTTTGTGTGAGCGCCTTGTACAAGATCTGGTGAATCTACAAAGTTTTAGTGGTGACAGTTCTGCTCATCAATATATAGTTGATATTCTCACAGCATATCAAACTCGTCTTCGAGAAACGAACTTATTTGATTTTGCCTTCTTAGAACTTGAGCTTTTACAAAGGCTGAGAAATGTAACCTTATGTGAATGGAGTAGTGATATCCAAGCTCTTCTGATAGACGAGTATCAAGACACCAACCCTTTACAAGAAGCAATTTACTTTGAAATTATCTCAGCTTCAGCTCCTGTGGTCACGATGGTTGGTGATGACGACCAGTCAATGTATAGATTTCGCGGCGGTTCTGTTGAACTCTTTACGCAGTTTGGAGAAAGATGTAGTGATGCAACAGGTCGGCAGACGAGACGAATTGACATGGTTGCTAACTACCGCTCATTTGATGAGATAGTCGATTTCTACAACAGACATATCACTGGGGATCCAAATTTCAATTCTGCAAGAATTTCGCCTCCTAAACCAGAAGTTATTTCTCAAAGAGGTTCAGGAGGAATGCCAGTTCTTGGATTATTTCGGGCAAATCCAAACGACCTAGCAGTATCATTAGCATCTTGGTTAAGCCAGTTATTCACTGAGCGTAGTCTTACCATAAGCAGAGGCGAAGAAAGGTATGAACTGAATGTAACTCCTGAAGGGGATTTGGGTGACTGTGTCCTACTAGCTCATAGCGTTGAAGAAGCAAAGTACAAGTACAACAGACAACAAAGAATTGGTGAAACTGAAACTAGATTTGCTGGTCTTTTTAGAGATGGGATGCTAGATGAGGGTCTCCAAATTTTTAACCCTCGTGGTAGAGCACTTAGAACTATTACAAGTGTTCAGCAAATTTTAGGACTTCTCCTCCTTTGTCTTGACCCAGATGGAGATTTGGTAGACCAAGTATTTCCAACAAATGAGGCTCGTTTCTTCTTAAATGAATGGAAAAATAGAGCTAACACGTTGATTGCTCAAAATCCGTATCCTTCAGATAACGGCGGTCTTGGCAATTTTGTGCAGACGTGGCAGCGCGTATCCCGTGGAAATATAAATCCTGATTTCCCTCCCGACTGGCCAGTATTGGAGTTGATATTCAAGCTAATCGCATGGATGCCTAGTTTTCAAAATGACCCTGAGCATCAAGTTTGGCTTGAAGCAATTACAAGAACAGTATCGAGTGCTGGAATAGCCTCGCCTTACGGAATGAAAATCCTGCAAAATGGCTCGCACTGTCGATTGAGCCGCCAGAGTTTTATTCGAGATGCCCTCCTGCCAATTGCTGAAGATGAGGTAGATGTCGATGAAGATATTATGCCTAGTGTTCCGCGTAACTACCTCCAATTAATGACTATTCACCAATCAAAAGGATTAGAATTTCCACTGGTAATTGTTGATGTAGGAAGTCACTTCACTCGAAATCATCATAAACAGGCATTCCGCAGATTTCCACAAAACTCATCTAATGTTGTAGTTATGGAGGATGATGTTGAAGCTCACTTAGCCTCTCCCCTAAGAGGAGGAAGGGATCCCCTTGATCGGTCGTTTGATGATTTAGTGCGCCTTTACTATGTTGCTTATAGCCGTCCTCAGTCTGTGCTTATTTTGGTTGGCTGTGAGTCGTGTTTAACCTATGGTCGAGGCGCACAGTTTAGTGGTTCGATCCCAAATGTAGCACTAGGCTGGAATCGCGATGGAACCTGGCCGTGGCGACAACCTTTTGCAGGGCGTAGACGCCCTATACAAGTTGAGCCTCCATTACTTTTGATTTGAATTATGGAACTAGAGATTAAGCGACCAGATCACATTGTGCCTAGCTATTCCATGACAGGTGATTTACTGTCGTATCTGCGGTGTCGCTTGCAGTATAGGTATCACAATGGAAGTGCGCTGCCGCCTTCTCGTCCTGTTCAGCAGTGGTTTGGGGAGTTTCTTCATGGAACTCTAGAATTAGCATTTAGATTTTGGGAGGATGATCATGGGAACTACCCATTTCCATGGCCCTGTACTCAACGGGAATGGAGGGAGGTTCCACCGGACTGGGATCTACATGATATTGGCAAGTTTGCTGATAGAGTTGAGTCAGCGTTGAAGCAACAGGGGAAAGAAGCCCGAAGCGAAAATGCTCGCAATTCGGGTTATCAGCGTGTTGCAATGGCTATCAACCAGTTGGGACCACACTTATTTCCCCTAATTGCGGCAGCAGAAAAGAAAGTTATAGGTACAAGGGCAGTTCCAAGTTCCGGGCGATCATTGAGATGCTCGAATTATGAAGTTCACGGAGTCATAGATGTATTAACCCATGTCACACTTGGTGAGGCTGCTGACAACAACTTGATTTCCAGATGTGTAGAAGAAGCTTGTCCGACTCTGTCTGGTGAATATGAGGTGATTGTTGACTATAAAGGAGCAAGACGTCCTAATTCTACAGAACCCTACTGGGAACAGGGTGATTGGCAGGTTCAGACTTATGCTTGGCTTAGGAGCCGTCAACCAGATGCATTACCTGTTGCTGCCGGGATTTTAATCTATATCAATGAACTTACACCTGGCGACAAAGAGATGCAAGGTCTCAAAAAAGGTATCGCTGAGGGGACAACGGATGTTGTTCCAGATCCTGGATCAAGAGATGAGCAACTCGTACGGATGTGGAGACCAGGGAATGATACAGACCAACTATCCCAGGAATTTAGATTGCGACGTGCTATTCGAGTTATTCCCATAACAGATGGGAGTACGCAGGCAGCATTGACTGCTTTTGATGAAGTTGTTCGTCGCGCTGAAGAGGATATTGTTGAAGAAGCTTACGTTGGCAACATTTTACATGCTTGGTCTCCCCAGTGCGAGGATGATGACACTTGCGCTGCTTGTGATTTCCGACATTTTTGCCCTCGACCAGCAGGTACGGGTGAAGATTACGAACCGGGTACACCCTCCGCTCCATAATCTAAGTCTTCAGATAATCAGGCTTAACCGTTTCAATTCATCCATCCCCCAGCCAATTCTGCAGTTCACGTAGTAAACTGGCACTGCCTTTACTATTGACACGTAGTAGCCGCTCCTCAGAGCAGTGTTGCTCAATGAATCCAGTTGCTGCATGTTTAGAGCTTGCAGTCACCATTACTACTAAATCATCATTCTGTACCCATTGACGCAGTCGATCGCTCCCTCCCTTGTCATGGCTTAGATGAACTGTAATACCCTCACAAGTATTCTCCAGGAAGCTCTTCACTCGTTGGGCAACTGGTTCAGTAAGGGTATATATTAAGACAGCTTTATTCTTCAATTTCTGGAAAATATTCTGTGAGGTCTGGTCCGCTTCTTCCGTCTCACTCTTTTGAACGAGCAAATCAGAAAAAGATGCCTCTAGCTTCAAATCCTTGGCAAGAGAGTGGAAAATACTCCACTGAACCTCATCAATCCGATTAGCAAAGTCTCGCAGGCTCTCTGCAACCTTGAACAGAAGCTGCGATCGCCTATCTCGATCTGGACAGGGATGTAGGATAAAAATATTGACGGTGTCTAGTCCCCAATCAACTGTGCTGGGTGCTTGATAGCAGTCCCATAAATCCAGAGCGTAATCAAGCAGGTTGGTGTACTGCTGGGTATCAACGCCTAGCGCCAACAAGATAGTGACTAGCTCATTGAAAAGAGTTAAGTGCTGGTCTCCTGCTCCAGTTGGAACAATGCCAAAGACAAGGGTATCTAAAATGGCGGTATAGAGGGGTAGAAATTCGCGACGAGGAAAATTTGGGTCTTTTTGAAACGAGCTAAGTAAATGGGGAAAAGCGTCTTGAAGGGTTTCTGGGGCCTTTGCCACTATCGAATTTTGCAACGACAAGAATTGGGCGATCGCTCCTGGTTCATCCAACAAGTGTGCCACATACCATTCCTGTGCCCCTTGTCTTGCACTATAGGCTGCTCGCTCCCACGCTGAATTCTGGTCTAGGATTGATAACCACTCTAACCAATTTGTGGGTACAGAATCCGCTGTGGCATTTGTGTCAGTTTGGGCTTTACCAATCAGCGACTCAAGGAATGTTCGGTTCCTCCGGCTTGCTTGAATTGCATCCTGCTCCTCATTAGAGAGTTGATCAAACGCTTGTAGAGCAACCCACTCTGCTTCTAGGGTTTGCAGTTCGTAAGCTGCCTCCAGTAGTAGCCTGACAGACTGTTGAGAGGATGGGTGTTCCTGAAGAAGGGCTAGAACGCGATCGTAGTTCCCAACTTCTGCTGCTTGTATCGCCTCTTCTAAAGGCTCGGATTGGGGTACAGGCGGTGTGGTGTCTGGCAGAAGCCTTGCCAAGCTCTGCATACATCGCTGATCGGCTTCAGACAATCCTGGAACGGTTAACAGTTCGTCTCGCAAAGCTGGGTTAGGAGGTTCGCCTCCCACTGCCAAAAGCATGAAAGACTTCACAACCTCTGCAACTCTGCTACCAGCTCGGTTAGTGAAGAGGATTCCATACTTGGGCAGGATAGCTTCCTGAAAATAGGCAGCAGCGCTGCGAGTTGCAATCGTAATTTCAAAGCGGCTTAACTCGCATTGGTAAATTGCTTGAATAACAGCTTGGGTAACAGCAAAGGGACGACGAACTTGCAATAAATCGGGCAACTCGGGCAGGCGTAACAACTCGTTCCATGCCTGGAGTTCCGCCAGCATCTGTACCCGAAGAAACAGCAGATTCAGGGTATCCAGACGATTTTGATTGCGGAGGTATTGAAGTTCCTTCTCAGCAGTAGAGCGATCGCCCACCTGTAATGCCGTATAGAAATCTCGCAGAACTCGCCCTGTCGCTCGTGGTGCTTCATAGCTACCACTGGTTTTGCGATTGAGAACCTTGAGCATTCTGGTCAAAGCACTTCGGATTTCCGTTGAATTATTGGATTGATCACGTTTCCCTTGAAACTTAAAGGCATTTCCTTGGGTTATTTCCTGTACCGCTGCTTCAACGGGGTCACTGAGTTCAAGGGAGGCTCTTTGTCCTCGAAAGGTTGACCAAGTTGGACCAATAAAGGCAGTAAGTTCCTCTCGCAAGCCACGAAATTGCTGCTCAGTAAAGGCAATGCCATACCAATCTGTCCCTGCTTCCCGAGCGCAAGGGAGTACAGAAGGAAATCCTTTCTTTAATCGGGCAATCCAGGGTTGGAGAAAAGGATTTGCTTGTGCCCGTTCCAGCGTCAGTCGGTTACCCTCACCAAAAAACTGTTCTAAAAACTCACGAATCTCTAAACTGGCTTTTGCACTCATGACACCCTGCCTCCCCAACGCGCTCTGAAATTCAGCTTTTGTTCTGCGATCGCTGTTGGGTCAGTTTCATAGCTCAGTGTTTCTTGGTTGACTGTAATCCCATTGAAAGTAAAGTTCATGGAACCAGCCAAGTAAAAGGAATCTGACAAAATTCCCTTGGAGTGCAGCTCTTCTGCCTTATGAAGACTCAAGTAGTCCAGGTCAGCCTTGGTTTTTAATGTTTCTAGAAAGCTATTGTTATGTGGGTCAGGGCGAGTAGCCACACAAACCATACTTCCCTGCTTGGTTAAAGAAGCAAGAACTTGGGAGAGACGAATCTTGGAGCGATACCAGGACGGCTCTAATGCTTGAAATGTGTTAGCCGTATTATCAATGACTGGAATGTCTGAAATCCAGGGAGACACTAGCCACAGATGTTGACTAGGAGCGATCAATTCTGCAACCAGAATAGCCTGAAGCAAGTCTGGTACTTGGCGTGCAGTGAGCCGAGAGTGAATGTAACGTGCAGACATGCATTACTTGTTTGAGCATCTTAATACAAGCATATCTGCTTCAGCAGACAGATACACCTCACTATCCTATTTCCTGCTCGCAAGTGACAATAGCTCCTACTCAATATGAAGTGCGTTTGAGCTGAAACGGGTTTTGATATAGCCACCAACGTTTTCAATGAAGCCATTCTTGGTTTCTTCTGAAGGAAATACTAGATTAAATCTATTAATGGACTTTAGACTATCTTTATAGTCATTGATAGCATGAAAAATAGCTCTACTGGCGTTTTCGCTGCCGGCAAAGTCAGGTCGCAGAACAACATCTGCTGAGTTTTGAGACGAGTTGTGGCATCCAAGCTTAACGACTTGCTCATCGATAAATTTTTTAGCTGCTTCTTCAGAGGAAAAAGTTAAGAATATTTCCTCAAACGAGGCTACGAGTGCATCTTCTTGAAACGTGCTAAGAGCGAGCAGTAGCGCAGCTACTATAACATCTCCACCATCTAAAGAAACGGAAATTCTAAACACTGAAAATTCGCCTTTTTTATTAGGTTGAGCCTACCAACTAATTCCCACGTAAGTAATCAGTCCTCTATAAAACTGTTTCTGTGTCTTCAACAGAAGATTAATGACAGCAATGAAGTCCCAGCCAAATGATTTCTCCCAAGCTTTCTGTTCGTACTCTCGTTCTCAAGTCCATCGAGTTCTGTCTATTGGTTATACTCTCGGACACAGTTCTATGACTCTTTGTTTTGCTTCATCAAATTTAGCATTCATAGGAAAAATGAGCGGAAGACTATCTGAAGGTGTGTGTCGCCCAAAGTGCTCCTCCACCATCTTGATACACAACAATATTTCCGTCGGCCTGAATTGCCAAATATTTATTGCCTGCATCAATTCTTGGGGCTTTGCCTTTGCCATCTGAACTGATGTTGATAGTTCTAGCATCAACTGTTTGGGCCAACTTTAAAGCTTGATTAGCGGTAGTTTGAGCCGCATCAGCCTTTCTTACTCCACTATTAGCGGTAGTTTGAGCCGCATCAGCTTTTCCTACTCCATTATTGGCAGTAGCTTGGGCGTTGTTAGCTCTATTTACCGCATCATTAGCAGTAGCTTGGGCGTTATCAGCAGTAGCTTGGGCATTGTTAGCTCTATTTACTGCATCACTAGCGGTGGCTTGGGCAGTAGATATGTTTGCATCATGAGTCATAAGATTAGCATCGTGTAAATTCAGCCTTTGTTCAAAAGTGGAGAAGATTTGATCAACATTGTGATTGACAATTTGAGCATCGTCTAAGACAACCAATTTTTGGGTTGTAATTGATTGAGCTAATTGCTGCTCAAGCTCAAGGATATCTTGTTGATATTGCCTAACTTCTGCTTCAAGCAAACCTACCTTTTTTTAGTATCTCCCAAATCTTTTTGTAGGGCTTCTACTAAGTCTGACAACTGATCAAGTGTTAATGGTGACATGATTTGTTTTGTTCTCGTGTAGGTGAATAGTAAGGAAAATGCAGACCCTGTGCTCCTTCTTCAGGAAAGCTTTTGCTCTTAAGTCTCAATACATATTTCTCCGCTGTAGCATCTGTTCGAGTTGAAAGTTTTAATATAGGAGTTTTAACTTCAGCAATTCCGTGAAGGGCTGACCATTCCACGGGCCAGTCAAGAATTTCTAGAAGCCACTCCATCTCAGAATTGTATCCAGCATCCCTTCCTATAGCTAAGAGCGTTTTAGCAAAGGATCTGGTTGATTGACAGTCAAAACTACAAGGTAAGTGAGGAACTGCACGAATACCCATCCATCTCCAGAGTATGTTTGCCTCTAAAGCATTTTTAATTTCTATACTCGTCTTACTCTTCTCTACATCTGTTTGAGTATGTAAAGCCATTGACCAAGTCGTGTCTATAAACTTCTCTTCTACCCATTTTTTTTGAAAGAACCTATTGCAACAGTCGGGAACCCCAAGTAATTGACCTACTGCTGAATCATCTCCCGAATCAAAAGATTGTTGAAATGCCAATATCTTTTCAGGGGAACCAACCACGGTAAGAAAATTAAAAGGTCCCATTAATCTTGGGCGTACAGGAGTGCTGGCGTAGGGATAATTAGACTGTCCTTGAATTTCTAGTGGAAGGCCAGCCAATCCGTGTTTAATCCATGTTCTAGCCTTATGAGGAAGTTGTTCTGGAGTGACTTCTTGTAGGCAAAAGGAACGCATACCTGCTACTACAGAAAGCCATTCTATTTCTACCCAAGCTTCTGTAATTAATCTAAATCTAGGTTGCCAAACTGCCTTGGCGCGATCGCTCACCCAAGACACTCTTACAAAATCAGGAAGAATAAAATCTAGACGCTCCATACATTTTTAACTATCTTTATAATCAGTAATTTGATTCGCGCTAGTAATGTTATCTAAATTAGTAAACAGCAAAAGTATCTTGATGAGGAACATGCTTGGGAGTATTTTTGTAGTCCATAATTGCTCTGTTTAATCCTTGCTCAAACAACAACAATGCACGAGCAATATTTATGTTCCGTCCCTCTATCCAACCGTCAAGAATGATTTTTTCTAATTGCTTGCGATCAGAGCTAAGTGAAATTGGATTTAACCCTTGTTTAAGCAACTCTTGCTCAAACGTTTGATATAGGGCTTGCCAAACTTCACAGTCTCTTGTGCGGTTCCGCCAATCCCCATCCATTGCAGTGCCGGGACAATCTCCTTTGCACATGAGGAAAAAGCGACAGTCCTTGCAACCGCCATACTGTTGTGGTGTATAGTACAAGGCTAGATAACGCTCGAAACCCTCGATATCGGATTTAGTAAAGTCAATGCCATCCTTGTTAGTTCGTCCACAATTGCTGCTTTGACCATTGCCTTCTATCCCCCTTACGGCTCTAGTAGTATAGGGATCGCACGCATTCCAGTTACAGGTTGAATATTCATCTTTACCCAGCAACATATTTCGCATATCTTGAAATATGTCGAATTTAAGAGTGATAAGTTCTTTTTCTAACTGTTCAAAATTAAGGAACGCCTGAATATTTTCTTCAGTACTGAGAGCATATTCATGCTGAATGAACTCATTCTCTACTTCAAGGATATGTAGACGTGCTGAAGTAATTCCAAGTTGCTCTAGATATTTAAACCACTCATTCATAATTGGCAACTTGTCTTGAGTAGCATTAACACGATGAAGGGTAACAATTAAACCTGGCGCAAGTCCTTCCTGGCAAAGCTTCTCAATTGCTTTTTCTGTCTTAGCGGTAGTTTGACGGGTTCGGTCTAATGTACCGGCCCAACGCAAATCATTCAGTTCTCCAGGTCCATCAATGGAGATACCGACCCCAACTTGGTATTGCTTAAATAGGCTAATGTGCTCGTCATCAATTAATATTCCATTGGTCTGAATACCGTTTCTTCCGTATCTCTCTAGTCCCCATGACCACAGCTTCTTTAGATCTTTCTTAGGAATTAGTAACGCCTCTCCACCAAATAAGCTAAAAGGTTTAGCCTCTCTTTCCAAAGCTAGTCTTATCTCTTCAAGGTCATAAGAACGAGCAACATTACCAGCATCCCTTTGAGGATTTTGATAACAGTAGGAGCAGTGAAGATTACACTTTACCCCAAGTGGTCGCAATTCTATTGTCATTGCTCATGTACCTATATCTCTACTACCACTACTGTCAAGACCATTTCAGAGGCTGCTGTCTCGAAAAACTGGTGGTGGCGGTGGTGGTGGCGGTGGTGGTGGCGGATTGGAATCCCGGAGGCTACCTGCATAAGTAATATTTCCTCCAACGACTAAGTTTCCTTGAACTACTAAATCACCATTTCCACCCCATTCTTTTCCAATAATTACCCCATTCTTGTTTAAGAGGTAGAGCAGTTCATCTCCAGTAATATGCATACGCCCTGAAGTCCGGATTGTAGAGCCAAAGTCGATATCTCCATTAACTCTCAACTTACTGTTAATTAAGGTTTCGCCCCAATCACTACCCCAATTAATACCCAAGCTACTGCCAGCATCGACCAAAGCTCTGCCAGGACTACCCCGACGACTGGAATGCCCTAATCGGAAATCAGCTGCTCGAATTGTGGCTGAAAATTGCTCAGCCACATCAAGCCCAGAGAGTTGTCCTTGTTGCAGTGAACTAAGTGATTGGTCGTGAGTACTGAGCCGTTGGTCGTGAGTATTGAGTGATTGGTCGTGAGTACTGAGCCGTTGGTCATGAGTATTGAGTGATTGGTCGTGAGTACTGAGCCGTTGGTCATGAGTATTGAGTGATTGGTCGTGAGCGTCAAGCTTTTGCCCATCTGCTAAAACATTTCGTCCAGAAATTTGAGCATCGCCTTGCACAATTAGCTTTTGAGTTGTAATTGACTGAGACAACTGTTGTTCAAGCTCAAGAATATCTTGCTGATATTGCTTAACTTCTGTCTCAAGTGTACTCACTCTGTCCTGTAAGGCTTTCACCAAATCCGTTAGCTGATCAAGTGTTAGTGGTGCCATTTGCTTGTTCTCCTATCTTTACGTCCAAAAAGTATATAAAACTTGTAACTTCAGACTTTCAAATGGTGGTGGAGCGGATCCGCCTTTTGGTTTGAGTTTGATTACAGTCGTTCCTGAAAGGGGATTTCCCTGCACTCCAAAAATGTCTGGGTCGCCTTGTCCAGTAAAAAAGGCTTTTTGATCATTTAAATGACTTACTAAGTTGGTTCCAAGCGGAATAAAGAAATCCCTCTGATCCTGCAAAGTTCGCTGCTTTCTCAGTTGAACTTTGATTCTATCAACTAAATCAGTTGTCCAAATATCTCCTAGATGAGTCACCTCAATTGGATAGTCGGTTTCCTTTAAGAACTGTCCGCTACCCCTAATTTTACCAGTTAAGAAAATTGCAGCGATGCGACCAGTTCTTGCTTCAGGTGCATTGATACTCTTAAAGTGGCGATCTCCGAAATCAGATTGACCTACATCTTCTGGCGAAGGTCTTAGGGTGACAAACAATTTACCAGCTTCTTTGGTCACAGAATAACTAATAGATCTCCTGATGTTCCATCTTACTGGAAGTGTAGTGCCGTCAGGAAGAAAAGTAATTTCTATTGGCTCTGTTTCTAAATCTTCAATTCGCCAGTTTGTGGAATCTTCAGCTTTAATAGAAACTTGTTCTGAAATAGAAATGCCGTTCTTGCGAAACTCTTGAATCCATAGCTGATTGAATCCAGGTCTCCACAACTGCTCAATCAAACTCTTCTCATCATCCTGAATATTCCTATTAAGGCGGTCGAGTTGATCCAGGTAAATCTGCCACTCTTGGGGAACACTAAATAATACTGGTCTCTCTTCTACATGAGGCGCAATGACTAGCCTAAATCCTTCAGGGGTGAATAAAGATTTGATTTGTTGAGGAGTTAAATCCCACTCAAAGTTGTCTGAGGCTTGAGAGGGGTCGCTAGGTGAACTAAATTCTTGCCCAATAATCTGGCTCCAGTTTGTAAAATTATCGAACCAAGAACCCTCTCTTGGTAGAACAGGTATTCTTTGACGTGAAGGATCTACAACGCTAAACGCGGCATAGTAGTATCTGAGCAATTCTCGATAAGCTTTGAAAGCATACTGGAGTTGCTCCACATAGTCTTCGCGCAGACGACTAGCTGTACCTGCAGCTAAATTAGGCAATCGTAGTGCGGGTTGACTTAACGTACCTCGAATCCGGCTAGCTTCAACCCCTCGACGTGCTGCCGCTTGGGATAAAGCTCTCTTAGCTTCTAAATTGAATTGTGCTGATTTCACTTTAGCTTGAGCAGCTTGGTGCCGTTTCTCCGAAGCTTTGAGGGAATTCAATCGAGCATCTTTAACTTTTATTTCTCTCAGTTTGGCTAGATCAGCCACTTTATTTAGTAGAGTGGCTTTCGATACTTTCAAATCTGCAGCTTTATAAAGTAACCCTACACGCTCTAATTCCTCCACCATGTTATCGAGAGCCGCTTTGGCATTGGCTTCACTTAGCAATGCATTAGTCTCGTCAATTCCACGTATTTCGAGATCAATATTATTTGTAGGGAGTTTGTCGGTCTGTAGTTTGTTCAAATCAAGTAGCAACTGGGTGCGCTGCGTATTATCTTCTCCTTTCAGCCAAGGTAGTAAACTCTGTTTGAATTTATCGATACAAGTTTCAAGATATGTTACGCTCTGCTGGGCAGCATCAACAGCAGATTTAGGGGAAGATGTGTCTTTGACCGCAGTAATGTCACTAATTCGCCTGTCTAGCTCTTGCTGCCACGGGTCAAGATACTTCTGAAGTTCACCTCGAATAATTTCTGGGTTGATCAGGGAAGACTCTAAATTTGCCAACACTTCTGCTTGGCTTTGACTATCAGGAAACAACTCCTTGACTAAGGTCTCTGCTTCTTTCTGTACAACATTATTCCACCATTGCTGGTTGTCTCGTTTATTACGAATCCAGGTGGAAATTGCATCCTGGCGGAAATTAACTGCTTCTTGTCCTACGCTGGTAACGACTAGCTTCGCAAAACGTTCAGCAGCCTCTCGAAGTCCTTCCTCAGTTTGTAAATCTTCTACTTTCTTGCCGATCGCCTTACTAAGCGCTTTAATTTCCTCTACATTATTTTTGGTGTTCTTAAATAAGTTGTCGCTGAGTTGATTAAGAAATTGGCGAGGACTATCGTACTGGATTGCCTTAAGCGTTGTTCCTAATCTCCCCAAGTTCGGAATATCTTTCTGGAGGTCCCTATACGAGTCCTCTAAAAGCTGAGTTAGAACAGGAACCTCTGGAAGATCGAGAATAACGATCGCATCCTTAAACAGTTGTTCATCTAAAATTTTCGGTAAATTATCAAGTATCGGACCTAAGTTAGAATCCAATTGATCGAAGAACTGATTAAGCTGCGTTGCTCCTTTTGCTCCTAATGTATTTAATTCTTTTTCGAGATCAACTCCAGCAGCCTGTGCAATAGCAAAGCCATTATCAATCAGACCGACCAAAATTTCTTCTGGAGCTTTATTCTCAATTACACCGTTTGCTAGTTCACCGATCGCACCTCCTATTTCCGCACCCAATGCTGCCCCTGCAGGCCCCCCATATATAGTTCCTATTACGGCTCCAACAAAACGACAGATACCGCCGACAAGCTTACGGCGTTTCTCTTTCTTCTTTCGTTCTGCTTCTGCATCTTTGGCTCTCTGGAGTTCTGATCTGGCTGTTTCTAAGTTCGTGTTCAACTGCTTAAACAAGGTTGCTTCTACCTTATAAGCCATTGCCCCAATCTGTCCATTGGCAGTTATTTCATCACCATCGATAGTGATTTTAGTCGGCTTTTCAAGTAGACTCTTCAATAAATCAATTTCTCTGAGGATAGCTTTTCTAGCTATTTTGACTTTCTCTGATTCTTTAAGAGCTTTCTCCCGAGTATTTTTGGCTATATCAACATCTCTTTTCGCAATGTCTACGCTGTTGTTGACTTGACGTTTACTAATTTCCTCAGCATCTCTTTCTAACTTAGCAATTCCCTCGTCTAATTTACTGATCTCTACAAGAGCATCCTGCCGCTGAACTTCAATATCAGCTGCTTCATAAAGCATTTCATTAGCAAGAACTTCAAACTGAGTAGCTAAAGACTCAAACTCTGCTACTTCTAAATCTGCCTCGGCTTCCCGAACCTCAGCGATCGCCGCCATCATTTGTTCTCGATAATCGGCTGTATTAAGCAATAGAGGTTGCTTAAGTAAGCTGACAATTTCATCAGCAACATTCCCATCAATCTGTTTTTGTAGGGCAGCTCCATATTTATCTTCATAATCTTTAAGGTTGTCAACTGCATTTTTTAAGTTATTTGTAGCATTCTTCCAACTTAGATCAGGGAATTCCCCTTCATACCGCCCATCAATATCCTGTGGATTATCTTCAGACACTGCAGGAACGGTCGCTGACAAACTAGCAGCTAAACTGAGCAAACTTACCTCAACATTATTTGGATAAGATGCTATCCAGTTAATTAACAGAAAGGAAGCATCAACTTGATAAACGTTTAGATTAACTGCCTCTGAGTCTTGTTCTACTTGATAAGTCTTATCGCTTTCCTTAAGCTGTGGATCAACGATTAACCAGCGTTGTCCCTTCAATACAGGACGAACCGTTGCTTGTCCAGATAGCCCTCCTATAAGAGTCTGAATATCGGAGGGAATATTCCCTCCTTCAAGAGTTGATACTAATGTAGGACCAACCACTCCGATAAGGTTTAATTGTCCAATTTCTGGAGAATTGGATGATGAAGCTAGCCAATAGCGGGTTTGCCACCAAGGTTTAATTTCACTTGACGCTTCAGGTAGCTCGTTAAGCAAGAGTTGTTCTCGACAGAAAACGAACCGTACTGCTTTTTGCAAATCATCTATCTGTCTAAGTATTAGATTGTGCCTGAGCTTGGCTTCTTGAGGTGAAGTATTTCGACGTAGAGGTTGCACAATCAACTGGCGCTCTAAATCCAACTCATCTAGCTTTATTTGAAGCAAAGACAGAAGAAGAACTTTGAGACCAATCCCACCGTCCGCAACTATTTTCTGAAGTGCAGTACGAGTTGCTGTGCCTAGCTGATTTGTGAGCTGATCAATAAAGTCTGGGATAGGTTGTGGTGCCCAAATAGGAGCAAAACCCTTAGTAACTTGCGGAGCAATAGATAGATTAACTTCTCGTGCATGTCTTGCCAAGTCAAAAGCAGCAAAAGCTAAAGGTAAACCACTTCCCTTACTATTACCTCCTGTACTCAATAATTGGTTAACAGATTCGGATACTAAACGGGAAGCACGCGAACCCAACGGCATAGCCGTCTTGATCGCACTTTTAACAAGTAGTAAATCTCCTGTTCCTTCAGCCATGCGCGCCAATAGGATGAGCGCATTCATGCCAGCACGGGATTCCCAAACATTACTGGATTCTATTGAAAGCTGAATCCAACCCGCAAATTGCTCAAAGAGTACCTCGCTCGGTGATTCAAATTGCTTAAAGGCTTGGCTAGGGATAGCTCCAACGGCAAGTGCAGTTAATCCCAACTCTAACCGTACGGCAGCAAGTAAGGCTTTGAGTGCAGCATCAAGATCGCTGCGATTTATGAGATTCTCTAGACGAGTAGCAAATACGCCATAAGTGTCAAGCTGCAAGCTTACTCCCAGATGCACTAATTCTGCCAAAATTGGTCGAATTGCATTTAGATCGAGACCTGCAGGGGGCTCGGTGGTGTCGTTCTGGAGCCAATCGGGTAGCTGCTGACTTAAATATTGAGTGACGATGAGATCGCCCTCGTTAACGGACGCGCGGGCAAGTCGTCCCCGTAGGCCATCCCAAATATCTAGCTTTAACCAATTAGATAATACTTGCTCATTCGTTGTGGCCGTTTGGTTTATTATGTCTATCCAGGCGGGTTGATTTGCAAGGGTTTCTTGGATTAGGCTGCCAGAGCGAATTAGTTTAGAATCCAAGGAAAACTGGGAAATTTGTTGCCTCAGATAGGTAACTAAAGCCAAATTAAGGCGGTCGGATTGTTCAAAACTGGAAGCACTTAAGACTAGAAGCGCAGGTTCGGCCAGGGGGCTCACTAAACGTTGTTTGAAAGCAGTTCTTATTTGAAGCGTCTTATTAGCAATCTCTTGAACAACTAAATCAAAATTACTAATATCAGCAATTTGATTGTTAAGATTGTCCAGTTTCTTAAAATATTCCTCCCTCTCAGGCGTAATGGTACCAATAGGTTTCCCAGGGCGAAGCTCCGGTAAGGCATTTTGAGAAGATAGCTCTACCTCTGGTTTAAACTTATCGTCAGTAAGCTTTGAGCTCTCTTGTAGAATCACTGTCTTAAAAACTTCCAATTCCTCTTCCAATAGTCTTGCTGCCCGACTTCTTAAATTGTTGATTAGAGGAGTAGAATGCCATTCCGGGCAGGAGTAAAGAAGCTGACGAATTTCAACCTGTGTATTTTTCCAAAAAGACGGAACATCATCTAACTGTTGGCTGTTATTAACAACAGTTTTGAGAACTCTTTCGCTTAGGTCTCCCCAAAAGGAAACTGTTGTTGGGACACTGATTTGTCTATCTTCTTGAATAACCACACCTTGCTGTTGTGCTAATGCAAGAATTAGCGAGCCAGAAGCAAAAATTGACTCTAGTTTGATAGCGTCTAACAATTCTCTATCAAATACATGATCAGTTAACCATTGACAAAAATCTTGAGTCTCTTGGGTTACTCCTGCGTTCAGTTGGCTTAGGAAGGTTTTTCTTAAGATTCTTAGAACTAGAGGATGAATCGCCGCAGGTTGGTAGTTAGCATGTTGAGGCTCAAAAAAACCATCACCTCCCGGATTTGTGTTAGGCGATTTCTTCCGAAAATCAGCCCAGCTAACCACCCAACTTTCTACTTCCTCCCACTCTGTCGAAAGATCCCCTCCAGTTGCAGCAACAGTTAATTCTCGTGAAACAGATTGGTTATTCAGAATCTCCTGTAGAAAAGCAGGTGTAAATTCTCTTACCCACAGACGTTGCTTTGAATTAGTATTGCCTGAAGCATCACTTAAATAATCTTGAATTTGCTTGGCAATATCAAATATGTTCAGCAAATCAGTATTAGATTCTTCAACAAAGTCTTTAGCATCACTCTTAGTTTCCAATGAGCTTCGAAGTCTCACACCTAAAGCAAGTCGCTCCGCGGATCCCGCTTCCGTAGCCAGCACAGGTCCAAACTTAGGTAGAGGAGATGACTGAGACAGAATCTTGATTTCGTCTAACCAAGCCAGTGCTGGAGTATCACCGCTTAGTAGTGCTTCAACTTCACTTACAAAGCTGTCAGCATTACTCAATTTTGATGATCTCAACAAAGAAGCTAAGTCTCGCTTCACTTCTTCTTGTGAACTGCTGCTTCCTTTTCTGACGGCTTCGGCGAAAACATTTACTGATTCCATAGTTCGGTCCTTGTGAGGAAGTGACTAATAGACTAGCTTTAGAAGATTTCAAATTGTCTCTTTTTCGAGAGCTATCTCAGCTTCTTGTAAATCTGAACTGGCTCTATTGAAGTACTGGATTGTGTATGAATAAAGGCGCTAGGTTATTTCAAGATTTAAAGAACTCTTCTGGAATGAGATCTTCCTCGCCCCAATCTATGCCAAAAAACTCTCCTGCTTTTTCGCGATCGGCTTCACTGACTCCAGCAATTTTAAACAGCGTGTTAATCCATGCCGCGCAGTTCTCATCAATTAGAGAGTAGCGAATATTACCTTTAGACTCAAAATTAGTAGTTAATTGAATTACCAACTTTCTAAAGCTACTTAAAGAACCCGATGGGGGGTTAACCTTGTGAGGCTCTAAATCTAAATCTGGCTTGAGCGGGCTAGTATGCTCGCCTGGATCGACATACTCACGAACAGCTTTAACATCTGTGTCTTGGTTGACGATTGCTTTCAGCAAATCAGGTATTCCAGGAGAACCCTTAAAAGCCCCAACAGTATAGAAGTAGACCATGCCCTCAGGTGTGTCTTCTTGAACAGGTGGTTTACCACTAAATAGAACAGTTGCATCAGGGCAAACCAGCAGAATGAAATGATGATTCCCAATAGGAGAACCATCAAGATCGCGGGCGCACCAATACACTCCCTCATCCAAGTTACTCATTTGTGCATTCCCTAAATAATTAACTTAAGAAATTGATCAATATGCTTGCCGTTTCGATCGCATGACTAAACGGGAACCCATGATTCCCATCTTTAAGTACTTCAAGCTTTGCACCCGGAATTGCTTGCTCCAAAACATTGCTGTTTTCAGGCGGTATTACTACATCGCTATCACCAGTAATGATCAACGTAGGAGCCTTAATGGTCTTCAGACTATTGCAGGTATCATGTGAATAAATCGCCTTTAACTGCCGATACAAACCTTCCTGTTTGCTGTGATAGGGAGATGTCTTCGCCAAAAAGTCCTGTGCTTTTTTCTTGTTACTGGCATCTGCTAGATATGATTGTGTAAACAGAAGATCCAGAAGGGTTCCTCCGGCGAGACTTGAGAGATTAGCCGGAGTGCTACAGCTACCACCTGCCATTGTGCAACCTAACACTAGCTTATTGAGTTTTCCTCCATGTCTCAAAGCAAAATGTTGAGCAGTCATGCCACCCATGCTCACACCAAAGACGTGAGCATGTTTTATTCCCAATTCGTCCAATAAACCTGCTGCATCATCTGCCAAATCAGCGATCGTATAATCCTTCACTAAGGAAGTTGTTGTCCGTCCAGCATCTCGATTGTCATAGAGAATCACCTGATAGTGTTTAGCAAGTTCGTCAGGCAACTCATCCCCCCAGTCTAGGAGGCTAAAGCTCAAACCCATGATCATCAGTAAAGGATGACCACTGCCCCTTGTTTCATAATTAACACTTAGGTTACCAACGGTAATCTGTGGCATGAATCTCTTAATCTAAGGGAATAAAAATTTAACTGAAGGTCAGGAGATATTTTCAGGCAGCCCGTTATTTAGCTTTGTCGTCATTCAATGATTTTCTTGCGGCTGTCTAACCAAATTAGAAGAAGAGCAATAATGGCAGGAAGCGACTGAAGTACAAAGGCTGTTGGTCGCCCAAGACTGATGCTGCCAAAAACGCCAGCAATAAATGCACACAACAGAATGAATACATCTGGCTTCATTGTCGGAATTTGGGGATTCATAGCCAACAATCCCCAAAGCGCACCAGCACTAAGGAAGCCGTTGTAAAGCCCTATGTTACGAGCAAGAATTTCAGCCTTTTGTTCTATAGAGAAGCCGCCTAGCAATTTCTCTTGAACAAGAGGGGTTGTCCATAGAAACATCTCGGCTATGAGGAAGAGTAGATGTGCAGCCACAGTCCAAGCTAGGCAAAAGCTTATCCAAAATCTAGGGTTGCTCAGAAATTTCATCTCTTCTTTTAATGTCACGTTTTAGCAAACGCAAACAATCGAGAGGTCGAAACCTCCGTCCTCTTGATTGTTTGCGTAATGGTTTCGTCTATAACTGTTCTAACCACACAAGTTCTGATCAGGAAAAAATTTAAGTATTTTTCCTGATATAGCTGGTAATATTTATTAAGTGTAAATGGTAAATCTTAATCTTCTGACACCAGAAGAAATACATTAATTCGTAAACATCTTGCAGAGGTATGAAAAGCAACCTATGTGGCATGCTCAGAATTAAAGCGGAGCACAGGTAACAGGTCATTGCACTGCCTCCCGAATTCGTAACCTCACAATATATCCCTGTACAGTTCTGCGGAAGCCCTCGACAACAGGGTATACATTGAGAAACCCAACGTCTACTGGCTCAGTCATTAACTGCAAGGCAGCTCGCTTTAAGGCTTGTCGATCAGTCAACTTTGCCATTAAGGAAACAGCACCTACGGTCTTTAATCCCTGATCAACCTGCTCACGCCAATTAGATTCCTCCAACTTCACCACGTTTTCTGAGGGTTGCAGCACATCTAGCAGGATTTCTCGATCGGCTTCTGGCACGATCGCAAAGGGGTTATAGAACGAGATAGCTCGATTACGAATTAAGCTGCCTCGGAGCCACAAACGACCGTAGAGCACCTGAAAGCTGGCATAAGGGTTATTCCTCGTTTCTGGCGGCAGTGCATCCGTAAAACGGCTTTGGGTGCTAGCGATGTAAGCAAACACTCGTGCGTCAATCTCGATGCCTAAACGGTCTTCTTGTGCTTGCCAATCACGAATCAAATTCAGCAACTGGCGATCGGTCTCAACATTACTGCCTGGAGTCAAGACGCGAGCATGAATGGCTGTCATGACAGTAGGCGTGACGAGGATACCCCGATGTGACAAAGTACGTCTCAGATTTTCACTGGCGATCGCCAAAGATTGATAGGACTCTGCACCTCGAACCTGAGCGAGAGCCTCACAGATCGAGTCATCTGAGTCCGTTAACTCCAATAGATTGGTTAACTCTGAATCAATGATTTCAAAATCCGAAGGCTCCAGCGCACTTTCGACTAATCTGAAAAAGCCTGCTGGGTCTGCTGCATAGCGTTGCAAGATCTCCTCAATTACACCACTGCCACCTGGACTTGCCTCGGTCAACCAGATTTCTTCAATGCCTTCAGGTTTGGCAGGGCTATCAGGCGATCGCGGACCAGGGTCAAGATCCAGCAGCAAATCTCCCGAATCAAACTGGGGACAAAGTTGGCGACAGGCTTCTAATAAAGCACCACCCAGCGTTGCACTAAATCGCCGCTGTTTTGCCCACTCATCCCACATGGCATCGGGTGGATTCCACAGAATTGGTGCTAAATCATTCAAAACCTCTTGAATGAGGAGTGTGTTACACAACTCCCGCAGTCTTTCATGGGTGGGTTGACGGCCAGGAGGCAAGTGAGGATCTGGTTGTTCCTCATCTTCACCTAAGTCACCTCCAAACTCCTCGTCATTTTGTTCTTCAACGGCAAGGGTCTGAAAAATCCCGTCTAGAACTGCGATCATTGCTTGCCCTACCCCATCTGCTTGCAGCGTTGCGAAAGCTTCAGGCAAGGGAATGTCTCTTTCTAGGGCACGGGCGACCAGCATTGATAAATAGATCTGGTGCAACCATCCCCGCTGGAAGATATTAGCAATTCCATCCAAGCGAGGATCATGCAGAATACGATGCTTGAAGTAAGAACTGCGGAATGAGTAGACTTTAGCACGATTGGCATCATAGGGGCTAATCGTAAAACCCTCCGGAATCCGATAACGGCATACCAAACCATCCACCGTTTGAGCAAATCCAACTCCTGCGGGTCTGCCACTCTCAGCCTCAATAAACTGAATCGATGTTTCTAATTCTTGAACCTGACGATTGCGCTTGACTCGTAGATTTGCTTGAGAACCCAGAGCAAAACGTCTTACTTCTAAAGGATTTTGCTGGTTATGAGTAAAGCTACAAAGCTCAGAAACAATCTCTAACCACAGCGATCCTTGAGGCAAGTCCAATGAACTACCGCTAGATGGTGGAACAATCTGTGTATGCCATTCCAATTGTGCATTCGATTTATCACTGACTTCCGATGGAATCTGAGCAACCCTCAGCGTCCAGGGACGAATACAGCGAATATTTGCAACTCCTTCCTGCTGCCAAATTTGAAATGTGCCAGCTTCCTCGAACTCAGCACAGTATTGGTCAATTGCTAAAACCTGATGTCCAGCGATCAACTCAGGTGATGCAATCCAATGGCTAATCTGACTGCGTTGCACTCCAAAGCGCCGGGAAACACGTCCAGGCGCAAAAGCTTTGAGAGCCTGAAGGATCGGTAAATAGTATTCATCAGCTTCCGTAGTTTGCTGTGTGGCAGGGGGTGTAACAATGCGAACTTCAGGCAGTAATAAGTCGCTAAAGAGGCTCGCAGGTACAAAGTCAGGCAATGGTTCATCTGTGTGATAGTCCAACTCCGGTTCCCCTGGCAATGGGAGCCGTTGCCAATTTGCCTCTAGTCGCCGGAGGAGGGTGGGTAGAACCGCTGTCATTAGTGCCCTTGGGGGTTCCCACAGAATGGCTTGTGTCTCTCCCAAAGAAATTTTGAGTGCAGACTGAAGGTAGCTTTCTAGGGCTTGCTGCTGTTTTTCGTCTTCAAGGATAGATTGAATAATCGTTTTAGCTTGCTGCTGACGCTGTTGCTGCGGTGAGAAGGAAGAAGGCTTAGAAAAGTCTTTCCAGATACTCCCTTGGGGAGCGCCTTGCATCTGCTGTGCAATCCAGTCCATACAAGCAAATGCCGCTTGAATCCGAATCACATAGCGGTTGGCGATAGGCAGTAATCGTTCTTCAAGGGTGGGATCAAACAGTAAATCGTAGCTTTGATAAGCAATGCGATCGCGCCCATAATCAGACAACACGACAACCGTCCAGGGGCGCATGGCTCTGCTACGCCCAGCTCGTCCCTTACGCTGTAGAAAAGATGCCATATCTCGTGGAGCTTTGTGCTGGATAACCGCTCCAACGTTTGGATCATTGAAGCCAACCTCCAACGAGGACGTGGCAACAATGAGGTTTGCAGTTGCATCAACCCCCGTATCCTGGGAACTCGTTCGAGTAACACGAAGCGGGTTCTGAAGTGTATGCCCAATTTCTTCGCACAGGAGCCAGGACTGACCCGTTAGCAGACGCTGCGCTGCATCAGTTGCATCATGAGTACGAAGGCTTGCTAAGGGTTGGCGTCTAGCCATAGGACGACCGAAGCTATTGAGTCCCTCAGCATCGAGCAGGTTGTGAAAGAGACGGTTAGTGACATCCAGGTCATCCGTAAAGGCAAATACACGGGAACCATACGCACCGTTGCTTGGTATGCTATTTGAGGGATCTAGCACCCGTTGCAGCAGCATAGCGGTCTGAATACTGGTAGAGAGTAAACTCGTTCCTGAAACCGGATCGCCTCTCAGAGCTAACAGGTATTCCATCCCCTCTGGCTGTACATCGTCACTGGGAGAAATTTCTTCGACCGATCCGGGGTCTAATCCAACGAGTTGCGTGAAGAATTCGGCTGCACTCCGAAGTGTGGCTGACAACCCTGTGAATTGAACTCGTTTACCAATCAGTTGTTGCCATCGCCTGAGCAGGTAAGCAACTTGTGCCCCATGAATCCCGACATAGGTATGAACCTCATCCAACAGCATCAAGTGAGGAGGTTTAGCCGTATTGATTCCAAAGATATGACCATATCGAGAATCGCCAAGTGAGCGATTGAGCATCTCTGTGGTCGTGAAGAGTAGATCGGGAGGAGTTTGAATCATGCGATCGCGCGTCAGCACAATCTCATCCTCACGAATCACTGCACCACAAGTTGGCTCCAGGCACGTTAACTGCTCTTTCCCTTCTTCTAAGTCGCTTCGCCTCCAACTTAGAGCACCACTACACCGAGGACATCGAATATAGGGGCAGGTAAAACCGCCTCGCTCAGCTTTCCAATCGTTCTTTAGGGCATAATCCTCTACATTGGCTCGTCTAGGCGTTAAGCCAAAGAAAGCGCCAATCAGAATCTTACGTTGACCTTGAGCAGTGAGTGCGGCATCAAGACGACGGGCTTCAACATAGGTTTCAGAGAACTGGTCTTTGAGCAGTTCATTACGGGGGTAAATGGCGATCGCCTTTGTCCAAAAAGTTGTTTTCTTAATCAGCTCAGCAATGTGAGTGAGGGCAGGCAAATAAAAGGCTAGAGTCTTTCCCGTCCCTGTGCCGGCGCAGACAATCATGCCGCGACTTTTGGTACTGTTTAGGTCACGGAGCATCCGAGCAGTAGCTCGCAACTGAAAGTCGGCAAGTTCTAAGGTGCGGTTGGGCGATCGCAGCAAAGCTTCCAATGCAGTACGCCTTACGGATGTTAGTAGCTTCTCCGCTTCCAATTGTTCGACTACTATTTCCGGTTGAATTTCTCGCTTTGGGTAAACTCGCTGTCGTAAGGAAAAACGGTAGTCCGCAACCAGCGTGGGTGAAGTTTGCCAATCACGGTTCGGAAAAAGCTGCCTTAGCCGCGCAAATAACCGCACACTCTCAGCCATACGAGTTCGGTAAAGCCGTCTTCCTCTCCAATTAAAATCAAACAGAAGCTTTCGCTCCTGCATCTCATCAAGCAAGTCCCAAGGGTCAACATCAACATCTAAGTTCTGAATGGCTTCTTCTGCAAGTTTCTCGACCTCACCTTTGCTAAAGCCACCATCGACTACTCCCCAAGCCAGCAACTTAACTTCGCGGCTCTCCAATTGATTGAGGAATTCAAGAACTAGCAGATTGAGTTGAGCATTCATAACAACACGGTGTAACAAATTTAGTCAGAGAGTCGAATATAGAAGAAGCGGCTAATGCCATGTTCATTCAACCAATTTTGAACTTCAGGCGTAAGAAGATCGATAGTTGCTCCATGTGTTGCTGCTGCCCTCAAAAAATTCAATACAGTTGTAGGAACTTCGTTAGATTTAAGGCTGTTCCAGGCAACTGAGAGATTATCGATCGCTTGATCAATCTGCTCAAATTGCTGTGTATCTTTAGGAAAACCAATAGCCTTTAATTGGTTTAGGATACGCCGAATTGTCTGAACAGTTGGTTTAAAGGTTTCAATTTTTGCCAGAAGTCCCAGCAATTCTTCATTAGTACTAGGTACGCGCTGGTTTTTGTATCCTATCCAAGTCTGCTTCAAGTGGCTTTCTAATTCACCTCTCAGAGCTGTGACTTTAATTTGAAAAGTATTGAGTCTGAATTTCTCAGTCAGCCATTCCCGCTCCTTCTGGAATTCCGTAATTGTAGTTGTGACTTCTGCCAGTAATAGATCAACCTTCTGACTGCAATCAAAATCAACTAGTCCTCTCTCACGAAAAGCCCTCAAAGCTATTACCAGTGGACGTAGTTCGTTAACTACTGACTCAATTTTGTCCTGACGATCGCGAAAATTCTTCAGATCTGTTGCATTTTTTCTAAGTGAAACAACATGCGTAGCTAACTGGCTCAACTGTTGACAATCGTCTACGAGCATGGTGATTCTCCTTTAATTTCATGCGCTAGTTGCTGAAGTTCCAGGAGCGATCGCTCAATCCCAATATAACTGGCTTCCAAATCCCCTGCTCCAGTACTTCTTAAGTCAGCCAAACTTTTTTGGGTCGATTCCGTCGATTTGTCTACCGCTTGTCTCGCAAGGTTCAGGAACCTGGAAATGATTTCAACAGGACGCTCACTTGCGCTACTCAAGTATTGGAAAAGAAGCCCTATCTCTTCAGTGTTCTGAATCTTTTTCATCAAATCCAGATAACCCTTCAGCCTTGCATTCTCAAAATTTTTCATCGCTTCCATTAAGGCATCACGATTAGAAATACCAGGAATGCCTGCTCCTCTAACCTGGTCAATTGTTTTAGTAAGGGACGCAACTACTTCTTTTTGTGAAAAGTCTTCACCTAGCTCATTAATAAGTTGCTGGTAAACATTGAGTTGGCGGTCGCGCTCTTCCCGAACAGCTTGCTCCAAAAGCTCATCGATTGCCCTCCGGGTGTCACCAATCGCCTTAAATGGCTGGTCTGTGCTGGAATCTGAAACATCAACCTGAGGTTTCCATTCATCAGCAACTGCCTTTAATGGAGAGACTAATTGTGCTGCATCAATCATTTGAAGTACAGCCCTCCCTCCTTTTGTACAAGGAATCCTTGCTTGCAAGATTTCTTGTAGTTTGGGTTGATTCTTTTTCAAGGTATTAAACAGCTTCTGCCAATAATTGGCTCGGCTGCTAATCTCAACTTTTTCCAGATCAGTAAAAACAGCATTAATGCGATCCTCCAGGTTGTCCGTAGGACGACCCGCCATCCGACCAGCGATCGCCAGCAGCTCAACTACTGCGGGTACAGGATCCCAAGCTTGCCGGGTTCGAGTTGTACATTTTGGAATTTCATTTAAGACGAAATTGCTCCATTCCTCCAGTTTCCTCGCATAGATCCGGAAGAAGGTTGAGCCATCAGGAAACTTCCAATGCTTATAGTGGTTGTAAAGCAGAATAGCTTGAAGAGCGATCGCTGTATCTCCGAGATCATCAGGCACTAAGGGAAGTAGCAGTTCAACATCTCTGACCTGTGAGGACGTTGCTGCATTGCGAAAATTAATATTACGTTGCTTAAACAGTTTGTCACTGAACTGATTACGCAGAAGCAATTCTGCGTCCCAATCAATCATTGCCTCAATGGCTGGAAAGAGCCTACGTCGTAAATCATCTGCTACATTTTGCGGTAGTTGTGTGCCATTTCGCCATTGATCAAGTGCTTGGAGTTGTTCCTCCAAACCCGTAGGTAGAGTAACTGAATCTGTCTGGTCAAGTATTGGTAGTTTAGCAACGTTCGTAGAAGTTGCTGTAGTCTCTTTTGCGCGTGTTGCAGTGCTTGTAGTAGGTAGAGAAATTGGAGTGGAAATTTCCTGCTGTTGAATTCCTAAGGCTGGAAGATCAAACGCTGTATGAATTTCAGGGGCAAGGTCATGGAGCTTATTGCCATCAGTCCAGAGATTCAGTAGGGCTTCACGGCGACGAGCATTTTCAGCAGTATCTCTGCTCTCAATTTCTCGAATTAGCATCGCACTGAGTGTACTGCCTCTAAAATGATCCAGCAGAAGCGGAGAAGGAAAACGACCTAGCTTAAGGTCGGAACCATGATACTCAAGTGTATAGCGCAGAACATCTTTAATCAGAATTCGGGGATTGAAAACGCCTGGATTGGCTCGATCGCGCATCCGCTCAATGGCTTTAGCACTGAAAGGGTATAGCCCCATACCATCCACTTGCCCAAACCCGTTATGACATGGAGTCCGATAGTCACAATCCATGCAGGCACTAGGAATTGGATTCCGAGGCTCACCTGTTTCCTCTTCTGCATCTTCCATCCATGTCTGGATTTCTTGGTTGCCCAACCGAACTGCATTCAAGTACCGCACTGCCAACTGCTGAACATCTGCTTGAGTAACCAGAGACTGATCACCGACCGCTTCGATATCCAAATTCACGCTAAAGTCAGTCCGTGTTCGGACTGTATCAATCAAGCCCTGGAAATAACCAGTGGTACAAGCGAGGGCTGTCCGCATTGGACATAGAGCCACCCCTTCAATCTGCTGTGGACGAGCTAAAACAGCTTCCAAAACTTCTCGATCAATTCCCTGTAACTTGGCAAAGTCTTCAATGAGTAGAATTAGCTCAACTCCCTGACGGGCTAAAGCTCGGCGCACGTCTAACATCAGTTGCTGTAAATCTTCTCGCCCCAGATTCAGGACTTTGGCAACTGCCTCATCCAGGTGCTCATTCAGCCAATCTACAGATGCTTGTTGAACTTCATCATCACCAACAAGGAGTGCGTAGAAGGACCGTGCGGCTGCGCTTGCTTTATCGATATCTCGAATGTCGCGAGGTAAATCCTCCACAGAAAATTGTCTTCTTTCCTCCACAATTTCAACGGAGTCACGATGCCCTAGTACATGTATTATGAGTTTGTGAATGATGCCTTCTTCTCTTAACCAATGTTCTCGGAAATAAGGATCAAAAAGCAGTGCTGGCAACGAATCAATTAAACCATTCTGGGTAAAGGAAAGTCGATTACGGTCATGTTTTCCACTTGGTCCAACCGCAATCGCTAGATTAGCCAAAAGCTGTTCACGAGCTTCAGCTTCACTAAGTGTATTGGTAGCTTGCCGAAGGCGGTTCCGATACTCGTCAAATTCAGATCCCTCAAGTCCAGTTAAGATACGTTCAATAATGTCTCTTAGGTTAGTGCCGACCTTAGGAATCAACAGCACTCGATAATGAGGCTCTTGGCGAATACTGCGGATTCGGGTATTCAACCATCGGATCAAATGAGATTTTCCTGTACCCGAAGTTCCCAACACTGGAACAAAAGCAAAATCTGGGGTTTCCAGAAAATCCTTCAGAAACTTCTCCTCATCATATGGCACTTTAGATTGAGCTTCGGTTAGAGGTTGGCGATACATCTTAATTGGGTGATGGGTCGCCAAAAAGATGTGATCTTCTGGTTGAGTGGCTTCTACATCCATTACTTTACGAACCATATCTGGATGCCAGCATACATACTTACTGAAAGTCATTGCTGCTCTCCATGGAGATTGTCTCCTAACCAGGTGATATGAGAGATTCGACTATCAGAGCCATCTAGAAATACCCATACTGCTGTATCTGAAAGCTTGTCTAACTTTATTAGCCCTTCTTCTTCTATACGACGAAGTGAAACGGATGTGACACTTGAGAGATAGTTATGCTCACGTTGTCCAACTTTTTGCTCAATTTCGTCCCGAAAAGCTCCAGATTCAAAAACAGGACAATACCTGCCTAGATTCAAAATGAATTCATTAACGGGGATTAGCTCAGAATTCTTTTGCTTGAATACATCCTTGAGAACTTTTCTTAGATAGTTTGTAGGATCTGGAACAATAGCCTTCTTTCCTAAAACTGAATGTCTCCAGCCGAAGTTCAGGAAGCAGAACCAGTACTCAAACTGCCGAAGACGCTCGTCATTCAATTTGTATGTTTCACCATCACTTAGTCCCGATATCTGGATTGCACCTACTTGTTCACTGAAAGACTCCACCATACTTTCTGAATCGGTAGGCGCTTCAAATATATCCTGATGAAGATACCAGGCGCAAAGAATGGCTAGATCATGATTCTCATAATTATCTAAATTAAAGAAAAGTTGGCTGAGAACGGTTGGAAGAAACTCATCACCGAACTGAGGATTCTTGGCTTTAACGGGCAAGTTTGGATGAAGAGCGATATCCTCATTGTCTGAAATGAATAGCCCTGATTTTATTCCTTCGTTGATTGCAGCGCGAGCCATGGAATATCTATCTTTCTCAGGTTTGTCTTTGACAAAATAATCTGGAGAAAGAATCCTCTCCAAAGAAGATTTCTTCTCCCTTTGTCCTCTAGTATTTAGCAGGTATCTAAATACACCTCGAATTCTACTTGGTGTAGCTTCCACATTCTTCAAAACACTCATAACCCTAATTCTCCACAAAGCAAATTTAGGCGAAAACTACGTCCAGTCCAAATATCCTGCAACTTTCGGTGTTTAGCATTGGGGTCAGGAATATCTTCAGGCAGGAACATAATGAGAGGAATACCTGATTTAAATGGCTGGTAATAGTGAGAAGGTAAAGCCTTGCCCTGGAGGTGATAAATCAATGTGGGAACTTTCGGCATTTGCAATGGCTGATAATCTTCAAACAGAAAAACCAATAATTTGCTAAAAACTGTATGCATTGAAGGAGGAGCCACGACGTTGAGAATACCTTCACGAATTAACCGTTGGAGAAGTTTGTTGCGATCGCGCGCTCCCTGTCTGCTCTCTGTTGCCTCATAAAAAATAGCGAGTATTGACTCTCCTGCTAAAAGCTCCAAAAGCACTTCACCCAGCTGAAATCGCGCTTCTTGCCATACTGGAAGGGGAACTGGCATCACTCCTGAAAAAGGAACAATCTTCTGTTGGCGACAAAACGGGCAACCACCACAGGATCGTTCAACATGAACACGACGACGTGGTGGGGTGGAACGAGCGGGAATTTTGTATGCCTCTGCAAAAATCTCAGAAATGCAACGCTTGGATTGCAGCGCCTCTCGCATCAAATTCAGACTCCGACTAGCCCACTGCTGACGCTGATTACGAGCAGGTTCTACTCGCTCTTGCCAGGTTTCTGGTACCAGATGATAGTCATTGCGAATTTGAATCGTTCGTAAATTCCGATGTCGTGCGATCGCATCGCTAAAAGCCTCATCAGAATCGAAAAGTGCCCGTTGCGGAGGCGCTTCTGCATCAATCTCAATCAAATTAGCCCGGCTCATCAAGGTAAGTGTTCGGATATTCCAGTCTTGGTTCCTTACACTGGTTGAGTCGAGGTCAAGGTTGTAGGAAGGCCGGACATCGATTGGAACTTGAAACCGCCCATCTGGTAAAGTTATCTGCTTATCGAACATCGCTTGCCAGCGCATTCTGCCGCGATCGCTTGTAATGTAGGTTATTTCACTTAAAGCAGAAGCAACGTCAAAATCTGACCGAGTATAAAGCGTTAAGGAGAGGGTTGCTTTTCCATCTCGACCACCGCGTCCGACCTCTTGATAGAAGCGGTCGATTGTTTCTGGTACACACAAATGCACAACTGCACGAACGTCTGGCAAATCGACTCCTAACCCAAAGGCAGAGGTAGCAACAACAATATCAATTCGTTGCTCTCGCCAGTCCTGTAAGAGCTGTAAACGCTCTTGTTGGTTGGATTTACCAGTCATCTTGGCGCAGCGATTGAAGCCTGCTGCTTTTAACTCTCGATGCCACTGGTCTACATCCGCGACCTTGCTACCGTAAAGAATCAGGGGGCGAGGAAGATGATGCAGTGCTTCAATTAAGCGTTGTTTCCTTTCTGCCTCATTGACGCAATAGGCAAACCAAAAGGTTGGTTCCGGGCGCAGTTGGACTGATGAAACTAACTGGAATGGTCCTGGTTGACCGAAGAGCGTCTCCAGGGTGTCTAGACAGGATTCAGTGACTGTTGCAGTAAGGAGCAGCGTTGGAAATACTGCTACTCCTTGCTGTTGGGCAACTCGCAATAAGTCTTTTCGCAAGCCTGCCAATTCCTGAAATTCAGGACGGAACTCATCTCCCCATTGCTCTACAATGTGAGCTTCGTCAATGACCAAATATCGAAGAAACCCCTGCCGTACTGCTTCATAAACACTGAATGCTAAAGACTCAATTAAGCCCTCTGGGGATGTAAATACAATCGGTTGAGTCCCTTGTCGGATGCGATCGCGGATTTCCTCGCGGCGCTCTTGTCCATCAACAGAAGCATCACTGTAATAGGCGGTTGCAAAATTAATCCCAGTTTTTTCTTGAAAGGCTCGCTCTTGATCAATGGCTAACGCTACGGTTGGGACGACGACCACTGTAACACCAACTGGTTTTGACTTTAACCATGCTGGTAGATGGGCACAGAGACTCTTGCCAGAGCCAGTGGGCAGATTAATCACCAGAGTTGATTGTGCTGGCGCGGTGAGAATTGAGCGAATTGCCTCTCGTTGTCCTGTACTCTGATAAGTATTGAAACCTAATTCAGCTAGAAAGGGGTCGCCCCCTTCAGGTTGATAATTTCGGCGCACCACTTCCTGAAATAGAGGCACTTCAGGAGATTGCTCTTCGGCTTCTGGCAACCAATCAGGTATCCAGGGGCGGGCACTCAAGAGAAAATACTCTGGTTGTTCATCTAGAATGTCCATACTACTCAATTCCCAAATCTGCCGAGATTTAGGAAAGGGTGCATTGCGAGGAACCTTTAGGATCGGAGAGTTCCCACCTTGTTGCTCAGCTTCTCGCCTCAAAACGTGACGGACGAGCGCGGTTAGATCTCCTGGTGCTGGTGTATGGGAACTTGATGCTTGCAATGCTTTTAGCAGGCGACGCTGACAGGCTTCAGCGACATCATCAGTCCCTTCCATTGCAACAAAGATATTCAGAGCATCTTGAATGGTTTGGAAACTCATTGGGGTCGTGCCTCCCCATTGGGTAATTTCGGCAGTCGTCCAGAGACAATGTAGAACCCGACAGAATCAAGACGAATCGCAGGAGTAAGAATCCCTTGAACGAAGATTTGACTTAGTGCTTTCTCCAGTTCATATTCTTGAGCCAGTAGAGAATCTGAGTGAGCTTGGGCTTGACGCTCTAGACGAAGGCGGAGTTGCTCCACTCGATCGCCCAACTTGCGCTTTGCCTGGGTTGCATACCGCTGACAGCGATCGCGGAACTGCTGCCGCTCTCGAAGAAGTTTTTCAGATCGGCTTCGAGTGCCTCGACAGAAATACTCCCAGTCATCTTGACTAATAAATTCATCTAAAACGAATGACCGATCCTTTGCCAGGTTGTAGTCTCGTGTTGGTTCTCTGTGTTGTGAGTACGGACGTTGAAGAATCTCTAATAACTTTGGATCTGTGACTGGTTGCATTCCCGTAGTCATCACCAAAGTTTCTACTGAAGGTGGGAAGAGAGCATCAGTTCGACGAATCAGCGCTGTTCTATTCGACTGGGGCCAACCATGACTTTGCAAGACTTCATCTAATTTAGACAGGTTTGTTTCTACAACATAATCGAACCGAAAGCCTACCCACTCTGCGCCTTCACTCGATGGCCAACTTTCCTCATGCCGCCAAAGGGCAAATGCTTGCCCCCGGTCATCCCAACGGACGAAATGAGCTAGTGCATCCAGAAGAGGATGCCCAATGCGGTAAACAGATACTCCAGGCTGTTGAAGAGCCTTTCGTCGATTGTACGTTCCTGTTTCAGCAAAACTGCTTGAGAACAAGCTGTAGAGATCTTTGACTGGAACCAGTGTTTCTCGACGACCTTTCAGGCTAGGTCGGTAAGCAAAGATGTCATCAGAGTTCTGATCCTGTCCATCCTGGAATTCTCGCTTGAACTGCAATGCTTCATAAACCCAGCCTTCCACCGCTTGCTTAAGCTTTCGATGCTGAGAGTCATAATCCTCAAGTTCCTGGAAATACTGAGCAGCACTTTCTTCCAGCGCATCAATTTCGTCTAAAGCATTTTGCTCGTCAATACTGACCTTTTCTCTGTGAATCTCATCATGAACGATCGCAATGGATTGCTTTAACCCATAGGCACCAGATTCAAATAATGCCTCAGCCAGATCAGGTAACTTGCGATCCACATAAAACTGAAGACTGGCGATAGACTCTTGAAAGATCTTGAAGCCGTCTTTCAAGACTTGAAACCAGGCATCGTGCAGACTATCTCCTACGTCCGCTCCCGCAAATACAACGTAATTCATTAATTGTCGCCGCCCAATGCGATTCATTCGACCGTGGCGCTGCTCTAAACGATTGGGTGACCAAGGCAAGTCAAAATGAATCATCCAGTCAGCAAACTGTAAGTTGTGCCCCTCTTCTCCAGAGGCATCACACACCAGAACAAAGCATCGAGGACTTTCTAGAAATTGGGTTGTATTAGCTTCAACCTCATCAATCGATTGTCCTACTTGGTAAGTTGCGATCGCCTCTTGTCCAAAAGCCTCTTTCAACGGAGCCACAATCTTTTGACAGGTATAACTAAAACTGGTGAAAACAACTGCTTTGAACGGGCGATCACCATTTTTCGTTCTTAACGTTGTCAGCACCACTTGTAATTGGTCAATGCGATCGCCAAACTCAGGTTGCTGCTGTAAGTTGTCTAACAGAGTTTGTAGAATATTACTTTCACCAGGAAAGAGAGGCGTTTTGAGAAACAACTCCGCTTCTTCACCAAAATCCTGAATCAGCGTTGGAGAAACACCACCACTTAGACGAGCAGAAATCAACTCCTGCAAAAGACCAAGCTCTGTCCCGCTAGCACGAAAAAGTAAAAGAAAGACGGCTCTGAGCTGCTGCCAGTCCTGATAATCAGGGTCATTCTTCATTCCCAAGGCGCGAACACGCCACTCATCCAAATACTCGTGGACAATGAGCGATCGCTCATCTTCGTCATATTCAACTCTAGGAATCACACCCGATTGGTCAAGCAGTACATCCTCCAAACTCTCACGGCGATTCCGCAGCATTCGTCGATGTAGACGGTAAGTATCACTAATATGAGTACGAATGGAACGAATTACCCTACTTTGTTCTTCAGAATCAACCTGTAGAGCTTGCAGGATGGTTTCTAGTTGATTCAACAGTAAAGATAAGCGCTCATCAGAGTTGAAGAGATTTTTGAGCTTACTCAAAGTCATCTTAAGAACGAAACTTGAAGCATCCTCTTTGAAGGACAGCAATACCCGCCCGATGTCCTGACGTAATCGTACTCGCTCTTTGAAACCGTCCAGATCTTCAAGGCGGTAAGTCATGGGGTCGAGCAAGTGCAGCATCGCCAGAAAAGCCTGTTCATGGTTTAGCGCGGGGGTAGCTGAAAGTAGTAGAACTTGCTTTGCTTGGTGGGCTAATTTTCTACAAAATTCAAAACATTCTCGCTGTGCTGAGTCCGGTGAAACTGCCATTCCTGCAATATGCTGAGCTTCATCCAGAACCAGAAAATCAGGTTGGAATTGAATATGAGTAGAGCGGATGTCCTCAATCGTCAACCAGTCAATCTCTTCGGAGAGATAAAACTTGGCTTCGAGTTCCTGTTGCCACTGCTTCAGCAAAGGCTTCGGAGCAATTACCAGCACTCGTCCCGTTGGGTTATCCAACAGGTACTGCCGTAATATGACCCCTGCCTCAATCGTCTTGCCCAAACCAACTTCATCGGCTAGAAGATACCGCTGAATAGAGTCTTCCAGCACGCGACGAACAACTTCGACCTGATGAGGATAAAGCTCGATGCTAGCAGAGAGCAATCCTGGCATACCACGACTAACAGCCCGCTGCTCAATTAAGCACCGAAAGAAATTAGAGCGGCGATCGTAGAAGAAAGGGGTTTCATGCCCTCTTAAGATAAGTACTTCCGTTGGGTCATCAATTGGGCGATTACAACGGACATGGATGTCTTGTTCAACGGCGTAGCAGAACTTCCCATCTGGCAAGTCAATTTCGTAGCGGCGATCGTCGTCATGCCACTTGTAAATCCTTCCAATCAGCCATGACTCTCTCTCCTCAGACCAGAGGTAGCAGCGGGTGTGCCGTTGAAGAATAACTCGTTCCAGTGAGCTGATCGGAACGGATTGCTGGATTCGCTCCCCTACTGATACAAAATATTCAATCTGAGCATCAGAATAAGAAATATCCTGAAGCCTCCCAGTTCCTAGACTATTAAGACGTGAGCGAACTAGAATACCTGGTTGCATGATCCTAGGTTTAAGCTGAGTCAGGCTATATAGATGCAGCCAAACTAGTATTCCCTTCCATAGAAGACATACTCACACCGATCACTATTGCTACAGCCGTTTACCTAGTATGACCAATTTCTCCTGAAGTGGCTATTTAGGGTTGGGCTAGGAGTTGTTTCAAATTGCCAGAAAATTCTCTTTCCGCCAATTCATCTTCTGCTTGAGCAGTAGGAGTGGTGAGATGCTTTAGCAACGATTGAAACCGTTTGTAAAAGACATAGGTATTATGAAACCCACGCCTGCGATTGCGATTATTATTTCTAAAAATTACTACTTCAATTCCAACATCCTGGCAAATCGCGCAATCGCAAACTTTCCAGGGCTTTTCCTCTAAAACTTCCCGGTATAGAGTCTCATGTGTAGCTCGTCGCTTCGCCTGAGCATCTAGATCAACTTTGCCATCTCGTGGCAGTTCAACCAGTTCATCGTAGGCTAGCACAGCTTCAAGAGTTGCCTCGACTCCAAGTTTATTCCTGTCGAACTCGCGCAATGCTTTGAGAGCATCTTGCTCTAGCTTGTGAAGCGTTGGCAAATCAGCGACTCCAGCAGCTACTAGCTTTTTAACCCGCAAACCATTATTTGCAACAGGCGGCACTCGGATCGCTGCGTAGCGTTTCCCCGTCATCGTATGATAATTTGCTGTTACCCCTAACCAAGCCTGCCGTAACGGGCTTGCCGAATCACAGCTCGTCACTCCCAAGTGCCGAAAGGCAGGGATTGTATCGATTCGAGCAACACCAAATAGGTGCATTCGCACATGGGATTGAAGGCGTGGGTGTATTGCTTCAAGAATGGGCAGAATTTCGGAGTTTTGGGCACGCGCCAATCCTCCTAGAGCAATATAGTCATATCCCATTTGAATCAATTCTTGTACCGCTGCTGCATAAGATTCAGGATCCCAACCCTGTGCCACGCCGATTGGAGTAAATTGATAGCCTCGTTCCTGGTGTTTTCCTAGAAACTCTGCTGCATTTTCAAGTGTTAGTTTGTATCGAAGATCTCGAATGCCTGGAACCGCAAATGGACCAACAATAAGGTGATCAATACTGACCCCAAAATCAAAACCAAGGCGTTCATAGTAATCTAAAATTTCATCTGTATTGTAAGGAGGAAGATCCTCTTTGATATAGCTAAATGCACCGCAATCCCCCATGATCTTTCCAGGGAAACGAACAAATTTATGAACCCCTAGTTCTTCGACTCTATTTCTCTTCGTTTGACTTTCATCTATGACAGCTTTAGAGACTAAAACCCCATCATAGTTAGGGGATGGAAAGAAGATTTCATGGGCGTAAACGTCATCAGCATAGGAGTCATGCCGATTAGATCCAAAGGAATCTGTTAAGAAATTGTACTCAGGATCAACCCGATCATCCCATTCAGGAATAAAGTACTGCATACCCAAGTGAACATTCGGGGCAGACGGTAAATCGGGGATGGGAATGAATTCACCTTTGTTTTTTTTCGTGGTGACTTGCTTAGGCTTGCTGCTTATTACTAATTGAGGTAGACCTAAATCAAGTTCAAGTTGAGTCGTTCTATCAATAATTTCCTGAAAACGACAGGGATCTTGGTGAATTTGTTCAAATAGATCAGGTTGCTCTGCCGCAACTAAAGCAAATTGTTTGAATAAAAAACCCTTTAACCCTACTGAACCAAAACCGTACTTCTTTGCCTCAGCGTTCGTGAGAGGCAAGACAAATGCTTGAGGATCTGATGTCTTAATTAAGTTAGAGCAACTCCCTGGAGCTAAGAAAATCCAAGTTTGCTCCTCGTAAAGGGTGAGCGGTAATGAGATTGCTCTTAAATACTTTTCACCTAGTAGAACAAAAATCAAATCATAGTCAGAAATTATTTTTTCAAGTGATTGATGTATCTTTAATCGTTTTGCCCAGTCATCTATCTCATGCCCTTTCATTGTGTTGAAAGTGACTTCGTAGGGTGCAATTACACGATCTTCAGGAATCAATCCATAACCTGCTGAGATGATAAATACATCAATTTCAGGCTTCTCTAAAGTCTTCCGTAGAGTTCGCACACCCTCCATCAATTGGGTATGCTGCATCCCCGTATACATTTCTCCTGCCGGAGCCATAAACTCAGAAAGCTGCTTTTCTCTTTTGCGGAGTCGAGCAGCGTGCGTAAAATCTTCCTGAGTGAGTTGATTCTCTGGCTTAAATCGCTTTTCCCCGGTACACGATGTAATGATTAAGACACGGGGGTAGCGCATCGGTTCTCCTGTTCGTACAATTCTCGCCCTACTAACGTTGCCAGATCGGGTCTACCTGCGTCAATCAGGGCACGATCGCGAATCCGGCAAGAGTCGCACAACCCACAGGGTTCATCCTCGCCTTGATAGCAAGACCAGGTGAGGTGAATCGGAACACCTAGTTGTAACGCACGATGCACGATATCTACTTTGGAATCCATAACCAGTGGAGCCACAAGCTTAGGGGCATGCCCTTCTAATCCAGTCTTGGAGGAGAGGGTTGCAAGATGCTGGACAGCTTCTAGGTACTCCGGTCGGCAATCAGGATAGCCAGAATAGTCTACGGCATTGATTCCCAAATAAATTGCTTCGGCTCCTTTGGCTTCAGCCAGGGATAGAGCGATCGCCAAAAAGACCGTATTCCGCCCCGGCACATAAGTAATGGGAATCACACCAGGCTTCACACCGTCAGTCGGCACATCCACAGCCTGGTCAGTCAAGGCAGAACCGCCCCACTGCGCCAAATTCACATCCACCACAAAGTGTTCCTTGATCCCCAAATGTTCAGCGACCCGCTTAGCAGCAATGAGTTCGCGATCGTGCCTTTGTCCGTAATGGAGCGATAGAGCAATCAACTCGTAACCATCAGCGATCGCCTGAGCAGCAGAGGTCGATGAATCCAGACCACCAGACAATAAAACAATAGCTTTGGGAGCATTCATGGTTCACCTCATGGTAAGGGGTCATTAGCTTGGCGATCGCCAGATGGGTTTTACGTCACTTTCAAATTGGTAAAGTTTACGGCAAAGGTGCCCGATCTCATCACTGCGAGGTTGTCCGCTTTCTCCGAAGGTTTCTTGCTCCATGTCCTCGCTCATTTGGTCATAAGGATCGTCATCCTCGTGGTTGTCAGCCCAATATTCCAGGGATGCAAGGATGATGGAAAGTTCGCGGGGGGATAGTTCAATTTGAGCCACTAGCTTTCACCTCTCTATCGAATGTTGGTGAACTTATGAGTTTGTAAGCTAATCCGCCATTCGGAATGGCTGAGAACGTACTCGAAGATTAGCGAGTAGCTATCAGGCGTGCCCCATTCCGGTTGGAGCAACTTAACCGCATGAGTTGGAATTCTGGCACCGTGCTCCTCCGCCCATATCAAATCAGAGCGGTTGGCAACGACAACCTTCAATTCACTGACCTGAGAATAAATACTTGCATGAGGAGGTTTAGAGGGCTTAGGAGAGAATGTGACCCAGTCAAAACTGCCACTAAAGGGGTGTGCGCCGGAAGTTTCCAGATGCACTCGCAACCCTGCGTTTCTCAAACCAGAACTGAGGCAGGAGAGGTCATGCAACAAGGGTTCGCCACCTGTGATCACAACGATCGCCGGATTTGCTGCTTTAGCTTCTGCAATCAGGTCAGTCGTATGGCGTTGGGGATGGCGATGGGCATTCCACGAATGTTTGGTATCACACCAGGGGCAACCCACGTCGCAGCCTGCCAAGCGAATAAAGAAAGCATTTGTACCTGTCCACGCTCCCTCACCTTGAACGGAGTGGAAGGTTTCCACCACTGGCAAGACTGCCGAGGCTGTTTTAGCGGTTGAGGTCGTGGGGATCAGGCTTGTCACAATGTGCTAATTCGTAGATGTCGCAAGGGTTACTCCTAGTCGTCTTCGTACTCAGCCCAGGAATTGGGGGTTTCAGACACGGCGACCTTGAGCTTTACATCTGAGGGCAATTGCTTTTTCGTCTTTTCATGGATGTATTGAGCAATCATCTCAGCAGTCGTTTCATAGCCTTCAGGGAGGACTTCGTTCAAAACAGAGTGGTCAAGCCCCCCTTTGAGCAAGTCTTGCTTTGCCCAGCGAAGCGTGCGGAAGTCCGCTACCATAACGGGATGAGGACAGTATTCGGAGGTATGAAGCTGGCTAGAAGTTGCTTCAATGCGTACCCGGTAGGTATGCCCGTGCATCCGCCCACAAGGACCGTCATAGTCTCGAATGTAGTGGGCAGCATCGAAGGTAAATTCAGTCGTCAGTTTCCACTTGGGCATGGGGAGCTATCCGATCGCTTATAAACCAGTGGATCTTAGATCCATTCCATATCTAGCGGCACAGGTCTTAAATTTATATCACTTCACCCTAAATATAGAATCAGTGTTAACGAATATTCTAGATGTGCCCTCTCAGTCTTCTCCTGCACGGATCAGAGTATGAGATGAGTTCTATATTAGTTCATTTGTCCTATAAAAGTTTCTCTTGACTTGCCAAATGGCAAGTTGAATCTAAAAATTTAGGTTTGAAGGAAAAAGCAGGTATTTCTCCTCCCAAGCTGGTCATGTGCTCCACCGCGCGGAAACTTTCTCCAAGGTTTAGAAGGTGCTGAGAGATCTTGAAATCCATATTTCAGATAGATAAAAGTCTCCCTGTTGCTCCAATTCATAATCACCTAGCAGCAAGGCTAACCATACTTTGACAAGCGTCATCTGTGGGTCATGCCGCTGTAGTCTCTGACAGAGTTGGGAAAATGTCACTTTTAACGTGGATGATTGGACCCATTCACCTAGCTCTCGGGAAATTGCCTCTATCCAGGCAGATACGTCCTCGTCGTGGGCGATCGCCAACATCTCTTGCACCTGTATGAATTCGTCGTCAGGATCCACACAAGCCCGCAATCCACCCTTCTCCCCTTCCCCCGCAATTGAAGCTTCTGCAACCTCTTGAGAGGATCGCTTGTGTTGACACGGCTTTGGTTGACGTGTCAGTTCAGACAGGTCAAGATGCATGGTCTGCTGTATCAGTTCGTTTAGCCAATCCTCTGCAATGAGCGGTTCTGCCTCAACATCTGTCTCCTCCCAATCACTCAACCACCGCATTGCTCTTTGGTGATGTAGATCCGCTAACTGGGCGATCGCCCATCCACCTAACCTCAGCTGGTCGATTTTCGACATCTGTCGCAGAACGGGTTCCACATTTTGCCACAGTTGATTCAAGTTAGCCTGTTCTGGCTCAACTAATGCTTGCTCGAACAATTGTCGGATCGCTATTTCTGCCTGAGCAAACATAGGGAAATTCCTTACTTTGCCTTTAAAGGACAGGGTGCGATCGGGCACTCACAAGGTTCTAGACGGATCGGTGGCTCAAACTCCGTGATGCCGTATCGCTCCTTCAACGTTACCAAAACCTTTTGTAGGTAGGACTTCACCTGCCCATTGGTCATACCCATGCAATGGATTGGCTCAGTTTCTGCCAGTTTGTCTGACCCTCTCCACACCGTCACGGCTACTGCATGAAGGTGGGCGTCCTTCCTTGCTTCTCGGTAAAGGTAAAGTAGCCCGATCTCTGGAAACTCAACTGGAACAGCGATTTTATCTGTTTCCGAAACCGTTGGTTCCTGACGTTGAGACGGCGATCGCTTCCTCCGTCGTTTGGCATTACTTTCAATTCGATGACGGTAGTGCGATCGCCGTCGGTGACAGCGCTTAGGGTTCCAGCAATCATCACCCGACTCACCGTGAAGTTGTTGAGCCTGGGCGACTGAAAGCTGGCTACAGTGCAGACATTTTGCCTGGGTAGGGCGTGGCATCCGCTTGAACGCTGAAGTACAGGTTTGTAGCGTTAGTTTTTGTGTAGTACAGATAATTATAGTTATTTGGAGTAGAATCAAGAAAATCTGAGCTGGCTACCGCAAATTGAGCCTTCCAGCGCTGCTCTATTTCAACAACGGGATCAACACGATGGCTGAAGCTGAGCCAAAATTCTACTTCTACGACAAAACGGCTCTCGAAGCTTCTCCTGTCCCCGCTACTCCTGTTGATCTCCGATGGCAGCGTGTAGAGGAGTTTTTGCAGAGCCGAGAGTTTGCGCCAAACACTCGGAAGGCTTACGAGCGGGAGTTGCGGCGGTTCGCTAATTGGACAGAGAAACCTTGGCACGCGATTACTGCTCAAGATGTCGATCGCTTTAAGGCATTTCTCAAAGAGGGGCGATCGCAAGACACAACGACTGACAATCCAGGAGCAGGGAAGCCTTTAAAGGCGGCTTCAAGTAAACGTGCTCTGGCGGCACTGCAAAGTTTTTTCAAATGGTTGAGCAGTTGGGATTACATCAGTAAGAATCCGACCCTTGTAATTGAGAAGCCCAAACTGGAGCCGTTGTTCTCTAAAGAACTGAAAGCTTCTGAAGTCCGAGCTTTACAGGAAGCTCTGGAAAACCGGGGAGAGACAGAAGCGAGAGACACAGCACTCTTGGCGGTGCTGGAACACGGACTCAGGGCTTCTGAGATTGCGGCACTTAACATTGAAGATTATGACGGAGTGAGACTGCTTATTCGACGCGCAAAAGCAGACAGTGTGGGCGCTGTTCCTCTGCTTCAGCCTGCTCGAAGATCCCTGGATGCTTATTTAGGATGGCGTTTACGGCAGGGATTACCAGTTACTCCCAATTCTCCGCTATTTCTCTCAACTTCTAATAACAGCAAAGGGCAGCGACTGAGCTATTGGGGAATTTACAAAATCATGAAGGATCTGGCACAGACAGCAGGGGTTGAGGACTTTCATCCTCATCGTTTACGGCATACGTTTGGAACAAAGTTAGTGCTGAAAAAGATGGACAGCACATTGGCACGACAATTAATGCGGCACAAATCTGAGGCAAGCTTTGAGCGATACACTCGACGGGCACTAGAGATTGAGGCAGAGAACCAGTTTTACGAGGTCTTTGGTGAAGAACATCCTGACGGGGCGATCCATCATGGATTAAACGAGTAGCTCAACGCCAATTCAGCATAGCAGTGACCTTTAGACGAGAAATGCGTTCCCTACAAAAATCTCGCGATCGCCCTCCTGAATAAACACATAGACAACAGAAGAATCGTTGGGATCAAACCGAACATTAACCAGGTTTCCGATGTAGTTTTCTAGCTTGTCCTCTCCCCTATAATGTTGATGGTTGAGTACCAGCAGTCGATGTTTAAAGAGCGTACGAGTACGAACTGGTAGTCGATACAAATCAGAGGTTTCGTTCAGCCCTATAGATTGCTTCCGAGAACTTGGCTCCCATCGTTGAGATTGCCCTTGCTCAGTCGTCTTCAGACTTGATTCCTTTTCCCAGTAATCTGTGATAAAACGCTGAAGCTGTTGGTTCAATTCCTCTGGAGTGAAGGTTCTTAAATTTTGAGGGGATGATTCAGATTGGTTCTGGCGTTTTTTGCTTAAATATCCAGGTAGTTTTGAAAGCAATTTCCAATCAACATTCTTAAGATTAAACCTGTCATCATCAAAAAATCTCATTTTTAGCTCCATAATGCCATTCCTGACTTAACTGAACTCACTTCCAGTAAAGGTGAATCAAAAGTAGACTCACTATCAGTTGTTATTAACTGTGTAGATGTTCCATACCTACTAGAGGGTATGCATCAATTCTTGTGAAAGCACTGCACCGTATATCATCAGAACTTGAATGCTATACCTGGTTGCATTGCAAAGCTCACAATACATATTGAAAAGAGATGAATGGCTACGGCTAACAACTGGCGGCGAAATTACCGCTACTTCCTTGAAATTAGGCGATCAATGCAATTGCTCTAATCAACCAGTTATCATCATCTTACAAAGTCCTTTTAGACATAATGCTCATGTCTAAAACTTACTTATTCTTGAAGGACAAATAGTAAGCAATGATTTTCCGAGAATAGACATCAGTAACGGTGGTTAACCAAGGACGTTCTGGATTCCCCTGCTTGTTGATAATATGAATGTCGATGCCAGAGCCATCAATCTCGACGATTTGGCTATCGTGATTTTTCTCACCTTCGTTGCTGTTGTTTGTGTTCATTGTGAAATCAAATGAGTGTGTTGTGTACAACTGGTTTATCCATAATTAGTAGAACTGTTATGGATAAACCAGATTTCATTGCTAAGCTTAGTTAAGACATTGGAACTGCGAAGGCGTGTCCTAGAAATACCTCTTGACCATTGTTCTGCTGATAGACACTAATAGTTGACATGTCAGTAGGATTGTGGCGGACAACAACAAGCTCCCCTACACGAGTTAGTAGTTGCTCACTACGATACACAAGATTGCGGAAGGTCAGTTGCCCAAACTTTTGGACACGACGTTGAGACGGAGGAATAAACAAATCATCTAAAGTTTGTTCAGAAGGACCAGCGGGTTGATTGATTAAGCCCTCCTTCCAACGCTGCGATCGAGTTTGATTTGGTGCCTTCGGGTAAGGTCGTTGATTGTAGTTATCTACGATGTAATGCCCTACAATCTGCTCCAGTTGTTGCAACTCCAAATACACTTCGCGGTTAGCTGGAGGTTGTTGAGGAATCTCATTGAATCCAGGTAACAATGCAAAGCAGTCGTGATTGGCTGTCAGAAAGAAACGCTCTACTGAGCCGCCCTCAGGAGGAGATACACGCTGGTGGAACTGGCATCCTAAATGATGAGTGATTTGATCAAGAGCAGAGGGATCAAGATCACTCGCCATATCAATAACGATGCCTTCAGGAATACCATGAATCTCCCAATCACAACAAGTTTCATACTGCACCTGAGGTTTCTTTGGTAGCATCGCATGGCGCAACACTGTGAGAATTGAAGCATCAGAGCTTACATTGAGTTGATAGCCCGCAATGCACCCTGAGTACAAGTCACCAACTACATCGAGAAAGGGATTACAGACTTGGTCGTTAGCAACCTTGACAGGAACACTTAGTTTCGAACGATTGATTACCCACAATTGATTGCTATGGGTAACACACACATTGGTTTCATTGGTCATGAATAGTTTTGTCTCCATTGAATATAAAGTCCAGTAGCATTTTGCTGATTGCATGATAGTACATTTGAACTATAATGCACATTTTTTTAGGAAAAAGTGAGTTGTCAACTGGCAAAAGTTTTACCGATGAGGCAACAAAACTTTGCCCTACTCATACAAGTGATAAAAGACACAACCATTGACTAATATGCCTTCTGGTACTTAACCATTCGCTTGTAAGGCATCCCACACTTCTCACAAAAATCATTTGTCAAAATAGACTGTATAGAAAACTTTTTTCGGCACCCTGTTCCAGGACATTTTGAAAGCAGTCGAAGCTGATGCTGATCGCACCCTTCCGTTGATCGAAGCTGCCATTTCATCTGATGGCATGGATGTTTGAGGTAACAAGCTGCACAAAAGCGAATTGTGTTTTGAACAACTTCTTCACTTTCAGGAGGTAACATTTCAGCTAACCTCTTGGGACTGATTCCAATTAAAGAACCTACAGCTTTCAGTTCTTTTCGATTTGGGTAAGGGTTGTATTGGAACCTTTCCCATCTTGCAAGTACTGGTCCAATACCTGCCTCCTGAGTTAGCCAACTTGGTGTCGAGAGCCTGTTTCCTTTCCCATATCGAAATCGATGAAAGTAACTGGGCAAACTCTCACCCTCTAAAGGTTCAACGTATTCTAGTTGAAGTTGAGGTTGTTCTAATTTGGGTTTAGGCATCGCTTAAATCCAGGTCGATTATTTGCTTGTGACCATTCAATGGAACAACTATTTTCTTTTCTTACCTGCTTGTTTATGATTTGCTATTGCCAGCTTAAGTATGTCCTTAGTAATTTTGGGTGAACCTTGAATTACAGCCTCAATCGCAGCACTCCTCAGAATGGCATCAAGTGCGCGCAGACTATAGTTGGTAGACTGAATCAGAAGTTTAATCAATTCTTTTGATGTCAATCCTGATGGTTCTGGAAGTTTCAATACCTGTTTTTCCCAAATTGCTACCGTTTTTGCAAACTCTGTAGCGCTCATTTTGTCAAAATGGTAGCGAAATTCAAATCTGCCATCCACTTGTTCATCTCTAGAGATGAGGGTAGTCAATCTATTAGTACCTACGAGAATAATGGACAGTTCGAGATCCTCGGTGTTGTAGATGTAGCTAAGTTCAGCTAAAGTTTCATACTTAAAGCGATTTGCCTCATCTAAAATCAGTGTTTCGGTGCGGCGTAATTCAAGTGTTTCGAGCAATCGTTCTCGTAAGTCGTCTGTTGAACCTTGCAATGCGCGATTGCCCATAACCTGCAGCAATCCTTTATGACATTGCTTTGGACCACAATTAGGAGTTACTTCCCAATAGACAACGGGCATGTGTCGTTGTTTACCGGATTGAGGTTGTACTGGAACACGAAGCTTATATGCCATGCAACCCATTGTTTTGCCAACTCCAGAATTACCTTCGACAATTCCAGATTCCCCCGCCAAACGTCGAGTATCTAGCCAATCATGGAGATTGGTGACGGAGGTAAGTGGCACATAAAATTTCTTACGCAACCGCTTGATTTCAGCCTGTTTCTCTGGCGACAGTTGCTTGACTGATCCTAATTTTTCTGCGACTTTCACAGCGTTTGTAGCTGTCATTCCTGCATCTGTTTCTGCATCTGTTTCCGCATCTGTAGCTGGTACTTCAGCGTTTTTGGTTGTCATAAAATTTCTGGGTAGGTTGGCAAAAGGTTCGTGTAAAACTGGGCAGTTAGGCAGGTAGTATCTAAAGCTTGAAAAATAATGGTACTCAGGTACTATTGTTTGTGGTAAAGAATATTCAATGTGTAAAAAAACTTAATAAAGCTAGTTAGGAGAATAAGCGAAGGTTCGGTATCCTAGTGCTTGCAAGGTTTTGAAGAGGTTTTCCTGCACCATCTTTCCACTTAACAAGAGGCAGTATCTTGGCGGATTGACAAATCTTTCGCCGATCCCATTCGCCCCACAACTAAAGACGCGCTAATCGCTGAAGTCCTCCTAAAGAGGACTGGATCAAAGTGTCATTGAGGACACATTTTGAAGATTGGTGGAGATTGAGCAGATGATGCGGAGATAAGGAAAAGGGGGGACGCAGAGAGCAAGAACGTTGCCTGAAATCCCCATGTCTCCGTGTCTCGGTGTCTGTGTCGAACCCACTTCCCAACTGCCGAATGCATTTGATCAGAATTCAGTCCGTTTTACTAACTTCTATTAGTCCTGAACTGGAAATCAGCAGAGGATGAACGAAGCGACTGAATTTCAGCAGTTTTGCCTATCAATCAGTCCCTTGCACTCAATTACAAATATAAAATGCTGCACATCGAGAAGTAGAATGACGATCGCTGGTATTCGTGTTGTTGAACGACTCGTCAGTAGGCAAAGTTTAATGTGATTGGCGATCGCTGGAGATTTCAATAATTGTCTCTGCTTAATCCAACTTCCAATCCAAATTGCTCTTGGGCACCTGAAGTTACCTTACATTCCTCAACAGGTTACTGGAGACGCAGAACATTCCAAGCATTAAATAGAAATTTTGATTCCAGAGGCGGATAAGAGACTATTTCCTCCATTCCAGAAACTCTGAATGCAAGAATGGTCGAAATTTAAGGACAAAGCTCCTAGAAATCCTGTATCATCTCATCCCAATCATAAACTTCTACCTCAGGTATTTCAATATCACCCTCAGATACTACTGTCTCCTTATCTTCTGCACTACCAGAACTCCTAGTATTCAACTCTGAACTTTCCTCCTCCATTCCTTCTGAGCTACTTGCTTCTGAACCCGAACTATCTCCAGAGGTACTAGGGTCAGAAGTTTCACTACCATCATCACTAGGTAGTGAAACTTCTGAAGTTGGTAGTTCTTCATCTTGAAGAATACTGTCTGCTGGTACTTCATGGAAATCATCATGTTCAGATCTCCTACGCTGCTTCCTGCTTAATTTTTGGATTTCTGCAACACGAGAATCACGATAGTCAATTTCTCTTAAAACAGACAAGACAGTTTGATTCGTAACAGCTTTTCCGTCCTCCCTCAACCCTGCGTTAATTACTTCAAGTTCATCTAACGAAAGACGCTCACACTCTAAATCACGAGGATGTATGCGAGCTATAAATTTACCTAACCTGTCCTCTGACTCATAGCTGTAAGCAAACATTGTAGTAACATCTCTGGGATCATAACGGAGAGTCACGTATTCACCAGCATAGGAACTTAAGCAATCACCACGGTATATAAGGTTCTTGAAGTAAACATCTCCATATTTCTGAACCCTACGATGAGCTTCTTTCATTAAGCAAATATCTAGTTCTCTCTCATCGACAAATTCTAGAATGTCTTCTTGTGTGGCTTGCCAACGTTGATAGCGTGTTTGAGTTTTTACCTTTGGATGTTGCCTCCGGTTGTAATTATCAACGAGATACTTAACTAGAAGCATTTCAAGGTCGGTAAGGGTTAGGCAAGCCTCCTTTTCCGCATCTTTAGGGCGGTCTTTAACATTGGAGCCTTTATACCCTGGTATTTGAGAGAAAAACTCAGTGTTTAGAGTTTTAAAGATCCGTTCAATTCCGCCTCCATCTGAGGGGCGGAGACGAAGGTAATGAACAAAACCCAGTTTCTCTGAAACCTGTGAAATATGTTCACAGTCGTGCTCTGAACCTCCATCCGTAAAAAGAACACAAGGTTTTCCCTGTATCCCCCATTCATTTTCGAGGTTGTAATCTGGGCCATAGTTCTTAGGCAGAATTGCGTGGCGTAGTGCAAGAGCGACTTCTTTAGACCCAGGACCCAAGAATCCAAGATGGAACCCAACCACACATCCAGAGTAGGTATCCAAGATGATTGTCAACACGGGACACCCTATTTCAACACCATCCTTATCTACTAATAAAACATCTGCTCTCGTGCTATCAACTTGCCAAACATCTTGGCTCCATCTCACAGGAATACTTTGTCCACAACGAGTTTTGACATGATGTTGATGTGGAGACTGTCCTGCATGTCTTACCGTTTTATTCTCCTGATTAATCAAAGGCTCTAAGATGCGGTAGACAGCCATCTTGCTTGGGTATTGCCCATCTTGAAGACCAAATTCTAATCTGGCTAATTTCTGCACCCTTACAAAGACTTGGTATTGATTCATTCTCTGCGAGCCTTTGTTTCGATTGATGTAAGTGTCGATGATGTAACTCGACCATTTAAAGTCCTGATATTTTTCCTCCAAACGAAACTTTTCAGGAATTGGGTATAGTTTATCGATTCGAGGAGTACCCTTATCAGCTCTTGAGTTAGAGGCGAAGGCTTCTGAGTTTTTCTCTAAATATTTGTTGATTTCCCTTTGAATCGATCGGTCACTTAAACCAAGCTGCTTAGCAGCTTCTTTTTTCCTTTGTTTACGGGTATCCTCATCCCTAGCAGCGCATATAGCTCGGATCAATTTGAGCCTGAGCTTCA